>NZ_JBFTEH010000012.1:0-168003 GCF_041027365.1 Jiella sp. M17.18 | reverse complement strand
TGCGCAACCTTCGTCGCCGCGTCACGCGGTCCTGCTGACTTCCTTGCCGATGTCTGTCCCATGGCTCGATCCTCCTTCCCAAAATTAGCATGGAAAGAAGCTTAAGAGGACAGGCAGGCGTTCCTCGACCATCTGAAGACGGAGCGGCTGGACGGCGGGATCCTCGCCGAGCATGTGTTCCGAACGTTGTAAAACGGCACGACGAAGACCTTTGACGAACGCTCACGCGAAGATAAGATTGCTACCTCGGATGGAGAGGGAGCTTTCATGCCACGCAAGCGGATTGTACCTGTTTTCGCTGTCAACATTGCCGCTGACCCCCATCCACCTAAGATCTATCCCCGCATTCTCCGCAAAGCATCGCGAATCATGGTGCAAGCTCGAGGGAGTGATTTCGCGCGAATTACGAAGCCGATTCGACATCGAAGACACCGTCATCTTTATGTTGGCCGACTGCATCTCTGGACAGACATCGATCTGGAGGGGGATTGGATCGACTTAGACAAGCAAGAGAAGCTCAGCGAGGATGAACGAAAAAAGATCAATATCCCCGAAAAAGCGAGGCCCAATTTCCGTGTTTTTGAGTATGTTTTTGATATCAGAAGCCACTTAATGTATATTGAGGCGCGAAATGATCTCGATAAGACTATAGGTGCGACCGTCGTTGAATCTATCATGCAGAAGATTTTTTCGCGCTGGGCCCTTGGCGAGAGCTTGCCAGAGGTTGCTGTCACGATGGTTCCTGAGGAGGGCGTTGCCGAAGAGCTGCTCGCGATCCCTCATAAGCGCATTATTCAAATTGTGGCTTATCGACCCAATCCGGATTTCGCGCCGCCAGAGACGGTCAGGCGCGTGAACGACTTGATGGATAGAATGAACGTCCATCGGATCGAACACCGATTTGCGCGAAGTGCAAACGCGGAAACGATTGTTCTACCGCCCGATGAGCGCGACCTCGCCGCAGTTGCCGTAGATAACGGGCTGTTTCGCATTCAGGGGCGTGACGACCAGGATAAGCCCGTCGATCTTTCCTCTCGAGACAGGCCTCGCAAATATGAGATCCCTATGGAGCGGAACGACAGCTTTCTTGCGAAGCTGCTTGATGCGCTTACGCACCTCCTTTGATTTCGGAGCCGCCGGAGACGATCTCCGACACTACTGGACCATTTACGGGGGATGGGCGGCCGTCTACCGCTCTCCGATATTTTGGATGTCGATCTTATCCGCTGCGCTCTGCTGGCCTCTTCTGGATGACGGCGCTTGGCACTCCGCGGTCTTTTCGATCGTCCCCACCGTTATGGCGTTCACCCTCAGCTCAATGGCGATTATTCTAGCTCTTCCAGCGTCACCCTTGTTTCGTGTCTTCGCTGAAGAAGGAAGAGATGACTCATATTTTCTTGATTTGACGTCAAAGCTAGTTCATTTCGTATTCATCCAGACGGTTTGCCTATTACTCGGATTGATCGGCCGGGCGCACGACTGCTTTCCTCTGAATTTTTTTGGTTTAGCAGCTCTTTTCTACGTTGTTTTTACAGGAGCCCTGATGGCTCTAAGCTTTTACGGGATGGCCCGGTTGTTCAACAGATCCGAGAAAGTGAAGAACAAGACTCAGCGCGACCAATGAACATGTGGCTGGCAGATCAGACCGGCGTGACCTGCAAAGGAATTATGAGTCTGTGCCCCTGCGCCGTCTCGACGCGTCGTCTTTGAGCATGCGCAGCCTCGCCTTTCGGGCGTCGCGCAACGTGATCGGCTCGCCATAGACGCCAAGAGCGACCACCTCGGCAGCAGGCCGCGCAACACCGACGCGCTTTGGCACAGGCGCCGGGCGCTCGACCCGACACCGCTCGCGCATTGCTGCTATCGCCGCCGGAGTGACGAACTCCTTGTTGGCGATCCTCTCGGTGACCAGGTTTCCGCGATCGCGCTCTCGGCGGAGCGCTGCGGGAGTGAGGTTGCCGTTCAGGAGCACTTCGCAGGCCTGCGCGCGCGGAAAAGGCTGAGATTGCATTTCACTCCGGAGCTTTCCAGCCGATGGCCTCGCAGCGGTCTAGTATGCGGCGCGCCTCATAAAAATCGCCGCCTTGCTGGACGCGGGCAAGGGCTGGATAGCAGGTTTCGTCCAACGCCCTTCGCGTCGCCTCGACCTTCGCCTGTGCAGCCTCGATCCTCGCTTGCTGGCGGTCCCAAAAGTACGCGCCGATCGCTGCGATGATCGCGATGCAAGTCACCCCGACCAATCCCCTCAGGAACATCTCGCTCTCCTTTTGAGCGAAGCGTACACGCGCTGCGTGAGCCTTCCAACAGCGCAGGAAGCGACACGGCTACGCGGGGCATGTCGCTTTTCTACGGCCGAGTATCGCTTTGATGCGACAGTATATTTCGATTACATACGTGAAAATATTTTCGCAAGCGTTATAGACAAGCGACATCGACTTCGGCAGCCTTGATTCATCGCCAGCAACGAAAGGATTGAGCGATGGAAGATCAGGCACGGAACCTTATCGCAGCCGTTGAAGCTCTCGGGGCGAAGCTTCGCGTGGAGGAGCGGTTCGATGGATCGTTCAGCCGAGCGTTCGATGTTCTCGGCTGTCCCGACGGCGAGTTTCCCGAGGAGCTTTTACCACTCGCGGCGCAGATGCGTGAACCGGCGATGCGCGAGGCGGTCACCGCTGAGAT
Source organism: Jiella sp. M17.18 (assembly GCF_041027365.1). Classification (NCBI taxonomy): domain Bacteria; kingdom Pseudomonadati; phylum Pseudomonadota; class Alphaproteobacteria; order Hyphomicrobiales; family Aurantimonadaceae; genus Jiella; species Jiella sp. M17.18. The sequence goes on along the minus strand of NZ_JBFTEH010000012.1, from coordinate 165,324 downwards.
GATCCGGCAGCGCCGGGCGAAGCTCTGGCAGGATCCGGAGGAAGAAACCACGATTGGCTAGGTGTTGAGGCGTGGGGCCAGCGGCGCGTTCGTGCCAACCGGCGAGCGGGTGATCCGCCATCACCGCGGAGCTGCGGCTGCCTGATTTGCTGCGCGCCGATCGTGGCGACCGACAAGGAAGCAGCACCAGGGCGTCCCGCGGGGCGCCCTTTCAGCGTCCCCGTTCTGGAACCCTGTCGGAACCCTACAGCGGATTGGGCTCAAAAATCAGATGCAACGGCGCCGCAAGATGCTGTGATTGTTGAGCTTATTGGTGAGCGCGGTGGGACTCGAACCCACGACCTACAGATTAAAAGTCCGTTGCTCTACCAACTGAGCTACGCGCTCTTGATGGCGGTCCGCCGTTTCGGCAGGAGCCATCGGATCGCCCTTCGGCGGTGCCGGACGCGGGGTCTGTTGTCCCCTCCGGCCTGCGGGTGCGAGCCGCCTGCTGCGGGGGGTATAGGAAGCCTTCGGCAAAATCAATGAGGCCTGGCGCGGCCGAGCCCACCATGATGCGGCAAAAAGATCGGCAAGTGGTAACGCAGCCGTGCCCGGGTGCGAAGGAACGGGCGGGGCGGGCGGAGGCGACGGCCGCGGCGCCGGATTTGCCGCCGATGCGGCGAGGCGGTATGACCCATGCCGGACCCGGGCGGCGCCGACATCCGCCCTTCATGCCGACGCGATCGCGCCGATTTCGATCATCCTGCCGAGGCCCATCCTTGCTGTCCGAGATCTCCTATCCCACAGCCGTCTTCGCCGGCGCCCTGTCCTTCCTCAGCCCCTGCGTCCTGCCGCTCGTGCCGCCCTATCTCTGCTACATGGCGGGGGTCTCGGCGGACGATCTGCGGGCCGGGCCCGTGGTCGCCTCGACCAGCTATGCGCGTCTCATCGGGTCGGCCATCGTCTTCGTGCTCGGATTTACCACCGTCTTCGTGGCGCTCGGTGCCGGGGCCAGTTCGGTCGGCCAGGTGCTGCGGCACAATCTGAACTGGCTCGGCATCCTCGCCGGGATCGCGATCATCGCGATGGGCCTCAACTTTCTCGGCGTCTTCCGAATCACCCTCCTGTCGCGCGAGGCGCGGCTGAGGGCGCCGCACCGGCCGAACAGCCTGATCGGCGCCTATCTCATGGGCCTTGCCTTCGCCTTCGGATGGACGCCCTGCATCGGCCCGGTCCTCGGCGTGATCCTCGGCCTCGCCGGCGCCAAGGGTACGGTAGGCGAGGGCGCGGTGATGCTCGCCTTCTACTCGATCGGCCTCGGCCTGCCCTTCATCGCCGCCGCGGCTTTTTCCGGCGCCTTCCTGCAGTGGCTCACGGGCTTCCGGCGGCATCTCGGGACGGTCGAGAAGACGATGGGCGGACTGCTCGTCCTTACCGGCGTCCTGTTCCTGTCCGGCGGCATGCAGGCGATCTCCTTCTGGCTGCTCCAGGCCTTCCCGGCGCTGCAGACGATCGGCTGAGCGACCGAAGGCCGAGCTTCATCGAAATTCGAGCGGGATGTGCTAAGCATCGCGCCGACACGCACTTCTCGGGAATGACCATGGCGAGAACCTGCCTCTCGATCATCCTCGCGGCCGGCGAGGGCACGCGCATGAAGTCCCGGACGTCGAAGGTGCTGCACCCGGTGGCGCATCTTCCGATGGTTCGGCATGTCGCGCGGGCGGCGCTCGCGACCGGCGCGGACCGGATCGCCGTTGTCGTCGGGCGCAATGGCGAGGCGGTGGCCGCCGCGGTGCGGGCCGACGCGCCGGGCGCGGAGGTGGTCGAGCAGACGGAACGGCTCGGCACGGCCCATGCGGTGCTCGCGGCGCGGGACGTCATCGCGGAAGGGTTCGACGACATCGTGGTTCTCTTCGGCGACACGCCGCTGATCCGTCCGGAGACGCTGCAGCGGGCGCGGGCGAGCCTGGCGGCGGGCGCCGAGGTCTGCGTCGTCGGCTTCCGCCCGGCCGATCCGACCGGCTACGGCCGGCTGATCGAGCGGGACGGCGAGCTCGTCGCGATCCGCGAGGAGAAGGATGCGAGCCCTGCCGAGCGCGCCATCGACTTCTGCAATGCCGGCGTCATGGCGTTCCGCGGCGAGACCGCGCTCCAGAGGCTGCAGGCGATCGGCAACGCCAACGCCAAGGGCGAGTACTACCTGACCGACCTCGTCGAGATCACGCGGGGCGACGGGCTGAGCGTCCGGGCGATCGAGGCGGAGGCCTTCGAGGTCGCCGGCGTCGACAACCGGCAGAAGCTCGCGGCGGTCGAGGCCACGTGGCAGGCGGCACGGCGGCTCGACGCGATGCAGGACGGCGTGACGCTGCAGGATCCGGGAAGCGTTCATTTCGCCTATGACACCGACATCGCGCCGGACGTCACGATCGAGCCGAACGTCGTGTTCGGGCCCGGCGTCACCATCGCCTCCGGCGCGGTCATCCACGCCTTCTGCCATATCGAGGGCGCGGCGATCGGCCCCGGCGGCACGGTCGGGCCGTTCGCCCGCCTGCGGCCGGGCGCGCGTCTCGACGACGGCGCCAAGGTCGGCAATTTCTGCGAGGTGAAGAACGCCGAGCTCGGCCCCGGCGCAAAGGTCAACCACCTGACCTATATCGGCGACGCGCGGATCGGGGCAAAGGCGAACATCGGCGCCGGCACGATCACCTGCAACTACGATGGCGCGCTGAAGCACGAGACGATCATCGGCGCCGGCGCCTTCATCGGGTCCAACAGCGCGCTGGTCGCGCCGGTGCGGGTCGGCGACGAGGCCTATGTCGGCACGGGCAGCGTCGTCACCGACGACGTGCCGGACGGGGCGCTGGCGATCGCGCGCGAGCGCCAGGTCACCAAGCCGGATCGCGGTCGGCAGATCATCCAGCGCAATGCCGCGGCCAAGGCCGCGAAATCGCCCGGCGACGCCGCGTAATTTCGCGTCACCAAACGTTATTCCCGTCCCCGCCTCACGGCCGTTAAGGTCGCGCCAATCTGACAGGGGCAAGATCGCCCGACGAACGGGGACCCTTCCATGTGCGGAATCATCGGCATCATCAGCCACGAACCGGTCGCCGACCGCCTGGTCGACGCGCTGAAGCGGCTGGAATACCGCGGCTATGATTCGGCTGGCATCGCGACGATCGAGGACGGCCGGCTGACGCGCCTGCGGGCCGAGGGCAAGCTCGTCAACCTGCAGAAGAAGCTGAAGGCCGAGCCGCGTTCCGGCACGACCGGCATCGGCCATACCCGCTGGGCGACGCATGGCGCACCCACCGAGGGCAACGCCCATCCGCATTTCGCGGACGGCATCGGCGTCGTCCACAACGGCATCATCGAGAACTTCGCCGAGATCAAGCGCGCGCTCGTCGCCGACGGCGCGGTGTTCGAATCCCAGACCGATACCGAGGTCGTCGTCCGCCTGCTCGCCAAGCTGCGCAGAGACGGGCTCTCGCATCGCCATGCCATGCAGACGATGCTCGAGCGGGTGGCCGGCGCCTATGCGCTGGCGGTGATCTTCGAGGATCTGCCGGGGACGGTGATGGGGGCGCGCAACGGTCCGCCGCTCGCGATCGGGGCCGGCGAGGGCGAGATGTTCCTCGGCTCGGACGCGATCGCCCTGTCGCCCTTCACCGACGAGGTCCGCTATCTCGAGGACGGCGACTGGGTGGTGCTGACCGGGCAGGACGCCGAGATCTTCGACGCTTCCGGCCGGCCGGTGGAGCGGCCGGTGATCCGGGCCGGCGGCAAGGCGCACTATGTCGACAAGGGCAATTACCGCCACTTCATGCAGAAGGAGATCTACGAGCAGCCGGAGGTCCTCTCCCACACGCTCGGCGCCTTCGTCGACATGACCAGCGGCAGGACCCGCATCCCCGAAGGCCAGACGCTCGACTTCGCCGACATTCGCCGCATCGCGCTGTCGGCCTGCGGCACCGGCTACTACGCCGCGCTGGTCGGGCGCTATTTCTTCGAGCGTTATGCCCGCATCCCCTGCGATCTCGACGTCGCCTCGGAGTTCCGCTACCGCGAGAGCCCGCTCGGCGACGTGGACCTCGCGATCTTCGTGTCGCAGTCGGGCGAGACGGCCGATACGCTGGCCTCGCTGCGCTACGCCAAGAGCCAGGGGCTGAAGACCGCCGTCGTCGTCAACGTTCAGGGCTCGACCATGGCGCGCGAGGCGGATGTCGTCCTGCCGACGCTCGCCGGCCCCGAGATCGGCGTCGCCTCGACCAAGGCGTTCACCTGCCAGCTGATGGCGCTCGCGAGCCTGGCCGTGCGCGCCGGCGTCGACCGCGGCGTGATCGGCGCGGAGGAGGAACTGGAACTGACCCGCGCGCTCGCCGAGGCGCCGCGGCTGGCGCGCGAGGCGATCCACACGGAGGCGCGGATCGAGGCGCTGTCGCGCGAGATGGCGACGAAGCGTCACGCGCTGTTCCTCGGCCGCGGCTTCTCTTTCCCGCTGGCCATGGAGGGCGCGCTGAAGCTGAAGGAAATCAGCTATATACACGCGGAAGGTTATGCGGCGGGCGAACTGAAGCACGGGCCGATCGCGCTGATCGACGAGACCATGCCCGTCGTCGTCATCGCGCCGCACGACCGCAGCTTCGAGAAGACCATCTCCAACGTCCAGGAGGTGGCGGCGCGCGGCGGCGAGATCGTGCTCCTGACCGACGCGGCCGGGGCTGCGAACGGACCTGTTGAGGGCTCGCGCTGCATCGTCCTGCCGCAGATGGCGGAGATCCTGACGCCGATGATCTACACCATCCCGCTGCAGCTCCTCGCGTACCACACGGCGATCCAGATGGGCACGGACGTCGACCAGCCGCGCAATCTGGCGAAGTCGGTGACGGTGGAATAACCGCTCGTTTCGCAATTGCGGAAAATCGTCTTGCAAATGCCATGCCGGGGAACGATTCTCCGGCCGCCGGGGAGCGCTGTTTCGCGGCGCGCCCGCACCTGATCCGGCAAGACGGGAAGCGCTCGTCCGGAAGGATCGGCCACGGCGCAGGAACGGCGGGATCGTGGTGCGGCCGGGGCGCGGCCCGCCCGGAGGCGTTGAAGGATCGGCTTCGCGATGATGCGGCTTCGCAACTACTTCCTGACGGGTCTGATCGTCACGGCGCCGCTGGCGATCACCGTGTGGATCACCTGGTCCTTCATGGGCTGGGTCGATAGCTGGGTGCAGCCCTACATCCCGCCGCGCTACTGGCCGGATTCCTATCTGCCCTTCGCCGTGCCGGGCTTCGGCCTGATCTTCGCGCTGGTGCTGATCACGCTGATCGGCCTCCTCACCGCCAACATCATCGGCCGCACGATCTTCGGCTGGGGCGAGGGCCTGCTCGGCCGCATGCCGCTGGTGCGCTCGGTCTATACGGCGCTGAAGCAGATATTCGAGACGATCCTCGCCGACCGCTCGTCCTCCTTCAAGCAGGCGGCGCTGATGGAATATCCGCGCAAGGGCGTCTGGTGCGTGGTCTTCGTCGCGACGACCGCCCGCGGCGAAATCGCCTCGGTGCTGTCGGATCAGGGCGAGGAGATGGTGGCGGTCTTCCTGCCGCCGACGCCGAACCCGACCTCAGGATTCCTGATGTACGTGCCGCGCGAGGAACTCCGGATGCTCGACATGAGCATCGAGTCCGCGCTGAAGCTGGTCGTCTCGGCCGGCCTCGTCTCGCAGGACGAGGCGCCGCCGATGTCGCCTGCCGCCGCGTCGCGGGCGGTCGAGGAACGCCTGGCACGCGACAGCCGGCAGCCGGAGCCGGTGGAGTAGGGCGCCGGCCGAGCCTCGACCGGCCGGACCTCAGCGCGAAGCCGCGTCGCCCTCGCCGCCGAAGATCGACCAGCCCATGCGGGCGGTGAGCTTCTCCAGTGCGATGCGGCCGAGATGCGAATTGCCGGCGGCGTCGAGGCCCGGCGACCAGACGGCGATCGAGGCCTTGCCCGGTACGATCGCGAGGATGCCGCCGCCGACGCCGCTCTTGCCGGGCAGGCCGACCCGGTAGGCGAACTCGCCCGACCCGTCATAATGGCCGCAGGTCAGCATGATCGCGTTGATGCGCCGGGCGCGCTCGGGCGTCACCACGGAGAAGCCGGTCTCCGGATGCCGGCCGCGATGGGCGAGGAAGCTGCCGGCCTTCGCCAGTTGGCGCGCCGTCATGGCGATGGCGCAGTGGTGGAAGTAGACGCCGAGGACGGGGTCGACAGGGTTGTCGAGCACGCCGTTGCCCTTCATGAAGTTCGCGAGCGCCCGGTTGTTGAAGCCGGTCCGCTCCTCCGAGGCCGCGACGGCGCGGTCGATGAGGATCGTCTCGTCGCCGGCGAGGAACCGCAGGAAGCGCAGGATCTCGCCCAGCGCCTCCTTCGGCTGGTGGCCGGAGAGGATATGGTCGGTGACGACGATCGCCCCGGCGTTGATGAACGGATTGCGCGGCACGCCGCGCTCGTGCTCCAGCTGGACGATCGAGTTGAACCGGCTGCCCGACGGCTCGCGTCCGACCCGGTTCCACAGCCGGTCGCCGGCAAGACCCAGCGCCAGCGTCAGGGTGAAGACTTTGGAGACGCTCTGGATCGAGAACGTCATCTCCGCATCCCCCGCCGCCACGACTCTCCCGTCGGCCAGCGCCACCGCGATGCCGAACTGCCCGGGATCGACGCGCCCGAGTTCCGGAATATAGGTCGCGACATCCCCCCGATCCGGCCGCGCGGCCATCTCCGCGGCGATGGCGTCGACGGTGGACTGGAGGTCGGGCATGGGGCGGTTCCCTCGGAACTCTACGCTCGGCGCACCCCCCTCTGCCCTGCCGGGCATCTCCCCCGCAAGGGGGGAGATCGATGCTGCGCCGGCGCCGTTGCCGATCTTGGACGTGTCGGCACGCAAATCCGTCGATCATCAGGGGCGGCGGATCAAACCCGCCGATCCCCCCCCTCGCGGGGGGAGATGCCCGGCAGGGCAGGGCGACTGTCTTGGCTGTCAAGCGATTTGATCGCGCCATGGTTGCTGGTCCCGGACGATGGCGTTGAGGATGGTGATGAGCTTTCTGGCGACGGCGATGATGGCGACGAGCCTGGACTTGCCGGCAGCAATGAGACGGTCTCGGAAGGCTTTGAGGGCCGGGTTGTGGCGGGCCGCGACGAGCGCGCCCATGAACAGCGCCGATCGCACGCCCGCCCGGCCACCGCCGATGAAGCTCTTGCCGCGCCACCGGCCGGATTGCCGGGTCCACGGGGCGAGGCCGACCAGCGCCGCGATCTGCCGGCGGTCGAGGCTGCCCAGTTCCGGCAGTTCGGCCACCAGAGTGCGGGCAATCTGCGGGCCGACGCCGGGCACCGAGGTCAGCAGGTCGACCTTGGCCAGCCAGTTCGGCGAGCGCCGGATGCTCGCATCGATGTCCCGGTCGAGGTCGCCGAGCTCCTTCTCCAGCGCCTTCAGCAGACGCCGGATGCTCTTGGCCATGCGGCTGGAGGCCCGTTGCAGCCGCTGGTTCTCGGCGGCGATCATGACGACGATCTGGCGGCGCCGCGTGACGAGGTCGGCCAGCGCCTCCGTCTGGGCATCCGCCAAGGGGCGCACCGGGGGGCGCGTCGCCGCGGCGAAGCGGGCGATCACCGCCGCGTCGATCGGATCGGTCTTGGCTCGCTGGCCCAGCGCCTGGGCGAAGGCACGCACCTGCGCCGGATTGACCACCACCACGGGCAGCCCGGCCGCGGCGAGCGCCGCCACCACGACCGTCTCCAGGCCGCCGGTCGCCTCCAGGACGATCCGTTCCGCCCCCAGCGGGGCAAGGCGGACCACCAGGTCGGCCAGTCCATCCGGGTCGCGCAGCACGCTGAAGCGACCCAGCGAGGGTACGGTCGTGGCGACGGCCAGGCGGTCCTTGGAGACGTCGATACCGATCTGCAGAGCGTCCATCCGATCCCATCCTTGCGCAAGCGGGCTTCGCGTTCTGCGGCCCAAGCGACTGTTCGGGTTCGATGGAACGGCGGACGGGGATCCGTGCTCTGTTGCGGGATCTGCCTCCCTCAGGGGGGCCGGTCTCCCGTCCGCCACCGCAACCGGAACTATACCAGATGCGGCTGAAACAGAGTTACAAGGGGCGCATCGGAGCGCGAGCGTCGATGCGATGGCAGGCGCCGAGGATGCCCGAAGGCGGCGCCATCCTCACCCCGACCTGAGCAACCTTACCGCCTCGTCCTTCCCCATCAGATACAGCAGCACCCGCAGCGCTTCCCCGCGCTCGCTCGTGAGCGCCGGGTCCTTCGCCAGCACCAGCCGCGCGTCGTCGCGGGCGATCTCCATCAGGTCGGCGTGGTGCTCCATTCTGGCGATGCGGAAGAACGGCATGCCGGACTGCTGGGTGCCGAGGAGGTCGCCCTCGCCGCGCAGCTTCAGGTCCTCCTCGGCGATGCGGAAGCCGTCCTCGGTCTCGCGCATGACGGTGAGGCGGGCGGTCGCGGTTTCGCCGAGCGGGGCGCGATAGAGGAGGACGCAGGAGGAGGCCTTGTCGCCGCGCCCGACGCGTCCCCGCAGCTGGTGCAGCTGCGACAGGCCGAAGCGCTCGGCGTGCTCGATGACGATGATCGAGGCGTCCGGCACGTCGACGCCGACCTCGATCACCGTGGTGGCGACGACCAGCCTCGTGCGGCCGGCCTTGAAGTCGGCCATGGCGGCGTCCTTCTCCTCGCCGCTCATCCGCCCGTGGACGAGGCCGACGGCGTCGCCGAAGACCTGGCGCAACTGCCGGCAGCGCTCCTCGGCGGCCATCAGGTCGCTCTTCTCCGACTCCTCGACCAGCGGACAGACCCAGTAGATGCGCTCGCCCGCCGCGATCGCCTGGCCGGCCCGCTCGACGATGGCGCCGAGCCGCTCCATCGGCACGGCGACGGTGGTGATCGGCTTGCGGCCCGCCGGCTTGCCGGAAAGCCGCGAGACGTCCATGTCGCCGAAGGCGGAGAGGACGAGGGTGCGCGGGATCGGCGTCGCGGTCATCACCAGGAGGTCCGCCGCGCGGCCCTTGCGGGTCAGGCTGAGGCGCTGGTGGACGCCGAAGCGGTGCTGCTCGTCGACGACGACGAGGCCGAGGTCGAAATATTCGACGGCATCCTGGAAGAGCGCATGCGTGCCGACGACGATGTCGGTCGTCCCCTCGGCGAGCGCGGCGAGCTTCTCGGAGCGGGCGCGGCCGGTGTCGCGCCCGGTCAGGAGCGTGATCCGGAGGCCGACCGCACCGCAGAGCTTCGACAGGCCGTCATAATGCTGACGGGCGAGGATCTCGGTCGGGGCGAGGAGGGCCGACTGCGCGCCGGATTCGGCCGCGATCGCCATCGCCATCAGCGCCACCACCGTCTTGCCGGCGCCGACATCGCCCTGCAGCAGCCGCAGCATGCGGTCTTCGGCGGCCATGTCCGCGGCGATCTCGGCAATCGCGCTCTCCTGCGCTTCGGTGAGCGTGAAGGGCAGGGCGGCGCGCAACGGCTGCGAGAAGCGGCCGGTCCCGCCCATCACCCGGCCGCGGACGGTGCGCATCGACTGGCGCGACAGGGCGAGCGCCAGCTGGCTCGCCAGGAACTCGTCATAGGCGAGCCGCCGCATCGCCGCGCCTTCCGGCGCGATGTCGAGGGCGTCGGCTGGGTCGTGCAGCCGCTTCAGCGCCTCGGCGAGCGGCGGGAAGCTCTGGCGCCTGGCGACGGTCGGGTCGATCCATTCGCTTAAGCCCGGCAGCCGCTCCAGCGCCTGGCCGATCGCCTTCCGCAGCACCTTGCCCGACAGCCCTGCCGTCATCGGATAGATCGGCTCGACGAGGCTCAGCGTCTCGGCCTCGGCGAGCGGCGCGGCGAAATCCGGATGCACCATGGACGGGCGTCCGTTGAACCATTCGACCTTGCCGGAGACGATCATCGTCTCGCCGACCGGCAGGAGCTTTTCCAGCCAGGCGCCCTGGGCGCGAAAGTAGGTGAGGGCGATCTCGCCCGTCTCGTCCTGCGCGAAGACGCGGTAGGGGGCGGAGCGCTGCGCACGGCCGGGCGGCTGGTGCCGGTCGATCCGCACGGTGAGGGTGACGATCGCCCCCTCCGGGGCGGTGGCGATCTCGGCGCGCTTGCGCCGGTCGATCAGCCCGGTCGGCAGGTGAAACAACAGGTCGCGCACCCGCACCGCCTCGCCCGGCCGCACCAAGAGCGTCTGGAACAGGCCGGCGACCTTCGGCCCGACGCCTTCCAGCGTGGTGACGGCGGCGAAGAGGGGATCGAGGATCGAGGGGCGCATGAGGCTCGTTTACCGCATTTGCGCCGAATGCGAAGCGTCGGATTGTCGGGAGTCGGTTGGGGGGACGAGGTGCCGCGCCTTCACGAAATCGGTGCGACCGACACCCGAGAAGGTTCTGATGCCCCACCGGCGCGCGTGGGCTGGGCCGAGACCTAACGAAGCAGGGGGTCTCGGCACTCCTCCTCAAGGCTGACAGCCGCCTCGTTCGTCTCTATATGCGTGACGATCCACACGACAGGACCGACATGACCGGCATGCAGCGCTCCTCGAGCGATCTCGACGTCCGCCGCCGCAAGGCGCTCTATCATTCCTGGCACCGGGGCATCCGCGAGATGGACCTGGTTCTCGGGCGTTTCGCCGATTCCGAGATCGCGACGCTCAGCGACGCCGATCTCGCCGATTATGAGCTGTTGATGGAGGTCCCGGACCGCGACCTCTTCCGCTGGATGACCGGCGAGGACGAGGTGCCGGAGAACTACGACACCGCCGTCTTCCGCCGCGTGAAGAGCTTCCACAACGGCGACTGGGGAGCCTGAGCGGTGAGCGTTCCCGACAAGCTCAAGAAGGCGCTGGAGCGCGGCGGCGGGCTGGAGATCGGCGGCGTCCTCGACGGCTACGACGCCTTCCTCCTCGCCGACATCGCGCGCCTGCGCGGCAAGAAGAAGCCGGTCGTCTTCGTCATGCGCGACGGCAACCGCATGGGCGAGCTGGAGGACGCGCTGCGCTTCGTCGCGCCGGACCTGCCGGTGCTGACGCTGCCCGGCTGGGACTGCCTGCCCTACGACCGCGTCGGTCCCTCCGGCGAGGTGGCGGCGCGGCGCCTGTCGGCGCTCGCCTCGCTGTCGGCGCTTCGCAGGGAGCCGCACCGCGCGCTGATCCTGACCACCGCGAACGCCATGCTGCAGAAGATGCCGCCGGCCGCCGTGCTGGCGGAGGAGACGGTCGCGGCGTCCGCCGGCGGGCGCGTGCCGATGGAGCAGATCGTCACGGCGCTGCAGCGCGGCGGCTTCGAGCGGGTCGCGACGGTGCGCGAGCGCGGCGAGTTCGCCGTGCGCGGCGGCATCCTCGACCTCTTCGCGCCCGGCGAGGAGGAGCCGGTGCGGCTCGACTTCTTCGGCGATACGCTGGAGACGATCCGCGCCTTCGATCCCGCCAGCCAGCGCACGACGAAGCAGCTGAAGCGCTTCGAACTCGCGCCGGTCTCGGAGGTCAGCCTCACCGACGAGACGATCAGCCGTTTCCGCACGAACTACATCAAGCGCTTCGGTGCCGCCCAGCGCGAGGACGCGCTCTACACCTCGATCTCCGAGGGCAAGCGCTTCTCCGGCATGGAGCACTGGCTGCCGCTGTTCTACGAGCGGCTGGACACGCTGTTCGACTATTGCGACGGCTTCCCCATCGTCCTCGACCATCTGGCGATGCAGTCCGTCGAGGAACGCCGCAAGACCGTCGCCGACCACTACGAGGCGCGGCGGCGCGCGGTCGGCGCGGCGAGCGCCGAGACGGTGCCCTATCATCCGGTCGAGCCGGACGCGCTGTATCTTTCCGGCGACGAGCTGGCGGCGGGGCTGGCGATCGCCGATCCGATCCGCCTGTCCGCCTATGGCGTGACGGATGCTTCGGGCCGCGAGGTCGTCAATCTCGACGTCCAGCGCGGGCGCAACTTTGCCACCGAGCGTGCGGCGGGCGACGCCAACGTCTTCGAGGCGGCGGTCGCGCATATCGCCAAGCTGCGCGCCGACGGCCGGCGGGTGGTGCTCGCCGCCTGGACGGAGGGCTCGCGCGAGCGCCTCGCCCAGGTGATGGAGGAGCACGGCCTCGGTGGCATGAAGCCGGCGGAGAACCTGAAACAGGTCAACGAGGCGCCGAAGAACCTCGTGATGACGGCCGTCCTCGGCATCGAGGCCGGCTTCGAGACGCCGGACCTCGCCGTCGTCGGCGAGCAGGACATTCTCGGCGACCGACTGGTCCGGCGCGGCCGGCGCAAGAAGCGCGGCGCCGATTTCATCTCCGAGGTCTCCGGCCTCAACGAGGGCGACATCGTCGTCCATGTCGACCACGGCATCGGCCGCTTCGTCGGCCTGAAGACGATCGAGGCGGCCGGCGCGCCGCACGACTGCCTGGAGCTGCGCTACCAGGGCGACGACCGCCTGTTCCTGCCGGTCGAGAACATCGAGCTCCTGTCGCGCTATGGCGGCGAGGGCTCGGAGGCGATGCTCGACAAGCTCGGCGGCGGCGCCTGGCAGGCGCGCAAGGCCAAGCTGAAGAAGCGCCTGCTCGACATGGCGGACGGACTCATCAAGATCGCCGCCGCAAGGCAGATGCGCGGCGCGCCGAAGCTGGTGCCGCCGGAAGGCCTGTGGGACGAGTTCGCCGCGCGTTTCCCCTATGAGGAGACCGAGGACCAGCTGAACGCCATCGACGCGGTCACCGACGACCTGTCGCTCGGCCGGCCGATGGATCGCCTCGTCTGCGGCGATGTCGGCTTCGGCAAGACCGAGGTGGCGCTCCGCGCCGCCTTCGTCGCGGCGATGAACGGGCTGCAGGTCGCGGTCGTCGTGCCGACGACGCTGCTCGCCCGCCAGCATTTCAAGACCTTCTCCGAGCGGTTCCGCGGCCTGCCGCTGAACGTCGCGCAGGCCTCGCGCCTCGTCACGGCCAAGGAGCTGAACCAGACCAAGAAGGGCCTGACGGAGGGGACCGTCGACATCGTCGTCGGCACCCATGCGCTGCTCGGAAAGGGTGTCGACTTCAAGAATCTCGGCCTCCTGATCATCGACGAGGAGCAGCATTTCGGCGTCAAGCACAAGGAGCGGCTGAAGGAGCTGAAGTCCGACGTCCATGTTCTGACGCTGTCGGCGACGCCGATCCCGCGCACGCTGCAGCTGGCGCTCACGGGCGTGCGCGAGCTGTCGCTCATCACCACGCCGCCGGTCGACCGCATGGCGGTGCGCACCTTCGTCTCGCCGTTCGATCCGATGGTGGTGCGCGAGACGCTGCTGCGCGAGCGCTACAGGGGCGGGCAGAGCTTCTACGTCTGCCCGCGCGTCTCCGATCTCGCCAGCGTCAAGGAGTTCCTCGACACGCAGGTGCCGGAGCTGAAGGTCGCGGTCGCGCACGGCCAGATGGCGGCCGGCGAACTCGACGACATCATGAACGCCTTCTACGAGGGCCAGTACGACGTGCTGCTCGCGACGACCATCGTCGAGTCCGGCCTCGACATCCCCACGGCGAACACGCTGATCGTCCACCGCGCCGACATGTTCGGCCTCGCCCAGCTCTACCAGATCCGCGGCCGCGTCGGCCGGTCGAAGCAGCGCGCCTATGCGCTGCTGACGCTGCCGGCGAACAAGACGCCGACCAAGGGCGCCGATCGCCGGCTGAAGGTGCTGCAGTCGCTGGACACGCTCGGCGCCGGCTTCCAGCTCGCCAGCCACGACCTCGACCAGCGCGGCGCCGGCAATCTTCTCGGCGACGAGCAGTCCGGCCACATCAAGGAGGTGGGCTTCGAGCTCTACCAGCAGATGCTGGAGGAGGCGGTCGCGACGATGAAGGGCGAAGAGGCGGAGACCGACGGCCAGTGGTCGCCGCAGATCGCGCTCGGCACAGCGGTGATGATCCCGGAGGGCTACGTCCCGGATCTCCAGCTTCGCATGACGCTCTACCGCCGGCTGGCGGACCTCACCGATGCGCGCGAGATCGACGCCTTCGGCGCCGAGCTGATCGACCGCTTCGGGCCGCTGCCGACCGAAGTCGAGCATCTCCTGAAGGTGGTGTTCATCAAGGCGCTGTGCCGCAAGGCCAATATCGAGAAGCTCGACGCCGGGCCGAAGGGCCTCGTCGTGCAGTTCCGCGACAAGAGCTTCGCCAATCCCGCCGCGCTGGTGCGCTACATCGGCGAGCAGGGGAGCGCGGCGAAGATCCGCCCGGATCAGTCGATCGTCCTCATCCGCGACTGGCCGACGCCGGAGAAGCGTCTCAACGGCGCCGCGACGATCGCGACCAACCTCGCGCGCTTCGTCGACGAGGGGCAGAAGCAGGCGGCGTGAGGCCGCCTGCCGTCATCGTCGCTTCGCCCGGTGTGGCTCAGGGCCGGAGCGAGCCCACCAGCGACTTGCCGATCTCCGCGATGGCGTGGTTGCGCTCGTCCATCGAGGCGTTCGTCCCGGTGATATAGATCGCCGCGACGAGGGGTTTTGCCTTCGGCGGCCAGATCACCGCGATGATGCCACGCGTGCCGTGGCCGCCTGCGCCGCTGCGATCGGCGATGCGCCAGCCTTCCGGCAGGACGGACCGCAGCAGCGGTCCCGCCACCTGGTCGGCCACGAGCTAGTCGGTCAGCTGCCGGCGCGACGCCTTGGACAGCGCGTTGCCGAGCACCAGCTTGCGCAGGCTCGCGGTCGCTGCGGCCGGCGTCGTCGTATCGCGCGGATCGCCCGGCGTTCCCTCGTTCAGATCGGGCTCCTTGCGGTCGAGGCGCGTCGTCCGGTCGCCGATGTGGCGCAGGAAGGCTGTCACCGCCTTCGGCCCGCCGATGGCGTCGAGGACGAGGTTGATGGCGGTGTTGTCGCTGAAGCCGGTCGCGGCCTCGCAGAGGGCGCCGAGCGTCATCGCCTCGCCGACATGCTTCTTCGTGACCGGTGCGTAGTCGAGAATGTCGGACTGGCGCACCGTCACCGTCTCGGCGAGCCTGCGCTTGCCGCTGTCCACCTGGGCCAAGAGCGCGGCGCAGGTGAAGGCCTTGGAGGTGCTCGCCATCGGGAAGCGTTCGTCCGCGCGGTGCGACCAGTGCGGCAGGCGCTTGTCGCCGAGGACGGCGACACCGACGCGGGCGCCGAGATCCTTCTCGACCGCCGCGATGACGGCCGCGGGTGGCTGGCCTGGTGCCGGCTCCGCGGCCATCGCGGGGATGGCGACGGCCAGCGCGGCGGTGGCCGAGAGAAGCGAAGCGATCAGCCCTCGCCGATCGAACCTGAGGGTCATGGATGGAGGTCTCCGGATGGCCGCCGCGGCATAACCGCTGCTGCGGACGCTGGTGAAGTCACGTCGACTGCCGGTCGACGCCTCGCCGGTTCAACACCGAACTTGCGACGCTTCTTCGGCGAGCGCGTCCGCATCCACAAGGTCGGCCGGGATTTCCCAAATCGACCGCCGGTATGGTTGCCGAGGAGTAAAAGCGAAAGGTCGGTACCGGCCGTGCGCCGAAGCTCGCCTGATGTCGATCAAGAGGCGGCTCGCGTTCACGCCGCGGGCTCTCTCGCCGCTCCCTCAGTTCGTCTTCACGCTCGACGGATCGCGCCAGAAGGCCGGCAGCTGATAGCCGTAGAGCGGCGTCTTGTCGGGGTGCTTGATGAACTTCCAGCGCGCCAGCCATTGTTCCGGCAGGTGGTAGAGCGGCACGACGTAATAGCCGGAGATCAGCGCCCGGTCGTAGGCGCGCACGGCCGCCACGAAGTCCTCGCGCGAGTGGGTGGTGACGATGTCGTTGATCAGCGCGTCGAGCGCCGGGTCGGCCGCGCCGGCGTAGTTGAAGGTGCCGTTGATGCCCTTCGAGATCGACCCCCAGCGGTAGACCTGTTCGGCGCCCGGCGACAGCGAGGCGGAATAGGTCGCGATGATCATGTCGTAGTCGTAGGTGTTCTTGCGCGCCTGGTACTGCGCGTCGTCGACCTGGCGGACGGTGATGTTGATCCCGACGCGCTCCAGCGTGCGCTGATAGGCGAGCGCGATGCGCTCCTGGTCCGCCGATTGGACCATGATGTCGAAGGTCAGCGGCTGCCCGTCCGGGCCGACCATCTGCCGACCCTTGAAGTGATAGCCGGCCGCCTGCAGCGCCTGCACCGCCTGGCGCAGCACCTTGCGGTCGCTGCCCGAAGCGTCGGTCACGGTCGGCCTGTAGGTGCCGTTCAGGATGTCCGGATCGACCTTGGCATGCGCCTCGCCGAGGAACTGCTTCTCCTTGACCGAGGCAGGCTTGCCGACGCTCGACAGCTCCGAGCCGTCGAAGAAGCTCGCGGTGCGCACATAGACGTCGTCGAACAGGTTCTTGTTCGCCCATTCGAAGTCGAAGAGCATCGCCAGCGCCTTGCGCACGGCGCGGTCCTGGAACACCGGCCGGCGGGTGTTGAAGACGAAGGCCAGCATGTTCGCCGGTGCGCCGGAGGTGAAGCTCTCCTTGACGACGTCGCCGTTCTTCACGGCGGGGAAGTCGTAGGCCGTCTTCCAGTGCACCGGGCTGCCGTCGGCATAGACGTAGGACAGGCCCTTCTTGAAGGCCTCGAACTGGGCGTTCGGATCACGATAGTAGTCGATGACGATCTTGTCGTAGTTGTCGAGGCCCTGCTTGATCGGCAGGTCCTTGCCCCAGTAGTTCGGGTTCTTCTTGTAGACGATGCGCCGCCCTGGCAGGACCTGGTCGATGAGATAGGGACCGGAGCCGATCACCGGCTTGAGCGTCGTCTGATCGAAGGTCTTTTCGTCGAAGGCGTGCTTCGGCAGGACCGGCAGGCCGGAGATGAGGAGCGGCGTCTCGCGGTCGGCGGTCTTGTCGAAGGTGAAGCGCACGCCGTGCTCGCCGACCTTCTCGATCTTCACCGCCGGCCGCAGCCAGTTGGCATACATCGGCCGGCCGTATTCGCGCAGCATCTTCACGGTCCAGATGACGTCCTCCGGCGTCACCGGCACGCCGTCGGAGAACTTGGCCTTCGGATCGAGCTGGAACTCGACGAAGGTGCGGTCCGGATCGGTCTCCACCGACTTCGCGAGGAGCCCGTACATGGTGAAGGGCTCGTCCGGCGAGCGCTGCATCAGCGGCTCGAAGACGAGATTGCCGAACTCCCGGTCGAACCAGATGCCACGGGCCGTGGTCAGCGCGCCCTTGACGATCACCGGGTTGAGATTGTCGAACGAGCCGAACACGCCGTAGCGCATCGTGCCGCCCTGCGGCGCGTGCGGATTGACATAGGGCAGGTGCGCGAAGTCGGCGGGCAGCGCCGGATCGCCCTGCATGGCGATCGCGTAGGTCGGTGCGGCGCGGGCGGGCAGGGTGGCGACGGCGGCGCACAGGACGAGCGCGAGCCCGACAAAGCGCCCGAAGGGCGTGGCGGCAGGAAAGATCCGCATGCGGCTGAAGGCTCTCCGGTTCGGCTGGACGAGCCGGACTTTAGCCGCGGCGGTCGCCCTTGCCTACCTCCGGACAGGCCGCCGCGATCGCGGGTTTGCGGCCCGCGCAAGCCTTCAAACGGCCGCATTTGCGAAAGACTCCCCGGCCCGCTAAGGAAGGATCCATTCCCATCCCCGAGATACGCGCCGAAAGGATTTGAGGCCGTGATACAACGTTCGCTGAACGCTTCCACCTCGATGCTCGCCGCCGGCCTGGTCGGCCTGGCGGCTCTCGTTGCCAGCGTTCCGGCCGCCAGGGCCCAGGCCGCTGCAGACCAGAACCAGGCGGACCAGGGCGTGCCGACCGAGTGGTTCAAGGTCTGCGCCAAGCAGGGCGACAACGACATCTGCAACACCCAGTACACGCTGTTCGCCGACACGCGGCAGATGATCACCGCGATCAACCTGATCACGGTGAAGGGCAAGGTGAACCAGAAGGTGATCCAGGCCGTCGTGCCGTCCGGCCGGGTGATCCCGGCGGGCGTGCAGGTGAAGATCGACGACGGCCAGCCGCAGACGCTGAACTACTCGGTCTGCTTCCCGAACCGCTGCATCGCCGAGGCGGAGCTGACCGACGCGATGGTCGCTTCGATGAAGAAGGGCAAGCAGATGGTCGTCACCTCGATCAACTTCCAGCGGCAGGCCAATCCCGTGCCGATCACGCTGTCCGGCTTCACCCAGGCCTATGACGGCCCGCCGAAGGCCCAGCCGGAGCTCGCCCAGCGCCAGAAGGAGCTGAACGACGCGCTGCAGAAGCAGGCCGAGGAACGGCGCAAGAAGTTCGAGGACGCGCAGAACGCCGCCAAGAAGGATGCCGGCGGGACCTCGAAGTAGGGTCGTCGCCTCATCGGTGAACGCAGTTTCGGGGGCGCTTCGGCGCCCCCGTCGCGTTCGGGGCTGCCGCAGCTCGCCGCCCTGTCTGCATAGTCCTGTACCGCAGCCACCGGAGGGACGCGGTTCGCGCCGGGAGAGGCGGCCGCCGTCAGTTCCGGTGGTTGCCCTTCAGCCGGTAGACGCCGTCGATCGGCCCGTCGAAGAGGTCGCCGATCTGCGGGTGGCGGACCGGCCCGCCCGCCTCGTCGGGGACGAGGTTCTGCTCCGAGACATAGGCGATGTACTCGCTCTCGGCATTTTCCGCGAACAGGTGGTAGAACGGCTGGTCCTTGCGCGGCCGCATCTCCTCCGGGATCGCCTCGTACCATTCCTCGGTGTTGCCGAACTCGGGATCGACATCGAAGATCACGCCGCGGAACGGGAAGATCCGGTGGCGGACGATCTGTCCGATGGAAAAGCGAGCAGTTTGCATTGCGTTCGGCACTCCTTTAACCCGCGAGCCCTTAGCGACATTCCGAGCCGCTAGGCAAGACTGGCGCCCGGCCTCTCCGGGCAGTCCGCCGCCTCCCGCCGCTTCTCCGGAGCAACATCCCTTGATCCAGATCGTCGGGCTGATCTCGCCGTTCTTCGCGCTGATCGCCCTCGGCTTCCTCGCCGGCCGGATCGTTCGCCATCCGGTGAGCGGGCTCGACTGGCTCAACGTCTTCATCATCTACATCGCTTTGCCGGCACTGTTTTTCCAGCTGCTGTCCAAGACGCCGGTCGAGAAGCTGGCGAGCGTCGGCTTCATCGCCGCGACGACCCTCGGCACCTTCCTGATCTTCGTCACCGGTTTCACCGTCGCAGTGCTGAAGAGTCGCGGCGACGTGCCGAGTGCGACGATCCAGGGCCTTGCCGGCGCGTACGGCAATATCGGCTACATGGGGCCGGGCCTGGCGCTGGTGGCGCTGGGTCCCGCCGCCGCCGTCCCCGTGGCGCTGATCTTCTGCTTCGACAACACGCTGCACTTCGTCATGGCGCCGCTCCTGATGGCGCTCGGCGGCGAGCGCCGTGGATCGCCCGGCGCCCTCGCGCTGTCGGTCCTGAAGAAGATCTTCACCCACCCGTTCATCCTCGCCACGATCGCCGGCGTCGGGGCGGCGGCTCTCGGCGCCGTACCGCCGGCGCCGGTCGATCGCTTCCTCGGCCTCCTGTCCGGCGCCGCGGCGCCGTGCGCCCTCTTCGCGATGGGGGTGACGCTGGCGCTGCGGCCGCTGAAGCGGGTGCCGGTCGAACTCGGCTTCATCGTGCCGCTGAAGCTCGTGGCACACCCGATCGCCGTGTGGCTGCTCCTCGGCCTGTTCGGCTCGTTCGACCCGGTCTGGGTGAAGAGCGCGATGCTGCTCGCCAGCCTGCCGACGGCGACAAACGTCTTCGTGATCGCGCAGCAATACGGCGTCTGGATCGAGCGGGCCTCGGCCTCGGTGCTGGTGACGACGGTGCTGTCGGCGGCGAGCGTGACCCTGCTTCTGTTCCTGATCGCGTCAGGCGCGGTCCCCGCCGATCCATTTCCGTAGCGAGCGCGGCACGCCGGTGATGCCGGCGCCCGGCGACAGGCCCTCGCGCATGGCGAACTGGCGCAGCAGCGGCACCTCCGCCATGGCGGTCAGCCCCAGTGAGCGTGCGAACTGGGTCGGCAGCATGCCGGCGAGCAGCGAGCGGTTGAGCAGGTCGACGCCGAGGGTGCGCGAGTTGACGTCCGCCTTGCGCGCCGCCTCGTAGCGCAGCAGCGTCACGCGCCGGCCGGGATCGTCGCGGCTTTCCGAAGCGAGGCGCACGATCGCCTCGCCGTCGCGCAGGCCGAGGTTGAGCCCCTGCGCGCCGATCGGCGGGAAGGCGTGGCCGGCCTCGCCGACCAGCACCAGCCGGTCCGCCGTCAGCCGGTCGACCGAGGCCCCGCCGAGCGGAAAGCGCTGGATCGGCTCCTCCACCTCCACCGCGCCGAGGATCCAGTGCAGCTTCTCGGCGACCGTCTCCGACAGCTTTTCCGGTCGCAGCTCGACATAGAGTTCGGCGAGCTTCGGATCCTCGACCCAGACCAGCGACGAGCGCCGGCCCGGCAGCGGGACCTGGGTGAAGGGGCCGGTGCGGGTGTGGAACTCGGTGGAGACCGCGCGGTGATCAACCGCGTGCGAGAAGTTGAACACGATCGCCGACTGCGGATAGCGCCACTGCCGCGTCCGGATGCCCGCCGCCTCGCGCATCGGCGAGCGACGGCCGTCGGCGGCGACGACGAGGTCGACGGCGTAGCGCGAACCGTCGTCGAGCGTGACGATGGCCTTCGCCTCGCCGGGCTCGTAGCCGGTCGCCTTGGCCTCGCGCACTTCCAGGTTCGGCTCGACCGCGCAGCGCGCCTTCAGCGCCTCCAGAAGATCGGCGTTGAGGATATTGTAGCCGAAGGCCGAAAGGCCGATCTCGCTCGCGTTGAACTCGACCGTCGGGGCGTGGAACAGCCGCCCCGTGTCGTCGACGAGGCGCATCACCGCGAGCGGCGCCATCTTGTCCTGCAGCGCCTCGAACACGCCGATCTCGGAGAGGAACGCGTAGGAGCGACCGAGGATGGCGGAACTGCGGGCGTCCGGCGGCGCGCTTGGTGCGATCAGCACCGTGTCGAAGCCCTTCGCCGCAAAGCCCAAAGCCGTCGCGGTTCCCGCCAGGCCGCCTCCGACGACGGCGATTTCCCTGCGCTCGATCGACACGTCTGCGATCTCCCCTTTGCGTCGGCACCTGTGGTGCCTCATGCTGGCAGCCTGTTCGTGCTGCGCTTGGATTCGGCAGATACGCACGCTACAGCGGAAGGCAATGGTCGCAAGGTCGCAGGATGCAAGCCTTCGGCAGAGCAGGCAGCGGAGTTCATGGCGAACGCAGTTCCCCCCTTCGAGCAATGGCGCGCATTCGCTATTCATCTTCTGACCGCGAGCGGCGCGTTCTTCGCCTTCATGGCGCTGATCGCGGCGGCGGAACGGCGCTGGGTGGCGGTCTTCGCCTGGCTCGGACTGGCGCTCTTCATCGACGGGATCGACGGCCCGCTGGCGCGCAAGGCCAACATCAAGGCGCTCCTGCCGAACTGGTCCGGCGACCTGCTCGACTCGATCATCGACTATGCGACCTTCGTGATGATTCCGGCGGTCGCGCTGTACCTGTCCGGCCTGATCGGGGAGCCTTGGTCGGGCGTCGCCGCGGGAATGATCGTCGTGTCCGCAGCGATCTACTATGCCGACACGCGCATGAAGACCAAGGACAACTACTTCCGCGGCTTTCCCGTCGCCTGGAACATGGTGGTCTTTGCCTTCTTCGCGATTCGGCCGACCGAATGGGTCGCCTTCGGCTTCGTCGTCGTCTGCACCATCGCCACCTTCCTGCCGATCAAGTTCCTGCATCCGGTGCGCGTCAAGCAGTTGCGCGGGGCCAATCTCGCCGTGGTCGCGGCCTGGTCGGTGTTCGGATTCGTCGGGCTGATCGACGGCTTCGACCTCGCCGAGTGGACGCGGTGGGGACTTGCCGCCACCTCTCTCTATCTGTTCTCCATCGGCGGGATCATGCAGCTCATCGACCGGCTGCGCGGCCGCAGCGACTGATCAGTTTGGGAGAAACGCCATGAGCAAGGCCATCGTCGTCCACGAACTCGGCGGACCGGAGGTCCTGTCCTACGAGGATCACGATCCCGGCCGGCCGGGCAGGGGGGAAATCCTCGTCGCGCAGGAGGCCGCGGGCCTCAACTTCATCGACGTCTATTTCCGGACCGGCCTCTACAAGTCCGACAAGCTGCCCTTCGTCCTCGGCAAGGAGGGGGCTGGTATCGTCGAGGCCGTCGGCGAGGGCGTGACCCGCTTCAAGGAAGGCGACCGGGTCGCCTATAACGGCGTCAGCGGCGCCTATGCCGAGAAGGTCCTCGTCGACGCCGAGCGCGCCGTCGCGGTGCCGGAGGCCGTCGAGCTGAAGACTGCGGCGGCGGTGATGCTGAAGGGCATGACCGCCGAATATCTCCTGCGTCGGACCTTCAGGGTCGGGCCGGACACGGTGCTCCTGTTCCACGCGGCCGCCGGCGGCGTCGGGCTGATCGCCGGCCAGTGGGCGAAGCATCTCGGCGCCACCGTCATCGGCACGGCCGGCTCGCCGGAAAAGTGCAAGCTGGCGCTGGAGCACGGCTACGATCACGTCATCAACTACAATGACGAGGATTTCGTCGCGCGGGTGAAGGAGATCACCGACGGCCGCAAGTGCGACGTCGTCTATGATTCGGTCGGCAAGGACACCTTCCCGGCAAGCCTCGACTGCCTCAGGCCGCGCGGCCTGTGGGTCACCTTCGGCCAGTCCTCGGGGAAGCTGCCGGAGATCGACCTAGCGATCCTCAATCAGAAGGGCTCGCTCTTCGCCACGCGTCCGACGCTCTTCCACTATGTGGCGACGCGGGAGGATCTCGAGGCTTCCGCCAAGGCGCTGTTCGGCGTCATCGCATCGGGCGCGGTGAAGATCGAGATCGGCCAGAGCTTCCCGCTGTCCGAGGCCGCTGAGGCGCATCGCGCGCTGGAAGGCCGCAGGACCACCGGCGCGACCGTCCTGACGATCTGACGGCGCGGTCGCGGCAGGTCCGGCCGGACAGGATCGGCAGCGCGCCGGGGTGCGCTGCCGGTCGTGTGCGCGCCGTGCGACGGGTGACGACGGTCGCTTCGAAGGAAGATTTCGCAGCTGCGGGAACGCGGCTGCCCGATTCGCGATTGTCTTCTCACTGAACTCCGTTCGCGAGCCTCTCCGTGACCATCCACATCACTCCGAATACCACCAGCAGCCATCTGCCCCAGCCGGGGATCCGGCGCGTTCGCATCGGGGAGGGGCGGCCGTTCCCGCTCGGCGCGACGTGGGACGGCATCGGCGTCAACTTCGCGATCTTCTCGGCGAACGCGACCAAGGTCGAGCTCTGCATCTTCGATCCCGAGGGCAAGCAGGAAGTCGAGCGGATCGAACTGCCGGAATACACCAACGAGATCTTCCACGGCTATCTGCGCGAGGCGCGCCCGGGCATGATTTACGGCTACCGGGTGTACGGCCCCTACGAGCCGGATGCCGGCCACCGCTTCAACCCGAACAAGCTGCTGCTCGACCCCTATGCCAAGCAGCATGTCGGCAGCCTCACCTGGGACCACGCGCTGTTCGGCTACACGATCGGCCACGCCGACGAGGATCTGTCCTTCGACGAGCGCGACTCCGCGCCCTTCATGCCGAAGTGCAGGGTCATCGACCCGGCCTTCACCTGGGGCGACGAGCGCGCGCCGCGTGTCCCTTGGGACCGGACGATTTTCTACGAGACCCACGTCAAGGGCTACACCCAGCGCCACCCGGCCGTCGCCGAGACCGACAAGGGCAAGTTCGCCGGGCTGATGACCCGCGAGGTCGTGGACTACATCCGCAGCCTCGGCGTCACTTCGGTCGAGCTGCTGCCGATCCACGCCTTCGTCGACGACAGCTATCTCGTCGACAAGGGCCTGCGGAACTACTGGGGCTACAACACGATCGGCTTCTTCGCGCCGGATTCGCGCTATCTCGCCGGATCGTCCGTCGCCGAGTTCAAGGAGATGGTGTCGGCCTTCCACCATTCCGGCCTCGAGGTGATCCTCGACGTCGTCTACAACCACACGGCCGAGGGCAACGAGAAGGGGCCGACGCTCTCCTTCAAGGGCATCGACAACGCCACCTACTATCGCCTGCTGCCGGACCAGCCGCGCTACTACATCAACGACACCGGTACCGGGAACACGGTCAACACCTCGCATCCCCGCGTCATGCAGCTCGTCACCGACTCGCTGCGCTACTGGGCCGGCGAGATGCGCGTCGACGGCTTCCGCTTCGACCTCGCGACCATCCTGGCGCGCGAGCCGACCGGCTTCTCCGAGGAGTCGAGCTTCCTCCACGCCTGCATGCAGGATCCGCTGCTCAGCCAGGTGAAGCTGATCGCGGAACCCTGGGACTGCGGCCCCGGCGGCTATCAGGTCGGGCGCTTCCCCCCGGGCTGGGCCGAGTGGAACGACGGCTACCGCGACACGATCCGCTCCTACTGGCGCGGCGACGACGGGATGGTGGGCGCGGTGGCCGGGAAGATCTCCGCCTCGGCCGACCTCTTCGACAAGCGCGGCCGCAAGCCCTGGGCCTCCGTCAACTTCATCACCGCCCATGACGGCTTCACGCTGCACGACCTCGTCAGCTACAACGAGAAGCACAATGAGGCGAATGGCGAGAACAACCAGGACGGCAACTCGCACAACATCTCCTACAATTACGGTGCCGAAGGGCCGACCGAGGACAAGGAGATCGTCGAGACGCGCTTCCGCCAGCTGCGCAATTTCTTCGCGACGCTGCTCTTCTCGCGCGGCACGCCGATGATCCTCGCGGGCGACGAGTTCGCCCGGACGCAGGGCGGCAACAACAACGCCTATGCCCAGGACAACGAGATCGGCTGGGTCGACTGGGACATCACGCCGGAAAGCCGCGAGCTGGCCGAATTCGTGCAGAAGCTGATCGCGCTGCGCCAGTCGCTGGCGATGCTGCGGCGCGGAACGTTCCTGCACGGGACCTTCGACGAGGAGCTCGGCGTGAAGGACGTCGCCTGGATCACGCCGTCGGGTACCGAGTTCGAGGAGGCCAACTGGCAGGATCCGGAAGCACGCTGCTTCGGCGTGCTGCTCGACGGGCGGGCGCAGTCGACCGGCATCCGCCGGCCCGGCACCGATGCGACCATGCTCATCGTCATGAACGCGCATTTCGACGTCGTGAACTTTACGCTGCCCGAGGCGCCTGGCGGGCGGCGGTGGCGCTGCGTCATCGACACCAACCTGCCGGACCGCGAGGAACTGGCGCCGTTCGAATTCGGCAAGACCTATATGGCGACGGGCCGCTCCTTCCTGGTCTTCATGCTGGAGCCGGTCGACGGCGACGGCGCCACGAAGGAGGCGCGCCGTTCCTTCGCGCATGTGTCGGAAGCCTTCGCGCGTTCGGCAGTGGACCGGCTGCGGCTGTAGATCAGGCCGCCAGGACCCAGCGGCAGGACTGCAAGAAGTTCTGCCGCCCGCGCCACGACGGCGCGGCTATACGGGTCACCCTGGTCTGATTGCTCTTCGGCTATTTACCTCAACCGCTGGATCCGCTCGCCTCGGGCGGATCGCGCGGCTAGAGTGCGCCCGTCGAAACCACGGGGTGGAAGCGGGTGCCGCGGCCCCATTCGGGTCACGCACGATGATTTCCCGCCGCAGCTTCCTGCTTGCGACCGGCGCCGCCGGTCTTCTTGCCCTTCCGGCACGCGCCGCTCCGCCCGCGAGTGCCGAGGTCTTCCCGCTCTGGCCGGGGCGGGCGCCCGGCGGCGGCGGGCCGCAGGGTCCGCTGACCGTCACGCCCTGGGGCTCGGTCCGGAACGTCGCGACGCCAACGCTCGAAGTGTTCGTTCCCGCCCGGCCGAACGGTTCGGCGGTGCTCGTCGCCGGCGGCGGCGGCTACAAGCGCATCAGCCTCGACGGCGAGGCGCGCCCCGCAGCGCGCTGGCTGGCGGACCGCGGCATCACCGCCTTCGTCCTCACCTATCGCCTGCCCGGCGAAGGCTGGCTGAACGGCCCGCTGGCGCCGCTGCAGGACGCGCAGCGGGCGCTTCGCCTGATCCGATCCGCCGCGCCGCGCTATCGCCTCGACCCCGCCAAGATCGGCGTTCTCGGCTTTTCCGCCGGCGGCCACCTGATGGGCATGGCCGCGACGCGGTTCGACCTTGCGACCTACGATCCCGTCGACCTGGCGGACCGGCTGTCGGCGCGGCCGGCCGACGCGGCGCTCATCTATCCGGTGATCACGCTGGAGCCGCCCTATGACGGGATCTTGAGCCGCCGGATGCTCGTCGGGAGCAAGCCCAGCGCTGACGCCAGTGCGCGGTGGTCGATCGAGACCGACGTCAAGGCCGACTGCCCGCCGATGTTTCTGGTGCAGGCCGCCGACGATCCGATCGTCAATCCGCAGAACACCGTCATCATGGAAACCGCCTGCCGGCGCGCCAAGGTGCCCGTCGAGCGCCGCCTGTTGCCGAGCGGCGGCCACGGCTTCGGGATGGGCCGCAAGGGCTCGCCGACGCAGGACTGGCCGCGCTGGTATGCCGCCTGGCTCGGCCATGTCGGCATGATCGCGGCGCTCACCGCGACCGACCGGACCAAGCCGTAGCCGCTGCAGCCAGTGGGGGTCTCCTCTCGCGTGTGGCTCCCCCCGTCACGGTCGCCGTCGTCACGGCCGCCCGGTCAGAGCCGCACGATCGTGTCGCCGAGGAGCGGCGGACGGTGGGCGCTGTAGACGAGGATGCGGTCCGCCGCATGGGCACGGAGGCGGGCGAGGATCCGCACCGCCTGCTCGGCGTCGAGATGCTCCGTCGGCTCGTCGAGCAGGATGACCGGCGCCTTGGTCAGGAACGCGCGCGCGAGGGCGAGGCGCTGCGCCTCGCCGAGGGACAGGACGTCCTGCGTCAGCCAGGCGTCCAGCCCGCCACCCTGCTCGACGCGGTCCGCCAGCTCGACCGCGGCGAGCGCCGCGTGAAGCTCGGCGTCCGTCGCGCCGTCGGCGAAGAGGTTGGCCCGCACGGTGTCGGACAGGATTGCCGCATCATGCAGGCCGAGATGGACGAGGCCCTGCCGCCCGGATGCCGCCACCTCGCGGCCGTCGACGAGGATCGCGCCGGCCGCCGGCTGCAGCCATCCCGCGATCGTCTTCAGGAGCGTCGTCTTTCCCGAACCGCTGATGCCGGCGAGCGCCGTCGGCCGGCCGACCTGAAAGGTCAGGTCGAGCGGACGGCCGATCGGCCGCCCGTCCGGCGTCGCAGTGCGCAGGCCGACGAGGCTGACACGGCCGACAAAGATCCCCGACCTGTCTGCCGCCTCGGCAGCGCAGTCTCCGCCGTCGGTCCAGACGACGAGACCGGCGCGTGCCTCCTTCGCCTTCACCCGGCCCAGGACGATCTTCGAGAGCGCCCCTGCGGCCTCGCCGAGCGCCAGCCAGCCGAAGCCGACGAAGGCGGCGGGCAGCAGCGCCTCGCCGCGCGCGCCGGCATGCCACGCCGCGAGGAGCACGGCGGTCACCGCGAGCGGTCCGAACAGGCCGGTGGCGAGGTCGAGCAGGGCGAGCATGTCGGACTGGCGCCGCTGCAGGCGCGCGGACTCGTGGAGCGGTCGAAGGGCGGTGCCGATTTCGTTCGCCCGCAGGCCCTCCGCGGCGAGTGGCACCAGGGCCTGCAGGGCAGCGCCGAGGGCGGCCGAACCCGTCCGCCGGGCGGCGCGGGTGGACGCTTCCGCTTCGCCGACCCGCCGGATCCCCCGCCGCGCGAGGATCAGCGGGATCGCTGCGAAGAACAGGACCGGGAGGCAGGCGAGCGGCGAGATGACGGCCGTCGCCGAGAGCAGCAGCAGGAAGCCGAAGGCGAGCGTGGCCGCCGGGAACTGCACCCGCAACCGCTCGTCGTCGCGGTCCTCGACATCTTCCAGCCAGTCGGCGAGCCGCTCCTCGCGGGAGAGCTGCCAGCCGGCGGCGCGGGTCGCCGGCGCGTTCGCCATCGCCGAGAACACCGTCAGGCGCAGCGCGACCTGGTCGGTCAGCGCGGCCGCATGGCCGGACAGGCGCTCGCCGTATTTCGCCAGCGTGCGGGTGATGGCGAACAGGCGCACCAGCGCGCCGGGCGTGTGGAAGTCGAAGCTGACCGCCGCCGATCCGGCGCCGGCCAGCGCCACCGCGCCGAGGAACCAGACGGAGACGCTGGTGAGGAGGATGGCCGCGAGAAGCGACAGGCCGGCGAGGAAGAAGGCGAGGCGCCAGCGCCCCGTCGATGCGGACCGTTCGGACCTTTCGGCGCGGATGGAGGAGCGCGCCGGGATGCGGTCGGCGTGGGCGAGATCGGTCATGCGGCGATCGCTTTCATGGGATGGGCGGCCGGCGCGGCCAGCACGATATGATGCCGGGCGAGGGCGGCCAGCGCCGCGTCGTGCGTCGCGACGACGACGAGCCGGCTGCGCGCCGCGGCGACAAGAGCCCGCCGGACCTTGTCCGCATTGTCGGCGTCGAGCTTGGCCGTCGGCTCGTCGCAGAAGGCCGGCCCGTGTCCCAGCAGCATGCGGGCGACGGCCAGGCGGATCCGCTGACCGCCGGAGAGGTTCTCGCCGCCGGCGGCGATCCGCGCGTCCAAGCCGCCGGGCAGCAGCGCGTCGTCGAGCAGGCCGAGCTCCTGTGCGACGGCGGCGACCGCTTCGCCGTCGCAACCGTCGATGTTCCAGGCGATCGCGCGGGCGAGGCTGCCGGCCGGCACGAAGCTGTCGGTGGCGATCCAGCTCGCCCGGCCGAGAGCGCGCAGCTCCGCCCGGCCTTCGCCGTCGACGCCTGCGAGGCGCCGCAGCAGCGTCGTCTTGCCGGCGCCCGACGGGCCGGTGATGGCGACGAGACCGGCGGCCGGGAAGACGAAATCTTGAAGAGCGGCGTCTGAGGCGGCATCCGGGACTGGTTGGCCGCGGGTGGCGGGCTCGGCAGCGCCGTCTTCGGGCACCGCGAAGACCCAGTCGAGGGCCGTCGCCGCCGCCGCGCCTTCGGCCTTGGCGTGATAGAGCTCGGCATAGCGGCGGAACGGCGCGAAATAGTCCGGCGCAACGAGCAGGATGAACAGGCTCTGCCAGAGTGCGAGGTGGTCGAAGCCCGGGACGTCGAGAAGGCCGAGATGGCCGAGGCCGAGGAAAACCGCCAGAACCGCGATCGACAGCGAGGAGAAGAAGTCGAGGATGCCGGAGTTCAGGAAGGCGACGGACAGGACGCTCATCGTGCCCCGCGCATAGGCGCCGATGCGGGCCTGCAGCTTCTGCGTCTCGCGATCGAGCGCGTGATTGGCGAGGATCGTCGGCAGGGCGCGCACCCGGTCGGCGAACTGCGCCGCCAGCCGGCCGAGCGCCGCCTCCCGCGCGTCGGCACGTTCCTGGATCAGCCCGCCGACGAGGGCGAAGAACACGATCATCAGCGGCGTCGCGAGCACCAGCGCGGCTGCCGCCTCCCAGGAGAGCGGCGCGATCGCCGCGACGGCAAGGAGCGGCCCGAGGCCCATCGTCGCCCGCGTCGCGGCATGCGAGACGACCAGCCGGGCGAGGGCGGCCGGATGCCGCGCGGCCCCCGTGACCAGTGCGCCGCGGGCTCGCTGCTGCAGCTGGCGCACATTCATGCCGGCGAGTCGCGCCTCGAGCGCCGCCAGCGTCGCGCCGGCGACATCGGCCTCGGCCCGTGCCGTCCGGCGATCGGCGAGCCAGCCGGCCGCGCCGCCGAGAACCAGCGCGCCGATGGCGGCCAGGAGCGGCATCGGATCCAGCGTGCCGGCCTCGATCATCCGTCCGGCGGTGACGGCGAGGCCTGCGGCGAAGGCGAGCCGGCCGGCCATGCGCAGGCCCTGCAGGAGGAGGATGGCGCGGCGGGGCCGCCTGGCTTTTGCGCGCGCGAAGGATAGTGCCGGGCCGCTGCGATCGGATCGTCTGGTCATGATTCCCGACTAGCTGCGCGGGTGTCATGCTGCATTGCGTTAGATCAAGGCGGCGCGCCGGGGCGGCTCTTATGGCGGATGGGACCAACTCGAAAGGAGCCCATCACCATGGTCGATCCACTCCTGGTGGAGCTGTCGCGCCTGCAGTTTGCGCTGACGGCTCTGTACCATTTCCTCTTCGTGCCGCTGACGCTCGGCCTGTCGATTCTCGTGGCGATGATGGAGACCGTCTATGTCATGACGCGCCGCAAGATCTGGCGCGACATGACCAAGTTCTGGGGCCTGCTCTTCGGCATCAACTTCGCCCTCGGCGTCGCGACCGGCCTGACGATGGAATTCCAGTTCGGCATGAACTGGGCGTTCTATTCGCACTATGTCGGCGACATCTTCGGCGCACCGCTGGCGATCGAGGGCCTGATGGCCTTCTTCCTGGAGGCGACGCTGGTCGGCCTGTTCTTCTTCGGATGGAACAAGCTGAAGCCGGTGACCCACATGATGGTCGCCTGGTTCATGGCGCTCGGCACCAACCTGTCGGCCCTCTGGATCCTGATCGCCAACGGCTGGATGCAGAACCCGGTCGGCGCGTCGTTCAATCCCGACACGATGCGCATGGAAGTCACGGACTTCACCGCCGTCCTGCTCAACCCGGTGGCGCAGGCGAAGTTCGTCCACACGGTGGCCGCCGGCTACACGATGGGCGCGGTCTTCGTGCTGGCGATCTCCGGCTGGTACATCCTGAAGAACCGGCATCTCGAACTCGCCAAGCGCTCCTTCGCGATCGCCAGCGCCTTCGGCCTGGCGGCCTCGCTGTCGGTGGTCGTCCTCGGCGACGAGAGCGGCTACGCGCTGACCGAGCACCAGAAGATGAAGCTCGCCGCGATCGAGGCGATGTGGGAGACGCAGGACGCGCCTGCCTCCTTCACCCTGTTCGGCGTGCCGAACATGGACACCCATACGACGCAGCATGCGATCCACATCCCGTGGGTGATGGGGCTGATCGGCACCCGCTCGATCGACACGAAGATGCCGGGCATCGTCGACCTCGTCGACCACGCCAAGACCCGCATCCGCAACGGTCTCGTCGCCTATAACGCGCTGGAGGCCATCAAGAAGGACCGCGGCGACCAGGCCGCCCGTGCGACCTTCGCCAAGACACAGGGCGACCTCGGCTATGCGCTGCTCCTGAAGCGCTATGTCGACGATCCGAACACGGCGACCGACGCACAGATCGATCAGGCCGCGTGGTCGACCGTGCCGAGCGTGCTGCCGCTGTTCGCGAGCTTCCGCATCATGGTGATCGTCGGCTTCGCGCTGATCGTCCTGTTCGGCACGGCGCTGTTCTACACGATGCGCGAGGCCCGCGCGCCGCGCTGGCTGTTCCGGCTCGCGCTCTTCGCGCTGCCGCTCCCCTGGATCGGCGTCGAGCTCGGCTGGTTCGTCGCGGAGTTCGGCCGCCAGCCCTGGATCATCGAGGGCGTCCTGCCGACCTTCCTCGCCACCTCGGAACTGGGGGTCCCGGACCTTCTCATCACCATCGCCGGCTTCACCGCCCTCTACGGCGCGCTCGCCGTCGTCGAGGTGATGCTGATGGTGCGTGCGGTGAAGAAGGGTCCGGACCAGGTCATCGACGATCCGAGCGTGCTGCTGCCCGGCACGGGAACGAACGTCGAGGGCTACCGCCCCTTCGCGGTCCCGGCCGAGTAAACCCTATCCGACAAGGACGAAAGCAATGTTGGACTTTCTTTTCGACTACGGCACGATGCGCGTCATCTGGTGGGTGTTGCTCGGCGTGCTGCTGATCGGCTTCGCCGTCACCGACGGCTTCGACATGGGCGTCGGCGCGCTGCTGCCCGTCGTCGCCAAGACCGACGCCGAGCGCCGAGTGGCCATCAACACCGTCGGCCCGGTCTGGGAAGGCAACCAGGTGTGGTTCATCCTCGGCGGCGGCGCGATCTTCGCCGCCTGGCCGGCGCTCTATGCCTTGAGTTTTTCCGGCTTCTACCTCGCGATGTTCCTGGTGCTGGCGGCGATGATCCTCAGGCCGGTGGCGTTCAAGTATCGCTCCAAGCGCACCGGCGCGGCGTGGCGGCGGAACTGGGACATCGCGCTCGTGATCGGCGGTGCTGTCCCGGCGCTGATCTTCGGCGTCGCGGTCGGCAACACGCTGCAGGGCGTGCCGTTCCACTTCACCGACGATCTCCGGCCGATCTACGAGGGCACGCTGTTCGGCCTCCTGAACCCGCTGGCGCTCTATTGCGGCCTCGTCTCGCTGGCGATGATCGCCATGCACGGTGCCGCTTGGCTCGCCTTCAAGGCGGACGGGGCGGTCGCGGACCGCGCCGCGGCGATCGGCGCGAGACTCGGCGTCGGGACGGCAGTGCTGTTCGCTCTCGGCGGGGTGCTGGTGGCGTTCGGGCTCCTCGGCGGCTACGCCGTGGTCGGGACCCAGGCGATGGACGGCCCGTCCAATCCGCTGCTGAAGCAGGTGATCGCTGCGCCGGAGGCCTGGCTCGCCAACTATGCGGCGCATCCGCTCTTGATGGTCGTGCCGCTCCTCGGCATCGCCGGGCCGCTGCTCGCCGCGGTCGGCTTCAAGGCACGCAAGGACGGGCTCACCTTCGTCGCCTCGGCGCTCGGCATCGTCGGCATCATCGCCACCGTCGGCGTCTCGATGTTCCCGATGATCCTGCCGTCGAGCACCAATCCGGCCCAGTCGCTGACCGTGTTCGACGCCTCGTCGAGCCTGTCGACCCTGCGCACCATGCTGATCGCCACGGTCGTCTTCCTGCCGATCGTGCTCGCCTATACGAGCTGGGTCTACAAGGTGCTGTGGGGCAAGGTCACCGAGGAGGACGTGTCCTCCTCGGGGTCGGCCGCCTACTGACCGGACCTCGCGCGGCCGCGCATCACAGCGGCCGCGCGTCCTTTCCCATTTCAGAACTTCGGAGACTTCGCCATGTGGTATTTCGCCTGGATCCTCGGCCTCGGCCTTGCCGCCACCGTCGGCATCCTCAACGCGCTCTGGTACGAGCTGCGCACCGTCCGCCGCGAGGCCGAGGCGGTCGCGGTGGAACTGCCGACGCCGTAAGCGCCGGCGCCGGCGGGAGGCGGGCAGTCCCGCTGCCTGCGCGCCTGCCCCGTCCCATGTGCGGCTGCGGCCTTGTCCGCGCCGCACGTGGACATTGCCGGGCGACGGCATTACCAGTTGCGGGGCGCCGGGTCCGGAGGCCGGAACGGCGCCTCTTTTTCAGCGGCTTGATCTCAACCCAATGACGCCGGGCGAATGACGGCAGACGCATCCCCAGATATGCACACCTGCACCGACGATGCGGCGATCGCCCTCTCGGCGGTCGAAGCGGCGGGCATCGGCACCTGGCGCTGGGACCGGGCGGCAGGCACGGTGGCGCTTTCGCCGATCGCCGTCCGGCATCTGGGCGCCCCGGGCCCGACCTCGTCCTATGCCGAGTTCCTGGCCTGCTTCCACCCCGTCGATCGAAATGCGCTGGATGCGGCGCTCCAGACCGGCCTCGAGCGCGGCGATCCGGTGACCGTCGATGCGCGCATGGCAACCGACAGCGACCGGCGTTGGATGCGCCTTCGCGGAGGCATCGTCGCGGGACCGCAGAACGCGCTGTCGCTGCAGGGGGCGCTGGTCGACATCTCTCCGCAGAAGACGGCCGAACAGGCGCAGAGCCGGCTCGCCGCGATCGCCGCCTCGTCGGACGTCGCGATCGTCGGCAAGTCCCTCGACGGCATCATCACCGACTGGAACCGCGGCGCCGAAGCGATCTTCGGCTACAGCGCCGAGGAGATTCTCGGCCGGCCGATCGCGGTGCTCCTGCCCGAGGGAGAGGAGACCGAGGAAGCCGAGCTCCTCGATCGGATCCGCCGCGGCGAGCGGATCGAGCACTACGAGACCCGCCGCCGGCGCAAGGACGGCGAGATCATCGACGTCGGCCTGACGCTCTCGCCGATCACGGACGAAGCCGGCCGGCTCGTCGGCGCATCCAAGATGGCCCGCGACATCACGCTCGCCAAACGGGCGCTGAAGGAACTCGCCGAGCGCGAGGCGCGGCTGCAGTCCGTCCTCGACACCGTGCCGGACGCCATGGTGGTGATCGACACGGACGGCATCATGCAGTCCTTCAGCGCCACCGCCGAACGGCTGTTCGGTTATGCCGCGGCGGAGGCGATCGGCCGCAACGTCTCGATGCTGATGCCCTCTCCCTACCGCGAGCAGCACGATCGCTATCTCGCGCGCTATCTCAAGACCGGCGAGCGGCGGATCATCGGCATCGGCCGCGTCGTCGTCGGTGCGCGCAAGGACGGATCGACCTTTCCGATGGAGCTCGCGGTCGGCGAGATGCACTCGGCGACGCACCGCTTCTTCACCGGCTTCATCCGCGACCTGACGGAGCGCCAGGAGACGCAGCGCCGGATGCAGGAACTCCAGGCTGAGCTGACCCACATGTCGCGCTTTTCCGCGCTGGGCGAGATGGCCTCGACGCTGGCGCACGAGCTGAACCAACCGCTGACCGCCGCGGCGAGCTATCTCAGCGGCGCGCGGCGGCTGATCGACAAGGGGCGGCCGGATTCGACCCCGATCATCCGCGACGCCATCGATCGCGCCGCCGGCCAGGCGCTGCGGGCGGGCGAGATCATCCGTCGGCTGCGCGAATTCGTCGCCCGCGGCGAGAGCGACCGTCAGCTGGAGGATCTGCCGAAGCTGATCGAGGAGGCGAGCGCGCTGGCGCTGCTCGGGGCCAAGGAGACGGGCGTGCGCGTCACCTTCGCGCTCGACCCGGCCGCCGATTGCGTCATCGCCGACAAGGTGCAGGTGCAGCAGGTTCTGCTCAACCTGATCCGCAACGCCATCGAGGCGATGCAGGACGCGCCGCGGCGCGATCTCACCATCACCAGCCGGCGGATCGACGACCAGGAGGAGCCGATGATCGAAATCGCCGTCACCGACACCGGCACGGGCATCGCACCGGAGATCGCCGCGCAGCTCTTCCAGCCCTTCGTCACGTCGAAGCAGCACGGCATGGGGGTCGGCCTGTCGATCTCCCGCACGATCATCGAGGCGCATGGCGGCCGCCTGTGGACCGAGGCCAATCCCGGCGGGGGGACGGTCTTCCGCATGACTCTGCGCACCGTCGCACCGGGAGATTTCGACCATGCCGACTGACGCTGTCGTCCATCTCGTCGACGACGACGAAAGCGTGCGCCAGTCCGTCGCCTTCCTGCTCGCAACGGAGGGCTTCGCGGTGCGCGTCTACGAGTCCGGCACGGCGCTGCTCGACGCGCTCCCGACGCTGCAGCCGGGCTGCGTCGTCAGCGACGTGCGCATGCCGGGCATCGACGGGCTGGAACTGCAGCGGCGGCTGAAGGGACGCGTGCCGCGTCTGCCGGTGATCGTCATGACCGGGCACGCCGACGTTCCGCTCGCCGTGCAGGCGATGAAGGAAGGCGCCGTCGACTTCATCGAAAAGCCCTTCGACGACGAGGTGATGCTCGGGGCGATCCGCACCGCGCTCGACCAGCTGGAGATCGGCGGCGAGGCCGATGCGGAAGCGCTGCGCACGCGGGAGAGGCTGGACAGCCTGTCGCCGCGCGAGCGTCAGGTGCTGGACGGGCTTCTGGAAGGCCATCCGAACAAGACGATCGCCTACGATCTCGGCCTCAGCCCGCGCACCGTCGAGGTGCACCGCGCCAATGTCATGACCAAGATGAGCGCGTCGAACCTCTCCGATCTCCTGCGCATGGTCCTGCGCGCGAGCTCTGCCGAGGAATGAGCGGCCGCCCGTCGGCGCCTGCGGCTCCAGTTTGCGCCAGATCAAGGCGGCCCTTGCCCGCTTCGCGCAATCTGCCATCGAATCGACCATCGACCTATCGGCGCGAAGCCGCCGGAGCCGGAGCAGGATGCGCCAGGACAAGACCTTGATCCTCGTCGTCGACGACGACGAGGCCGTTCGCGAGTCGCTGAAGTTCTCGCTCGAACTCGAGGGCGTCGAGGTCGGGCTCTGTCAGGCGGGCCAGGAGCTGTTCAGTCATCCGCGGCTGGCCGCCGCCAAATGCCTGGTGCTCGACTTCAAGATGCCCGACATCGACGGAATCGGCGTCCTGCAGACATTGCGGGAGCGCGGCATCACGCTGCCCGCCATCCTCATCACCGGCCATGCCACGGCGGCCCTGCGCCAGCGCGCGGCCGAGGCCGGGGCGATCGACGTCCTGCAGAAGCCTCTCCTCGGCACCGTCCTTTTCGACAGCATCCGCCAGGCGACCCGGGCGAGCTGAACCGCCGGCGCCGGCTTGACGAAGGTCAAGGCACACGATCGGCGGCGGCCTAGAAGGGGAGGGAGCCGAGCCGGCCGCGACATCCAACGCTCATCGCTTTCAGCGGCGGCCGGCATCAAGGGGAGTGTCCGATGTACAAGACGATCCTGGTCTGCCTGGATTCCAAGGAGCGCGCCGAGGGCCTGCTCGATCTCGCCCTGCCGCTGGCCGAGCGCCAGGGCGCCCATCTCGTCGGGCTGCACATCACGCCGAGCGTCTTCGTCAATCTCGCGACCGAGGTCTCGGTCCGCTATCTCGAGGAGACCCAGAAGTCGCTGCGGGCCGATGCCGAGGCGATCAAGGCGATCTTCGACAAGCGCGTCGCGGCGAGCGACATTTCCGCGGAGTGGCGGCTGGAGGAGCCGGTCGATCCGGCCTATGAGCGCGTGGTCACCCGCCACGCGCTGTGCGCGGACCTGATCGTCGCGGGCCAGCCGCACGCCTCGGAGTGGAACGGCGGCGCGCTCGTCACCGACATCCTGATCGAGACGGGGCGGCCGATCCTCTTCGTGCCCTATGCCGGCCGGTTCGAGACCGTCGGGCGCGAGGTGACGATCGCCTGGAACGGCACGAGGGAAGCGGCCCGCGCCGCCTTCGATGCGGTTCCGTTGATCGCCGACGCCCGCTCCGTGCGGATTCTCGCCGTCGATCCGCAGCGCCAGTCCACCAAGGCGGGGCTCGCGCCAGCCGACGATCTCGCGCTCGTCCTTGCCCGGCACGGCATCCGCGCCGAGGCGGCGAGCTCCTACAGCGGCGAGATCTCCGTCGGCGACGATCTGCTCTCGGGCCTCGCCGATGCAGGATCGGACCTCCTGGTGATGGGCTGCTACGGCCATTCGCGCGTCCGCGAGATGCTGTTCGGCGGCGTCACGCGGCACATTCTCCAGCACATGACCGTGCCCGTCTTCATGTCGCGCTGACGGGAAAGCTCGCGCGGTTCGCCGCGAGCCGGCGGTCGTGCACCGGCGCGGCCCGCAGGGCCGCTCCGGCGAGGGGCGCAGGCGCGAGGCGCCCCTCCTGCTGTATACCCGGGCGGAATCGCCAGGGACCAGCTTTCACCGATGTATGACGACGCCTTCCTCGACAGGCTCCGCGCGGGCCTGTTGCCGCTTCTCCCGCACTGGGACCTCGGCGCGCGGACCGAGGTGACACTCCTGGCCGTCTCGGAAAACGCCACCTTCCTCGCCGACGATGCCGCGCGCGGACGCCGGCTGGTGCTGCGTGTCCACCGTCAGGGCTATCACGGCCGCCAGGAGATCCTGTCGGAGCTTGCCTGGACGAGGGCACTGATCGCCGAGGGCGTGGTCGAGACGCCGCGCCCGGTGCCGGGGCGGGACGGCGGGCTGATCGCCGAGATCGAAGACGGCGCCTTCGCCCGTTTCGTCGTCGCCTTCGAGTTCATGACGGGCCGCGAACCCCCGCCGGAAAAGGGTCTGGTGCCCTGGTTCGAGCGGCTCGGGGCGGTGACGGCGCGCCTGCACGCGCATGCCCGGCGCTGGGAGCG
Organism: Jiella sp. M17.18; assembly: GCF_041027365.1. Taxonomy (NCBI): domain Bacteria; kingdom Pseudomonadati; phylum Pseudomonadota; class Alphaproteobacteria; order Hyphomicrobiales; family Aurantimonadaceae; genus Jiella; species Jiella sp. M17.18. Next base: position 127,653 of record NZ_JBFTEH010000012.1, on the reverse strand, counting down.
GCCCGCCGGCTTCTGCCGCAAGGTGTGGGACTTCGATTCGATGCTCGGTGAGCGTCCGCTCTGGGGCGACTGGCGCCGGGCGATCGGGCTCGACGCCGCGCAGAAGGCGATTCTGGAGCGCACGGCAGGTGCTCTGAAGGCGCGGCTCGCGGCCTACGGTAAGGGCCGCCGCTTTGGGCTGGTCCATGCAGACCTCAGGCTGGCGAATCTCCTCGTCGAACAGGACCGGCTGGGCGTCATCGACTTCGACGACTGCGGCTTCTCCTGGTTCGGCTACGACTTCGCGGCGGCGATCAGCTTCATCGAGACCGATCCGATCGTGCCGGAGCTGATGGCAGCCTGGCTCGCCGGATATCGAGATGTCGCGCCGTTGTCGCAGGAAGACGAGGCGATGCTGCCGGTCTTCGTCATGCTGCGCCGGATGCTGCTGACGGCCTGGCTGGCCTCGCATTCCGAGACGCCGACCGCGCGGGAGATCGGTGGGAGCTACACGTCCGGCACTGCCGAACTCGCCGAGGCGTTCCTGAGCGCCGGGGCCTGACGCCGGCTCGGCGCGGGCTGACGGCGACGAAAGAGCCCGCCTCTTCCGCAAAGGCGGAACCGCCGCGGCGCGGCGATTCCACCCGCAATGTCACTTGGCGATCTTCTCGCATTCCCGCATGGCGCTCTTCGACGAGGTGTCGACCATCATCGTCTTGCCGTTCGAGCCGGTCATGAACATCATGCAGTGCTTCACGGGCTTCGCCGACTTCATCATCTTCGCGGCCATCGCGTGGTCGGTCATCATCGTCGTGCCCATGTGGCCGTCGGGCATGACGGCGAGAACCTCGCCGCCCTTCATCGTCGTCATCGTGCCGCCGGTCTCCATCGGCATCGCGTCCGAGTGCATGGTGTCCGGCTTCATCGTATCCGGCTTCATCGTGTCCGATTTCATGGTGCCCTGGGCGAAGGCGGGAGCTGCTGCGGCCGCAGCGGCGACGGCGGCGGCGAAGAAGACTGTGCTGCGCATGGTGGTTCCTCCGTTGGACGACGCCCTGCTGGCGTCCATCGCAGTTTCGCCGGAGCCGCCGGATTGTTACCGAGCGGCAGCCGATTCGCGGCGGCCGCGGCAGGGCCTGGACGCTGCGGCAGGGGAGGGCCTTGCCCGGGCGCGCGGCTTCTGTCATATTGCGCCAGATAGGACAGCATTACTGCCATAATGGCGCGTGGGAGAGACCGCGACGGCGCGTTCGAGCGCGCGGAAAGACGCGGCGAGGTTCTATCCTGACAGAGGCGGCCATGCCACAAGGCGGGCCGGAACATGACGATGCCCGGGCATCGCGGGTGCGCTTCGGCTCTGCCGGGGCGCTCTGCGGCGCCCAGGGCCGAATTGCGCGGCCGGATACCGGCGGCGCGACGACGGGAGATGACGCGATGACCAAGATGACGCCATCACACGCCGAGAGCTTCGAGACGAAGATCGGCGCGATCAAGACCGCCGCCGCGACAGCTGCCGCCAAACGCCGCGCGCGCGGCGGGCTCTACGATCCCCGCAACGAGCACGACGCCTGCGGCGTCGGCTTCATCGCGCACATGAAGAACGAGAAGTCCCACGCCATCCTGGAGAAGGGGCTGACGATCCTGCGCAACCTGACGCATCGCGGCGCGGTCGGCGCGGACCCGCTGATGGGCGACGGGGCGGGCATGCTCCTGCAGATCCCGCATGCGCTGTTCGCCGAGGAGATGGCGAAGCAGGGCGTCGAACTGCCGGAACCGGGGCACTACGGTGTCGGCCACGTCTTCATGCCGCGCGATGCCGAGGCTCGCGCCCATATCGAGGCGATCTTCGAGGAGGTGGCGCGCGAGGAGGGGCAGACCGTCCTCGGCTGGCGCGACGTGCCGGTGACAAATGCCTCACTCTCCAAGGCGCCGGAGATCGTCGCCACCGAGCCGGTCCACCGGCAGATCTTCATCGCCCGCGCTCCCTCGCTCGCGACCGAGGACGCCTTCGAGCGCAGGCTGTTCATCCTGCGCAAGGTGGTCTCCAACCGCATCCAGGCGGAAACCGGCGGCGAGGACATCGGCTTCTACGTCGTCTCGCTGTCGGCCCGGACCATCGTCTACAAGGGCATGTTCCTCGCCTACCAGCTCGGCGACTACTACAAGGACCTGACTGACAAGCGTTTCGTCTCGGCGCTGGCGCTCGTCCACCAGCGCTTCTCGACCAACACCTTCCCGTCCTGGAAGCTCGCCCATCCGTACCGGATGGTCGCCCATAACGGCGAGATCAACACGCTGCGCGGCAACGTCAACTGGATGGCGGCGCGCCAGGCCTCGGTCGATTCGGAGCTGTTCGGCAACGACATCTCCAAGCTCTGGCCGATCTCCTACGAGGGCCAGTCCGACACCGCCTGCTTCGACAACGCGCTCGAATTCCTCGTCCAGGGCGGCTATCCGCTGACCCATGCGATGATGATGCTGATCCCCGAAGCCTGGGCCGCCAACAAGCAGATGGCACGGGAGACGCAGGCCTTCTACGAATACCATGCGGCGCTGATGGAGCCCTGGGACGGGCCGGCGGCCGTCGCCTTCACCGACGGCCGGCAGATCGGCGCGACGCTCGACCGCAACGGCCTGAGGCCCGCGCGCTACGTCGTCACGGACGACGACCTCGTGATCATGGCCTCGGAAGCCGGCACGCTGGAGGTCGCCGAGGAGCGGATCGTCACCAAGTGGCGGCTGCAGCCCGGCCGCATGCTTCTGATCGACCTCGAAAAGGGGCGGATCGTCTCCGACGAGGAGATCAAGCGCGAGATCGCCGGCGCCAACCCCTATCGCGACTGGCTGAAGAACACCCAGATCATCCTGGAGGACCTGAAGCCCGTGGCGCCGCGCGCCTCACGCTCCGACGTCTCGCTGCTCGATCGCCAGCAGGCCTTCGGCTACACGATCGAGGACACCCGCACGCTGATGGCGCCGATGGCGACCACCGGCCAGGAGGCGATCGGCTCGATGGGCACCGACACGCCGATCTCGGCGATGTCGGAAAAGCCGAAGCTCCTCTACACCTATTTCAAGCAGAACTTCGCCCAGGTGACCAACCCGCCGATCGACCCGATCCGCGAGGAACTGGTCATGTCGCTGGTCTCCTTCATCGGGCCACGGCCGAACATCTTCGACCTCGAGGGCTCCTCGCGCCGCAAGCGGCTGGAGGTGCGCCAGCCGATCCTGACCAATGGCGACCTGGAGAAGATCCGCAACATCGGCCACACCGAGGACCGGTTCGACACCAAGACGATCGACATGACCTATCCCGCCGAAAGCGGCGCGGCGGGCATGGCGGGCGCGCTCGACCGGCTGTGCGAGCGTGCCGAGGCGGCGGTCGTCGGCGGCTACAACATCATCATCCTCTCCGATCGCCAGGTCGGGCCGGACCGGATCCCGATCCCGGCGCTGCTCGCCTGCGCAGCCGTGCACCACCACCTGATCCGCAAGGGTCTGAGGACCGCGGCGGGCCTCGTCATCGAGTCCGGCGAGCCGCGCGAGGTGCATCACTTCGCGTGCCTCGCCGGCTACGGAGCCGAGGCGATCAACCCGTATCTCGCCTTCGACACGCTGCTGGAAATGCATCGGCGCGGCGACTTCCCCCCGGAGGTCGATCCGAACGAGGTGGTGACGCGCTACATCAAGTCGATCGGCAAGGGCATCCTCAAGGTCATGTCCAAGATGGGCATCTCGACCTACCAGTCCTATTGCGGCGCGCAGATCTTCGACATCGTCGGCATGAAGTCGGACTTCGTGAAGCGCTACTTCACCGGCACGGCGACAACGATCGAGGGCGTCGGGCTGGACGAGGTCGCGCGCGAGAGCGCCGACCGGCACGGCCGCGCCTTCTCGGACGATCCGATCCTCCAGCGCTCGCTCGATATCGGCGGCGAATATGTCTACCGCATGCGCGGCGAGAGCCACATGTGGTCGCCGGACGCCGTTGCGACGCTCCAGCACGCCGTGCGCACCGGCTCCTACGAGAAGTATCAGGACTACGCCAGGCAGGTGAACGAGGCCTCGGTGGAGACCTCGACCATCCGCGGCCTGTTCCGCATCAAGTCGGCCGAGGAGGCCGGCCGCGCGCCGGTGCCGCTGGACGAGGTCGAGCCGGCGAAGGAGATCGTCAAGCGCTTCTGCACCGGCGCCATGTCCTTCGGTTCGATCAGCCGTGAGGCGCATACGACGCTGGCGCGGGCGATGAACGCCATCGGCGGCAAGTCGAACACCGGCGAGGGCGGCGAGGAATCGGACCGCTTCCTGCCGCTGCCCGGCGGGGCCGCGAACCCCGAGCGCTCGGCGATCAAGCAGGTCGCCTCCGGCCGCTTCGGCGTGACGACGGAATATCTCGTCAACGCCGACATGCTGCAGATCAAGGTGGCCCAGGGCGCCAAGCCCGGCGAGGGCGGTCAGCTGCCCGGCCACAAGGTGGACGCGACCATCGCCAAGACCCGGCATTCCACCCCGGGCGTCGGCCTGATCTCGCCGCCGCCGCACCACGACATCTACTCGATCGAGGACCTGGCGCAGCTCATCTACGACCTGAAGAACGTCAACCCGGCAGCCGACATTTCGGTGAAGCTCGTCTCCGAGGTCGGCGTCGGCACGGTCGCGGCCGGCGTCGCCAAGGCGCGGGCGGACCACATCATCGTCTCCGGCTATGACGGCGGCACCGGGGCCTCGCCGCTGACCTCGATCAAGCATGCCGGCTCGCCCTGGGAGATGGGCCTCGCCGAGACCCAGCAGACGCTGGTGATGAACGGGCTGCGCAGCAGAGTCTGCCTGCAGGTCGACGGCGGCCTCAGGACCGGGCGCGACGTCATCATCGGCGCGCTGCTCGGCGCCGACGAGTTCGGCTTCTCGACCGCGCCGCTGATCGCGGCCGGCTGCATCATGATGCGCAAGTGCCACCTCAACACCTGCCCGGTCGGCGTCGCGACGCAGGACCCGGTGCTGCGCAAGCGCTTCAAGGGCACGCCGGAGCACGTCATCAACTACTTCTTCTACGTCGCGGAAGAGGTGCGCACGATGATGGCGGCGATGGGCGTGCGCCATCTGTCGGAACTGGTCGGCCAGTCGCAGCTCCTCGACAAGCGGGAGATGATCGAGCACTGGAAGGCGAAGGGCCTCGACTTCACCAACGTCTTCTACAAGCCGAAGGCGCCGGAGGAGGAGCTGCGCTGGACCAAGCGGCAGCACCATCCGATCGAGGACGTGCTCGACCGCAAGCTGATCGCCGAGGCCGAGCCGGCGCTGACGGCGCGCCAGAAGGTGACGATCGAGACGGCGATCACCAATGTCGACCGGTCCGCCGGCGCGATGCTGTCCGGCGAAGTCGCCAAGCGCTTCGGCCTGAAGGGCCTGCGTGACGACACCATCACGGTCAAGATGACCGGGACGGCCGGCCAGAGCTTCGGCGCCTTCCTCGCGCGGGGCATCACCTTCGAGCTGACCGGCGACGGCAACGACTATGTCGGCAAGGGCCTCTCCGGCGGCCGGCTGGTGGTGAAGCCGCGGCCGAACAGCCGCGTCGTGCCCGAAGAGTCGATCATCATCGGCAACACGGTGCTCTACGGCGCGATCTCGGGCGAGTGCTACTTCCGGGGCGTTGCGGGCGAGCGCTTCGCGGTGCGCAACTCCGGCGCCATCGCGGTGGTCGAGGGCGTCGGCGACCATGGCTGCGAATACATGACCGGCGGGGTCGTGGTGATCCTCGGCCAGACCGGCCGCAACTTCGCGGCCGGCATGTCGGGCGGCGTCGCCTATGTCTACGACGAGAAGGGCGACTTCGCCGAGCGCTGCAACATGGCGATGGTCGACCTCGAACCGGTGCCGGAGGAGGACGACCTCCTGGAGAAGCTGCACCATCACGGCGGCGACCTGCAGTACAAGGGCCGCGTCGACGTCTCCTCGGACATGACCGGCCACGACGACGAGCGGCTGTTCCAGCTGATCTCCAACCATCTCCACTTCACCGGCTCGGCGCGGGCGAAGATGATGCTGGAGAACTGGGAGCTGCACCGGCCGAAATTCGTCAAGGTGATGCCGGTCGAGTACCGGCGCGCCCTGCGCGAGATGGAGCGGATGCGCATGGGGGTGGCGGCGGAGTAATTTCGGCTGACGGAGATCGTGTGATATGCCAAGGCATATCTCACGATCTGGAGGTTCCTGCATGGCGATGTCGGGAGAGCGGGAAGCCAGCGTCTTTCGCAATGGCAGAAGCCAGGCCGTGCGCATTCCGAAGGAGTTCGAATTCGCGACAGACAGGGTCGTGATCTCCCGCGACGAAGACGGAACCGTGCATCTGCGTCCGAAAGCGCGACAGCCGAACCTGATCGAGGTGCTGGACTGGCTGGCCGGACAGCCGCCGCTCGATGAGCGCATGCCGGAGATCGAAGACCGTCCCGCCGAGCCGGTCGATCTCGACGATCCGGCATGAGGTACCTGCTGGACACGAACATCATCTCCGACGCAGTGGAACTTCCGGCAGGCCGGGCCGCGGGCAGGATCAGGGAGGTGTTTCCATCCGCGTCGATCGTGACGAGCATCATCGTGGTCTCGCAGCTGCGCTACGGTTACACCAATGTCTCGTCGAAGCGATTGAAGGCGGCGTACGAACTGTTTTTCAGCGGCATTTCCGTCGAAGACTGGGAAGTGCCGTTCGACCATGTATACGCGGATATCAGGAGCGCGTTGGACAAGAAGGGCCGTCCGCTGGGCGCGATGGACATGTTGATTGCGGCGCATGCCGTGGCGACCGATGCCGTCGTCGTGACGGCCGACGCGGCATTCCGTCACGTCGATGGGCTGAGGGTGGAGAACTGGCTGCGGGACGAACCCGCGCCGCAGGGGTGAAGCATGGGCAAAGTTACGGGTTTCCTCGAGATCGATCGGCAGACGCACAAGTATCAGCCGGCCTCCGATCGCATTCGGCACTTTCGCGAGTTCACGCTGCCGATGTCGGACGAGGAGGTCGGCAAGCAGGCGGCGCGCTGCATGGACTGCGGCATCCCGTATTGCCACGGGCCGACGGGCTGCCCGGTGCACAACCAGATCCCGGACTGGAACGATCTCGTCTATTCCGGCGACTGGGAGACGGCGATCCGCAACCTGCACTCGACCAACAACTTCCCCGAGTTCACCGGCCGCATCTGCCCGGCGCCCTGCGAGGAAGCCTGCACGCTGAACCTCGAGGACACGCCTGTCGCCATCAAGACCGTCGAGCAGGCGATCGCCGACAAGGCCTACAAGCTCGGCCTGATCAGGCCGCAGCCGGCCGAGACGAAGACCGGCAAGCGGGTGGCGGTGATTGGCTCCGGTCCTGCTGGTCTCGCCGCAGCCCAGCAGCTCGGCCGGGCCGGCCACGACGTTCATCTCTACGAGCGGGAGTCGAAGCCGGGCGGTCTGCTGCGGTACGGCATTCCTGACTTCAAGATGGAGAAGCACTGGATCGACCGACGCGTCGAGCAGATGCAGGGCGAGGGCGTGACCTTCCATTGCGGCGTCAATGTCGGCGTCGACAAGCCGGTCGCGGAACTCGTCGCGGAATATGACGCGGTGCTCTTCTGCGGCGGCTCGGAGCGGCCGCGCGACGCCGGCATCCCGCATGAGGGACTGTCCGGCGTCTATGACGCCATGCCCTATCTCGTGCAGCAGAACCGGCGCGTCGGAGCCGAGAAGATCGACAGCGTCGGCTGGCCGAGCGAGGAGATCTGGGCCGGCGGCAAGCATGTCGTCGTCGTCGGCGGCGGCGATACCGCGTCCGACTGCGTCGGCACGGCCTTCCGGCAGGGTGCAGTGAAGGTCACCCAGCTGGACATCCGGCCGCAGCCGCCGAAGACCGAGAACAAGCTGGAGGTCTGGCCCTACTGGGCGACCAAGATGCGCACGTCCTCGAGCCAGGCGGAAGGCGCGGTGCGCGAGTTCCAGATCGCGACCCTCGAATTCATCGGCGAGGACGGCGTCCTCACCGGCGTGAAATGCGCCGAAGTGGACGAGAGCCGCAAGCCCCTCCCGGGCACCGAATTCGTCATCAAGGCCGATCTCGCCTTCATCGCCATCGGCTTTGCCGGCCCCTGGAACGACGGCTTCCTCAGTGATGCCGGCGCAGGTCTCGCGACCCGGACCGACCGGCGCGGCAACGTCTCCATCGCGGCCGACGACGTCGGCTATCGCACATCGCTGGACAAGGTGTATTCGGCCGGCGACGCGCGGCGCGGCCAGTCGCTGGTCGTCTGGGCGATCCGCGAGGGACGCCAGGCCGCACGGGCGATCGATCTCGACCTGATGGGCACGACGACGCTTCCGCGCTGAGCCCGACGGGTGCGCCGATGCGTCGCGCGCCCGCTCATCGCGCGTAGGACGACACCTCGACCAGATTGCCGTCCGGGTCGCGGACGTAGACGGAGCGAATGTCGCCGCGCGCACCGCTCCTGGTGACCGGGCCGAGGAGGATGTCGACGCTGCAACGGGCGAAATGTGCGGCGACTTCTTCCGGAGGCGTGCTCGTCAGGAAGCACAGGTCGTCGCTGCCGGGCTGCGGCTGCAGCCCGGTGAACCACTCGGCCTGTGAGGCCGAGACAGGCCTGAGATTGATCTTGTTCTGACCGAACATCATGCTCGTGCGGGAAGCGCCGCCTGGCGTGAACTGCGCGGTGACCCGCCGCATCCCGAGAACGCGCGCGTACCAGTCGGCCGCCCGCTCGACATCGGCGACGTTCAGGACGATGTGGTCGATCGCATCGATGGTAAGCATCGGAAGCCTCGTCGGATGATGAGCGGCTGCCGCCGGTCGCCGGCAGATGTGTCCCCCGCTACGGGACGGTAGGCGGCCGCGCGACCGGCTCGACGCGCAGGATGGCGCCGTCTGCGCCGACGATCCGCACCGGCGTTCCCGTCGGCAGTTCCGGTCCCTCGACGCTCCACCAGCTGTCTTCGAGCGCGATGCGGCCGCGTCCGTCGACGATCGCCTCCGACAGCCGCGCCTCGCGTCCGATCAGGCGCTTGGTCCGCCGGTTGAGCGGCGCGTCGGGGTTTCCCTCGCTCTTCGACCCGTACCACTGCCGTCCGAGAAACACGCAGACGGCGGAGACCACCACGAAGGCGACGATCTGCTGCTCCCAGCCGAACCAGCCGGAGGCGCCGATCAGGAAGGCGTTCGTGCCGATGATTAGCGCGGCGATGCCGAAGAACAGGAGGTAGACGCCCGGAACCGCCACCTCGAGGACCAGGAGCAGCAGCCCGGCAATCCACCAGCCGTAATGGCTGAGGTCGGCGAAGAACCCGCTCATGCTTCGGTACCGGGCGCCGGCGACGGCGGGACGTGCAGGCGCGAGCGCTGCGGATTGCCGGCGGGCGCCGGCGGCCGGCCGGCGGGTGCCGCGGCACCGTCGCCGAAGGCCGCGCGGGCGATCTCGGCGATGCCGCTCACCGAGCCGATCAGCGAGGACGCTTCGAGCGGCATCAGGACGACGCGCTGGTTCGGGGCGCTGGCGAGCTTGCCGAGCGCCTCGGTATAGCGCTGGGCGACGAAGTAGTTGATCGCCTGCACGTCGCCGGCGGCGATGGCTTCGGAGACGAGCCGCGTCGCCGTCGCCTCGGCTTGCGCCAGCCGCTCGCGGGCCTCGGCCTCGCGATAGGCGGATTCGCGCTTGCCCTCCGCCTGCAGGATCTGGCTCTGCTTCTCGCCCTCGGCCCTGAGGACCGCAGCGCTTCGCGCGCCCTCGGCCTCGAGGATCTGCGCGCGCTTCTCGCGTTCGGCCATCATCTGCCGCGCCATCGCGTCGACGAGGTTCTTCGGCGGGTTGATGTCCTTGATCTCGATGCGGGTGATCTTGATGCCCCAGGAGTGGGAGGCCTGGTCGACGACCCGCAGGATCTTCTCCGAGATCGTGTCGCGGTTCGACAGGAGGTCGTCGAGGTCCATCGAGCCCATGACCGAGCGCAGATTGGTCATCACGAGGTTGAGGATCGCGTTGTCGAGCCCGGAGACCTCGTAGGCGGCCGCCGCCGCGTCGAGGATCTGGTAGAAGGCGACGCCGTCCGCCGCGACCGAGGCGTTGTCGCGGGTGATCACCTCCTGCGTCGGGACGTCGAGCACCTGCTCCATCATGTTCATCTTGCGCCCGACGCGCTCGACGAAGGGCACGAGGATGTTGAGACCCGGCGTCAGCGTCCGCGTGTAGCGGCCGAAATTCTCGACGGTGTAGTTGTAGCCCTGCGGGACGATCTTGATCGTCGAGAACAGCGTGACGAGTGCGAAGAACAGGACGACGAGGATCAGGATTCCGGCTGCCGAGATCATGTCGCACTCTCCTTCGACGCCGCCGGGTCCGCCCCGGTGACCCGTCGCCCCGCGACTATTGCGGTCGGGGCGAACGGACGCAAGACGAAGCCGCCGGCACTTGCGCGTCTGCGCGGGGGATCAGGCCATGTCAGGCTGAACGGGACGTTCAGTCGATCCAGCCGCGCAGTTCCCGCCGGACCATCGCCTCGATGACGTCCATGCCCGGTTCGGAATCGTTGAGGCAGGGAATGTGGCTGAACTTCTCGCCGCCCGCCTCGTGGAAGATCTCGCCGGCCTCGCCCGCGATCTCCTCCAGCGTCTCCAGGCAATCCGAGACGAAGCCGGGATTGAGGATCGCGATCCGCTTCACGCCCTCCTTCGCCAGCGCCTCGACCGTCTTGTCGGTGTAGGGCTGCAGCCATTCCTCGGGGCCGAAGCGGGACTGGAAGGTGGTCATCAGCCGGCCCTTGTCCCAGCCGAGCCGCTCTTCCAGCAGCCGCGAGGTCTTCTGGCAGTGGCAGTGATAGGGATCGCCCTTGCGGAAATAGCTCTGCGGGATGCCGTGATAGGAGCAGATCACCCGCTCCGGCTCGAAGTTCAGCGTCGCAAGATGGCTCTCGATCGAGCGGGCGAGGGCGTCGATATAGACCGGCTCGTCGTGATAGGGCGGCACGGTGCGCACGGCCGGCATCCAGCGCTGGCCCATCATGTGCTCGAAGAACTTGTCGTTCACCGTTGCGGTGGTCGAGGCCGAATATTGCGGGTAGAGCGGGAAGACGAGGATGCGCTCGCAGCCTTCGCTCATCAGGAAGTCGGCGCGTTCGGCGATCGACGGCTGGCCGTAGCGCATCGCCCAGTCGACGACGATCTCGCGGTGACCGGCGAGGCGCAGGGCGAGCTTTTCCCCTTGCGCGCGCGTGAAGGTCCGCAGCGGCGACTCGTTGCGCTCGGTGTTCCAGATCTGCGCGTATGCCGCGCCCGACTTCTTCGGGCGGGTGTTGAGGACGATGCCGTAGAGGATCGGGTACCAGGCCGCCCGCGGCCACTCGATGACGCGCTTGTCCGACAGGAATTCCTTCAGGTAGCGCCGCATCGGCTTGAAGTCGGTGCCGTCGGGCGTGCCGAGATTGACCAGAAGGACCCCCACCTTCGGCCGCCGGACCGTCGGATGTCCGGCGGGAAGGGGGCCTGTCGCGCGTTCGGCGACCGTCTTGGTCAGGGCGTTCATCGTGTCATCCCGGTCTGATGCATGTCAGGCTGAGCCGACCGCGGCGAGGGCGACCGTCCCCGCTGAGGATCGAGCGTTGCGGCCCGAGGCGAAGGTCGCCGCGCAGCCGCCGCGCCGATATAGGAACTGCCGGCCGCCGATGGAATGCGTCAGCCTGCCCGCGCGCCGCGGCGCGTCGGCTCCGGCTGCGGAACCGGGAGGGCTAGGCGCGGCTGAGTTCGAACCGGCTGCCGTTCGACGTCGCGCAGGAGAGGCGGTTCGGCGCGACCTGATTGCAGTTGGCGGCAACCTGCTCGTTGCGAGTCTTCGAGGTGTACAGGATGTTCACCTGTCCGGGCCCGAGGCTCGTATAGGTTCCGCTGGCGAGAAGTCCGTTGGTTCCGCTCTCGATCGAGGCGAACCGGCCGTTCTCGAAGGTCGCGGTATAGGCGACCGGACCGCCCACCGACGACCAGCGGCCCTCGATGCCGCGCGGCCGTGCCGGCTCGATACTGGCCCGCGGCCCCTCGCTCTGGCAGGCGGCAAAGAGGGTGAGCGGCAAGAGCAGGGCAGCGTATCGGCGCATCCTGGAAATCCCAATCTTGAAGGTCATCCGGCGCGGAACGCCGGAACGCGGGAAGGAACGATCTTCCCTAACTGTGCCATGTCGGTTGCAAAATGCGACAGAGGGGGCGGAACGGCAAGTGCGGAAGTTATCCACGGCTATCGTCAACGACAGGTGAACCGTCAGGGGCCGGTCGCGGGCGCGACCGCTTCATGCATGCTCGGTCTTGCGGGACGCGATGACCGAGTGGATCGAGCCGATCGATTCGATGGCGCGGATCCGGTCGTCGCTGGAGAAGCTGAACCAGTACATGGTCGTGCCGGTGATCAGCGTGCCGCTCGCCTCGTCGAGCCGCGTCCAGTCGCAGCGGCTCGCCGCTTCGTCGAACTCGCACACGATGCCGCGGAGTTCATACGAGATGTAGGAGGTCCGCTTCAGAAGCTCATCGAAGAACGCCTTCGTCTCGGCTTCACCGGCGAGGCGGAACTGGCCTTCCATGCGGCCGAACCACGGCTCGTCCGACAGAGCGGCGTTGCTTCTTTGAGAGATCACTGCGCCGGGGATGAAGTGCCGGGAGATCGACCCGACCGTTCCCGACATGACCGCTTCCATGACGTCTTCGACGACAGCGCGCTTGCGCTCCTGATCAACCATTTCTCCGACCCAGTGGATGCGGACCGGACGCCCGCACATCGTCGGTTAAACATGACAGGCAGCAAATCGTTGCAACGAAACGGGAATTGGCACCGATTCGTTTCGTTCAGCGCGCGCTGTGCCGACGTCACGGACGTCGGCACAGCGGCTTTCGCGACGGCTCAGCGAACCAGGATGTTCTTGAACTGCCAGGGATCCTTCTCGTCGATGTCCTCCGGGAAGAGGCCAGGACGGTCTCGCAGCGGCGTCCAATCGGTGTAGTAGCCCTTCACCGGGCCGAGATAGGGCGTCTGCACTTCCAGGCAGCGCTTGTAGTCCATCTCGTCGGCCTCGACGATGCCGGCTTCCGGGTTTTCCAGCGCCCAGACCATGCCGGCGAGAACGGCGGAGGTCACCTGCAGGCCGGTGGCGTTCTGGTACGGCGCGATCTGCCGCGTCTCCTCGATCGAGAGCTGCGAGCCGTACCAGTAGGCGTTCTTCTCGTGGCCGTAGAGCAGGACGCCGAGTTCGTCGATGCCGTCGACGATCTCGTTCTCGTCGAGGACGTGCTGCTCCGGCTGGATCTTGCCGGCCGCGCCGAACAGCTCGTGCAGCGACAGGACCGCGTCATTGGCCGGATGGTAGGCGTAGTGGCAGGTCGGACGATAGGTGACCTCGTCGTCCTTGTTGCGGTGGGTGAAGTAGTCGGCGATCGAGATCGACTCGTTGTGGGTCACCAGGAAGCCGTACTGGGCGCCCGGCGTCGGGCACCAGGTCCTGACGCGGGTGTTCGCGCCCGGCTGCTCCAGATAGATCGCCGCCTGATTGCCCTTCTTGTGGGTCTTGCCGTTCTTCGGCATCCATTTCTCGTGCGTGCCCCAGCCGAGCTCTGCCGGCTGCATGCCCTCCGACAGGAAGCCCTCGACCGACCAGGTGTTCCAGAACACGTTCATCGGCTTGGGGTTCTTGGCGCGCTGGGTGTCGCGCTCGGCGATGTGGACGCCCTTGACGCCGACCTTCTTCATCAGCTTCGCCCAGCCATCGCGGTCGTGCTGCCCCGGCTCCTCGAAGTCGAGGCCGGTGTCGCGCGCGATGTCGACCAGCGCCTGCTTGACGAACCAGGAGACCATGCCCGGATTGGCGCCGCAGCAGGAGACGGCCGTGGTGCCGCCTGGGTTCTTGCGCTTCTCCTTGCGGACCGTCTCGCGCAGGGCGTAGTTCGTGCGGTCGGCATTCGACATGTTCTTGTCGAAGTAGAAGCCGAGCCAGGGCTCGACGACGGTGTCGATGTAGAGGACGCCGAGCTCGCGGCAGAGCTTCATCAGGTCGAGCGAGGAGGTGTCCACCGACAGGTTGACGCAGAAGCCCTGGCCTCCGCCCTCCGTCAGGAGCGGCGTCAGCAGCGTCTCGTAGTTCTTGCGGGTCACCGCTTCCTTGACGAACTTGATGCCGCGCTCGTCGAGCAGATGACGATGCGAATCGTCAGGGTCGAGGACGGTGAAGCGATCCTTGTCGTATTCGAAATGCCGCTCGATCAGCGGCAGCGTGCCGCGCCCGATCGAGCCGAAGCCGATCATGACGATGGGGCCGGTGATCTTGCCGTGGATCGGATGGTTGTCGCTGGCCATGCGGGAAATACCTTTCGCGTGATGTGACGCTATGCCGGTGCGGCTAGAACAGTTCGGCCGAAAATGAAAGGGCGGCCCGAAGACTGCCCTTCGGGCCGCCGATAAAGCCGCTCGGTGATGATGGCGTGACGGATGCCGCGAGCGAGGTTCGCCTCAGCCCATCGCCTCCAGCTCGTCGATGAAGCCCGAGATCATCGCGAGGCCCTTCGACCAGAAAGCCGGATCGGAGGCGTCGAGGCCGAACGGCGCCAGCAGCTCCGAATGGTGCTTCGTCCCGCCGGCCTTCAGCATCGCGAAATACTTCTCCTGGAAGCCCGTCTCCGAGTTCCGGTAGACCGCGTAGAGCGAGTTCACCAGGCAGTCGCCGAAGGCATAGGCATAGACGTAGAAGGGCGAATGGATGAAGTGCGGGACGTAGGTCCAGTAGGTCTCGTAGCCGTCGCCGAGGCGGATCGCGGGGCCGAGGCTCTTGCCCTGCACGTCGAGCCAGATCTCGCCGATCCGCTCGGTCGTCAGCTCGCCCCCGCGCCGCTCGATGTGCAGCGCCCGCTCGAACTCGTAGAAGGCGATCTGACGCACCACCGTATTGATCATGTCCTCCACCTTGGAGGCGAGCAGCGTCTTGCGCTCGGCGTCGGTCTTGGCCTGGTCGAGCAGCGAGCGGAAGGTCAACATCTCGCCGAAGACGGAGGCGGTCTCGGCCAGCGTCAGCGGCGTCGCCGCCATCAGCGCGCCCTGGCGGCCGGCGAGGACCTGGTGCACGCCGTGGCCGAGCTCGTGGGCGAGCGTCATGACGTCGCGCGGCTTGCCCATGTAGTTCAGCAGCACGTAGGGGTGGACGCTCGGCACCGTCGGATGGGCGAAGGCGCCCGGCGACTTGCCCGGCCGCACCGCCGCGTCGATCCAGGAATTGTCGAAGAAGCGCTCGGCGATCGACGCCATCTCCGGCGCAAAGCCGGAATAGGCCGAGAGCACCGTCTGGCGCGCCTCGTCCCACCCGATGTCGCGACGGCGCGCGTCGGGCAGGGGGGCGTTGCGATCCCAGTAGTCGAGCTGGTCGAGGCCGAGCCACTTCGCCTTCATGGCGTAGTAGCGGTGAGAGATGGTGGGATAGGCGTCGGTGACGGCCTTGGCGAGGGCGTCGACGACCTCCCGCTCGACCCGGTTGGCGAGGTGACGCGAGTCGGCGACGTCGGTGAAGCCGCGCCAGCGGTCGGAGATCTCCTTGTCCTTGGCGAGCGTGTTGGTGATCAGCGTGAACACCCGCAGGTTCTGGCTGAAGGTGTTGGCGAGCGCGCTGGCGGCCTTGCGCCGCTTCTCCCGGTCCGGGTCCTGCAGCACGTTCAGTGCCGCTTCCAGCGTCATGTCGTCGCCGTCCACGGTGAAGCGCAGCGAGGTCAGCGTCTCGTCGAACAGGCGGTTCCAGGCGCCGCGGCCGGTGACGGCCTTCTCGTGGAACAGCTCCTCGACCCGGTCCTCGAGCTGGAACGGCTTGTCCTTGCGCAGATCGACGATCCACGGCCGGTAATGCGCGAGCTTCTCGTCCCGCTCCATCGCCGCGTCCATCTCGGCGTCGTCGATCCGGTTCAGCTCCAGCGCGAAGAACAGGACGCGCGAGGAGATGTCGGTCACCGCCGACTGGATGTCGCCGTAGAACTTGGCGCGGGCCGGATCGGAGGTGTCGCCGGAATAGACGAGGCCGGCATAGGAGATGATCCGCCCGAGCAGTTCCTCCAGCGCCTCGTATTCGACGATCGCGGTCGCGAGCTCGCCGGTCTGCGACCGCGCTTCCTCGGCGAGCCGGCCGCGCCAGCGCGACTGGAAGGCCGCCGCCTGCTCGTGCGCGGTCTCGAGATCGGCGGCGAGTTCGGGACTGTCCATGGCGGGATAGAGATCGGACAGGTTCCACTCGGGCAGCGGGCCGGTCTCGGCAGCGGCGGCCTCGGCGGCGGATCGGGTCGGAATAGGGGACATCTGCATGGTGTCGGTCTCTTTCTCGGGCGGCGCGGCTTCCGGAGGTTGCACGAAATTCAATTCAAATGTGACTGAAATTTCTGGGGAATCGTTCCCTTTCTTCCTTCAGTCGAACTTCAGACGGCCGTGCCAAAGTGGGTCATTCTCGCGGCAAGACGAGACTGGAGGCGAAATGACCCAGATCGTGCTCATCGTCGACGACGATCCTATACAACGCCGGCTGCTCGATGCCCACGTCGCCCGCATGGGCCTCAGACCGCTTCTCTGCGACGGCGGCCGCGCCGCCCTCGACGCGCTTGCCGGGCATGATGCCGGCGACATTGCCGCCGTCGTTCTCGACCTGATGATGCCGGACAAGAGCGGCATGGAGGTGATGGCGGAGATGCGGCGCAAGCGGATCGACGTCCCCGTCGTTGTGCAGACCGCCAAGGGATCGATCGACACCGTGGTCGAGGCGATGCGGGCCGGAGCCTTCGATTTCGTGGTGAAGCCGGTGGCGCCCGAGCGGCTGCGGCTGACGCTGGGCAATGCCGTGCGCATGCGCGCCGCCGCGCCGCCATCGTCTGTGCCGGTGCCAGGCCCGGCGCTCGACCCCGGCCAGGCCGCACCGTCCATGCGCCCGCTGCTGGCACGGGCGGCGAAGGCCGCCGCGTCGACCATCCCCATCCTCATCGAGGGCGAGACGGGCGTCGGCAAGGAGTGGCTGGCGCGCGCGATCCAGGCGAAGGGCGACCGGGCGAAGAAGCCCTTCGTCACGGTCAACTGCGGCGCTTTGCCGGCGGATCTCGTCGAAAGCATCCTCTTCGGCCACGCCAAGGGCGCCTTCACCGACGCGACGCAGAGCCACGAGGGCAAGTTCGCCGAGGCCGACGGCGGCACGCTGTTCCTGGACGAGATCGGCGAACTGGCGCCGAGCGCGCAGGTGAAGGTGCTTCGCGTCCTGCAGGACGGCGTCATCGACCCCGTCGGGTCGAACACCCCGGTGAAGACCGACGTGCGGATCATGTCCGCCACCAATCGCAGCCTCGCCGAAGCCGTGGCCGAGGGGCGCTTTCGGTCCGATCTCTACTATCGCCTGAACGCGATGGAGATGAAGGTGCCGCCCCTGCGCGAGCGCCGCGAGGAAATCCCCGGACTTGCCGCCCGGTTTCTCGAGCGCTTCGTCCGGCTGGAACGCCAGACGCCCGTCCGTCGCCTCGGTGCCGAGGCGCTGCGTCTGCTGGAGCGCTACGACTGGCCCGGCAACATCCGCCAGTTGGAGAACGCGATCCATCGCGCCGTCGTGCTCGGCGAGAGCGAGGTGCTCGGGCCGGCGGACTTTCCGCAGATCGTCGCGCTGCTCGCGGCGGAGGCAGGCGAGCCGGCCGGCGCAGGCTCGCCGGCACCCCGCCCGTCAGCGGCCGCCGCGCCGAACGGCGTCGCGCCGACGCCGGGGCATGGCGTCGCACCGCGTCCCCAGGCCGATCCCGCGCCGACCGGAGTCCCGCTGCATGACGACCGCGGGCAGATCCGGCGCATCGCCGACATCGAGGCGGATCTGATCAGGCTGGCGCTGGAACAGTATGACGGGCGGATGAGCGAAATCGCCCGCCGCCTCGGCATCGGCCGCTCGACGCTCTACAGGAAGATGCGCGAATACAGGATCGACGCAGGCTGACTCTCGGCCCCGCCCGGTTCCGATGCTCGTGCGCCCGGGGCGCGAGCTCTAAGATGGCCGCCTTCGACAGCAGCGTGCGCCGATCTTGCGGCATCCGGCGCCTTTGCCGCAATGGCGGCTTGTACTCGTCCGGTCATGCTCCGGCACGGAACAGGCTTAACGAGCGGTTAACGGTTTTTTCCGAGTATGGCCAAGATAATCCGGCTCCTGTCATCTTGATGCCGCACTTTCGCGAAATCCAGTTGTTCTATCACAACGGCGATGATCGCTGCCGCTGCGGGGGACAGACACGCGGTGCAAAGCGAGATCGAAGGGGACACCCGTATGTTCGGACGAACCGCCCGCGGCGGCTGCCTGGCCTCGCGGCTTGCAGCGATCGTGGCCCTTTCCGTCTTGGCTCTGAGTTCGGCGGTAGGCGCGCGTGCCGAGACGCGGGTGCTCAAGTTCTATCACCTGCACACCCACGAGAAGGGTGCCTTCGCCTACAAGGTCGACGGCCGCTACGACCCCGAGCAGCTGAAGAAGATCGACTGGATCCTGCGCGACTGGCGCGAGAGCGAGGCGATCAAGATCGATCCGCGGCTGCTCGATCTGATCTGGGAAGCCTACCAACAGTCCGGCTCGAAGGACTACATCCGGGTGATCTGCGGATATCGCTCTCCCGGCACCAACGCCATGCTGCGCTCGCGTTCCTCCGGCGTCGCCCGCAAGAGCCAGCACATGCTCGGCCGCGCGCTCGACTTCTACATCCCCGACGTTCCGCTGAAGACGATCCGTGAGATCGGCTTGAAGATGCAGTTCGGCGGCGTCGGCTTCTATCCCCATTCGGGCTCGCCCTTCGTCCATCTCGATGTCGGCAACGCCCGGCACTGGCCGCGCATGAGCCGCAAGGAACTCGTCGCCGTCTTCCCGCAGGGCGGAACCGTGCATGTCCCGTCGGACGGCCGGCCGCTTCCGGGCTATGACCGCGCGATCGCCGACTACAAGCAGCGCCGCGCGCAGTCGGAGATCCAGGTCGCCAACGCCCGCGATACGTCCTCGGGCGGGAGCAGGTCGCTCCTGGCGATGCTGTTCGGCAAAGCTCGCGGGGACGATACGGGACGCGGCGTCACGCAGACGCCGGTCGCCGGCGCCGATGCGGCCCTTCCGCGCGCGCGGCCCGTGGAACCGTCGCCGACGGCGGTGGCGGCGGCGGCCGGGCTTGATCCCGCAGAGGTTCCCTATCCGACCTCGGCCCCCGACCGCAGTCGGATGATTGCCGCTGCACAGGAGATGCCGGCTGCGGCCACGGCCCTGGCAGAGCCGGCCAGGCCCGACGAGATCGGCCGGATCGTGGCGGCGCTGGAGACGCAGCGCTCGGCGGTCGAGGCCGGAGGCGAACTCGCCTTCGTGCCGACGCCGACCGGCCGGCCGCAGCTGGCCGCTGCACTGCTGGAGACTGCTTCGGCCAGCACCTCCTCGGCGCGCGCGGCAGGTTCCGCTCGCGAGTTCCTCGTGTCCGCCGCCGCGCCGGCTCGGCCGCGCAATTTGAAGACGTCGCTGGACGAGGCGCGGAGCTTGTCGCAGGAGCAGACGGACAAGGCCGCGGCCGTCACGGAAGCCGCGATGCGCCAGCCCGAGCCGGGAAGGGCGCCATCGGCGGACAAGTCCAAGGCCTTCGCGAACACCCATGTGCCCTTGAAGGGCGGCCGGATCCTGACGGCTGCGCAAGGGCTGCAGGGCCGCTCCGGAGCCGCCGACCGTCAGCTGGCGATCGCGGCCCGGATCGAGCTCGCGGCACTCGTCACCGATCCGGGTGATCGGGCCGCGCCGGCACTTCGCGATGGCGCGGACGCTGCGGCCGGCGGCCTGCGGGACGCGATGCTGGCCCGCGGCTTTATGCAGGACGGCGCCGGCGGAAAGACCGGCCGGATCATCGGGTCGCCGCTGGTCGTTGCCTCGGAGGTCGGCCTTCAGCCGTGAGGCTCGGCGGTTTTGATCGCGACGGCGGCGGGGCGTCGCCGCGAGACGGCGCCGCGGTGGCTGGCAAGGGAGTGGCTCGCGGCTGAAGCCGACGCGTCCGGCTGCATCGGCTCCTGCCAGTGTTCCCAGCGAGAGAGGGCAGGGCATCGCGGCTTGAGTCGGCCGCGGGGAGCGGGTGGCGGTGCTCCTGAGCGTCGTGCAGGAGAAACAACACCGGCACCGATCATTCCCGAGCCCGACGGGCCGCCTCGCATCAGGACGGTCGCCGTCACGCACAGCAGCTTGAGCTTTGCAGAGTAGATCGGAGCAGGACAGGCCATCGGCTTCGATGCCCGCTGCTGTCGTTGCGTCGTCGGAAACGAACGGATGGGCCGGCTGCCTGCTGCCGAATGCACGCGCTGAACCGACCGTTGCAGTCGCAACGTCCGGACGATGACGCGCCTCGCACCTTCAACCTTCGAGCTGCCGCCGATACAAAAGGAAACATTTCGCAAGTTATGGTCTTGGCGGACAAATCGAATGTCGACCGAACGATTCGGTGGTTCCGATCCCGTTCGCTCGCGGCTCGCCGAAGTTGCAGCCTAAGGGGCGATTACTGAGCCGCAAACAAACCTTTGAGAGAAAGCGAAGGTGCCGAGGCAGTCAGGTCCAGGGATAGAAACGTTTACCTCCTCTCGCCGGCTTTCCCCCAACATTGCTTGTTTTTCACAACAAAATCCTTGACATGAAGTATTGGCGTATAAATACAGGGTGTACCGAGGGCGTCGCCGAAAATTGCGGCGCGGCCGTTCTCGAAGCAGCACCAGTGGAATGAAAACGATACAATCCTTCGGGATTAGCTTCGCGTGCTGCGACGCCGCTCATTTTGGGGTGAACAATGGACCAGATCGAAACGATCGATAACAATGAAATGCTGATGGAGCTGACGGCCGAAGTGGTCGCGGCCTATGTCAGCAACAATTCCCTGCCGGTCTCCGAACTTCCGGGCCTGATCGCCGACGTCTACGGTGCCCTCGGCCGCACCACGAGCGCGCCGCAGGCACCGCAGGCGGAAAAGCCGAAGCCGGCCGTGCCGGTCAAGAAGTCGGTGACGGACGATTACATCGTCTGCCTCGAGGACGGCAAGAAGTTCAAGTCGCTGAAGCGGCATCTGATGACCCACTACAACCTGACCCCGGAAGAGTACCGGGAGAAGTGGGATCTCGCGCCCGACTATCCGATGGTCGCGCCGAACTACGCTGCAGCGCGCTCGCGCCTCGCCAAGCAGATGGGCCTCGGCCACAAGCGCCGTCGCGGCCGCTGATCCGGCTCTCCGGCCGTCTCACGGGCGCGCGGGACGACGGAGTCCGGCAGGATCGCCGGGCTCGCCCAGGATATCGCTTCCTGCCATGCAAAAAGCCCGCCGGATCGTCCGACGGGCTTTTTCCGTTGCGGCGGCGGAGCGAGCCGCCTCCGGCGATCTCAGTTCTTCGGCAGGTCGGCCATCATGCCGAGCGCCTGCAGGTAGAGGTCGAGGATCGCCTCCTGCTCCTGGCGCTCGTTCTGGTCCTGCTTGCGCAGCGAAATGACTCGGCGCAGCACCTTGGTGTCGAAGCCGTTGCCCTTGGCCTCGGCATAGACGTCCTTGATGTCGTCGGCGATCGTCTTCTTCTCTTCCTCGAGCCGCTCGATGCGCTCGACGAAGGAGCGCAGCTGGTCCTGGGCGACGCCATCCACGTCGGACATGTCAAGATCTCCGTCTTTCTGAAGTT
Organism: Jiella sp. M17.18; assembly: GCF_041027365.1. Lineage (NCBI taxonomy): Bacteria > Pseudomonadati > Pseudomonadota > Alphaproteobacteria > Hyphomicrobiales > Aurantimonadaceae > Jiella > Jiella sp. M17.18. Next base: position 105,967 of record NZ_JBFTEH010000012.1, on the reverse strand, counting down.
GCAGTTCCGTGGCCGCGACCTAGCAGACGGAAGTGATTCGTTGAATGATTTCGACACGGGGCCGGTAGCGCCTGTCCTGCCCCGGTCTGCGGATCAATGCTGCGGCCGGTTCGCCTCGAAGGCCTTCAGGTCTTCGGCGCTCGCCTCGCGCTGGTGCTTTTCCCGCCACTCCTCGTAGGGCATGCCGTAGACGATCTCGCGCGCCTCGTCCTTGCCGATCGCGACGCCGTCCGCTTCCGCCGCCTCGCGATACCAGTTGGACAAGCAGTTGCGGCAGAAGCCGGCGAGGTTCATCAGGTCGATGTTCTGGACGTCCGCCCGCTCGCGCAGATGGTCGCGCAGGCGCCGGAAGGCGGCGGCCTCGAAGGCGAGACGTTGCTGTTCGCTGATGTCCGACATGACGATCTCCTGAGTTCTGCCGGCGAACCACGGGGGCACCGGGATGCCCCGCATATCGCGCTTGCCGCAGGCGGCATCAAGTCCGGCGGGGGCGGCTCCCCGGGCGCGCATCTTGCGGCATCGCCTGCTTCATGGATCGCCCCGCGATCCCCCACGTGCCGCGGGGTGCGGAATTTCTGCGCCCCCTTGACCCCGGCGACTGTGCTCGGCGGAAAGCCGATTCCGCTTTGCAAGCCGATGCTGTAGCTTGGCGGTATCCGGCGCGGGCTGATTCGCGCCTGTCCAAGGTCGCCGCGGCGATCTTCGGCTGGGTCTTCGCCGGCGAGGCCCTGAGCGGCTGGCAGATCGGCGGCGGCGGCCTGATCCTGTGCGGCATCTTCCTTGCGCGGCCGAAGCGCGCCGCCGTGGAGCCGGGCGGCTCGGCGGTCGAAACGCTGCCACATCGTTGACAGCTTGGAGGCCTATGGAAGACTTAAGGTCTCGAACGACCTGCCATCCGAGGACGACATCATGAAATCGCGATCTGTGCGTCGGCTGCAGGGTGCAGCCATGGCCGCGACGCTGGCTGCCGGCGTCACCTTCCTGGCCGCGCCCTTCACCGCGCTGGCGGCCCGGGCCGACTTCCGCGTCTGCAACGGCACCCAGTCGCTCGTCGGCGTGGCCATCGGCTATCGGGCCGAAGCGGGGTGGACGACGGAAGGCTGGTGGCGCATACCGGCCACCACCTGCAAATCGATCATCGAGGGGCCGCTCTCCTCGCGCTACTACTATCTCTATGCGGAAGACGCGGACGGCAAGGGCCGCTGGGCCGGGCCGGTCAACCTCTGCATCGCGGAGAACGAGTTCAAGATCGTGGGCGTCAAGGACTGCTTCAAGCGAGGCTACCAGAAGATGGGCTTCCGGGAGTACGACACCGGCGAGCAGGCGAGCTGGATGGTTCAACTGACGGAAGCGCCGCACAGCGACGCTACGGGGGCACAATGAAGCGCAATCGCAGGGTCAAGATCCTGGCAACGCTCGGACCGGCATCGTCGTCCGAGGAGATGATCAAAAGCCTGCATGAGGCGGGTGCGGACGTGTTCCGCATCAATATGAGCCATACCGACCACGACCTGATGCGCGAACTCGTCAAGCGCATCCGCAATGTCGAGAGCGCCGTCGGCCGCCCGATCGGCGTCCTTGCCGACCTGCAGGGGCCGAAGCTGCGCGTCGGCAAGTTCGCCGAGGGCAAGGTGGCGCTGACCGTCGGCGACACCTTCACCCTCGACGACAATCCGGCGCCGGGCGATGCGACGCGCGTCCACCTTCCGCATCCCGAAATCCTGGAGGCCGTCGAGGTCGGGCACCGCCTGCTGATCGACGACGGCCGGCTGCAGCTCGTCTGCACCGAGACCGACAAGCACCACATCACCTGCCGCGTCGTCGCCGGCGACAAGATTTCCGACCGCAAGGGCGTCAGTCTTCCCGACACCACGCTTGCGACCGGCGCCCTGACCGAGAAGGACCGCCGCGACCTCGACGCCGTGCTCGCGGAAAACGTCGACTGGGTGGCGCTGTCCTTCATCCAGCGGCCGGACGATCTGGCCGAGGCACGCAAGATCGCCCGCGGCCGGGCCTGGCTGCTCTCCAAGATCGAGAAGCCGCAGGCGGTCGAGCGGCTCGACGAGATCATCGAATTGTCCGACGCGATCATGGTCGCGCGCGGCGATCTCGGCGTCGAGATGCCGCTGGAGACGGTTCCCGGCATCCAGAAGCGCATCACGCGCGCGGCCAGGCGGGCCGGCAAGCCGGTGGTCGTCGCGACGCAGATGCTGGAGTCGATGATCACCGCACCGGTGCCGACCCGCGCCGAGGTCTCGGACGTCTCGATCGCCGTGTTCGAGGGAGCCGACGCGGTCATGCTCTCGGCCGAATCGGCCGCCGGACAATATCCGGTCGAGGCGGTGACGATGATGGATCGCATCGCCCAGCAGGTCGAGAAGGACCGGCTCTATCCCGGCATCATCTTTGCGCAGCGGCCGGAGGCCCAGGCGACCGGAGCGGACGCGGTCTCGCTGGCGGCCCGGCAGATCAGCGAGACGCTCGGCGTCGCCGTCATCGTCAACTACACCGCGACCGGCACGACGGGGCTGCGCATGGCGCGCGAGCGGCCACAGATCCCGATCCTGGCGCTGTCGCCGGTGCTGTCGACGGCGCGCCGCCTGTCGCTGGTCTGGGGGCTCCACTGCGTCGTCACCGAGGACGCGCAGGATCTGGACGACATGGTCGACCGAGCCTGCCGCATCGCCGTCGAGCAGGGCTACGCCAAGTCCGGCGAGCGGCTGATCGCGACCGCCGGCGTGCCGCTGCGCACGCCGGGCGCCACCAACATGCTGCGGATCGCCTATATCGGCTCGGACGGACTCAGCGCCGTCTGAGGCGCTGCGGCAGCCGGCCCATCCCGGTCTCGTCCTTCCGTCGCGGCCGCGCCGAGCTGTCCTTGTTCCGGCGAAGGTCCGGCTGGACAGGATCGCGGCGCCACCGGCGGCGGGTTCGACCGAGCTTTCGCGCGGAAAGGGCGATTCCCGACGCCATTTCCGCGCCGATGCCTTCAACAATGAAGCCGCGGGCACAGCGCTCGCGGGCTTTATTCTCGGATCGTTTTCTGCCGGGGACGCTATGCCGGCCCGCCGTTCCGCAGTCCCCAACCGGCGCCGCACCCGTGAGCGGGCGACTCAGATCGCCGGCCCGAGAAGCTCTTCGGACAACCGCCCGGCGGCGTCCTGCGCCGAGCGCAGGGCCGGATAGATCGCGAGGACCTTCATGTAGGTCTGGAGCGCCTCCGGCTTGCGATCCATCCGCTCCAGGATCGTCGCCAGCCCCATCAGCGCGCCCCAGTGTCGCGGCTCGCGGGCGAGCGTCTGCTCGATGTCGGCGATCGACTTGCCCCAGTCGTCGGTCGTGAAGCTGAGCGTCGCCCGCCGGTTCCAGGCCTCGGCATAGGCGGGATCGAGCACGATCGCCTGGTCGAGCATGTCGTAGGCGGCGGCCGTGTTCTTGTCGATCATCGCCTCGGCCGCCCGCGCCATCAGGAGGTCGACGGTGGCGCTGCCGCTGTGCCGCCACTCGCGCTCGATCCGCGCGGCGATATGCGCGGCCTTGGTTTCGTCGGCGGTACGCTTCAACTCGCCGAACAGCCGGTCGATCATCGCCTCGCGCGTCTCGTCGTGGCGCATGGCCGCATCGGCCTGGTCGGCGATCGCTTCGGCCGGATTGTCGTCCTCAGACACCGGGCTCCCGAACGCGTCGGGGGCGGGTTCGGGATCGTCGTCCGGCGCCGGGACGATCATCGGCGACCGGTCGCCGGGTGCCGGGGCTGAATCCGGAGCATCGGGAGCCGGATCGGTCAGCGGCGCGGCCTGCTGCGCGAGAACCGGCAGGGGACTGCCGGCGAGAAGGGCGAGAGCGGCCAGGAACGGAATCGGTTGGAGGCGCATGGACCGAGGCTAAGCCTCCTCGTGCCGCCGTCAAACTGACAAAGCGGTGAATGCGGCATCGGGCATCATGACAACGGAAAAAATCCCGGCCGCGGCAACCGCAGCCAGGATTCGGTCTCCTGCGCTGGCCCCCGCTCGTCGCGGGTGCCGCGGCGCCTCAGCCCTGGCGGGCCTTGAAGCGCGGAGCCTGCTTGTTGATGATGTAGATGCGGCCCTTGCGGCGCACCATGCGGTTGGCGCGGTGACGGGACTTCAGGGCCTTGAGCGAGTTCTTGATCTTCATGACTTCACCGGATCGATCGTCGCGACGATCGGATCCCTTTCCGTTCCGCCGCATGGATAATGAAAAGCGCGCCGTTGCGGGCGCGCCCTGATAGGCGCTGGAAATAGCCGCGGAAGCCCTGCTTGTCAACGTCGCCAGCGGATCTCGCGGGCTTCTTCAACCCGTCACATCGCCTTGCCTCAGCGGCTTCAGGAAGGTGACGTGGCCCATCTTCCGCCCGCGCCGCACGGTCGCCTTGCCGTAGAGGTGCAGCACGGCGCCGGGCGCCGCGACGAGCGAATCGAAGCGGTTCACGTCCTCGCCGATGAGGTTTTCCATCACGCAGTCCGCATGTCGCTGCGTCGTCCCCAGCGGCAGGCCGGCGATCGCCCGGACATGCTGCTCGAACTGCGAGACGGTGCAGGCCGCTTCCGTCCAGTGGCCGCTGTTGTGGACGCGCGGCGCGATCTCGTTGACGAGCAGCGTGCCGTCGTGGCCGACGAAGAACTCGACGCCGATGACGCCGACATAGTCCAGCTTCTCGAGGATCGTCGCGGCGATCGCCCTGGCGCTCTCCGCCACCGCGGCCGTCACCCGGCCGGGCACGGTGGAGGTGTTGAGGATGCCGAGGCTGTGGACGTTCTGTGCCGGGTCGTAGGCGACGACGCTACCGTCCTGCCCGCGCGCCGCGATGACCGAGCACTCGAAGGCGAAGGGCACCTTCTTCTCCAGGATCGCTGGCACGTTGCCGATCTGCTCGAAGGCGCTGGCATAGGGGCCGCTGGCGCGGATCATCGCCTGGCCCTTGCCGTCGTAGCCGAAGCGGCGGGTCTTCAGGATGCAGTCGCTCTTCAGCTCGAACAGCGCATGCTCCAGCTCGTCGACCGAATCGATCGCGCGCCAGTCGGCGGTCGCAACGCCGATCCCGTTGAGGAAGGCCTTCTCGACGACGCGGTCCTGCGAGACCTCCAGCGCTTGCGCCGGCGGGAACACCGGCGTCTTCCCGATCGCCGCGCGTAGCGGCTCGACGGCGACGTTCTCGAACTCGTAGGTCAGGACGTCGGAGCGCTCGGCAAGCTCGGCCAGCAGCCGGCGATCGTCATAGGCGCCAACGAGCACCTCGCTCGCCACCTGCGCGGCGGGGCAGGCGGGGTCGGGATCGAGCACGAGGACGTGGTAGCCGAAGCGCGCCGCCGCCATCGCGAGCATCCGGCCGAGCTGGCCGCCGCCGACGATGCCGATCGTCGCGCCGGGCTTGAGGGAGGGCAGGGGCGCAGCGCTCATGGCTCGTCCCGCGGCGCGTCGGCGACCGCCTCCGTCTGGGCCTGTCGCCAGGCGTCCAGCCGCGCCGCCAGCGCTTCGTCGGAGAGGGCAAGAACGCTCGCCGCCAGGAGCGCGGCGTTGACTGCGCCGGCACGGCCGATGGCGAGCGTTCCGACCGGGACGCCCGCCGGCATCTGCACGATCGACAACAGGCTGTCCTTGCCCGACAGCGCGCGGCTCTCGACCGGCACGCCGAAGACGGGCAGGGGCGTCAGCGCCGCGGTCATGCCCGGCAGATGCGCGGCGCCGCCGGCCCCGGCAATGATCAGCTTGAAGCCGGCGGCCCTGGCGCCCCGGGCGAAGTCGTAGAGCCGCTCCGGCGTGCGGTGCGCCGAGACGATTCGGGCGTCGTAGGAGATGCCGAGCGTATCCAGCGTCTCGGCGGCATTCTTCATCACGGCCCAGTCGGACTGGCTGCCCATGATGATGGCGACGGGCGGATTCATGACGGCCGGCTCATGCGATGATGTCGGGGATGATCTGGTCCTCCAGATCCTGCAGGTGATCCTTGATCGCCAGTTTCTTCTTCTTCATCCGCTGGATCCGCAGCCGGTCGGCGCCGACGGCTTCCATGGCGTTGACGGCGACGTCGAAGTCGGCGTGTTCCTGCCGCAGACGCGCCACTTCCAGCCTCAGTGCCGCCTGTTCCTGTTCGCCCATTCCTGCCCTTTCGAACGCTTGCACGCCAACCGTTTCAGGCCGCTCCGACCCTCGCCGCTTCAGCCTTCACGAATTGTAAACGCCAAGCAAATCGCCGCTTTCCGATCGAACTTTCGTCATTCGACACTGCTTCAGTTTTATGACACGCTCGCAACGTCTAGTCACGGCTCTGTCGGGCGTGCCGGGACACCAATCAGGAAGGGAGAAGCCCATGTCCTTGAATACCCATATCTCGACGCTGGAACAGCGCCATTCGGCCCTCGATCACGAGATCGCGGAAGCCCTGGCGGCGAAGCCGGCCATGAGCGATACGGAGATCAAGGAGATGAAGCGCAGGAAGCTCAAGCTCAAGGAAGAGATCGAGCGACTGAGGAAGTCCAGCCACTGATCGAAGTCCCGCCGGGCGCGGTCCTTCGGCCGCGTCCGGCCACGCCGCTCGAACCGGCGGCCCCGCGGCGCAGTCTGCCGTCCCTCTGCCTGACCATTCCGGCCCCGCGCCGGCCGGTGACGCTGCCGGACAAGCTGCCGGCATGTCAGCCCACCATCTTGCGCAGGACGTATTTCTGGATCTTGCCGGTCGAGGTCTTCGGCACCTCGGCGAAGCGCACCGCCTTCGGACATTTGAACTTTGCCAGCCGCTCGCGGCAATGCGCGAGGAGCTCCGCCTCGCTCGCCTCCCGCCCCGGCTTCAGTTCCACGAAGGCGACCGGGGTCTCTCCCCATTTCTCGTCCGGCATCGCCACCACCGCCGCCGTCTGCACCGCCGGGTGCTGGTAGAGCGCGTTCTCGACCTCGATCGAGGAGATGTTCTCGCCGCCCGAAATGATGATGTCCTTGGCGCGGTCCTTCAGCTCGATATAGCCGTCGTCATGCATCACTCCGAGGTCGCCGGAGTGGAACCAGCCGCCACGGAACGCCTCGGCCGAGGCCTGCGGGTTCTTCAGATAGCCGCGCATGACGATATTGCCGCGGAACATCACCTCGCCGATCGTCTCGCCGTCCGCCGGCACCTCTTCCATCGTCTCCGGATCGCGCACCGACAGGTCCTCCAGCGCCGGATAGCGAACCCCCTGCCGAGCGGTCTGCGCGGCGCGCGCCGGCCCGTCCAGCGCGTTCCACTCGTTCTTCCACTCGTTCACCACCGCCGGCCCGTAGGTCTCGGTGAGGCCGTAGAGATGCGTCACCTCGAAACCCGCCTCGCGCATGCCCGCGAGCACCGCCTGCGGCGGTGGCGCGGCGGCGGTGTTGAAGGTGACGGTCTGGGAGAAGTCGCGCTTGTCGGCCGCGTCGGCGTTGATCAGCGTCGCCATGACGATCGGGGCGCCGCAGAGATGGGTGACGCCGTGGTCGGCAATCGCGTCATACATCGCCTTCGCGCGCACCCAGCGCAGGCACACATGCGTGCCGGCCTCGACGGCCAGCGTCCAGGGGAAGCACCAGCCGTTGCAGTGGAACATCGGCAGGGTCCAGAGATAGACCGGGTGCCGCCCCATGCCGGCAGCGACGAGGTTGGCATAGCCCATCAGCGCCGCGCCGCGATGGTGGTAGACGACGCCCTTCGGATTGCCCGTCGTCCCCGACGTGTAGTTCAGCGAGATCGCGTCCCACTCGTCCTGCGGCATCAGCCAGGCGAAGTCCGGTTCGCCCGTCGCCAGAAACGCCTCGTATTCGGTGCTGCCGATGGCCTCGCCCTTCGTCGCCGGCGCGTCCTCGGGAAACTCCGGGTCGTCATAGTCGATCACCAGCGGCTTCACCGCCGCCTTCGCCAGCGCCGCGGCCATGACGGACGAGAATTCCCGGTCGACGATCACCGCCTTGGCTTCGGAATGGTCGAGCTGGAAGGCGATGATGTCGGCGTCGAGCCGGGTGTTGATCGACAGAAGCACGGCCCCCGCCATCGGCACGCCGTGATGGGCCTCAAGCATCGCCGGCGTGTTGGAGAGCATCGCGGCCACCGTCTCGCCGCGCTTCACGCCGGCCGCGGCGAGCGCCGAAGCGAGACGGCGCGAGCGGGCGTAGAACTCGGCATAGCTGCGGCGCAGCGCGCCGTGGACGATCGCCATCCGGTCCGGATGGACGAGCGCTGCCCGCGCCAGAAAGGTCAGCGGCGTCAGCGGCTGGTAGTTCGCCGCGTTGCGGTCGAGGTTGTCGTCGTAGATGCCCATGCGTCCTCCCGTCCGATCTGCGTCGGTTCCTCCTCCTCCCGTATAGGCGATCGCGCGGCGATCGTCATGAGAGAAGGCCGCTCGCGCCGTCGAAGACGAGCTTCAGGCCGACGGGGACGAGGAAGGCATAGACCAGCTTGTAGAAAACCGCCGTATCGATCCGGCGCACCAGCCAGATGCCGGTGAGCGTCGCCAGCGGCGCGAGCGGCAAAAGAACGGCGGAGGTCTCGAGATTGCCGGGGGAGAACTGGCCGAGGAGGAAATAGGGGACGAGCTTCACCGCGTTGACGACGGCGAAGAACACCACCGCCGTGCCGGCGAAGGTGGCGGGCGCAAGCTTCAGCGGCAGGACGTAGACCTGATAGGGCGGTCCGCCGGAATGGCTGACGAAGCTCGCAAAGCCCGAGGCCGCGCCCCAGAGCTTGGCCTTGAGCCCGTTGCGCGGCTTCGGCTCGGTGACGTGCCGGCTCTTGAACACCCAGTCGGCGACGAACCAGAGCGCCAGCAGGCCGAGGATCAGCCGGATGCCGTCCTCGGAGACGAGCTCGGCTGCGGCATAGCCGACGAAGATGCCGAGGACGGCGGCGGGCAGCATCGACACGATGACGCCGCGGTCGAACTGGCCGCGCCAGGCGACGAGCCCGATCAGGTCCATGACCACCATGATCGGCAACAGGATGCCGGCGGCGGTGACCGGATCGACCGCAAAGGCCATCAGCGGCACACCGATCACCGCGATGGTGCCGCCGAAGCCGCCCTTGGACAGGCCGACCAGGAACACCGCGGGCACGGCGCAGAGATAGAAGAACGGATCGGTGATCAACGGAGCGGGCGAATCGGAGGGAGACGCTTCCTGCATAGGCCCAAGGGGCCTGGGCCGCAACGCCGTTGCCCTTGGCCGTCCGCCCGCCGCCGCCCCGCCCGTCGCCGACTGCGTCTATCCGTCCCTCACGGTGGCGGCGCCGGGACCCGCGAGCCGGGGAGGCCGCCCGCAATCTGCCATAAAGCCGGCGTTCATCGCGCCGGTCGCCGCACGTCCGGTCCATCGGCGCCGGCGCGACCGGTGGTTTGGCGCCTGCGGCAGGCTTTGCTATGACGGCCCCAGTCGGCGCCCCGAGGCATGCCGAGCCGGATTCTCTCGAACGATCAGAACGCTGCCATGATTGCCGATCCCATTCGTCCAAGACTGGTCCTTGTGACGACGCCGCTCGGCGACGCCGAAGCGGAGGCGGCTCTGAAAGCCGCACTCTCCGGCGGCGACGTCGCCTCGGTGATCCTCGATCCTGCGGGGCGCGACGCCGACGGCTTCCAGCGCTTCGCCGAGAAGCTTGTCCCGCTGATCCAGGCGGCCGGCGCGGCCGCGGTCATCGCCGACGACACGCGCTCTGCCGGGCGGCTGCGGGCCGACGGCATCCACCTGACCGGCGGCGACCTCGCGGCGCTCGGCGAGGCGGTCGAGCGGTTCGCGCCGAAGCTGATCGTCGGCGGCTCCGGCTTCGAGACCCGCCACGATGCCCTGGAAGCCGGCGAGCGCCTGCCGGACTATCTGTTCTTCGGCCGCTTCGGCGGCGATGCCGCGGCCGAGGTGCATCCGAAGAACCTCCGGATGGCCGAATGGTGGGCGGAGATCGTCGAGATCCCCTGCATCCTGATGATCGGCCGGGACATTGCCGGCATCGGCGCCGCCTGCTCGACCGGTGCGGAGTTCGTCGCCGCTGCGGCCGCGGTCTTTGCCGATCCGGACCGGGCGGGCGAGATGGTCGCGCAGGCGAACGCGCTGCTCGACGCCTGGTTCGACAAGGTCGCGGCCTGATGGCGAGGTGGGGCGCCTGGCCGTCGGTCGTGGCGGCCGCCGGGTTCTGGCTGTTGCCGGTCGCCGCAGATGCCCAGCCCGCCGGCGCGATGCCGGCGGTGCGGCTCGAGAAGAGCGTGCCCGTCGAGACGCTGCGGCGCGGAAACGGCGTCATCCTGCCGGTGCCCTATGCCGTTGCCGGAATGCCGACGGAGAAGAAGCCGGGAGAAAAGCCGCCGTCGAAGAGCGATCTCGCCTACGGCGCCTATCAGCGCGGCTTCTACGTGACGGCCCGCAAGATGGCCGAACCGCTCGCCAATCTCGGCGATCCGGCGGCGCAGACGCTGCTCGGCGAAATCTATTCGCGCGGCCTCGGCGTCGCCCAGGACATGAAGCAGGCGGCGCACTGGTACGAGGCCGCCGCCAAGGCCGGCAATGCCGAGGCCGAGTTCCGCTACGCGATGCTCTTGATCGACGGCACCGCAGTGAAGAAGGACATGGACAAGGCGCAGGCGCTGATGAAGGCGGCTGCCGACAAGGGTCTGCCGCTCGCCGAATACAATTACGCGCAGATGCTGATCGAGGCCTCGCCCACCGGCGGCTTCGCCGACGCCGCTGCCTATTTCGAGAAGGCCGCCAATGCCGGCGTGCCAGACGCCGAATATGCCATGTCGCAGCTCTACGCCAACGGCCGGGGCGTCAAGGCCGACGACGCGGCGGCGCGGGCCTGGCTGCGGGCGGCGGCGACCAACGGCCTCGACATCGCGCAGATCGAATACGGCATCTGGCTGATCAACGGCCGCGGCGGGCCGCAGAAGCCGCAGGACGGGTTCCGCTTCCTGCGTCACGCCGCCGAAACCGGCAATCCGATCGCCATCAACCGCGTCGCCCACCTCTACAAGGACGGCATCGGGACGGATCCCGACCGGCTGCAGGCGGCGAAATGGGCGGTGCTCGCCAAGCGGCTGAAGAACAGCGACTCGGCGCTCGACGATTTCTTCCGCGGCCTCGATCCCGCCACCCAGAAGGCGGCGCTGGAGGCGGCGAATCGCTTCCACTCGCAGTAGGGCGCCGGCTTTCGGCCGGGAGCCGGCAGCGCGGGTCTGCTGTCCGCCTGCGTGAGGCGGCGAATCGGAAGCGGCCGCGCTCCCGCGCGAGGCCGTTTCGCGGCCTCACGGCGGCGGGGCGCGATGCCGGTTGCGCTGTGGCCGGCGAGGGGGCGGATCGCGGCAGAGCCCGGCGAGAGGCCGCGGCACGCGATTCGCGGCGGCTCGTCACCAGCCTGATACGTTTCTCGGATAGCGCTCCCCGAAGCATCGAAGCATCGGAGCCTCGGAGCCTCGGAGCCTCGGAGCCTCGGAGCCTCGGAGCCTCTGGACCTTTGCGCGTCCCAACCGGGCCCGCCGGCTCTGCTGCGTCGGCAAAAGGTCGCGAGGTTCGAGCAGCTCCGGTGGCCGTCGTTGCGCCGGTGCGGCGGTCCCCATTGCGCCGCGCCGACATTTTGCCGTGCGACACGGCTTGCATTCCGCGCGGCGAGCGGCTACCTAGCCGCCATCGGCAACGCGCTGCCCCGCAGCGCCGCCGGAAGCGCGCCCGTAGCTCAGCTGGATAGAGCACCAGACTACGAATCTGGGGGTCAGAGGTTCGAATCCTTTCGGGCGCGCCATCTCTTCTTGTCTTCCTGCACCTCCCGGTCCCAACCGCCTTGCTTTCTGTCGGTGCGTGCGTCGCCGCGAATGCGCGCCGGAAAACGCGCATCCGTCTGCGCGCGACATTGCGCGTCGCTCCGGCGGTTGGTGGACGCCGCGGCGTCATGCTAAAGCGCCGGCTTCCGGCGTCGCTCCGCGGCGCGGTCCGCCAAGGGTCCGTTTCTCGACAAGGAGTGTCAGCATGAGCCAGGTCAGCCGCAGCGATCAGTCCTCCGATTTCTCCGACTTCTTCACCGCCAGGCTCGCCGAGCGCGATCCCGAGATCTTCCGCACCGTCGGCCAGGAACTCGAGCGCCAGCGCCACGAGATCGAGCTGATCGCCTCGGAGAACATCGTCTCGCGCGCCGTGCTGGAGGCGCAGGGCTCGGTGCTGACCAACAAATACGCCGAGGGTTACCCCGGCCGGCGCTACTATGGCGGCTGCGAGTTCGTCGACGTCGTCGAGACCCTCGCGATCGAGCGGGTGAAGCAGCTGTTCGGCTGCAACTTCGCCAACGTCCAGCCGAATTCCGGCAGCCAGGCGAACCAAGCGGTGCTGCTCGCTCTGTCGAAGCCGGGCGACACCCTGCTCGGCATGAGCCTCGACGCCGGCGGCCACCTGACCCACGGCGCGAAGCCGAATCTCTCCGGCAAGTGGTTCAACGCCGTCCAGTACGGCCTCGACCTCGCGACCGGCCTCATCGACTACGATCAGGTCGAGGCGCTGGCGCTGGAGCACAAGCCGGCGGTCATCGTCGCCGGCGGCTCGGCCTATTCGCGCAAGATCGACTTCGCCAGGTTCCGCGCGATCGCCGACAAGGTCGGCGCGGTCTTCTGGGTCGACATGGCGCATTTCGCCGGCCTCGTCGCCGCCGGGCACCATCCGAGCCCGTTCCCGCACGCCCATGTCGCGACCTCGACGACGCACAAGACCCTGCGTGGCCCGCGCGGCGGTCTCGTGCTGACCAATGACGAGGACATCGCCAAGAAGATCAATTCGGCGGTCTTCCCGGGCCTGCAGGGCGGCCCGCTGATGCACGTCATCGCCGGCAAGGCCGTCGCCTTCGGCGAGGCGCTGACGCCGGCCTACCGCTCCTACATCGGCGCCGTCGTCGAGAATGCCAAGGCGCTGGCCGAGACGCTGCGCGAGGGCGGCCTCGACATCGTCTCCGGCGGCACCGACACGCATCTGATGCTGGTCGACCTCAGGCCGAAGAACCTCACCGGCAAGGCCTCGGAACAGGCGCTGGGCCGTGCCAACATCACCTGCAACAAGAACGGCGTGCCGAACGATCCGGAAAAGCCGACGATCACCTCCGGCATCCGGCTCGGCACCCCCGCAGCGACCAGCCGCGGCTTCGGCACCGCCGAGTTCCGCGAGGTCGGCAAGCTGATCATCGAGGTGCTCGACGGGCTGCGGGCGGCGAACTCGGAAGAGGGCAACGCCGCCGTCGAGGCCGCGGTGAAGGAGAAGGTCGTCGCGCTGACGGACCGTTTCCCGATCTACCAGGCGATGTGAGCGGCACTTTGCGCTTTTCGCCCGCGGGCGCCGTGACTATCTGGAAGAGGCCGCACCGATGCGGCCTTTTCGTTTCTCGAGCATGATCCCGAAACGTCGGAACCGGTTTTCGGAAGAGATCGTGCGAAACCAGAGAGATAGGGCGACATGATGAGCCAGGCTCATCTCGTCTAGCTCTAGAGGCAGGAGAGGGGAAGGATGCGCTGTCCCTATTGCGGATCGCAGGACAGCCAGGTGAAGGATTCGCGCCCCGCCGAGGACGGGGCGGCGATCCGGCGCCGGCGCATCTGCCCGGACTGCAACGGCCGCTTCACCACCTTCGAGCGGGTGCAGCTGCGCGAGCTCCATGTCCTGAAGAAGTCGGGCAAGAAGGTGCCCTTCGATCGTGACAAGCTGGCGCGCTCGATCGAGGTCGCGCTGCGCAAGCGCCCGGTCGAAGACGGCCGCGTCGAGCGGCTGATCTCCGGCATCGTGCGCCGGCTCGAACAGTCGGGCGAGGCCGAGATCGCCTCGCAGACGATCGGCGAAATGGTGATGGAGGCGCTGAAGGGCCTCGACGACGTCGCCTATGTCCGCTTCGCCTCGGTCTATCGCGATTTCGCCGAGGCGAGCGACTTCCAGTCGGTCATCGGCGAGCTGGCGAAGGCGGGCGGCACGACGGCCGCCGCCGTGCCGGAGCCCGTGCCCGATGCCGGAGCGAGCGACCGATGACGGCGGCCCGTCCAGACGTCGAGGGTGGCGCAGACGAGGGCGGCTTCGCGCCCGTCCGGCCGGAGGACCATCGCTTCATGGCGGCGGCGATCCGCTACGCGCTCCGCCATGTCGGCCGCACCGGCACCAACCCCTCGGTCGCGACGCTGGTCGTCGCCGACGCGGGACATGGCCCGGTGATCGTCGGGCGCGGCGTCACCGCCCTCGGCGGCCGCCCGCATGCCGAAACGCAGGCCTTGGCGGAAGCCGGCGAGCGCGCCCGCGGCGCGACGGCCTATGTGACGCTGGAGCCCTGCGCGCATCACGGCCGCACCCCGCCCTGCGCCGAGGCGTTGGTTGCGGCGGGCATTGCCCGCGTCGTCTCCGCCGCCGCCGATCCGGACCCGCGCGTCGACGGCAGGGGCCATGCGATCCTCTTGGCGGGCGGGCTGGCGGTCACCCCCAAGGTAATGGCGAAGGAGGCGGCCGAGACGATCTCCGGCTACCTCTCGCGGCACGTGAACGCACGCCCGGAAATCACGCTGAAGATGGCGCTTTCGGCCGACGGCAAGATCGGCATCCGGGGCGGCGGCCAGGTCAAGATCACCGGCCCCGTCGCCGACGCGCAGACGCATCTGGAACGCGCCCGCCACGACGCCATCCTCGTCGGCTCCGGCACGGCGCTGGAAGACGACCCGCGGCTCGACTGCCGCCTGCCGGGTCTTGCCGACCGCTCGCCGAGCCGGATCATCCTCGACCCGCGCCTGCGGCTGACGCCCGACATGACGGTGATCAGGACGGCCAAGACCACGCCCACCCTCGTCGCCACCTTCGTCGACGCCGATCCCGAGCGCCGCGCGGCGCTCGCCGAAGCGGGCGTCGCCTTCGTCTCTTGCGAGGCCGATCCCGCGACCGGCCGGATCGCCCTGCCGGAACTTCTCGAGGATCTCGCCGCGACCGGCACCGCCAGCATCCTCGTCGAGGGCGGCGCCGAGACGGGGGCGAGCTTCCTCGCGGCCGGTCTGGTCGACCGGCTGATCCTGGTCCAGGGGACGGTCGAGATCGGCGAAGAGGGCGTTCCGGCGCCGATCGACGTCGCGGCGGCACGCGAGCGCTTCCGGCTGAAGCGGGAGTACCGCTTCGGCACGGACCGCTGGTACGAATTCGGAAGGAAATGACGAAGATGTTCACCGGGATCGTGACCGATATCGGCAAGGTTCTCGCCGTCGGCGAACGGGACGCCGGCCGGAGCTTCCGCATCGAGACAGCCTATGACCCCGAGACCATCCCCATCGGCGCGTCGATCGCCTGTTCCGGCGTCTGCCTGACGGTGACGGCGCTGCCCGATGCGGGCTCGAACCAGCGCTGGTTCGAGGTCGAGGCCTGGGAGGAGGCGTTGCGGCTGACGACGGCTGGGCACTGGGGCGAGGGCACGCGGATCAACCTCGAACGCTCGCTGAAGATCGGCGACGAGATCGGCGGGCACCTGGTCTCCGGCCATGTCGACGGGCTCGCCGAGATCCTGTCGGTCGAGGACGAGGGCGAGGCGGTGCGCTTCCGGTTGCGGGCGCCGGCGGATCTCGAGCGCTTCGTCGCCAGGAAGGGCTCGATCTGCCTCGACGGCACGTCGCTCACCGTCAACTCGGTGGAGGACGACGTCTTCGACGTCCTGCTCATCCGCCATTCCCTGGAGGTGACGACCTGGGGCGAGCGGCGCGCCGGCGACGTCGTCAATTTCGAGGTCGACCAGATCGCCCGCTACGCCGAGCGGCTGTTCCAGCCCGCCGCCTGACGCGCCGGTGCGGCCGAAGCCGCCTGCGGCCCGTTCGCGCGGGTCGGGCGCCGGCCGCTGCAAGCGTCTGCGCCGGCGTTCGCGCCGGCGACCGGATCCGACCGCCGATCGGCGGCCGCCGCCTGTTGCCTGCGGGGCGGGAGCAGCGTATCCCCTCCGCAACCCATTCCCGGAAGGACATTCCCATGGCTTCCAAGCCGCATCTCCTCGTCGTCGAGGCGCGCTTCTACGACCACATCGCCGACCTCCTGCTCTCCGGCGCCAAGAAGGCGCTGGAGGAGGCGGGCGCGACCTATGACGTCGTCACCGTTCCCGGCGCGCTGGAAGTTCCCGCCGCCGTCAGCTTCGCGCTGACGGGCGCGGACGAGGGCGAGACCGACTATGACGGCTATGTCGCGCTCGGCTGCGTCATTCGCGGCGAGACCTATCATTTCGAGATCGTCTCGAACGAGTCCGCCCGCGCCCTCATCGCCCTGTCGGTCGACGAGAACCTCGCGCTCGGCAACGGCATCCTGACCTGCGAGACCGAGGCCCAGGCGCTGGAGCGCGCCGATCCCGCCCGCAAGGACAAGGGCGGCGAGGCGGCGAAGACGGCGCTGACGATGATCCAACTCAGGGACCGCCTCGGAGCCTGACGATGTCCAACACCGGACCGAAGCCGCGCGAGACGAGGCCTGCGAACAAGCGGGGGGTGGCGCGTCTCGCCGCCGTCCAGGCGCTCTACCAGATGGATGTCGGCGGAACCCCGCTGCTGGAGACCGTGGCGGAGTACGAATCCTTCCGCCTCGGGCGGGAGATCGACGGCGAGACCTATCGCGACGCCGACCCCGCCTGGTTCCGCGACATCGTGTCCGGCGTGGTGCGCCAGCAGAAGGTCATCGACCCGCTGATCCACGGCGCGCTGCCGGCGGACTGGCCGCTGTCGCGCCTCGACACGACGCTGCGGGCGATCCTTCGCGCCGGCGTGTTCGAGCTGCTGCAGCGCCGCGACGTGCCGGTGGCGGTGATCGTCACCGAATATATCGACGTCGCCAGGGCCTTCTATGCGGAGGATGAGCCGCGTCTCGTCAACGCCGTGCTCGACCGGATCGCGCGGCAGGAGCGGGGCGAGCCCGACAGCAGGCGGTGACGGCGATCTCCGGGTCGTCCGCGCCCGCGACGGCGGTTGCCCGCGGCAATGCGCTGATCCTCGCGGCGGCGCAGGCGCTCGTCGGTTCGGCGGCGCCGATCGCCATCTCCACCGGCGGCCTCGCCGGCACCTGGCTGCTGCTGGAGGACAAGTCGCTGGCGACGCTGCCCGTCACCGGCTTCAGCGCCGGCGTCGCGCTCGGCGCGCTGCCGGCCGCGGCGCTGATGCGCGCCGTCGGGCGCCGGCTCGGCTTTTCCGCGGGCGCCCTGATGGTCGCGGCCGGCGGGGTGTGCGCGGCCGCCTCCCTCTTTTCCGACAGCTTCGTGCTGTTCACCCTCTCCCTCATCGTCGTCGGCATGGGCGGCGCCTTCACCCAGCAGTACCGCTTCGCCGCGGTCGACGGGGCGCCGCGCGATTACCGCGCGCG
Source organism: Jiella sp. M17.18 (assembly GCF_041027365.1). Lineage (NCBI taxonomy): Bacteria > Pseudomonadati > Pseudomonadota > Alphaproteobacteria > Hyphomicrobiales > Aurantimonadaceae > Jiella > Jiella sp. M17.18. The sequence goes on along the minus strand of NZ_JBFTEH010000012.1, from coordinate 88,645 downwards.
GGCGATCGGCATCGTGCTCGCCGGCGGCATGGTGGCGGCGGTGCTCGGTCCGCAGACGGCGCGGCTGACGACCGGGCTGTTCCTGCCGGTGGAGTTCGCCGGCGCCTTCCTCGGCATGAGCGTCCTCGCCCTTCTCGGCGCCGGCCTGCTCACGCGGCTGCAGATTCATGACGCGCCGGGCGAGGCGCTGGCCGAAGATGCGCTCCCCGCCCGGCCGCTCGCCGAGATCGTGCGCCAGCCGCGCTTCCTCGCCGCGCTCGCCTGCGGCGTCGGAAGCTACGCCGTGATGAGCTTCGTGATGACCGGCGCGCCGCTGGCGATCGTCGCCTGCGGCCATTCGACCGATGTCAGCTTCTTCGGCATCCAGTGGCACGTGCTCGCCATGTACGGGCCGAGCTTCTTCACCGGCCGCATCATCGCCCGCTTCGGCAAGCCGCCGGTGATCGCCTGCGGCCTCTTCCTCCTGGCGCTCGCGGCCGTCGTCTTCCTCGGCGGCACGGCCGTGTGGAACTTCTGGCTCGGCCTCGCCCTCCTCGGCGCCGGCTGGAACTTCGGCTTCATCGGCGCGACGGCGATGGTCGCCGACACGCACCGCGCGTCGGAGAAGAACAAGACGCAAGGCTTCCACGACCTGATCCTCTTCTCCAGCGTCGCTCTCGCCTCCTTCATGTCCGGCCGCACCTTCGTCACCGCCGGCTGGGAGACGATGAACTTCGTCGTCTTCCCGATCGTCATCCTCTGCTTCGCAGCCCTCGTCCTCCAGGGCGGCGGCTTCCGCAACGTCGCCGCCAAGAACTGATCGCGGTACGACATCGCGGTGCTTGACGCTTAGCCGCCCTCATATAACCTCAACCTGCCCATGACGGGTCGGCGCCGGCCGTCCGGTGCGCGCGCCGTTCATCAACGCCGGAGGAGGAAGCCGGCGCGAGGGGAGGGTGGCAATGCCGTTGGTTCTACTCGTGGTGGCCCTGTGCGGGCTGCTGGCGATCGCCTATGCCGGATGGGCGACGCGCTCGGTCATGGCCTCCGACCAGGGCAGCGTCCGGATGCAGGAGATCGCGGGCGCGATCCGGGAAGGCGCGCAGGCCTATCTCGCGCGCCAGTACACCACCATCGCCGTCGTCGGCGTCGTCGTCTTTCTGCTCGACTGGTGGCTCCTGTCGCTCTACGCGGCGGTGGGCTTCGCGATCGGCGCCATTCTGTCGGGCCTTGCAGGCTTCATCGGCATGAACGTTTCCGTGCGCGCTAATGTCCGCACCGCGCAGGCCTCGGCCCGTTCGCTCGGCCAGGGGCTCGGCGTCGCCTTCAAGTCCGGCGCGATCACCGGCCTGCTCGTCGCCGGGCTCGCGCTCCTCGGCGTCACCGTCTATTTCTACGTGCTGACGACGCAGCTCCGCTTCATGTCCGTCGACCGCACGGTCATCGACGCCCTTGTCTCGCTCGGCTTCGGCGCCTCGCTGATCTCGATCTTCGCGCGCCTCGGCGGCGGCATCTTCACGAAGGGTGCCGATGTCGGCGGCGACCTCGTCGGCAAGGTCGAGGCCGGCATCCCCGAGGACGATCCGCGAAACCCCGCCACCATCGCCGACAATGTCGGCGACAATGTCGGCGACTGCGCCGGCATGGCGGCCGACCTCTTCGAGACCTATGCCGTGACGGTCGTGGCGACCATGGTGCTCGGCGCGATCTTCTTCACCGGCTCGCCGGCGATCGACCTCGTGATGACCTATCCCCTGGCGATCTGCGGCGCCTGCATCGTCACCTCGATCATCGGCACCGCCTTCGTGCGCCTCGGCGCCAACGGCTCGATCATGGGGGCGCTCTACAAGGGGCTGTGGGTGACGACGATCCTGTCGATCGGCGGGCTCGCCGTCGCCACTTATTTCACCATCGGCTTCGGCACGGTCGGGCGCGCGACCACGGGCCTGTCGATCACCGGCCTCAACCTGTTCATCTGCGGCATCGTCGGGCTGATGGTGACGGGCCTCATCGTCTGGATCACCGAATACTACACCGGCATCGGCTCGCGGCCGGTCCGCTCGATCAGCCAGGCCTCGGTGACCGGCCACGGCACGAACGTCATCCAGGGCCTCGCCGTCTCGCTGGAGGCGACGGCGCTGCCGACGCTCGTGATCGTCGCCGGCATCATCGCGACCTACCAGCTCGCCGGGCTCTACGGCACCGGCATCGCGGTGACCGCGATGCTCGGCGTCGCCGGCATGATCATCGCACTCGATGCCTTCGGCCCGGTGACCGACAATGCCGGCGGCATCGCCGAGATGGCCGGCCTGCCGTCCGAGGTGCGCAAGTCGACCGATGCGCTCGACGCGGTCGGCAACACCACCAAGGCGGTTACCAAGGGCTATGCGATCGGCTCGGCGGGCCTCGGCGCGCTGGTGCTGTTCGCGGCGTACAATTCCGACTTGCAGTTCTTCATCGCGCAGCACCAGGCCGGCAAAGGCTATCCGTATTTCGAAGGCGTCGCGCCGGACTTCGCGTTGACCAATCCCTACGTGGTGGTCGGGCTGCTCCTCGGCGGCCTGATCCCCTTCCTGTTCGGCGGCATGGCGATGACGGCCGTCGGGCGCGCCGGCGGCGCGGTGGTCGAGGAGGTGCGCCGGCAGTTCCGCGAGAAGCCGGGAATCATGGCGGGGACCGAGCGGCCGGATTATGCCCGGGCGGTCGACCTTCTGACGCGCGCGGCGATCCGGGAGATGGTCATCCCCTCGCTCCTGCCGGTCCTGGCGCCGATCGTGGTCTACTTCGTCGTCTACGCGATCGCCGGCAAGAGTCAGGCCTTTTCGGCCGTCGGCGCCATGCTTCTCGGCGTCATCGTCACCGGCCTCTTCGTCGCGATCTCGATGACGTCCGGCGGCGGCGCCTGGGACAACGCCAAGAAGTCCTTCGAGGACGGCTTCGTCGATTCGGCCGGCGTGCGCCACATGAAGGGCTCGGAGGCCCACAAGGCGTCGGTGACGGGCGATACCGTCGGCGACCCGTACAAGGACACCGCCGGGCCGGCGGTGAACCCGGCGATCAAGATCACCAACATCGTCGCGCTCCTGCTGCTCGCGGTGCTCGCCCATCAGTAGGGCGGGACTGCGGCAGCGCTGGAGCACGCTGAGACAAACGAAAGGCCCCGCGAGTCGCTCGCGGGGCCTTCGACGTCAGCGGTGGCCGCAGGTACCTGCCGGCGCCGCCGATCTCAGAGATGGACGCCGGGGCCCTTGTCGGACACGGTGTCGCTCAGCACCTGGCCGAGGAAGGAGGCGTCCTTGCCGCCGGTCGGCGTCGTCCGCGAGATGAAGTCGAAGACCTTGCCGTCCTTCAGGCCGTAATTGGCGATCCGCTCGACCTTGCCGTCCTTGTCGAAGTAGACGGCGAGCACGTGCTGGTCGACTAGGTGCGGCTTCATGAAGGCGACCGGCCGGACGCGCTTCTGGGAGATGTAGTAGAAGACCTCGTTGTCGAAGGTCGCGGTGGTCGACGGCGAGCCGAGCGCCAGGAGCACCTGCGCACGGCTGGAGCCGACCGGCACGAGCTCCAGCGACTTCTGGTCGACGATGTAGCCCTCGTTCAGGACCTGGCTCGTCGAACAGGCGTTGAGGGCGGTCAACCCGAGGATCGCCACGCCGAGCACGATCGGCCGCGCCTTCATCATTCTCTGCTTCACGCCGTCTTGTCCCCCGGACCGGTTGCGTCCCCCAACAGTCATGCCCGGCGGCTGTGCCCAAACCATGGCACGCCCGGCATGGGAGCACGATGCGGCGCGGCGCGTCCGAAGCCGAAAGGTTCCGGACAGGTGGAGCCGCGCGAAATCGCGCTCCGGGACGTCCCGCCGGTCGGCGGAGGGCCCCGGAGGCTCTGGTAATCCACCTGCCTAAGCGTTGCAATCCGGCCCGCCCTGTGGCACGGGCGGCAACTGGCATCGGTCCGGGTTGTTGGCATGCTGCAGAGATGGCGCATCCGCCGCCGTAATCGGGCCGTCGTGGATCGCATCTATGACGCCCTCGTCGCACTCACGCGGCAGCCCGACCTCTATCTGGCGTGCGGCATCGAGGACAGCTTCGCCGGGCGGTTCGAGGCGCTGGCGATCCATGTCCACCTCCTGTTGCGGCGCTGCCGGACGGAGAAGGCGCTGGCGCCGCTGGCGCAGGAGGTCGTCGACCGCTTCGTTTCGGACGTCGAGTTCACCATCCGCGAGCTCGGCGTCGGCGACCAGTCGGTGCCGAAGCGCATGCGCAGGCTGACGGGCGTCTTCTACGAGCGGGCGGTCGCTTACGATGCCGCGTTCGCGGCGCCGGAAGAGGCGGAGGCCGCGCTGGCCAAGGCCCTGACGGGGCGGGCGGTGGCGGAAACCGGCGCCGAAGATGCGGCGCGCCGGCTCGCGACCTACATTGTGACGACCGAACAAGCTTTTGCGGCCGTGTCCGCAGACGACATCCTGACAGGCCGCCTCTCGGCGGAGAACCGATCATGACCAAGGCCCCGGCACACGCCATTCCATTCGCAATCTCCACCATCAAGCTGCCGCGCGACGGCATGCCGATTCGCTTCGATGCCGACGAGGCCGAGCGGCAAGCGCTCGCCCGCCAGCTTTCGATTCCCGAAGTGACGACGCTGTCGGTCGATCTGCGGGCGACGCCCTGGCGTGCCGAGGGCGTTCGCGTGTCCGGCCGCATCGCCGCCGAGGTGGTGCAGGAGAGCGTGGTCAGCCTCGAGCCCGTCGTCCAGCGGATCGACGAGCCGTTCGAGCAGACCTTCGTGCCGGAAGACTCCAGGCTCGCCCGGATCGCCGCACCGGCGGAACAGGAACTGCATATCGATCCCGAAGGCGATGATCCGCCGGAGACCTTCTCCGGCGATCGCATCGACATCGGCGCCTACATCGCCGAGGCGGTGGCGCTGGCGCTCGACCCCTATCCGCGCAAGGCGGGGGAAAGTTTCGGGGCGCTGGATACCGATCCGGCACCGGATGCCGGGCGCCGCTCCGCCTTCGACGTCCTGGCCGAACTGGCGGCAAAGCCCGGGCGGGATGACGAATGAGGGCAAATCGGCGGTTGCCGTCCGCGCGTAAACGGATATTTTCGCGCCGCGTCCGGGAGGCTTCGGCCACCTTGTGGCAGCGGCGCAGGAAAGCGAGCATCATTTGAATACCGAAACCGGCATCACGATTTCGCTCGACGCGATGGGCGGCGATCATGGTCCGGCGGTGGTTCTCGCCGGCGCGGCGATCGCGCTGAAGCGCCGTCCCGACACGCGCTTCGTCCTGTTCGGCGAAAGCGAGGCGGTGCTGCCCGTCCTGGAGCAGTATCCGGATCTGAAGGCCAAGGCCGTCTTCCACCACTGCGACGTCTCCATCCGCATGGACGACAAGCCGTCCCAGGCGCTGCGCCAGGGACGCTACAAGTCGTCGATGTGGCGGACGATCGAGGCGGTGAAGACCGGCGAGTCCGACGTCGCCGTCTCCGCGGGCAACACCGGCGCGCTGATGGCGATGGCGAAGTTCTGCCTGCGCACGATGGCCAGCATCGAGCGCCCGGCGATCGCCGCGATCTGGCCGACCCTCAAGGGCGAGAGCATCGTGCTCGACGTCGGCGCGACGATCGGTGCCGACGCGCAGCAACTCATCGACTTCTCGATGATGGGCGGCGCGATGGCGCGCGCCCTGTTCGGGCTGGAGAAGCCGACGGTCGGCCTCCTCAACATCGGCGTCGAGGAGGTGAAGGGCCAGGACGAGATCCGAGAGGCGGGGCGTCTCCTTAAGGAATATCCGCTGCCGCAGATCGACTATCGCGGCTTCGTCGAGGGCGACGATCTCGGCCAGGGCACGGTCGACGTGGTGGTGACGGAAGGCTTCACCGGCAATGTCGCCCTGAAGACGGCGGAAGGCACCGCAAGGCAGATCGCCGCCTATCTGCGCGCCGCGATGACCCGCACCTATCTGGCGCGCATGGGCTATGTGCTTGCCAAGAGCGCCTTCGACCGGCTGCGCGACAAGATGGATCCGCGCAAGGTCAATGGCGGCGTCTTCCTTGGCCTGAACGGCATTGTCATCAAGAGCCACGGCGGCACCGACGCCGAGGGCATCGCCGCCGCGCTGGACCTCGCGCACACCATGGCCCGCACCGGCCTGCGCGAGAAGATCGCGGTGGATCTCGCCAGCTTCCATCACCGGGTATCCGGTGACGAGACCGAAGTTTCCGAAAGCAATATGCCATGAACGAGCATGTCAGGTCCGTCGTCCTCGGGACCGGCTCCGTCCTGCCGAAGCGGGTGATGCGGAACCAGGACTTCGCGGGGATCGTCGAGACCTCCGACGAATGGATCCGGCAGCGGACGGGTATCGCCGCGCGCCACATTGCGGGGGAGGGCGAAACCACCGTCTCGCTGGCCGAGGAGGCGGCGCGCCGCGCGCTCGCCGCAGCCGGGCTCGAACCGTCGGACATCGACCTCATCGTGCTGGCGACGGCGACGCCCGACAACACCTTTCCTGCCTCCGCCGTCCAGGTGCAGAGCCGCCTCGGCATCACCCATGGCTTCGCCTTCGACGTCCAGGCCGTCTGCAGCGGCTTCGTCTACGCGCTGACCACCGCCGACCTCTACGTCAGGAGCGGGATGGCGCGGCGGGCGCTGGTGATCGGCGCCGAGACCTTTTCGCGGCTGCTCGACTGGGAGGACCGCACCACTTGCGTCCTGTTCGGCGACGGCGCCGGCGCTGTGGTCATCGAGGCCCGCGAAGAGCCGGACGGGGCGGCACGCCGCGGCATCATCGTCTCGCGCCTGCGGTCCGACGGCTCGCACGCGGAAAAGCTCTATGTCGACGGCGGGCCCTCGACCACCGGCACGGTCGGGCATCTGAGGATGCAGGGCCGGGAGGTCTTCAAGCACGCGGTCGGCATGATCACCGACGTGATCGAGGCCTCGTTCGAGGCGGCCGGCGTCGGTCCGGACGATATCGACTGGTTCGTGCCGCACCAGGCCAACCGCCGCATCATCGACGCCTCCGCCAAGAAGCTCGGCATCGCGCCGGAAAAGGTCGTCGTCACCGTCGACCAGCACGGCAACACCTCGGCCGCCTCCATTCCGCTGGCCCTCGATACCGCAGTCAGGGACGGGCGGATCACCAAGGGTGATCTGGTGCTGCTGGAGGCCATGGGCGGCGGATTTACATGGGGCGCCTGCCTGATCCGCTGGTAGAATCAACCTTGATTCAGATGACGTTTTCGTTAGAGTGCGGGTCATCTGAGTTCCGCAGCCAGTCTGTGCGGCGCGGTCTTCCACAGCATTAGGGGACATGGATGGGAGACAAGACTCTAACCCGAGCCGACCTGTCGGAGGCGGTGTTCCGCAAGATCGGGTTGTCCCGGAGCGAATCGGCTTCGCTGGTCGAGATGGTGCTGGAAGAAATCTGCGCCACGATCGCCGCCGGCGAATCGGTGAAGATCTCCTCGTTCGGCTCCTTCCTGGTGCGCCAGAAGAACGAGCGTGTCGGCCGCAATCCCAAGACCGGCGAGGAAGTGCCGATCTCGCCGCGCCGCGTCGCCGTGTTCAAGCCGTCCAACGTCCTCAAGGACCGCATCCTCGACGCCCATGCGCAGCGCCGGGGGAGTGCTCCGGAGGTCGAGATGATGCTGAAGGCCGCCGCCGAATAGCGGCGCTGGCCGACAGGCCACGGAATTTCCTGCCATGTCAGACAAGAGCGACGATGCGTTCCGCACCATCAGCGAGGTGGCGGAGGAACTGGACCTGCCGCAGCACGTCCTGCGCTTCTGGGAATCGCGCTTTGCGCAGATCCGTCCGCTGAAGCGCGGCGGCGGCCGGCGCTATTACCGTCCCGACGATGTCGAGCTGCTGCGCGGAATCCGCTACCTCCTCTACGTCAAGGGCTTCACGATCAAGGGCGTGCAGCGCATCCTGAAGGAGAACGGCAGCCGCTTCGTCGTCGCGATCGGTTCCGGCGACCTCGCCGGCCTCGACGCGCTGCAGGCCTCGCCGCGCGCGGATGCGGAGGACGAGCTCGATGCGCCCGACGTTGCGCCGCCGCCGCATGTGGACGATCTCGACATCATCGCGCCCGAGCCGGAGCTCTTGGCGGAGGAGCCCGACGTCCAGCCGGTGGCGCGCGACCGGGCGAACCCGCTGGTCGGCTTCCTGCGGCGCGACCGCGAGCGGGCGGCCGACGGGCGGCAGCTCCTGCCGCGCGAGAGCATCGAGGCGCTGGACGCGGTCGTGCTCGAGCTTCTGGAGTGCAAGCGCCTGCTCGATCAGGTGCGCTGACGGGCAGCCGAGCTGGCGCCCGTCACTCATGGCCCCGGTCGGCGTCAGTCCGGCTCTCGCGCCGCCATCTCCGCCAGCATGGCCTCGACATCCGCCTTCGCAGCGGCCAGTGCCGCCTCGTCGCGCGAGCGCAGGACGATCTCGGTCGAATAGCGCTGGCCGTCGAAGCGGGGATAGGAGCCGATCGCCACCGCCTCATGCCGCTTGGCGATGGCGCGCAGCGGCTCGCCGATATCGCCTTCGCCATAGGGGCAGGGGACGGCGGCGCTCTTCACCGCCTGCCCGGCCGGCAGCGTCTCGATCACCTTGCCGAGCATGGCGCTGAAGACATCCGGTACCCCGGCCATGACGAAGACGTTGTCGATCCGGAAGCCCGGCGCGACCGAGACCGGGTTCTCGATCAGCGTCGCGCCCTCGGGCGTGCGGGTCATCCGCCGCCGCGTCGCGGTGAACGGCATGTCGCGGCGGGCGTAATGCGCTTCGAGGAGCGCAACGGCCTCCGGATGCTCCCGGACCGCGAGGCCGAAGGCGGCGCCGACTGCGTCCGCGGTGATGTCGTCATGCGTCGGCCCGATGCCGCCGGAGGTGAAGACGTAGTCGTATTCCCGCCGCAGCGTGTTCAGCGTGTCGGCGATGATGTGCGGCTCGTCGCCGACGATCCGCACCTCCTTCAGGTCGATGCCCGCGACCGTCAGAACCTCGGCGAGATGCCCGATATTGCGGTCTTTCGTCCGCCCCGAGAGGAGTTCGTCCCCGATCGCGAGCATGGCGGCAGTGGCGGCGGGCGTCTCGGTCATGAAGGGGGCTCCGGTTCGGCATCCGGCGCTCGGACGAAGCGTCGATGTTCTGGCGCCATAAAGTGGCGACCGGCAGCCGATTGCAAGCGGCACGATGCGCCGGCGGCCACTGTTGCCGCTCACGCGACGGAGCGTCGCGTCAAAGGGCCGAGCCATCGGCGGCATGATCCGTTATCTCCGGGTCGGCGGAAGCAGCCGCTCTCCTTCATCGTCACCAGGAAGAGGAAGCATCGGAATGGCGAAAGTATTAGTTCTCTACTATTCGAGCTATGGCCACATCGAGACCATGGCGAAGGCCGTCGCGGAAGGCGCGGAGAGCGCCGGCGCCAGCGTCGACATCAAGCGCGCGCCGGAGACCGCGCCGAAGGAGGTGGTCGAGGCCGCGCACTTCAAGACCGACCATCCCTATCCCGAATGCGACCCGATGGAACTCGCGAACTACGACGCGATCATCATCGGCGTGCCGACCCGCTACGGCAACATGTGCTCGCAGATGCAGGCCTTCTGGGACCGCACCGGCCCCCTCTGGGCGAAGGGCGCCCTGGTTGGCAAGGTCGGCGGCGCCTTCGCCTCCTCGGCGACCCAGCACGGCGGCAACGAGGCGACGCTGCTCTCGGCCCACAAGACCCTGCTGCACCATGGCCTCATCGTCGTCGGCCTGCCCTATGCCTTCCCCGGCCAGATGAACATGGACGAGATCGTCGGCGGCTCGCCCTATGGCGCGACCACCATCGCCAAGGGCGACGGCTCGCGCATGCCGAGCCAGATCGAGCTCGACGCCGCCCGCTTCCAGGGCCGCCACATCGCCGAGATCGCCGCCAAGGTCGCCGGCTGAGCCTGACAGGACCGGTCCCGTCGGAGTGGCCACGGCGGAAGCCGCTGGGCTGACGGGCCCGGCACCGTCGCCACCTCACCGCCACCGAGCCGTCCCGCGCGATGCGGGGCGGCTCTTTCGTTTTCGGCCCTGCGCCGGCCGGAGGTGTTCTTGCCGCCGCGGCACCTATCGATTCCGGGCATAGGCTGCTAGACCCGTCGGCGAACGCGACGGGAGGATCGGCGGCATGGCGAGCGCGGCGGAGTTGAAGACGATGGCGGGCGAGGCTGCGGCGGCGCGCGTCGAAGACGGCATGAAGCTCGGCATCGGCACCGGCTCGACGGCCGAAGCCTTCGTGCGGGCGCTCGCCGCGCGGGTGCGGGACGGGCTCAAGGTCGTCGGCGTCGCGACATCCGAGCGCACCGAGGCGCTCTGCCGCCAGTTGAAGGTTCCGACGACCTCGCTGGAAGCGATGCCGCATCTCGACCTGACGGTCGACGGGGCCGACGAGGTGGATCCGCAACTTCGGCTGATCAAGGGCGGCGGCGGGGCGCTCCTGCGCGAGAAGATCGTCGCGGCCGCCTCGGACCGCATGCTGGTGATCGCCGACGCCTCCAAGAAGGTCGACGAGCTCGGCGCCTTCCCGCTGCCGATCGAGATCAACGGCTTCGGCATGGTCGCGACCTATCTGGCGATCCAGAAGGCGGCGCAGCGTCTCGGCCTAGAGGGTGAGATCACGCTGCGGCGGACCGGTGAATCACCCTTCATCACCGACAGCGGCCATCTGATCCTCGACGCATCTTTTGGCCGCATTCCCGATCCAGAAGCCCTGTCGCGGGCGCTTCACGCGGTTCCCGGGGTGGTCGAGCACGGGCTTTTCCTGGACCTGGCGAGCGAGGTCCTCCTTGCAGGCGATGCGGGGCTGGAGAGCCTGCGGCGGTCTGGATCCGACTGAGATCCGACGCCGGCTCCTCTTGCCAGGGCCCGCCGAATTCCCTTAACGACGCGCCGATGCAAGGACGATCCGGCGCATCGGAAACCGAACGGAGACACGATCCCCATGATCTTCAGCGAAATGGCGCGCCGAGGACTCGTCATATCCGCCGCGCTCCTCTTCCTGCTGCCGGCATCCGCTTCGGCGCAGGACTTCACCAAGGCGCATCTCGATGCGGCGCATGCCGCGATCACGGCGATCCACGCGACCGACCAGTTCGACGAGATCCTTCTCAACGCCGCGACGCAGATCAAGGCGGAGCTGATCGCCAACAATCCCGACAAGCAGGAAGAGATCTCCAACATGGTCGACGATGCGGCGCTGGCGCTGGCGCCGCGCCGGGCCGATCTCGAGAACGAGGCCGCGCGCGTCTACGCCAAGCTGTTCACGCAGCAGGAGCTGCAGTCGATCGCCGACTTCTACAATTCCGAAGCCGGCAAGAAGCTTCTGAAGGACGGTCCCGCCGCGACCCGCGACATGCTGAACGCCGCCGACGTCTGGACCAAGGGCATCGTGCGCGACCTGCGCCAGAACGCCGCCGAGGGCATGCAGAAGATCACGGGCTCCGAGGCCAAGGCACCGGCCGCCGCCGCGAAGTGAGCGGCGCCCGGCTCGCGTGACGGTTTGCGGGCCGAAACAACAGGTCGAGGGGCGGTCGTTCGGCCGCCCTTTTCGTTTCCGGCGCCGCGCGGGCGGACGACGGTGCGTCGCCGGGCGCAGTCCGGAGGGCGCATCGCATTTTCGCCGATCGGGCTTATGTGGGGGCGGGAATGAAGGCGCCGCGCCGGTTCGACGGGCAGAGCGGCGCGGCGGATGAGGCAGCGAGCGAAGGGGTACAGCCGTGAGCGCGACCAGCTATGATTATGATCTCTTCGTCATCGGCGGCGGCTCCGGCGGCGTGCGGGCCGCGCGGCGGGCGGCCGCGCTCGGAAAGCGCGTCGCCATCGCCGAGGAATACCGCTTCGGCGGCACCTGCGTCATCCGCGGCTGCGTGCCGAAGAAGCTCCTCGTCTACGCCTCGCAGTTCTCCGAGGCCTGGGAGGACGCGCGCGGCTATGGCTGGCAGTTCGGCGAGAAGCATTTCGACTGGCCGCAGCTGATCGCCAACAAGGACAACGAGATCGAGCGGCTGGAGCGGATCTACCACGCCAATGTCGAGAAGGCCGGCGCGAAGGTCCTGATGAGCCGGGCGGTGCTGGAGGGCCCGCACGAGATCCGGCTGACCGCGACGGACAAGCGCGTCACCGCCGAGACGATCGTGCTCGCGACCGGCGGGCGCCCGAACCCCCATCCGGGCCTGCCCGGCGCCGAGCACTGCATCACCTCGGAGGAAGCCTTCCACCTGAAGCGCCTGCCGCAGTCGATCGTCATCCTCGGCGGCGGCTATATCGCGGTCGAGTTCGCCAACATCTTCCTCGGTCTCGGCGTCGAGACGACGCTGGTCTATCGCGGCCAGGAGATCCTGCAGGGCTTCGACGATGACGTCCGCCACGAACTGCACCAGGCGATGGCGCAGAAGGGCATGTCGGTGCGCTGCCGCGACACGCTGGAGAAGGTGGTGCAGAAGCCCGACGGCCGTCTGGAGGCGCATACCGCCTGCGGCGACGTGCTCGACGCGGACGAGGTGATGCTGGCGATCGGCCGCAAGGCGAACACCGAGAATCTCGGCTGCGAGACCGCCGGCGTCGAGCTCGACAAGCGCGGCGCGGTCGTGGTCGACGAATATTCCCGCACGACGGCCGACAACATCTACGCCATCGGCGACGTCACGCACCGCATGCAGCTGACGCCGGTGGCGATCCACGAGGCGATGTGCCTCGTGGAGACGCTCTACCGGAACAACCCGACGAAGCCGGACTACGACACCGTGCCGACCGCCGTCTTCTCGCAGCCGGAAATCGGTACGGTCGGCCTCACCGAAGCCGCCGCCGCCGAGACCTATGACGAGCTGGAGGTCTACAAGACGATGTTCCGGCCGATGAAGAACACGCTGTCCGGCCGCGACGGAAAGATGATGATCAAGCTCATCGTCGACGCGGCGAGCCGCAGGGTGGTGGGCACCCACATCCTCGGTCCCGACGCCGGCGAGCTGGCCCAGGTGCTCGGCATCGCGGTCAAGGCCGGCGTCACCAAGGACCAGTTCGACGCCACCATGGCGGTGCATCCGACGGCATCGGAGGAGATCGTCACCATGTACGAGCCGAGCTATCGGATTCGCGGCGGCGAAAGGATCGGTTAGAACCGGGCGCAGCGCCGCGCGCCCGATCCGGGGGCGGCCCGACCGGGGCGCTCGTCTCTTTCGGGCCGGGCGGAGGGCGGGCTATGAAGCTGGTCCCGAACCAAGCCGCAGGATGAAATCGATGGACCCCCACATTCCGCACGACGATCATCCGGACCTTGCCGAACTCGCCGACGCCGGGAAGGTGGTCGCCTATTTCGGCTATGGCTCGCTGGTCAACCGCTACACGCTGCGCACCAAGTTCCTCGGCATCCGGCGGGCGCGTGCGGGCGGGTGGCGCCGCTTCTGGCTGCCGCGCGTCCCCGCCTCGGAGATGGCGCTCCTCTCCGTGCATCCCGATCCCGACGAATCGATCGACGGCGTTGTCGTCTACGACCGGACGGAACACCTTCCGGCGGTGGACGAGCGCGAGGCCGGCTATGCCCGCCGGATCGTCGATCTCGACCATCTCGGCATCGAGCGGGCACCGGTCGGCGGCGTTCCGATCTACATCTACCAGGCGCCGAAGGGTGATGTGAGCGCCGCCGATACGAAGTCGGTCATCCTGCAGAGCTATCTCGACGCGGTGATGCAGGGCTTCCGGCTGCTCTACGGCGACGAGGGCGTGCAGCGTTTCGTCGCGCACACCGAGGGTTTCGAGACGCGCGTGCTGCGCGACCGGCACGCGCCGCGCTATCCGCGCCCGGTGAAGCTCGAAAGGGACGAGGCGGAGCTGTTCGACTGGCTGGTCCTCGCGCGCGGCGTGACGTTCGTCGACCACGTCTGAGACGTTCGCACGAGAGGCGGCCGGTCATGATGACAAACCGCGCCCGAAGTGCTTAAACCGCCCGTGTTCCGGCCGGATCTCGTCTTGTCAGGCGAGGATGCCGGCCGTCATCAGGACGACATGACCGTGAGGAACCGCCGGCTCACCCGGCGAGGAGATGAAGACCATGGCGATGGCGAAGGACTGGACCCCGTCGAGCTGGCGCGCAAAGCCGGTGAAGCAGATGCCGGCCTATCCCGATCCGGCCGCGCTGGCCGACACCGAGAAGCGCCTCGCGACCTTTCCGCCGCTGGTTTTTGCCGGTGAGGCGCGCAAGCTGACGCGCTCCCTGGCCGAAGTCGCAAACGGCCGCGCGTTCCTTCTCCAGGGCGGCGACTGCGCCGAGAGCTTCGCCGAGCACGGCGCGGACAACATCCGCGACTTCTTCCGCGCCTTCCTGCAGATGGCCGTCATCCTCACCTTCGCCGGCTCGCAGCCGGTGGTGAAGGTCGGCCGCATCGCCGGTCAGTTCGCCAAGCCCCGCTCGTCCGACAACGAGACGAAGGACGGCCGGACGCTGCCGGTCTATCGCGGCGACATCGTCAACGGCATCGAGTTCGAGGAGGGCTCGCGCATTCCGAACCCGGAGCGCCAGATCGAGGCCTATCGCCAGTCGGCCGCGACGCTGAACCTCCTGCGCGCCTTCGCGCAGGGCGGCTACGCCAATCTGGAGAACGTCCACCAGTGGATGCTCGGCTTCGTCGCCGGCAGTCCCGAGGCCGAGCGTTATGCCCAGCTCGCCGACCGGATTTCCGAGACGATGCGCTTCATGCGGGCGATCGGCATCGACGCCGAGAGCCATCCGTCGCTGCGCGAGACCGATTTCTTCACCAGCCACGAGGCGCTGCTGCTCGGCTACGAGCAGGCGCTGACCCGCGTCGATTCGACCTCCGGCGACTGGTACGCGACGTCCGGCCACATGATCTGGATCGGCGATCGCACGCGCCAGGAGGATCACGCCCACGTCGAGTTCTGCCGCGGCATCCAGAATCCGCTCGGCCTGAAGTGCGGCCCGACGTCCGAGCCGGACGAGCTGCTGCGGCTGATCGACAAGCTGAACCCGCAGAACAAGGCGGGCCGCCTGACGCTGATCACCCGCTTCGGCCACGACAAGGTCGAGACCCACCTGCCGAAGCTGATCCGCGCGGTGGAGCGTGAGGGACGCAAGGTCGTCTGGTCCTGCGATCCGATGCACGGCAACACGATCACGCTGAACAGCTACAAGACCCGGCCGTTCGAGCGGATCCTCGCCGAGGTGCAGGCCTTCTTCGACGTGCACCGCGCGGAAGGGACGCATCCCGGCGGCATCCATATCGAGATGACCGGCAAGGACGTCACCGAATGCACCGGCGGCGCCCGGCCGATCCTCGCCGAGGATCTGTCGGACCGGTACCACACGCATTGCGATCCGCGGCTGAACGCCAACCAGGCGCTGGAGCTCGCCTTCCTCGTCGCCGAACTCCTGAAGGGCGCGCAGGATCAGGCCGTGCCGCAGAAGCAGGCCGTGGCCGGGTAAGTTCGTGAAGGCGATGGAGCCGCATCGGCGAACGGTGCGGCTCCGGCCCGCGGCGGTGAACGATCCGTCGCGCCGCGCGGCCTGACGCTACGGCGTCGGCAGCGATATCTTCGGGGCAGCCAAGGGAGCTGCCCCATGTCTTTGCTGCCGACCCTCTTCGTTTCGCACGGTTCCCCCGACATCGCGCTCGCCAGGACGCCGGCGACGGATTTCCTGAAGACGCTGCGGCAGCGCCTGCCGCGGCCCGAGGCCATCGTCGTCGCCAGCGCCCATTTCGAGGCGGAGGGACACGTCGCGGTCTCCGGCGACGCGCATCCCGAGACAATCCACGACTTCGGCGGCTTCGCGCGCGAACTCTACGAACTCAGCTATCCGGCGCCGGGCGATCCGAAGCGCGCGGCGGAGATCGTGGCGTCGCTGCAGCAGGCCGGCTTCCGCTCCGCCGTCGCGGCCCGGCGCGGCTTCGACCACGGCACCTGGGTGCCGCTGCGTCTCGCCTTTCCGGAGGCGGACATTCCCGTCGTGCAGGTCTCCGTCGATCCGTCGCAGGGGCCGGAGCACCATCTGAGGCTCGGCGCGGCATTGTCGTTCCTGCGCGAGCGCGGCGTCCTCGTCGTCGGCTCCGGCTCGCTGACGCACAATCTCCGCGCGGCCTTCGCGCATCTGCGGGTCGGCGAGCGCGACGCGCCGACGCCGGCCTGGGTGTCGGACTTCGCCAGGTGGATGGGCGAGAAGCTCGTTGCCGGCGATCGTGCGGCGCTGGAGGCCTATCGCGACGAAGCCCCGTTCGCGCGCGAAAACCATCCGACGGACGAGCATCTGATGCCGCTCTACGTCGCGCTCGGGGCGGCCGGCGAGGGTGCGCGGGCGGAGAAGCTGCACGAAAGCCGCGACTACGGCGTCCTCGCGATGGAAGCCTTCGCCTTCCATTGACCCGGTCCCTCGGTCCGGGCGAAGGGATCGACGCCGACGAGATCCGAACCCCCAAGGCATCCGGAGCATGATGGAACCGCACTTCGATCTCGACACCCGAGCCGGCCTCCCGGCGGATCTTCGCGCGCTGCTCGAGAATTATCCGCGCGAGCACTGGTCCGGGCACGAAAATCTCGGCCAGACCGCGCAGTTCTGGCTGGGGCGGCACGACATGTTCCGCGAACTCGGGGCCGCGCTGCAGGATGCTCTCAGGCAGCATCGGGAAGGGCAGGTGGCGCTCGATCCGTTCCGGCGCTGGTTCGCGCCGCGGCTGAACGTCTTCCTCGGCGAGCTGGAGGGCCACCACCAGATCGAGGACCAGCACTATTTCCCGGTGTTCCAGCGGGCCGAATCGCGTCTCGCGCACGGCTTCGATCTTCTGGAATCCGACCACGCGGTGATCCATGCGGACCTTCTCGCCGTGGCGGAGACGGCGAACCACTTCCTGGCGCTGGAGGAGGCGGGTGAAGCGAAGCCCTCGTCAGAGGCACGCCGGGCCGCCGACGCCTATGCCGCGGCGAGCGAGCAGCTTCTGAAACGCCTGATCCGGCATCTCGCCGACGAGGAGGACCTGATCATTCCTCTGATCCTCGATCGGGGAGAGGCCGCGATCGGGATCTGACGGGGATGAGGCCGAAGGCGCGCTGACGGCTGCCACCGTCCCGGCCGCTATTATCGCCGACCCGCCGGACGCGCGCGGTCAGGCCCGGCCCCCACTGCCGCCAGGCGAACCAGGCGGCGAGCAGCACGGCGATGACGCCGAGCGCGATGCCGACGCCGCGCTCCATGATCTGCAGATGGTCGAACACCGAACCGATCGAATAGCCGAAGACGAAGCCGACCGTGGTGAAGATGCCGGCCCAGAGCGCCGCGCCGAAGAGGTTCAGGAAGAAGAAGCGGGTCAGCGAGATCCGCGACAGGCCGAGCGCGATCAGCCCGGGCATGCGCAGGCCGTAGATGTAGCGATTGAGGACGACGAAGAAGGCCTGGTAGCGCTCGACGAGGCCGAGTGCCTTGGCGAAGCGCTCGCGCGAGCGCCAGTGCGCCACCCAGCGGTGGTTCGACCAGAAGCGCGCGAACAGGAAGACCGCAAAATCGCCGACGAACGAGCCGGCGAAGGCATAGGCGATCATCATTTCGAGGGGATAGGAGCCGCGATAGGCGAGGAAGCCGCCGATGATCGCGAAGACTTCCCCTTCGAAAAAGGTGCCGGCCAACACGATGATCGGGCCGAACTGCCCGATCAGGCTCAGAATCTGGTACACGATCACTCCGCGCATCCGAAGGGCGGCGGATCGGCCCACTCACCCGCGCCCCGTCGTTTTGTCTCTGCCGCGCTTGTTGCAGAACTTTGCGGCGCAAGAAAGTACCGGCCAAGCTCGGCGTCGCCGCTTTCGCTGGCACCGGCCGCGCGGTTCCACCGCCTCATGTGGCTTTGCTTGCGCCGAGCGCAAGGGGGCAGGGCGGCAGGGGCCCCCGTCAGGCCGAAGGTGAGCCGGCGTTGCTGCGGGCCGTGATCGCCGTCTCCAGGCTGTCCAGCCGCTCGGCGACCGCCTCGATCGTCTTCGTCAGGGCGGCGATCTCGATCGCGCGCAGGGCGTCGAGCTTGTCGTGCAGCGCCAGGATCTCGATCTCGGCCTTGAGATTGACCTCGTAGTCGTGGCTCGCCTCGATCCGGTCGCGCGCCGCCGCGCGGTTCTGCGACATCATGATGATCGGTGCCTGGATCGCCGCGAGCATCGACAGGACGAGGTTAAGGAAGATGAAGGGGTAGGGGTCGAAGGCGGCGCTGCGCAACAGGACCGTGTTGGCCACCGCCCAGACCACCAGGAAGCCGAGAAAGCTGAGGATGAAGGCCCAGGAGCCGCCGATCTCGGCGATCCGGTCCGACAGCCGGTCGCCGAACGACATTTGGGCGTTGACCTTGGCGTTCTGGTCCGCCGCGATCAGCTGATGCTCGTGTGCCCGCTGCAGGACCCGCTGCTCGATCGGGCGCAGCCGCTCGAAGGAGCGGCCGAACCAGCGAACGGCGCTGGCATTCTTGGCTTCCGTGGACATGATGCCTCCTGACCGTTGCGGAGCGCTTGGGGGTCGCGCGCCTGCGTTCCGCTTGATAAGAGCCATCCCGGTCGGCGAAAAGGCGGCGAGGACAAGGGCACCCGCGCATGCGGTCACAATTCGACGTCACGGCGCCCGGAGATGGCGACGGCTCCGCCGCCGGTCTGCAGGACGGCCGGCTCAGGCGAGGGATGCGGGAGGCGCGGCCGTGACCGAGATCCCGCCGCTCAGCTCGATCGCCGCAGCCGCGACCCTGGTCGGGCTCCTGTTCCTCCTGCGCTATTTCCTCGCCATGCGGCGGATCTGGAAGGCCGCGGGGCACCGGCCGAGCTTCCAGTTCGGCGACTATTTCCGGGCGACGAAGCGCGGCGCCTTCGGCGAGGAACTGGAGCCGGAACGCCGCTATGCCGCCCGGCAGTTCTGGTTCGGCGCCGTGCTCCTCGTCACCGGGCTCGTCCTCTACGGCTGGCTCTTCACGACCGGCACGCCGGTCACGCTGAACATGTGATCTCCATGGACATCGAAGCCGCACTGGGCCGCCAACCCGCGGCGCTCTCGCTCGACCCGGCCGACGTCGACGTCGACAAGCTGCATGCCTTCCTGACGGAGAGCTACTGGGCGAGGGGCCGCAGCCTCGATCAGGTCCGCCGCTCGATCGCCGGCTCCTATGTCGCGAGCGTCCAGCGGGACGGCGCGATGATCGGCTTCGCCCGCGCGGTGAGCGACGCAGCCGTGTTCGGCTATCTCATGGACATCGTCGTCTGGCCCGGCCACCGCGGCGAGGGGCTCGGCCGACGGATGGTGCGCGCGCTGCTCGATCGGCCGGAACTTGCCGGCGTGCCGACCTGGTATCTGCGCACCGGCGACGCCCAGGGCGTCTACGCCCCCTTCGGCTTCCAGCCGCTGAACGACGGGCTGTTCATGCGGATGATCCGGCCGCCCGTCGCGGAGCGCAGCTGACCGCCGGCAGCCGCGGACGATTTCTGCCCTCCCAACCGAGGTTTGCGCTTTCCTGTCCGAATGGTAAGGTCGAAGAATGATCTCGGCCGCGGCACAGCCCGCCGCCCCTTCCGGACAAGTCATGGAATTCTTCGCCTTCATCGGCCGCAACGTGCGTTGGCTCGCGGGCGGCTTCCTGCTCTGCTTCTTCTCGTCCTTCGGCCAGACCTTCTACATCTCGCTGTCGAACGGCGACATCCGCCACGAATACGGCCTGTCCAACGGCCAGTTCGGCCTCATCTACATGGCGGGAACGCTGGCGAGCGCCGCGACGCTGCCGACGCTCGGCTGGCTGCTCGACCGCTACCCCGCCTGGCGGGTCGCGAGCGTCACCATCGTCTGCCTCGCCGCGGCGACGCTCGCCATGGCGTTTTCGACCTCGCTGCCGTTCCTGTTCGTCTCGATCTATCTGCTCCGCCTGTTCGGCCAGGGCATGATGACCGAGATCTCGATGACCACCACCGGCCGCTGGTTCGCCGCCAACCGCGGCCGCGCCATGGCGATCACCACGCTCGGCCTGCATGCCGGCACTGGTCTCCTGCCGCTGGTCTTCGTCTTCGTGAGCGCCGCGCTCGGCTGGCGCGGCACCTGGATCGCCGGGGCGACCGTCCTCGGCGTCGTCGCCCTGCCGGCGATCGTCTGGTCGACCTTCAGGGAGCGTGATCCGCAGTCGGAGGTGAAGGGGCGGCCGGCGCCCGCCGTCCGCGACTGGACGCTTCGCGAGGTGCTGAGGAGCCCGGTGTTCTGGCTGATCAATGCGAGCGTCCTCGCCCCGCCCTTCATCGGCACGACGATCTTCTTCCATCAGGTCTATCTCACCCATCTGCGCGGCTGGTCGATCGAAGTGTTCGCTTCCGGCTTCGCGGTGATGTCGGCGACGACGGTGGTCTTCTCGCTCCTCTGCGGCAGCCTGATCGACCGGTTCACGGCGGTGCGTATCCTGCCCTTCTTCCTGATCCCGATGGCGATCTCCTGCCTCGTCGCCGGTACCTTCACCGCCGAGGCCTCGATCTTCGTCTTCATGACCTTCCTCGGCATCTCCAACGGGCTGTCCTCGACGCTGCTCGGCGCGCTGTGGCCGGAGCTCTACGGGGTGAAGCATCTCGGCCAGGTCCGCTCGGTGATCGTCGCGCTGATGGTGCTGTCCTCGGCGATCGGGCCGGGCGTCACCGGCGTCCTGATCGACTGGAACGTCTCCTATCCCCTGCAGATCGAGGCGATGGGGCTCTACTGCGTCGGGATGACTGCGATCATGACGCTGCTCGCCGCCCGCCTTGCGCCGAAGGTCGCAGCGACCCCGCTCCACGCCGCGCCCGGCGCCGGCCGGGCGGTGGATCGGCTCGACCCCGATCCCGATCGGCCTTGAGCCGAAGGCCTCGGCGGGGCTATCTCTCCGCCGCCGCCCTTCGGCCCGGCAAGACGCGTCGCTGAGGACACTGCGAGGAGAACCACGCCATGATCACCGTTTCCGGAACGCTCCGCCTGTCTCCCGGCGACCTCGAGACCGTACGGGAGGAGGCGAAGGCCGTCATCGCCGCGACCAGAGCCGAAGCCGGCTGCCGCGTCTATTCCTTTGCGGAGGACCTCGTCGAACCGGGCCTCGTCCGGATCTACGAGGAGTGGGACAGCCGGGACGATCTCGCCCGTCACGGCAAGGCCGACCACATCGCGACGTGGCAGGCGGCGCTGAAGCGGGTGACGGTGCTCTCCCGCGACCTCAAGGTCAGCGAGATCGCGGCCAGCGAACCGCTCGCCTGAGCCGGTCGCCATGGCCTTCCGCGCGAGCATCCTGACGCTCTATCCCGAGATGTTCCCGGGGCCGCTCGGCCAGTCGCTGGCGGGCAAGGCGCTCGCGCGCGGGGATGCCGCGATCGACACCGTCTTCATCCGCGAATTCGGCATCGGCAAGCACCGCATGGTCGACGACACGCCGGCCGGCGGCGGCGCCGGCATGGTCATGCGCGCCGATGTACTGGCCGCGGCGATCGACCATGCGTCCCCGCCGGGCGACGAGCGCCCGCGAATCCTGATGAGCCCGCGCGGCAAGCCGCTGACGCAGTGCCGCGTGCGCGAACTGGCGGCCGGCCCCGGCGCTGTGATCCTGTGCGGCCGGTTCGAGGGCGTCGACGAGCGGGTGATTGCGGGGCGGAGCCTCGAGGAAATCTCGATCGGCGACTACATCCTCTCCGGAGGGGAACTCGGCGCGCTGGTGCTGCTCGACGCGGTGATCCGCCTCCTGCCGGGCGTCATGGGCAATGCGCTTTCCGGCGAGACGGAGAGCTTCGAGACCGGCCTGCTCGAACATCCGCACTATACCCGGCCCGCGGAATGGGAGGGGCGCTCGATCCCGGATGTCCTGACCTCCGGCGACCACGGCGCGGTCGAGCGCTGGCGCCATGCGGAGGCGGAGCGGATCACCCGCGAGCGCCGGCCGGATCTGCTCCAGGGGGAAGCGCCCCGAAGGCGCCGCTCTCAGGAAAACTCGTAGACGAATCAGAGACGAATTAGGCGGGACCGGCGCCGGCCGTCGCGGAGAAAATCGATCCCGTCTCCAGGCGCTGGTGCACGGAGCATCCTCGCGCCCCGGCAGTCGCGGGCGGTGCGCCGTCTCCAGCCGCCGCGCTCAGGCCGCGTTCTGCGACAGGCCGTTCGTCATCAGCGCGTAGATGACGCCGGCGTCGGGAGACGCCTGGCGGATCTTGTCCACCGTGTCGCCGTTGCGCAGCAGCCGCGCGACCTTGGACAGCGCCTTCAAGTGATCGGCGCCCGAACCTTCGGGCGCCAGAAGCAGGAACACGATGTCCACCGGCTGATCGTCCAGTGCGTCGAAATCGACCGGCTTGGCCAGTCGCGCGAAGACGCCGACGATGCGCTCGAGTTCGGGCAGCTTGCCATGCGGGATCGCGATGCCGTTGCCGACGGCGGTGGAGCCGAGCTTTTCGCGGCCGAGGATCGTCTCGAAGATCTCGCGGTCGGGGCGGCCGGTGATCGCGGCCGCCTTCTCTGCAAGCGCCTGCAGCACCTGCTTCTTGGAGTTCGCTCGCAAGGAGGGCAGGATAGCGGCGGGTTCGATCAGCATCTCGAGGTCCATCGCAGGCCTGCCTTCTGCTTTATGGCTCGCCACTCTGACCGGCAAACCTTGTGCGGCGCTCACGCCTCGCCCGAATAGCTCGACGGGTCAACCCAGCCGTAATTGCCGTCGTGGCGACGGAAAACGATGTTGAGCGCGCCGGAATTGGCGTTCTTGAACAGGACGAACGGGCTGTCCTGGCGGTCGAGCTCCATCACCGCGCTCGCGACGGACAAGGTGCCGACCTTCAGCGTCGTCTCGGCGATGATCGCGGGAGCGTAGTCCTCCGGAACCTCTTCCGCCTCTTCGGGAATCGCCGCCATGATCGAATAGGCCATGTCGCGGCGGGCGTCGGACTGATGGTTCTTCAGCCGCCGCTTGTAGCGGCGCAGGCGCTTCTCGATACGCTCGGCGGCATCGCCGAAGCTCGCATCCGGATCGTGTGCCTGCCCGGCGGCCTGGAAGACCACCCCGGTGTCGAGATGCACGGTACAGTCCGTGGCGTAGCGGGAGCCGTCCTTCGAGATCACGACGCTGCCGGAGAAGTTGCCGTCGAAATATTTGTCCACGGCTTCCCCGAGCCGTTCTTCGATGCGGGTCCGGAATGCCTCGCCGACATCCATGTGCTTGCCCGATACACGGAGGCTCATGCTTGCTTCATCCTTTCCTTCACGATGACGACGCCGGCCGTTTTATCGTCCGATCGCATTCAACGCGCCGACTCGCCTTGTGGGTCCCGTGCCGGGCCAAACGCCGCAGGACGGGACTCCGCCGGGCGGGTCCCTGACGGCGAAGGCGAGAAGTGGCGCCTTCTAGGAACGTACATAGGGCCTGTCAACGCGAAGCCACAGCGGTGGCCAATGACTCGCCCGCCAGGCGCCTCGCCGGCCGCCGGGCGCGATCTGCAGGGTGCGGGGGTGAACGGAGCCCGGTTCAAGAGGCCAGCCGCCGCGCGTTCATCTCGCGCCGGCGCTGGATGGAGGAGGCGATGCCCAGCGCCTCGCGATATTTCGCGACCGTCCGGCGCGCGAGGTCGACGCCTTCCTCCTTGAGCACGGCGGCGATGTCGTCGTCCGACATCACCTTGCCGACGCTCTCCGCATCGATCAGCGTCTTGATGCGGTGCTTGACGCTTTCGGCCGAGTGGGCGTCGCCGCCATTTGCCGACGCGATCGCGACGGTGAAGAAGAAGCGCATCTCGAAGGTGCCGCGCGGCGTGGCGATGTGCTTGGTGGCGGTGACGCGGCTGACCGTCGATTCGTGCATGCCGATCGCCTCGGCGACCGACATCAGCGTCATCGGCTTCAGCCCGCCGACGCCTTTCGTCAGGAACCCGTCCTGCCGGCGCACGATCTCGCTGGCGACCTTCAGGATCGTCTTCGCCCGCTGGTCGAGAGACCGCACCAGCCAGTTTGCTGATTGCTGGCACTCGCCGAGGAACGCCTTCTCCTCGTCGCTTCTGGCGCCGTCGCGCACCGTCCGGAGGTAGTCGTTGTCGACGAGGACCCGGGGCAGGGCGTCCGGGTTGAGCTCCACCTGCCAGCCGCCGTCCGCCGCCTCGGCGACGATCACGTCCGGCACGATCGCCTCGAACCCGTCCTGCGCGAAGGCGTGGCCGGGCTTCGGATCAAGGCCGCGGATTTCGGTGAGGATGTCCATCAGGCCCGCATCGTCCTCGCCCGTCAGACGGCGCAGTTCGGCAAAGTCCCGTCGCGCGAGGAGATCGAGATTGGCGAGCACGGTCTCCATGACGGGGTCGTAGCGGTTCTGCCGTTTCAGCTGCAGCGCCAGGCATTCCGCCAGGTCGCGGGCGAAAAGGCCCGCCGGCGTCGCCTCGGCCTGCAACTGGGAAAGCACCGCCTCGACCGTGGCGACAGGGACGCCGAGAGAGCCGGCGAATTCCGCCGTGTCGAGCCGGAGATAGCCGCTCTCGTCGAGATGCTCGACCATGGATTCGGCGAGAGCCCGGCCCGCCGCCGTCGGCACGGCGTCGGCGGCCTCGGCCAGGGCATGCGCGTGCAGCGACGGACGGCGCTCGGCGACGTCGTCGATCCGGAACCCGCCGTCGCCCGCGCCGAGACGGTTGCCGCTCCTGCCATTGCCGTTGCCGGGAGCGGAGCCTACCGGCCGTCCCGGCATCGGCGCTTGTTCCCCGGCTGCCGGCCGCGCACTGTTCTCCTCGCCGCCGCCGGCTAGCCCGCCCGTTGCGGACACAGCGGCCGCCGCGAGTGACGGTTCACCGGCGGCAGACACGAGGAGCGGGTTGCGCTCCATTTCCTTGTCGACGAAGGCCTGCAGTTCCAGATGGCTGTATTGGAGAAGCCGAATCGATTGCAGGAGCTGGGGTGTCATCACCAGCGACTGCGTCTGTCGCACCTGCAGTTTCGCCGATAGGGCCATGAACACGCCACACACTCGCTGAGCGCCCGAAGCGACCGCGCTCGCACCGATGGTGCAAGCCTACCGCGGACAGGCGCCGGCTTTGCCGAGACAAGATCGCGATGCCGATCCGCCCATGAAAGCGGGACGGGAAGTTGCTTGTCAATCGGATGACAGTCGCATGCGTCGCCGCGCCGGCGGCGCCCGCCGGACGGCCGTGCCCAGCTTGGGGTTCAGAAGCTGAACTGGTCGCCGAGATAGAAGCGGCGCACATCCGGATGGTCGACGATCTGCTTCGGCGTGCCGTGGGTCAGAAGGGATCCGGCGTGCATGATGTAGGCGCGGTCGATCAGGCCGAGCGTCTCGCGGACGTTGTGGTCGGTGATCAGGACGCCGATGCCGCGCGCCGTCAGGTGGCGCACGAGACCCTGGATGTCGGCGACGGCAATCGGATCGACGCCCGCAAACGGCTCGTCGAGCAGCATGAAGGCCGGGTCGGACGCCAGCGCGCGGGCGATCTCGCATCGGCGCCGTTCACCGCCTGAGAGCGACGTCGACGGCTGCTTGCGCAGATGCGCGATGTGGAATTCCTCGAGGAGGTTCTCGAGTTCGCGCTCCCGCGCGGCCTTGTCCGACTGGACGACTTCCAGCACGGCCCGGATATTGTCCTCGACGGAGAGGCCGCGGAAGATCGACGCCTCCTGCGGCAGATAGCCGATGCCGAGGCGCGAGCGGCGGTACATCGGCACCGCGGTGATCTCTTCCCCGTCGAGCAGGATGCGGCCGCTGTCGACCGGGATGAGACCGGTGATCATGTAGAAGCAGGTGGTCTTGCCGGCGCCGTTCGGGCCGAGCAGCCCAACCGCCTCGCCGCGGCGCACCACCATGCCGACATCGTCCACCACCCGCCGGCCGCGATAGGTCTTGGTGAGCCCGACGGCGATCAACGTGCCGCGCAGGCGCTCGTCACGGCTGCGCGGGTCGGTGCCGCCGACAGTTCCCGCCGGGGCGGGCGCAGCCTTGTGCGCCGCCTCCGCGGGAGGTTCGCCTTCGCTGCGCGGCGAGATCCGCCGCTCGGGGTCCTGCAGGTCGAGGGACAACGTGCTGCGCCTCACTGACCGGACTGGGCCGAACCCGACTGCCCGGGCGTCAGCATCAGGTGGACGCGTCCGCCGGTCTTGGTGCCGCCCTTGCAGTCGCGGTTTTCCAGCCGTGCGGCGCCGGTATCCATCCGGATCGTCAGGCGGCAGCCCTGCGCGACGTTCTTGCCCTGGGTGAGCACCACGTCGCCGGTCATGGTGACGAGCTGGCTCGCCATGTCGAAGGAGGCCTGGTCGGCCGTCGCGACCTGGTCGGTCGACTTCACATAGACCTTGCCGGTGGCGTCCAGCCGCTCGATCTGGCTCGATCCGCCGGGCAGGGCGCCGGCCTTCACCGGCGCTTCCTTGCCGGAACCGTCGTTGCTGCCCGGCTTGCGCTTGTAGTGGACGAGCAGCTTGCTGGTGCGCAGCAGCACGTCGCCCTGTTCGACCGAGACGTTGCCGGTGAAGGTCGCGACGGTGTTGCGGTCGTCGACGTCGAGCGAGTCGGACTCGATCGAGATCGGCTTGTCGCCCTGGATCTGCAGCCCGGTGAAGCTCGTGGGGTTCTGCTGGGCTGCCCCCGCGGCAAGACAGGCGCCGGGCAGGCACAGAAAGATCGCAGCCGACGCAACGGCCGCCGAATGACGAAGAAATGCGTGCATGACTATTTTTTTACCGCCTGTCCCTGATTTCCGGCGGCCGACGCGGCCGGTTCCAGAAGCATCTTTACTCTACCGCCGAAGGATAACAATTTTCCGCCGTCTTCAACCGTCACCGTCTGCGATTGAAGGCGCTGGCTCGCGGTCTTGATCAGGACGGGACCGGTTCCCTTGAGGGTGCCCGCCGACAGATTGATGTCCGCATGCACGAGGTTGATCGTCACGCCGTTGGTGGTTTCGACGGAGACGCCGTCGCTGAGGGCCAGCATGCCGGTCGCCGCGTCATAGGAGCCGGAAGCGGCCGCGATCGTCGCCTTCGCGTCGTCGCTGATCGCGACATTCGCCTTCAGCCGCTCCAGATCGATCCGTCCGCCGTTCAGCGACTGGATCGCCCGTTGGGCCACCAGATCGTAGGGCCGGTTGTGGCCGTCGACGCCGGACATCCGCGGATCCTGCATCACGACACGGCCGTCGTCGATCGCCGCTGCGCTGACCGACACGCTCTCCGGCAGGCTGCGCGCGATCCAGACGATGGCGATACCGCCGACGAAGATCAGCGTCGCCAGGATCGGCAGGCCGATCTTCAGCAGCCGGACCTTACGGGCATGCTTGCGCGCCTGAGCAAATTCCTTCTCCTGCCGCTCCGGCGAATGGTGTGCGGTCTCGAAGGCAGGATCGTAGGTCCCGACGGCGTGCATGGTGGCCTCGTCACGTTTCAACGCTTTCCGGAAGCTCCTTAGATGGCTGGTGCCGCCGTCATGTGCCAGGGGCGCTGCGCGATCGCGTGACCCGCCCGGCGAGCGTGGCTTTTAACATCAATAAGCGCTTTTTGCGTCATCTGCCGGGCCGCTCGCGCAAAAGCCTTCCGCGCGCCGGCGCCCATCCTTCGCTTGAACCCTTCGTGAGCTTCACAGCAAGGGGGCGTCGCGCTAACCCTCGTCCCGATTTCCGTTCCACAGGAACCGATCATGGCAACAGCCGCCGAGGATCTTATCGATCGCCGCAGGCTTCGTCGCAAGCTGAGCTTCTGGCGCATGAGCGCTCTCGTCGTCCTGGCGTTGGCGGTGGTGGCGATCTCGTTGGTCGCCGGGCTCCCCGGGCAAGGGGCAGGCGGCCGCGACCAGATCGCCCGCGTCGATATCCACGGCACGGTGACGGAAAACGAGAGGCTTCTCCGCCTCCTGGACCGGCTCCGGACCGAAAATAGCGTCAGGGCGGTCGTCCTCAGCATCGATTCCCCGGGCGGCACGACCGCGGGCGGGGAAGCCGTCTACGAGGCGGTGCGCAAGATCGCGGCGGTCAAGCCGGTCGCTGCCGAGGTCGGCGGCACCGCCGCCTCGGCCGCCTATCTAATCGCCTCCGGCACGGATCACATCGTCGCGCGCCGGACGTCGATCGTCGGCTCCATCGGCGTACTCTTCCAATATGCCGACGCCTCGAAGCTGCTCGACACGGTCGGCGTCGAGGTGAACGCGATCAAGTCGGCGCCGCTCAAGGCCGAGCCTTCGCCCTTCGCCCCGGCGCCGGAAGCGGCGAAGGACATGATCCGCCGCCTGGTGATGGATACCTATGACTGGTTCGTCTCGGTGGTCGCGCAGCGCCGGAAGATCAGCCTCGACGATGCCCGCGCGCTCGCCGACGGCTCGGTCTTCAGCGGTCGCCAGGGGCTCGCGAACAAGCTGGTCGACGCCATCGGCGGCGAGGACGAGGTGCGCCGCTGGCTGGAGAGCGAGCGCAACGTCCGGCCCGGGCTCGATTTCGTCGATCGCAAGCCGGAGAAGGACGGTTTCCACTGGCCGCTCTTTTCCGCCGCCAGATCGGCGATTTATGGCGCGCTTGGGCTCGATCCGGCCGCCGGCTCCCTTCAGGAGGCCGTCTTCGGCCAGATCGGTCACCTTGACGGGCTGGTGTCGCTCTGGCAGCCTTCACAAGGACGTGTAGGGCTTCAGTGAAGCCTCGGAAATGTCTGCCGATTCCTACTGCTGCCGTACCATGGGGCAGGGGGCGAGCAGGGCAACAGGCTGAAGTCCGCAGCCACTCGGAGGGTGCATCGCATGATCAAGTCGGAACTGGTCCAGGCCATCGCCAGTCGCAACCCGCATCTCTATCAGCGCGACATCGAGACCATCGTCAACGCGATCTTCGACGAGATCACCGAGGCGCTGTGCGAATCGAACCGCGTGGAACTGCGCGGCTTCGGCGCATTTTCCGTCAAGAACCGGCCGCCGCGCTCGGGGCGCAACCCGCGCACCGGCGAGGCGGTGGAAGTCGACGAGAAGTGGGTGCCGTTCTTCAAGGCCGGCAAGGAACTGCGCGAGCGGCTGAACCGGGACTGATCGGTCCGTCGGCACGTTGACCCGGCGCGTCGCGCCTCCATCTTCCAAACATCCCGAGCCGCCCCCCGCACCGCGGCGGCCGGCCGCAGGCAAGGCTGACAGGCAAACGCTCATGATCGCGAAGATCCTTTCCTTCATCATCCTCGTTCCGCTCGCGATCATCCTCGTCATATTCTGCGTCGCCAACCGCGAGAGCGTTCCGGTCTCGCTCGATCCGCTCGGCAACATGCCGCAATTCGCCTTCCAGGCGCCGCTCTTCATTCTTTTGATGGGGTCGGTGATCATCGGCGTCGTGCTCGGCGGCCTCGGCACCTGGCTCACCCAGGCGCATTACCGCCGCAAGTCCTGGAAGCGGAAGCACGAGCTCGAGCGCACGCGCCGCGAGGCCGAGGAGGCCAAGGCCAAGCTTCGCCAGATGCAGGAGGAGCGGGAGCGTGCGGCTCTGGCGCCCCCGGCCGGTTCCACCGCCCTCGTCACCTCGAAGGCCGCGTAGGAATCGAAAAAGCGGCGATCGCTCCGACCGCCGCTTCCCATCATGTCCTGATATCGGCCCGGATCAGCCGGATGTCGTCGTATCGCCCTCGGCGGTGGCGTCGTCGCCCGACACGGTCTTGGCGAAGCAGTCGAAGAACTGGCCGGCCAGCTTCTTTGCCGAGGAATCGATCAGCCGGCCGCCGAGCTGCGCGATCTTGCCGCCCACCTGCGCATTGACCTCGTAGGTGAGCACCGTCGCGTCGCCGTCCTCGGCCAGATGCACGTCCGCTCCCCCTTTGGCGAAGCCGGCGATGCCGCCCTTGCCCTCGCCGACGATCGAGTAGCTCTCGGGCGCGTTGACGTTCTCCAGGCGGATCTCGCCGTTGAACTTCGCCTTCACCGGCCCGACCTTCGCCGTCACGGTCGCCTTCATCTCGTTGTCGCCGGTCTTTTCCAGGCTTTCGCAGCCCGGGATGCAGCTTCTGAGCACGTCGGGATCGTTGAGCGCGGCCCAGACGGTGTCCCGCGGCGCCGGAATCCGGTATTCGCCTTTCAGATCCATAATGGTTCCTCCCTTTTCGCCGGAGCGCTGCCCGCGGCCCGTTCGAATCCTGTTCGGGCTAAAGTTCACGCTTTCGTGCCTTTTGCCAAGGCGTGAGCAAGCGGTTAAGGAGCGCTTCCAACGAAAGAACAGGAGAATCCCTTGGCGCGAAGCCGGCGGCCGACACGCACGGGACACGACAAGCCGCCGCGGCCGGCCGAGCGGGAGGCACGGTCCGGCGAGAGGCTCGCGGCGGCATCGGCCGGCGGGGCGAGGCGGCCTGCGGACCGGCAGGCGAGCGCGACTGCACCGGCGCAGCGCCTGGATCTGCCGCGTCATACCGGCGCGCGGCCGGCCCTGCAGGGCCCGTCGATCCTGGCGGTGCGCGGCTCCGGCGACTACGAACTCCTCGATTCCGGTGCGGGCGAAAAGCTCGAGCGCTACGGCCCCCTGCGGGTGCGGCGGCCGGAGAACCAGGCGATCTGGCCGCGCCGGCTGCCCGAGGCGGAGTGGGCCGCGTCCGACGCGGAATTCACCGGCGACACCGACGAGGAGGGCACAGGCCGCTGGCGGTTTCCCAGAGAACCGCTCGGCGAGACCTGGCCGCTCGCCTTCGACGGCCTCTCCTATCTCGGCCGCTTCACCTCCTTCCGCCATGTCGGCGTGTTCCCCGAGCAGGCCGCCCACTGGTCTTTCGCGGCCGACGCGATCGGCGGCGCCGGGCGCCCGATCCGGCTCCTCAACCTCTTCGGCTATACCGGCCTCGCCTCGCTGGTCGCCGCGCGGGCGGGCGCGGAGGTGACGCATGTCGACGCCTCCAAGAAGGCGATCGCCTGGGCGCGCGAGAACCAGGAGGTCGCGGGCCTCACCGAGCGCCCGGTGCGCTGGATCTGCGAGGATGCGGTGCGCTATGCCGAGCGCGAGGTGAAGCGCGGCAGCCGCTACGACGCGATCCTGCTCGATCCGCCGAAGTTCGGCCGGGGCCCGAAGGGCGAGGTCTGGCAGTTGTTCGACGATCTGCCCTATCTTGTGGCCCTCACCCGCGAACTGCTCTCCGACCGCCCGCTCTTCGTGATCCTCACCGCCTATTCGATCCGCGCCTCCTTCTACGCGCTCTCCGCCCTGATGGGCGAGGGCTTCCGCGGCCTCGGCGGGCGGCTGGAGGCGGGCGAACTCTTGATCGAGGAATCCGGCGAGGAGCCGCGCCTGTTGTCGACCTCGCTGTTCTGCCGCTGGATCGCCGATGCCTGACCGTCCGCCACCGAAGCCCCCGACCCGTGCACCCGGCCGCGTCAAGGAAGTCACCAGCGCGTCCAACCCGCTGGTCAAGGACATCCGCGCGCTCGCCCAGAAGAAGCACCGCGAGGAGACGGGCCTGTTCCTGGTCGAGGGGCTGAAGCTCGTCATCGACGGGCTCGACGCCGGGTGGGAACTGTCGACCCTGGTCATCGCCAAGGCCGCCTCCGACAACCCGCTGCTCGCCAAGACCGCCGCACGCGCCGTGGCATCCGGTGCGGACGTGATCGAGGCGAGCGCCAAGGTGCTGGAGGCGATCACCCGGCGCGACAACCCCCAGAGCGCCGCCGGCGTCTTCCGTCGCCGCCTCGCCTCGCTCGGCGAGATCGACCTCTCCGGCAAGGCCGTCGCCGTCGTTCTGGACCGCGTGCGCGATCCGGGCAATCTCGGCACCGTCCTGCGCACGGCGGATGCGGCGGGGGCGAGCGGCGTCGTCCTCGTCGGCGACACGGTCGACCCATTCTCGCTGGAAACCGTGCGCGCCACCATGGGATCGATCTTCGCCGTGCCGATCGCCCGCGCGAAGGAGGCCGAGTTTCTGACCTGGCGCAGCCGCATCAAGGGTCTGGTCGTCGGCACCCACATGCGCGGCGAGACCGATTACCGGGCTCCGGACTATGGCGCCCAGCCGGTGCTTCTGATGATGGGCAACGAGCAGGCGGGCCTCTCCGACGCGCTCGCCGAGACGTGCGACGTCCTGGTGCGCATCCCGCAGGCCGGCCGCGCCGACAGCCTCAACCTGGCCGTGGCGACCGGCGTCATGCTGTTCGAAGCCCGCCGTGGAGTCCTTGCCCTATGAGTCGCGGCCTCATCGCGTTCAATCTCGCCACCGTCGCCATCGCCGTCATTCTCGATCAGGCCATCAAGGCGGTGATCGTCGCGACGCTCGGCGTCGGCGATGCGATCCCGATCCTGCCCTTCCTGGCGCTCTTCCACGCGCAGAATACCGGCATCGCCTTTTCGATGTTCGCCGGTCTCGGTGATGTCGGCCTGTCGCTGCTGGCCGCCCTGGTGCTGGCGGTCGTCCTCTATCTCTGGGTCAAGACGCCGGCCAGCCGGCGGCTGACGCATTTCGGCCTCGCCATCATCGTCGGCGGTGCGATCGGCAACCTGATTGACCGCATCCGGCTCGGCTATGTCGTCGACTATGTCTACTTCCACACCCCCGTCTGGGATTTCGCCGTCTTCAACTTCGCCGATGCCTGCATCACCGTCGGCGCGGTGCTGATCCTCCTCGACGAGTTCGTCCTGGCGCCGCGCGGCCGGGCGCGCGCGCATTGACGGGCGGCGGCGCCCGGCCCTCTGCGATCGCGGCACCGGAGGCGGCGGCCTTGAACGAGCGGGCGGCACCACGCAACTTGTCGACGGGAGCGACAACCGGGGAAGACGCGTTGTCGCAACGGGAGGACCGGTGATGGGCGAGACGTTCAAGGCAATTCTGATTTCACGGGACGAGTCGAGGAAGCAGTCGGTCGACGTCGTCGAGATGACGCCGGACGAGCTGATGGACGGCGATGTCGACGTCCGGGTCGAGGCGACCACCGTCAACTACAAGGATGGCCTCGCGATCACCGGCAAGGCGCCCGTCGTGCGGCGCTGGCCGATGATCCCCGGCGTCGATCTCGCGGGGACGGTTGTGCGCTCGACCCATGCCGACTGGAAGGAGGGCGACCGGGTCCTGCTCAACGGCTGGGGCGTCGGCGAGACGCATTACGGCGCCTATGCCGGTCTGGCGCGGCTGAAGGGCGAGTGGCTGGTGCCGCTGCCGCCGCGTTTCAGCCCGAGAGATGCCATGGCCATCGGTACCGCCGGCTATACGGCGATGCTGTCGGTGCTGGCGCTGGAACGGGCCGGTCTGACGCCGGATCGCGGCCCTGTGGTGGTCACCGGCGCGGCGGGCGGCGTCGGCTCCTTCGCCATCGCGCTGCTCGCGCGGCGCGGCTGGCATGTCGTCGCTTCGACAGGCCGCGCTGGCGAAGCCGACTACCTGAAATCGCTCGGCGCGGCGGAGATCATCGACCGCGCCGAACTCGCCGAGCCGGGCAAGCCGCTCGGCAAGGAGCGCTGGGCCGCCGGCGTCGACGCGGTGGGCAGCCACACGCTCGCCAACGTCCTCGCCTCGACACAGTACCACGGCGCCGTCGCGGCCTGCGGCCTGGCGCAGGGCATGGACCTGCCGACGACGGTCGCGCCCTTCATCCTCAGGGGGGTGTCGCTGCTCGGCATCGATTCGGTCATGGCGCCCAAGGCGCAGCGCCTCGACGCCTGGGCGCGGCTCGCCGAGGATCTTCCCGACGAAACGCTCTCGGCCATCGCCTCCGGAATCGGCTTCGACGCCATCATCGACACGGCGCGCGCCATCGTCGACGGCCGCATTCGCGGACGGGTGGTGGTGGACATGCAGTGAACAATCGAGAGGCGGCCTCATTGTCCATTTGACACAAATGCGGGCATACTGGGGCCGTCCAGTCACGAAACCGTTGCCGAATATTCGTAGTTCTTGGCCGGCCACAGATTGTGGCGATGGAGGGTAGAATGGGTGCACAAGGCGTTGAGCAGGGGCAGCCGACGCGTTTGATGCCTGTCACGCGCGACTTCGGCGGCGTCGTCCTGCGTTTCGTGCCGGCAAAGATGCGCCACATGGCGCGCCGCTTCGATCCGACGCTCCCCGCGCTGGGCCGGCTCGGCCAGATGGAGGTGCGGCTCGCGCGCAACGCCGCCGAGGTGAAGGCCGCGCAGCAGCTGCGCTACCGCGTCTTCTACCAGGAAATGGCCGCGCAGCCTTCCAAGCTGCAGAAGATGACGCGGCGCGACCGCGACGGCTTCGACCGCTGGTGCGACCATCTGCTGGTCATCGATCACGGCCTCGGCGGGCCGCTCGCGCGGCGCATCGTCGGCACCTACCGGCTGATGCGGCAGGAGGCGGCGGCGCTGGCCGGCGGCTTCTATACCCAGCAGGAATTCGACATCGCGCCGATGCTCGCCCGCCACCGCGGCAAGCGCTTCCTGGAACTCGGCCGCTCCTGCGTCCTCAAGGAATATCGCGGCAAGCGCACGGTCGAGCTGCTCTGGCAGGGCATCTGGGCCTATGTCCTGATGCACGACATCGACGTCCTGTTCGGCTGCGCCTCGCTCGCGGGAACGGATCCGGAGGCGCTCGCGGTGCCGCTGTCCTTCCTGAAGACCAATGCGCCGGCTCCGGCGGAATGGCAGGTGCGGGCGCACGACCATCGCGGCACCTTCGTCTCCGACTCCGCCGAGAGCGTCGATGCGCGCCGGGCGCTCGCCGTCATGCCGCCGCTCCTCAAGGGATATCTGCGGCTCGGCGGCTATATCGGCGAGGGGGCCGTCGTCGACCATCAGTTCGGCACGACGGACGTCCTCGTCGTGCTGCCGCGGGTGAACATCAAGACCCGTTACATCGACTATTACGGCGCCGACGCCGGCCGCTTCGCCGCCTGATCGGGTCGCCGCTGGCTGGCGCCGGGGGCGAATTCCCGCCAGACCGACACGTAGAGCCGGGCCGTCTGATCCGACAGCGCTGCCGGATCAGACGCTGCCCAGGCGCTTCTGCAGAAGCTTCATCCAGCTCTTCTCGTGCATGTCGCGGCCGAGCGGCAGCGGCCGTTGCGGCGCGCCGTCCGGGCGCGGCATCGAATCGGGGATCCAGCTGTAGCGGTCGGTGATGCCCCAGGCGATCACCGCCTCCGGCGGCTTCCAGGCGAAGACCGCGTCGAGCAGTTCGGAGACCACCTTTTCGGCCCGCTTGTCCTGCGCGGCTGCCGCCGGCGATCCGTTCCGGTCGATGACGTCGAGTTCCGTCACGAGGATGCCGAGGCCGAGCTTGTCGAGCTCGCGGTGGAAGGCGAGGATCGCATCGCCGTCGATCCGGTGATCGTCGGTATAAAGATGCCCCTGCATGCCGACGGCATCGACCCTGACGTTGTGGTCCTGCAATTGCCGGACGATGGAGAGAATGACGGCGCGCTTGGCATCGAATTCCGGGCCGGCATATTCGAGGTCGTAGTCGTTGATCACCAGCCGCGCGGAAGGATCGGCATTGGCGGTCGCCTTGAAGGCGATCGGGATGTGGCGCGGCCCGAGCTTCTGCATCCAGACGGTGTCGCGCAGAGAACGCCCGTCGTAGATCGGGTCGTTGGCGGCGACCTCGTTGACGACGTCCCAGCTGCGCAGGCGGCCCTTGTAGCGGTCGGTCACCGTCTCGATGTGCTGGACGAGCGCCGCCTCGGCCTCGGCCGGCGTTTCGAGTGCCGCCACCCAGTCCGGCGTCGAGTTCCACCAGACATGGCAGGTGCCGCGGCTCAGCCGGCCGTGGCTCCTGGCGAAGTCGACGAGCTTGTCGGCCGGCTCGAAGTTCCATTCGCCCCGCTGCGGCTGGATCTGCCCGAACTTCAGCTCGTTCATCGGCATGATCAGGTCGCAATAGGTCAGGAAGGCCTGCCGGTAGGCGGGGTCCTTGTCGATATACTCGGCCTGGATCGCGCCGCCGAAGGGCACAGCGTGCCTGGCGCGGGCACCGGTCGCGGCGCCGGCCGCCCGGGGAGAAAGGGCGAGGCCGGCCCCTGCAGCGAGGAACGAACGACGCGTTAAGGTTCTCGCGCTATCTGATGGGTTCACGTGACGCCCGGACGTGCCGGCGAGGCGGTCCGGACGGGCCGGCGGAAACAGGGTGGGACGATTACCGTATTCGGTCGTCATCAGCCGCCTTCTCCTCGGGATCATGGCCATGCCGCAGACCGCATTCTGGATCGAAAGGCTTAAGGGCAACCTAAGCGTGATCCGCGATTACGCATCGCTGCTCGGCGGCTCGGCCGGCCGGCTGGTCCTCTCGCTCGCCTATTTCGTCTGCGTCGCCAACAGCCTGTCGGTCGGCGATTTCGGCCTGTTCGCCACCGCCTCGGCGACCGGCGTCGTCCTGTCGCGCATCGCCGGCTTCGGCTTCGTCTCGCCGCTGTATCGCATCGCCACCGCCCGCCGCCGCCTGGTTGGCGCCTACACGACCGGGTTCCTCCTCGCGCTCGCGGCATCGCTGCCGGTCGTCGCGATCGCGGCCGCCGGCTTCTACTACGCCTTCTTCGCGTCCGACATGCCGGTGCCGGCCTATGTCATGATCGTCGCAGCCGAGGTCCTGTGCTGGCGCACGCTCGAGGTCGTCGTCATCGTCAACAACGGCCTCGGCCGCTTCCTGCAGGGCGCGATCATCGTCATCGCCGGCTCGGCCTTCCGCGCCTGCGCGGCGATCTCCTTCGCCTTCTTCGGCAACGACACGCTGACCCTCTGGGCCTTCGCCTATCTCGTTGCCAACGCGGTCGCGGCGCTGGCCGCGATTCTCGTCTACTATCCGCGCCAGCGGCTGCGCTTCACGCCGCATCTTTACGCCGCACGCTGGCGCGACAGCGCCTCGGTGGCCGGGGCCGAGATCATTTTCTATCTTCAGTCCGAGCTCGACAAGCTGCTGGTCCTGTCGCTCGGCGGTCCCCAGACGGCCGGCATCTACGCCATCCTGATGCGGCTGATCGACCTGACGGCGCTGCCGATCCGGTCCTTCAACACCATGATCGTCCAGAAGCTGATGAGGGCGCCGCAGTGGCTGGCCACCTGGCGCATGCGCTGGGGCTTCGAGCTGGGCGTCGCGCTCGTTTCGACCGCCGGGCTCGCCTTCCTCGGCGGCGTCCTGCACGTCTTCCCGCGCGCGCTCGGCAACAACGTGGCGGATGCCGCGCCGCTGGTGCTGGTGCCGCTGCTCGTGCCGGCCTTCCGCAATCTCGTCGAATACGAGAGCGAACTCCTCTATGCGCGCGGCAAGACGACGCTCCGGGCGCTGATCCTGGCGATCGTCGGGCTGATCAAGGCGGGGCTGATGGTCGTCCTGTTCCGGGCGATCCCCGGCGGCACCAACTGGATCCTCGGCCTCAACGGCCTGTTCCTGACGCTGTGGATCGTCTCGGCGGCATCGACCTATGCCGCGCTCGACTGGTCGCGCGCCAGGACGCGGAGCGCGCCGGAGCCGTTCAGCCCAGTCCCGCAGCCCGGCGAATGAGGGCAGGGTCGGTCGCGGTGAAGGACTGGATGCCGGCCGCCACCTGATGCGGCGCCAGCGTCGCCGCGAAATCTTTGAGCGCGTCGGCGCCCATCGCCGCGCCGAACCAGTACATCTGGCACAGCGACACATCGCTCGGCACATGCCAGTCCGGCCGGTTCTCGACCTCGTCGACGAAGCGGCCATAGATCGTGCATTCCGACAGGCTGCGGGTCCCCGCCAGCACCGACATCCAGCGCCGACCCGCCGTCTGCTCGATGTGACGCACCATGGCGCGGACGGTGTCGCCGCGCCAGGCGATCAGCGTCGCGATGTAGCCGACATCGGTCGTGGCCGGCGCGGTGATGCCGAGGATCTGGCCGGTCTTCTTCGACCAGCGGCGGTGTTCCTCCCGCCGCATCGGGTCGAGCCGCGGGATCGCGCCCGGCGCGCGGTAGAACCTGACGCGGCCGTCTTCGACGAACCAGGAGACGTCGAAGTCCCGGAAGAACACGACGTCCGAATCAATGGAGATCATCACCTCTTCCGGCATCGCCGCGGCGAGCGCGATGCGGCGGAGCTGCTGGACATGCCAGCCCCGTAGCGGCGGGCCCTTAGGGGAGAGCCAGATCCGCCGGCGCCCGCGCGAGAGCGGATCGGGAAAGGGCCTCAGCCAGACGGGCAGGAGTTCGCGCTCGTCGATGATTTCCCGTCGGGGACCCGCCAGGCCGCGAAACAGCGGGACATCGGCGGCTTCGACCAGGATCAGATGCCGCGTGTGGCCCGTGACGCGACGATCGATGCTTTCGCAGAGCAGGCGGCAGCGTTCGAGGTCGCCGCGATAGCTCGCGGTTGCGATAGCCGACTGCACCCTGGTCCGTCTCCCCTTGCCGCTGGCCGTTTGCCATTCCCTTGCTAGAGCCGATGACGCAAAAACGGGAGCGTCATTCTGAGCGCCCGCCGAATTCCCCGACGCCGCACGGTCACGTCGCCGTGAACTAGCTCCCGGTGCAGCGACTGAAGCGCTCGCGCAGGATGCCGAGCAGGAACTTTGGGTTCCCCAGGATGTAGCGCCGCCAGAGCCGGCCGGGCTCCAGCGCCAGCCGCCACACCCATTCGATTCGCAGGGCCCGGATGGGCTTGGGTGCCCGCACCACCTCGCCGGCGAGGAAATCGAGCAGCGCGCCGACGCCGATGAACAGGCGTCCGTGGGCCGAGGTCAGGTGCTCGGCGATGAAGCGCTCCTGCGCGGGGACGCCGAGCGCCACGATGACGATGTCGGTCCCGGCGGCTGCGAGCCGCGCGAGAACCTCGTCCCGCCCGTCCGCGCCGAAATAGCCGTCGGAGACGGCGATGTAGCGGTGTGCAGGGATGTCGCGCGCCAGCCGCCCGGCAGCCCGCTCGGCGACGCCCGGCGCGGCCCCGATGAGCGCGACGCGCAGCGGGCGCCGCTGCAGCGCGGACAGCAGGCGCGGCACGAAATCGGTGCCGTTGAGGTTCTCGCGGAAGGGCGCGCCGTGGAGCAGTTTGCCGGCGATGTCGACGCCGACCCCGTCCGGCAGAAGTAGGAACCGCTTCAGGGCGGCGTGGTAGTCCGGGTCCTTGCGCGCGACATTGACGCAATGGGCGTTGACGAAGGCGAGGCGGGTGACCCGCCCTGCGGCCAGTGCGGCGGAAAGCTCCGCGATGACCGTCCCGCCGTCGGTATCCGCAATCCTGATCCCGGCGATCAGGCGACTGCCGGCAGGCAGGCACGCCCCGGCTGCCGCACTCGTCTCGGGGCCGGCCTCCGCCCGCATCATCCCTGCCTCGCCGGGCGGGCCAGCGTCATCTCTGCGGACGGCGCAGGTCTCGAGCCGCCGGCAGACTGCAGCGCGCGATGATCCGCATAGCGCGCCTCGGCGGCGAAGCGATCGAGCCCCGCCCGGATCGCGGCGTCCAGCGCCTGCCGTTGCGACGCGGCAAAGGCGCTGCCGTCGATGCGGTCGACGCGGCTCTCCCGTTCGGCGGCGACGAGATCGACAAGGGCGGCCGCGAAGGCCTCCGGCTCGTCGGCGACGCGGATGTTTGCGGGAAGCGCCGAAATCCCGCGCATGGCGAGCGTCGTCGCGACGGCGGGCAGCCCCTCTTCGAGCGTCTCGATCGTCTTCAGCTGCACGCCGGTCCCGGCCTTCGTCGCGAGCGCCACGACGCGCGAGGCCCGCACGAATGCCTGCGCGTCGTCAACGCGCCCGAGGAACCGGACGTTGGCGGGCGCCGCGGGGGCCGGGCCGTCGATCCGGCCGGCAATCGCGATGCTCATGTCCGCGGGAAGACGAGGCGCGACAGCCTGGACGAACCAGTCGAGGCCGACGCGGTTCGGCGCCCAGCTCCAGGTCCCGATCAGGCCGACGTCATGGCTCCGAACGCCATCGTCCGGCGACGCGGTCTGCCCGATCGTCAGAGCGAGGGGCAGGCATTTCTCCGCGCCGGAGAGGCCGAGGCCCTGGTTGTCGTCCGGGTTCAGCGTGTGGACGACGAGCGCGTCGCGGCAGACCGCCTCCTCGGCGCGGCGCAGGAGCGCCGACTCGCGCCGGTAGAGCAGGCGGGTGAAGCGGCTTCTTGCGTTCTTGGCGTTTTCGGCCGCGGAGCGATGCTCGACATTGTGCGCGATGAAAATCGTCGGAAAGTCGCGGGCGAGGCCGGGATAGGCGGCCGGCATCTGGATCGAGTTGAGGATCAGCCCGTCGATGGACCCTGCCTCGGCGAGACGCGCCGCGAGGCCGTCTTCGTGGAAGCGCGCGACCTTGGCCGCGGAGACTGGCCGACCGCCGGCCAGGGCTTCCACGAGCCAACGCGCCTTTTGCGCGCGGCTCGCACCGGCGTTCTCGATCGCGAGCTCCCCGAGCGAGATGGCGTCGCGGGGGATGCGGGCGCCGGGCCGACGGAATCCGGCAAAGGTCAGCCGCACGCCCTGCCGCCGATAGGCTTCCACAATCGCGCGGTTGGCGATCTCGTAGCCGGTGGACGGGCTGTCGTCCGGCAGAAGCGAGGACAGGAAGAGAAGATGCATGTTCGGACCGGATACCGACTTGCGCGCCGCTGCATCATGCCGCCAAGCCGTTGACGCGGACCTAACGACAGTGGGGAAATCCGATACGAGCAACAGGACGGACGAAACCAAGGCCTCGAGACCGTCCCGCCGGGTCGGTCTACCCGACGCGAGATTTGCGCGCGGACCGCAGGACAACGGGTGGGGGATCGGCGGCGGATCGCCGCAGATGAGACGATGCCCCGGTAGCGCTTGACCGCGACGGGCAGGGCCGCACCGCTCCAGGACGAGTCCAGGGCTCGATCGACGCGGGCGAGAGAATCTTCACCTTTCTCTGCTTTGGTCCGAACGCGCTCTGCCGCCGCCTGAGGAACGGTCATGACCGACCCCATCACGATTGCCTGCGTGTCGCCCGGCCTCGATGTCCAGCGTTTCGAAGCTGTGGTGACGCTGCCGACCTTCCGGCGGCCGGAGCATCTCCTCTTGACGCTCAGCTCGCTGCGCGACCAGAAGACCGACCGACCGTTCGCAGTGATCGTCATGGAGAACGACGCCGGGGGACGGGCCGGGCTTGCAGCCGCCGCCCCGCTGTTCGAAGGCGGCGCGTTGCAGGGCCTCGTGCTGATCGCGCACGAGCGGGGCAATTGCGCGGCCTATAACGCCGGCTGGACGACGGCGCTGGAGCGATTTCCGGCCATGCGCAACCTCCTCGTCATCGACGACGACGAGGTCGCGCACGAGGAGTGGGTGGAGCGGATGTGCCGCACCGCCACGGAACTCGGCGTCGATCTGGTGGGAGGCCCGCAACTGCCGCGCTTCGAGCCGGATGCGAAGGCAGGCTTCGGTCGGCATCCGGTGTTCACCCCGCATTACCACGCCACCTCCGCCGTCCCGATCCTGTTCTCGTCGGGCAACGTCCTGATCACCCGCAGGGTGCTGGAGACGATGGGCGCGCCGTTCCTCGACACCGCCTTCAACTTCGTCGGCGGCGGCGACAGCGACTTCTATTCCCGCTGCCGGGAGAAGGGGTTCAGCTTCGGCTGGTG
This sequence comes from Jiella sp. M17.18, assembly GCF_041027365.1. Taxonomy (NCBI): domain Bacteria; kingdom Pseudomonadati; phylum Pseudomonadota; class Alphaproteobacteria; order Hyphomicrobiales; family Aurantimonadaceae; genus Jiella; species Jiella sp. M17.18. The sequence continues at coordinate 47,217 of NZ_JBFTEH010000012.1, read as the reverse complement.
CGCCGAGGCGCCGGTCTACGAGACGGTGCCGGCGCGGCGCACCGAATTCTCCTGGCTCAACGCCCGGAGCCTGCGCAACGGCGCGCTCTCGACGATGATCGAGGCGCGCCGCAGAGGCGGGCCGAACGCGCGGGCGCGGAGGCTCGCCAAGAGCGCCGCGCTTCTCGCCGCCTCGCCGCTGCGCTCGCTGGCGCTCGGGGTGAAGACTCGCTCGGCGGTGATCGGGCTCTACCACGTTCAGGTCGCGCTCGGCCGCTTCTTCGGTGAATTCGGACAGGTCAATGAACAGTATCGCCGCCCCGAACAGAACTGACGGCGGCGCATTCACCGGGCCGGACGCCCGGATCGATCTCGTCCGACTGCTGCTGGCGGCGGCGGTGATCGCGGCGCTCGTCATCACCTTCACGCCGTTCACGGTCACCTTCAACGGCAATACCGACAACGGCAACGTCATCAATCAGCTGGGCTATTCCGGCCTGGCGGCGATCGTTCTGGCGGGGCACGTCCTCTTCACCGACCGCTTCGTCCTGATGTCGCTGATGCGCCCGACCTGGATGCTGATGCTGGGATGGCTGACCGCCAGCGCCCTCTGGGCGCCGGATCCCGAGAACGCCTTCCGCTCGGGCCTGTTCACCGTGCTCGCCATGGTCTCGGTGAGCGGGTTTCTCTGCTTTCCGCGCAATCCCAGGCACTTCCGGATCGCCCTGACGATCGGCGTGCTCGCCGCCGTGCTCCTGTGCTATTTCGGCGTCATCGCCCTGCCGGGCCTCGCCATCGACGACGGCTCCGACGAGGGCGGCGCCCATCTCGGCATGTGGCGCGGCATCTACTCGCACAAGAACATCGCCGGCGCGGTCATGGGCGCCTTCTTCTTCTGCGGCGTCTATCTCTGGCGGTGCGGCGACCGCATGATGGGGCTGGCAGTCGCCGCCCTCACAGCCGTCTTCGTCCTCAAGACGGGGTCGAAGACCTCGACGCTGCTGCTGCCGATCGTCGCGATCATGATCGTCTTCCTGCGGCTGATCGCCGGCCGGAGGCTTCTTGCGATCGGCATCGCGGCGATGCTGGTGGTGATGGGCCTCTTGACGGTCGGAACGGTGCTATCTCCGGCCCTCAACGACATCCTGCAGGCGATCGTGCCCGGCACGACCTTCACCGGCCGAATGGACCTGTGGCGCTTCGCGCTGGAAGTGTTCCGCGGCCACGAATGGACCGGTTTCGGTCTCAACAGCTTTTGGCAGACGCCGGTGGTCGGAGGCACGGAGAAGAACTTCGAGCTGTCATGGGATCCCCGCGGCAGCCCGAACGCCCATAACGGCTATCTGGACCTCGCGATTTCGCTGGGCTGGCCGGGTCTCGGCTTCGCCCTTCTGGTGCTCGTCGTCATGCCGCTCCTCGACTATCAGAAGGTCGGCCGGGACGACGAGAGCCGGCGGCTGGGCGACCTCTTCCTGATGATCCTCACCTATCTGCTGCTCGGCTCCTTTCTCGAGACCTTCCTGTTCGAGCGGGCCAATCCGATCTGGATGCTGGTGTGGATGTCGGTCGCGGGGCTGCGGCTGCTGGCCGCCAACAACGTTCGGGGCGCGGCCGCGCCGGCGCCGGACTGAGACCCAGTGGCCCAGCGCTCTCTCGGCCTCTCGACCCGCTCAGGCCGGCGCCTGTTCCCGTCGTCCGCTGGCGCGGGTGCGCCGTTCCGCCAGCCGGCGGCCGAGGTCGATGCCCGGCGCCTCGATGAAGCGATAGGTGAGGGCGCTCATCGCCAGCGTTCCGGCGACGATGATCCCCAATGCAAGCAGCGCCTGTGCGTCGTTCGCGCCGATCAGTCGCTTGCCGTCCGCCGCATGCGAGAAGAACGCATCGCCGAACCGGTTCTGAAGCACCGTCGCGACATTCTCGGCCCGCGAGAGGATGAAGGCGTGGGTCATGTAGATGGAATAGGAGACGGTGCCGAGAAAGGCGATCGGCCGTGACGTCAGCAGCCGGCTGACATGGCCGCCTTCATGCGCGAAGACATAGAGCGCATAGCCGAACACGAAGGGCGCGCCGAGCGCCAGAACGGAGCTGCCGAGTTCGGCGACGAACATGCCGACCATCGCCACCGCCGACAGCTCCGCAGCCGTCCAGGCGAGGCTCGCGCCTGGCAGCTGGCCGTTCATCCGTCCCGTCCACAGGCGGCGGCGGATAAGTGAGCCGAGCGAGAAGCCGACGAGGCAGCGGAGCCAGCCGAGGTGAAACGTCGTGTCGATCGTGCCGTCCATCCGCAGGATCGCGGCCAGGCCGAGCGGGATCACCAGCGCGGCCAGCGGGACGAGCAGCCGCGGCCGGACGACCACGACGAGCCCGAACAGCGCATAGGCGACGAGTTCGGCCGAGATGCTCCAGCTCGGATAGTTCCAGCTGAGCGTATCCAGGAAGCCGAGCGCCTGCGTCATCAGGAGGTTGTGGACGAGTTCCACCGGCGTCGCGCCGGCCTGGAAGGCCGCGCCCGGTCCGCGGGTGACGAGGAGCAGGCACTCGAAGGCCACGAACAGGGCCAGCATGAAGAGATGCAGGGGATAGACCCGGAAGAGCCGCGCCACGAAGAAGCGGCCGAAATCGCGCTCGTTCGCGAGGCGCTTGTAAAAGGCGTGGGTGATGACGAAGCCGGAGAGGACGAAGAAGAAATCGACGAACAGGAAGGCGTGCCGGAAGAACGGGCTCGTATGGACGATCCCGGCGACCGGGGCATGGAAGCAGACGATCAGGAGCGCGCAGACCCCGCGCCAGCCGTCGAGCGCCTGGAACCGGACGGGCAAATGGCGATGCTGGCTTCCGGGGGCCGGGGTGTTGGACATTGATCCTCCAGGAGCCCGAGAGATGAGCGCTTCGATGGACAGGATACGCGGATCCAGCGCCCATTATGCGCAAGGAGCGTAAACCGATCCTTCCGGCATCGGATCGATTTCGAATCGCCGCTGCGCAGCGGGCGCATCACGCGCCGCGCGCTTGCGTTCGCAGCCGCGCCACCTACTTGCGTCGCCTGGACCAACCTTGCCGAGAAAGAGATCCGTTCGAGATGGACCGCCTGCGCCTTCTTGCCGTCGACCCCGACGACCTCGCGATCATCTCGGCGCATTGCCAGGACGCCACCGTCAAGGTGAAGGACCTGATCTTCCGGCAGCGCGAGAAGCAGTTCGTGCTGGAGATGAACCGCTTCGTCTGGGAGGGCGCGGTCCGCAAGTCGCGCTTCCCGCTGTTCCGCCGGCGCGAATTCGAGCGGCGACGGGCGATCCTGCATTTCGACCGTGTCCTTCGCGCGCAGCGGTTCGGCTTCGAGGCGACGGCCGAGGACCAGGTGCTCGTTCTCCTGGCGATCCGGTTCACCGGGACGGAGGCGCCGTCCGGCGTCGTCGAACTTGTCTTTGCCGGCGGCGCCGCGATAAGGCTCGACGTCGAGGTGGTCGAGGCGCAGCTTGCCGATGTCGGCGGCGCCTGGAGCACGACGGCGCTGCCGGATCACGAGCGGCCGGATCGCTGAGGCATCGCCTCCGGTCATCGTGCGAGGCAGGCGACGGCTCGACGGACCTGACCAGGGAGAGGATTCGGCATCGTGCCAAGGCGGCTGACGACGGCGGACGACGCGTTCGAGACGGAATTCCAGGCGCTGCTCGGCGCCAAGCGCGAAGCGGCGGCGGATGTCGACGCGGCGGTTCGCGCGATCGTCGCGCGGGTGCGCGAGGAGGGGGACGCGGCCGTCATCGAGCTGACGGCGAGGTTCGACCGGCTGGAGCTGACGCCGGCGACGATGCGGGTGTCGCAGGGCGAGATCGACGCCGCCTACGACGCGACGCCGCCGGAGACGCTCGACGCGCTGAGGCTCGCGCATGACCGCATCCATGCGCACCACGCTCGCCAGAAGCCGCAGGACGACCGCTATGTCGACACCGCCGGCGTCGAGCTCGGCAGCCGCTGGACGGCGGTCGAATCCGTCGGCCTCTATGTTCCCGGCGGCACGGCGAGCTATCCGTCCTCGGTGCTGATGAACGCCGTTCCCGCCAAGGTGGCCGGGGTCGAGCGGATCGCCATGGCCGTGCCGGCGATGCGCGGTGAGTTGAACCCGCTGGTGCTGGCCGCCGCCAAGCTGTGCGGCGTCTCCGAGATCTACCGCATCGGCGGCGCACAGGCGGTGGCGGCCTTCGCCTACGGCACGCAGACCATCGCTCCGGTCGCCAAGATCACCGGCCCCGGCAACGCCTATGTCGCGGCCGCCAAGCGTCAGGTCTTCGGCACGGTCGGCATCGACATGATCGCCGGCCCGTCGGAGATCCTCGTCATCGCCGACGGCGACAACGATCCGGACTGGATCGCGGCCGACCTCCTCAGCCAGGCCGAGCACGACGAAGCGGCCCAGTCGATCCTGATCACCGACGATGCCGCCTTCGCCGACCGGGCGGCGGACGCCGTCGAGCGGCAGCTGGCGCAGCTGTCCCGCGCCGAGACGGCCGCGGCGAGCTGGCGCGACCACGGCGCGATCATCCGCGTCGCCTCTCTGGAAGAGGCGCCGGCGCTGTCCGACCGGATCGCGCCGGAGCATCTGGAACTCGCCGTCGAGGAGCCCGAGCCTCTGCTCGCCAGGCTGCGCAACGCCGGCGCCGTCTTCCTCGGCCGCTATACGCCGGAGGTGATCGGCGACTATGTCGGCGGCTCGAACCACGTCCTGCCGACGGCGCGCTCGGCGCGCTTTTCCTCCGGTCTCTCGGTTCTCGATTTCGTCAAGCGCACCTCGATCCTGAAGCTCGGGCCCGAGCAGCTGCGCGCGCTGGGCCCGGCGGCGATCGAGCTGGCGCGGGTCGAGGGGCTCGACGCGCATGGCCGGTCGGTGGCGATCCGGCTCAATCTCTGAAAGGCGAGGGGGATGGCCGAAGAGAGCGGACAGGCCGGCGGCCGCCTCGTCGACGTCGAGCTCGACGAGACGATCGGCCGCGCGACGCCGGACATCGAGCACGAGCGCGCCGTCGCGATCTTCGACCTCATCGAGGAGAATGTCTTCGATCCCGTCGGCGCCCCGCCGGGCGGCCGGTTCAAGCTCAAGCTGTCGCTCGCCGACAAGCGGCTGGTCTTCGACATCTCGTCCGAAGACGGCACGCCCCTCGTCCGGCACATCCTGTCGCTGACGCCGTTCCGGCGGGTGATCAAGGACTATTTCATGATCTGCGACAGCTATTACGAGGCGATCCGGTCCGCCACGCCGCAGAAGATCGAGGCGATCGACATGGGCCGCCGCGGCATCCACAATGACGGGTCGCGGACGCTGATGGAGCGCCTGGAGGGCAAGATCGCGGTCGATCTCGACACCGCCCGCCGCCTCTTCACGCTGATCTGCGTCCTCCACTGGCGGAGCTGAGCGGGCGATGGCGCGGGCACCGGCCGGAACTGTCGCCGCTGCGGAGGGCCGTGTCGCCGTCCCTCGGGTGGCGCGGCCGGCGAGGCGCGTGAAATGAACGCTGCGGACGCTTCAGGCCCGGTACCCCGACTTGGCTCCGTCCTGTTCCTGTGCGGGATGAACGCGATCCGCTCGCCGATGGCCGAGGCGATCGCGCGCGCGATGCTGCCCGCGTCGATCTACATCGCCTCCGCCGGCGTGCGCACCGGCCAGCGCGATCCGTTCGTGGACACCGTCCTTCGGGAGCACGGGCTCGATCTCGGCGAGCGCCGGCCGCAGCGCTACGAGGACCTCGCCGACGGCTATTTCGACCTGATCGTCACCATGGCGCCGGAAGCCCATCATGCGGCGCTGGATGCGACCGGCACCAGTTCGGTGGAGGTCGAGTTCTGGCCGATGCCGGATCCCTCCGCCACGGAGGGCACGCGCGAGCAGATCCTCGATGCCTATCGCGACGTCTATGCCCGGATCGAGCGGCAGATCCGTGAGAGGCTGCTGCCGTCAGCCCGCTGACGCCTCTCCTCAGGCGCAGAGGCCGAGGATCTCCGCCTTCAGCTCGTCCAGCCCGACGCCCTTTTCGGACGACGTCGCGATCAGGCTCGGAAAGGCGGCCGGCCGCCGCCTGATCGCCTCCAGCGTCGCCTCGGCGAGCTTCGGCACGGCCGGCGCCTTAATCTTGTCGGTCTTGGTGAGGACGATCTGGTAGGACATCGCCGCCTTGTCGAGGAGATCCATCACCTCGGCGTCGTTCGCCTTGATCCCGTGCCGCGCGTCGATGAGCACGAACACCCGCTTCAGGCTGGTGCGGCCGCGCAGATAGTCGAAGACCAGCCGCGTCCAGGCGTCCACCTGCTCCTTCGGCGCCTGTGCATAGCCGTAGCCGGGCATGTCGACGAGGGCGATCGGCGGCAGGCCGGCGGCGGGATCGCCGTAGCCGTCGGGAACGAAGAAGTTCAGCTCCTGCGTCCGGCCCGGCGTGTTGGAGGTGCGCGCGAGCCCCTTCTGGCGCAGCAGCGCGTTGATCAGCGAGGACTTGCCGACGTTCGAGCGACCGGCGAAGGCGACCTCCGGCGGCCCTTCCGGCGGCAGGAATTTCAGCGCCGGCACGCCGCGCACGAACACCCACGGCTTTTCGAAGAAGCGGCGGTCGGCCACGCCGGGGGCCGCAACTGCGGATGTCGCGGAAGAATTCGTGTCGGTCATGCCGTCTCCATGGGTCGCGCGGGCAGCGGGAGGCCTCTCCATATCAAAAGAGCCCGGCAGGTCCCGCCGGGCTCTTGGACTGTCATCCCTCCGACGGCTTTTCTCGTCGTCGGAACATGCCGCGCATGTTGTCGAACAGCTCGATCTTCGCGCCGTTGCGCTTCATGATCACCGACTGCTGGATGATCGACAGCGTGTTGTTGCAAGTCCAGTAGATGACGAGGCCGGCCGGGAAGGACGACAGCATGTAGGTGAACACCACCGGCATCCAGGTGAAGATCAGCTGCTGCGTCGGGTCCGGCGGCGTCGGGTTCAGCCGCATCTGGATGAACATGGTGATGCCCATCAGGATCGGCCACACGCCGATCATCAGCACATGCGGCGGCGTGAACGGGATCAGGCCGAACAGGTTGAAGATCGAGGTCGGATCGGGCGCCGCCAGATCCTGGATCCAGCCGAAGAACGGCGCATGCCGCATCTCGATGGTGATGTAGAGGTTCTTGTAGAGCGCGAAGAAGACCGGGATCTGGATGAGCATCGGCCAGCAGCCGGCGGCCGGATTGACCTTCTCCTCCTTGTAGATCCGCATCATCTCCTGCTGCTGCTTCTGCTTGTCGTCCTTGAAACGCTCGCGCAGCTCGGTGAGCTTGGGCTGCAGCGTCTTCATCTTCGCCATGGATTTGTAGGAGCGGGCGGCGAGCGGGAAGAAGCAGATCTTCAGGATGACGACCATCGAGATGATGGCGAGGCCGAAATTCCCGAACAGGCGGTAGAGGAAATCCAGGCCGTGGAACATCGGCCGGGTGATGAAATAGAACCAGCCCCAGTCGATCAGCTGGCCGAACTGCCGGATGTTGAGGTTCTTCTCGTAGGCGTCGATGACGTCGACCACCTTGGCGCCGGCAAAGGTGTGGGCGGAGACCGTCGCCGAGGCGCCGGGGGCGATCGTCATCGGATCGTCGACATATTCCGTCTGGTAGTGCGGCCGCGCGGCATCGGCGAGGTAGAGGAAGCGCGACTGGAAGGCCGACTTGCCTTCCGGAATCAGCGTCGTCGCCCAGTACTTGTCGGTGATGCCGAGCCAGCCGCTCGTCGCCTTGGGCGGAGAGACCGTCTTGTCGCTCTCGACCGAGGAGTATTTCTCCTCGGTCAGGCCGGCGTCGCCGAAGACGCCGAGCAGGCCCTCGAACAGCACGTAGCTCGACCGGTCCTCCGGCTTGGAGTAGCGCGCGACGCGCCCATAGGAGGACAGGGTCACGGGCGCCGAGCCGGTGTTCCTGATCGTGTCCTCGACCGTGAACATGAACTGGTCGTCGACGGAGATCTTGCGCTGGAAGGTCACGCCCGCCCCGTTGGTCGTCGTCAGCGTCACGGGGGACTGCGGCGTCAGCGTCGAATTGCCCTCGACGCTCCACCGCGTGTTCGGTCCGGGCAGCTGGCCGGCATTCTTGCCGAGATAGCCGAACTCGGCGAAGTAGCCGTTCGGGGTCGCCTCGGGCGAGAGCAGCACGATGCTCGGCGAGTTCTTGTCGACCGTCTCGTGGTAGTTCTTGAGGCGCAGGTCGTCGAGGCGGGCGCCGGTGAGGTTGATCGAGCCGGAGAGCGCCGGCGTCTCGATCTTCACGCGCTGGCTGGCGGCAAGCGCCGTGGCGCGATTCTCCGCCGGCTTCGGCTGGCCGGCATCCTGCGGAACCACGCTCTCGCGGCCCGACGGGGCGGCGACGTCGGTCTGCGGCGTGCCGGCGGGCGTCTGCGGGGTCTGCAGCGAGCCCGGGTTCTGCGTCACCGCCTGATTGTGCGTCGCAGCCTTCTGGGCCGCTTCCTGCTGCCGCTGCGCCTCGGTCCGGGGATTGACCACCAGGAACTGCCAGCCGACCAGGACCGCGACGGACAGCACCATAGCGATCAGGAAGTTGCGGTTGTTTTCCATTAGTCAGACCCCGATCGACGCTCTTTCGGGCGTCGCTTCATGCCGGCCAAGTCAGGCTCCGGCTTCCGTGTGCGCAAGATCCGCCGCGAGATCTCGTCGGAGAGGACGTCGAACGGCACGTCGTAGACCTCTCGCCGCGCGACGACCACATAGTCGAGGCCGCGCTCCATGCCGGCGGCTCCGAACAGCCGAATCGCCTCCCGCAGGCGTCGCCTGATCCGGTTGCGCACGACGGCATTGCCGACCTTGCGCGTGACCGTCAGGCCCACACGTGGTGGCCCGTCATCGCCCCGGTCAAGCGCCTCGATAAAGAAAAACGGGCCGTTCAAGCGACGGCCCTTCCGCGCGGCCAGGAATTCCGCGCGCTTCTTGAGCTTTCCCGCGGCCATAGGCGGCGGCGCGTCGCGCTCCGGCCGGCTTAAGCCGACAGCCGCTTGCGGCCGCGTGCCCGGCGGGCTGCGATGACCTTCTGGCCGCCCTTGGTGGCCATGCGCGCGCGAAAGCCATGACGACGTTTGCGGACGAGCCGCGACGGCTGGTAGGTACGCTTCATCGTGATCTTCCCGCGCCTTCCGGGCGGGCCCTTCCATCATGCTGTCTAAACCGGAAAACGGGCGTGGACGCACGGGCGCAGAACGCCGTCGCGCGGAACGCCGCCCGCTCGTAGGGCGGCTTATAGGAAGAGGACAGCGCAAAAGTCAATGCGCCGCGACCCTGGCGCTGTCCTGCCGCCGCGCCTCCGCCCACGGGCGAGCCGCTTGGCGAGTCGCCGTTCGGGACGAGCGCGCCCGCCTCACGTAACGCCGGCGGTTGCCGATGCGAATGAGCGACAGATGCCGCAGCATACCGAGGGGCGCCGATTTTGACGCAAGGCTCAATAAGGCGTGAGACGCTTGACGGGTGGCGGGTTCCGCTGTCCTCTCCGGCCAGCGTCGGCCTGCGCAAGGAAGCGTGCGCGCCGACGCGTGAACTGCGGCAGACGAGAGGAGAGATGATGGAATCGCCTCGAGAGATGCCGCTCTGGCGCCGTCTCCTGCCGCTCGCCCTGCTCGCCGCGTTTCTGGCGCTCGGCTACGCATTCGGGCTGCAGCGGCTCGTTTCGCTCGACAGTTTCCTCGACAGCCGCGCGATGCTCCGCGAAACCGTGGAGAATCATACGGCGCTCGCCGCAGCGGGATTTGTCGCCCTCTATGCAACGCTCGTCGCGGTCTCCTTTCCCGCCGCCTCGCTGGTCACGGTCGCGGGCGGCTTCCTCTTCGGCTGGCTCCTCGGGGGCGTGCTCACCGTCGTCGGTGCGACGATCGGGGCGACGGCGCTGTTTCTCGCCGCCCGCTACGCCGTGGGCGATTTCCTGCGGCGACGCACGGGCGGGGCGCTGAAGCGATTTGCCGAGGGCTTCCGGGACGACGCCTTCGCCTATCTCCTGGTCCTGCGCCTGACGCCGGCGCTGCCGTTCTTCGCGGTGAACATCGCGCCGGCCTTCTTCGACATTTCGCTCACGACCTATGTCGCGGCGACCTTCCTCGGCATCATTCCGGGCTCGCTGGTCTACGCGTTCCTCGGCAGCGGTCTCGACGAATCGCTGATGCGGGCGGCCGATCACGGCGTCGGCCTGTCGTCCCTGGTGACGCCGGAGGTGACGATCGCGCTTTTCGGGCTCGCGGCGCTCGGCCTCGCCGGTCTCGTCCTGAAGAAGACCGTGCTGCGCCGCCGGCCGGGCCAGACGGTCGTCAAAGCCGAAGGGCTCTAGCCGATGGCATCCATCCTCTCGCCGGACATCTGCGTCATCGGCGCCGGCTCCGGCGGTCTCAGCACCGCCGCGGCCGCAGCGGCCTTCGGCGCCTCCGTCGTCCTCGTCGAGCGCGGGGCGATGGGCGGCGACTGCCTCAACTATGGCTGCGTGCCCTCCAAGGCGCTGATCGCGGCAGGCCGGCACGCAGCCGCAATCCGCGAGGCGCCGGCGTTCGGCATATCTGCCGGTGAGCCGCGGGTCGATTTTTCCGCGGTGAAGGATCATGTCGCGCGCGTCATCGCCGCCATCGCGCCGAACGATTCGGTCGAGCGCTTCGAGAGCCTCGGCGTGACGGTGATCAAGGCGGATGCCGCCTTCGTCGATCCGCGCACTGTCTCGGCAGGCGGACAGCTGATCCGGGCTCGGCGCTTCGTCGTCGCGGCCGGATCCTCGCCGCTGGTTCCGCCGATCGAGGGTCTGTCGGGTATGCCCTATCTCACCAACGAGTCGGTCTTCGGCCTGCGCGAGCGGCCGGAGCACCTCGTGATCGTCGGCGGCGGACCGATCGGCATCGAACTCGCGCAGGCGCATCGCCGGCTCGGCTCGGCCGTCACCGTCATCGAAGGCGAGCGCGCGCTCGGCCGCGACGATCCGGAGCTGTCCGCCGTCGTCCTGCGGCGGCTGCGCGAGGAAGGCGTCACCATCACCGAGCGGGCGAGCGTCGTCGGCGTGTCCGGCGGGGCGGGCGCCGTCGCGGTGGAGATGCAGCGGCCGGACGGGACCCGCGAGACGGTCCGCGGTAGCCACATCCTCGTGGCGGTCGGGCGCAAGCCGAACGTCGAGGGGCTGGGGCTGGAGGTCGGGGGGATCGCCTTCGACCGCAAGGGCATTTCGGTCGGGCGCGACCTGCGCAGCAGCAACCGGCGCGTCTATGCGATCGGAGACATCGCGGGCGGGCCGCAGTTCACCCATGTCGCGAACTATCACGCCGGCCTCGTCATCCGCGCCATCCTGTTCCGGCTGCCGGTGAAGGAGCGACGCGACCAACTGCCGCATGTCACCTTCACCGAGCCCGAACTCGGCCAGGTCGGGCCGACCGAGGCCGAAGCGGAGGTGCGCGGCATGGCGGTCGAGGTGCTGCGCTGGCCCCTTGCCGAGAACGACCGGGCGCAGGCGGAGCGGCGGACCGAGGGGCTGGTCAAGTTGTTGGTCGGAAAGGGCGGACGGCTGATCGGGGCCGGCGTCGTCGGCGCAGAGGCCGGCGAGATGACCAATCTCTTCTCGCTGGCGATCTCGCGCGGCCTGAAGCTCTCCGCCCTGGCCGATTTCGTTTCGCCCTATCCAACCTTTGCCGAAATTGGCAAACGCGCCGCCGTTTCCTACTATCAGCCCTATGCGCGGCGTCCCTTGGTGCGCCGCGCGGTCGCGCTTCTGAGCCGGCTGGGCTGAGCCCTTCCGGCGAGGGACGGACAGAAGCGTCGCAACGCCGATCGGGGAAGCGCAATCAGTTTGCAGGACGATGCGGACAGGCCGCAGGGGCGGGGCATCCGGCACCCGGCAGAGGCGCAGCACCGGCCCGTCGTGCGGCGGCGCCTGTCGACGCGGCTTCTGGTCATCACCATGCTGGCGGTGATGATCGCCGAGGTGCTGATCTTCGTCCCCTCGATCGCCAAGTTCCGCAACGACTGGCTCGTCGCCAAGCTCGACGCCGCCGCGGTGGCGGGCGCGGCGTCGGAGCAGATCGACGGCGAGGGCGACACGGTCCTCGACCCGCATCAGCAGGCGGGCCTCCTGAAGACGCTCGACGCCCAGCTGGTCGCCATCCACGAGGGCGACGCCTCGCGCCTACTCGCGCGGGCCGAGACGGTCGAGGTGCCGCAGGTCCAGGTCGACCTCGCCACGGTCGGGGCCGGCGCGCTGATCGCCGGCGCCTTCGACACGCTGCTGTTCGGCGGCGAGCGGACGATGCGGATCCTCGGGCCGGTGGGCGACGGGACGGTCGGCGCCGAGGTGGTGATGTCGGAGCGCCCGCTCCGGCGCGCCATGCTGATCTATTCCCGCAACATCCTGATCCTGTCGCTGTCGGTCGCGCTGTTCGCCGCGCTGCTCGTCTTCGGCGCGATCAGCCGCTACCTGATCCGCCCGATCCGGGCGATGACGCAGTCCATGGTGCGCTTCGGCGAGAACCCGGCGGACGGCGAGCGGATCATCCGGCCGAGCCCGCGGGCCGACGAGATCGGCGTCGCCGAGGCGGAACTCGCGGCGATGCAGACGCGCCTCGCCGAGACGCTGCGCGAGCAGCGCCATCTCGCCGACCTCGGCCTCGCGGTGTCGAAGATCAACCACGACCTTCGAAACATCCTCGCCTCGGCGCAGATGATCTCCGACCGGCTGGCGACGCTGCCCGACCCGCATGTCCAGCGCTTCGCGCCGCTGCTCCTGAAGAGCCTCGACCGGGCGCTGCACTACACCCAGTCGGTGCTCGCCTACGGCAAGGCGGTCGAGCGCACGCCGGTGCGCCGCAAGGTGCGGCTCGCCCGGCTCGTCGACGACGTCTTCGCCATGCTGGCGGTGCCCGAGGAGGCGGGCGTCGAGCTTGTCAACCGCGTGCCGGCCGAGACCGAGATCGCGGTCGATCCCGAGCAGTTCCACCGCGTCCTCGTCAATCTCTGCCGCAACGCGGCGGAGGCGCTGCAGGGCGAGGGGTCGGATCAGGCGGGGGTGGTGAAGCGGATCACCGTCGCCGCGGAGGAGGCCGCCTCCGGCGAGACCGTCATCTCCGTCGAGGACACCGGACCCGGCCTGCCGGAGCGGGCGCGGGAGAACCTCTTTCGCGCCTTCCGCGGCTCGGCGCGCACCGGCGGCACCGGCCTCGGCCTCGCCATCGCGGCGGAGATCGTCGAGGCGCATGGCGGGACGATCGCGCTGGCGGAGCGGGGGGCGCCCGGCGCCCGCTTCGAGATCCGCCTGCCGGCGCGGGCGCCGGCGCCGCTGCCGACCCGCGAACCCGCCGCCGCCGACTGATCATCGCTCGGCTGGGTGGCGCGGGGACTTGTTTCTGCCTGCGGACGGCGGGTGTTCAGCCGAGCAGGCCGCGGCGCCTCAGCCGAGCCGCTCGCAGAAGCCGTCGACATCGGCCTCGCTGGTCGACCAGCTGGTGACTAGGCGCACCAGCGTCTCGTCCTCGCCGACGAGGTCGGGCATGCCGTGCGGCACGTTCCAGTCGTAGAACACGGCGCCGGCAGCCTTGAGCTTCTCGGCGACCTCGGTCTTCAGGATGGCGAAGATCTCGTTCGACTGGGTCGGCCAGCCCTCGCGGGCGTTGCGGCTGGCGGCGAGGCCGGCGCGCAGCCGGTCGGCCATGGCGTTCGAATGCGCCGCCATCTCCAGCCACAGCCCGTCCTCGAAATAGGCCATGAGCTGGGCGGCGACGAAGCGGGTCTTGGAGAAGAGCTGGGCGCCGCGCTTGCGGATATAGGGGAACTGCGTCGCCTTCGCCGGGTCGAACACGACGATCGCCTCGGCGCACCAGCAGCCGTTCTTGGTGGCGCCGAAGGACAAAATGTCGACGCCGCGCTTCCAGGTCATCTCGGCGGGCGAGAGGCCGGAGGCGACGAGGCCGTTGGCAAAGCGCGCCCCGTCCATGTGCAGCGTCAGGCCGCGGCCATGGGCGATGTCGGCGATCGCCTGGATCTGATCCGGCGTATAGAGCGTGCCGGCCTCGCCGGGCTGGCTGATCGAGACCGCCATCGGCTGTCCCGCATGCACGTGGTCCGGCTTGAACCGCGCCATCTCGCGCTTCAAATTCGCCGGGTCGATCAGCCCGTTCGGCCCGTCGATCGGCGCCATGCGCGCGCCGTGGGTGAAGAATTCCGGCGCCCCGCACTCGTCCTCGACGATATGCGCCTCGCGGTGGCAGAGGACGACGCCGCCCGGCCGGTTGACCGAGGCGAGCGCCAGCGAGTTCGCCGCCGTGCCGGTGCCGACGAAGAAGACGGCGACCTCGCGCTCGAAGATCTCGTCGAAGCGGCGCTCGACTTTCCTGTCGAGGTCGCTCGCGCCATAGGCGGTGGCCATGCCGGCGCTGTGGGCGCTGAGCGCGGCGTTGATCGCCGGGTGCGCCCCGGACCAGTTATCGGAAGCGAAGATCATGGCGAAGGCCTATACCGCGCTGCGGCGAAGGGCAAGCGATCGCGGGCGCGCTCGTCCGGCCTCGGGCGGCCGCCGCGGCGGCGTTCCATCCGCCGCAGAGTCGCGGCGGGGCGTTCTCGGCCGGCTGCGGGCCCGACGACACCCGGACGCGCGCCGGCGGCCCCGCCGGCATTCGCGCCGCGAAGGGATGGGAGCCGTTCGGTCCTCCCGCCCGAGCATCGAACGGGCGGACGGGATGCCGGAGGCCGACCCTCCGAATGGGTATGCTACGGTCCGCCTCCGGCATCCCGCACGGTGTCTTGTCGATTCCGAATGCATCGCTGCGCCCCTTCGTCTGTTGCGGCGCTGCCGCGCCGCGAAAAGGTGCGCCCCGATGGCGGCCGGCTCTTCCCGGGTGCCCCCGGTCAAGCGGACCGATCCGCAGACTCCTTGTGATGGGAGACGGTCCGGCGGCGCTTCGAAACCGTCCGAGCCGGGAACCCTCCGGAAGAGCCCCCGCCGCGGACACCGCCCGCCAGCCCGCGAACGATCCCGGTGATCGGTCGTGCCCGTCCCGGGCCGGCGGTGAGGGGAGTATGGGGGCGGGGCGAGGGGATGGGGATAAGGTGGGTCGGCCTGTGGCTACTCCGCAACGCGACGCGGCAGCGTATGTCGCCATGTCCG
Organism: Jiella sp. M17.18; assembly: GCF_041027365.1. Taxonomy (NCBI): domain Bacteria; kingdom Pseudomonadati; phylum Pseudomonadota; class Alphaproteobacteria; order Hyphomicrobiales; family Aurantimonadaceae; genus Jiella; species Jiella sp. M17.18. The sequence goes on along the minus strand of NZ_JBFTEH010000012.1, from coordinate 32,112 downwards.
GCAAGTCGGGCACCATTTCATCTCGGGACGCTTCTTAAAACGTTGACATCGGTTTTGTTCATGTTATGTGCCTATTCCGCAGTCCTAAAGCTGTGGTAGACAGGGGCGTCAACGCGGAGTCGTAAAATGCCCTCATCGCAGAAATTTTTCGAAGAGCGCACCGATCAGTCCGAGGTCAAAGCGCGCATCATCCAAAAGTACTTTTTTGCTTGGGCCAACATCATAAAAGGGACAGCAAAGCAATTAGACAACAAGATAGCCTATATCGATTTGTATGCAGGTCCCGGACGGTATAAAGATGGAGCGGCGTCTACGCCTCTTCTTGTATTGGAGCACGCGATCGCTGATGCGGATCTGGCGAATATGCTCGTTGCGCTCTTGAATGATAAAGATCCCGCGAATGCATCTACGCTAGAGGACGAAATAAACAAATTAGTTGGAATTGAGAAGCTTCGTTATAGGCCGCAGATTTCAAATGGAGAGGTTGATGATGATGCGGCGAAATACTTTTCATCAACAAGGCTGATTCCCTCGTTTTCTTTCGTAGACCCTTTCGGATATAAGGGTCTCTCACTTGAGATAATTAAGGGTGTAATCAAAGATTGGGGGTGCGACTGCGTATTTTTCTTTAACTACGGCAGAATAAATGCCGGTATCAGCAATCCAATGGTCAGATCTCACATGAACAAGCTCTTCGGAGAAGAAAGAGCCGAGGACCTTCGATTGCAGGTTGAGGGAAAAGATCCCGCATTACGCGAGGCAATGATTCTCGAAGCGTTGTCCGGAGAGATAAAAAGTCTTGGCGGAAAATACGTCTTACCATTCACTTTTAAGAATTCCACAGGAAATAGAACGTCCCACAAGCTGATTGTTGTATCAAAGCATTTTAAGGGCTACGATGTCATGAAGGATATTATGGCTAAGGAAAGCTCGGTGCATGATCAAGGTGTACCGTCGTTAACGTATTCGCCTGCTGACGCTTCAACTCCGCTGCTGTTCTCATTGCAACGTCCCATCGAGGAGTTGGAGCAGGATCTTATCGAAACCTTTGCAGGACGCGAGCTAAACTTCGATGAGATCTATGAAGAGCACAGCATTGACACGCCGTATATTCGCCAAAACTACCGCGAGATTCTAAAGAAAATGGAATCAGACGGATCCGTTACAGCAGCTTCTGCTACAAAAGCCCGAAGGGGAATGACCTATCCGCCGCACGTCAAGATTAAATTCAGAGTGAAGTGATGGCAGGTATATCAACTATCGAATGGACTGATGCCACATGGAATCCGGTCACGGGCTGCTCAATGGCGTCGCCCGGCTGTACCAACTGCTACGCGATGCGAATGGCTGCACGTTTGGAGGCTATGGGCCAGCACAGCTATGAAGGCCTGACGCGCAAGAGTGCTGGCCGCTCGGTCTGGACCGGACGGGTCCGCCTTGTGGAGGATGCACTTGGCGTCCCGCTGAAATGGCGCACGCCGCGTCTGGTGTTCGTCAATTCGATGTCCGACCTCTTCCAGGAAGATGTTCCTGTCGAATTCATTGCACGGGTTTGGGAGGTGATGGAGGCGACGCCCCGTCACCGTTATCAGATCCTCACGAAGCGTCCTGAAAGAATGGCCGCAGTAGCAAATTCTCCCGGTTTCAAAAGGCTGCCGAATGTGTGGCTCGGTACGTCGGTAGAGGGCGGCGCTTACAACGAACGGATCGACCACCTGCGCTCGGTCCGCGCTGCGATTCGCTTCATCTCGTTCGAACCATTGATAGGCCGAATTGGCCAAGTCAATCTGACCGGGATCGATTGGGCAATCGTGGGCGGCGAGTCCGGTCCCGGGGCGCGTCCAATGCTTGTCGACTGGGTCGATGAGATCAAAGCGGCATGCGACGACGCAGGGACTGCTTTCTTCTTCAAGCAATGGGGCGGCGTGAATAAGAAGAAGGCCGGTCGACAGTACCGCGGACAGACATGGGACGCGCTGCCGAAGCAATATGTCTTAGCGGGGTGATCGGCTTCTTCCGCACCGAAGCGAACGCGTCCTGTTTTTTGGTTTTCATCCGAAAAACGGCGGCCATCACCGAAGCGATGATGGGGGCGAAGCGGTGAAGGGGCCGGCGGATTTCGAGAAGGCGATGCACCAGATCTACGTGCGGGCCAGGCAGGAGGCGGGCTACAACGCGACGATCTATCTCAGGATGCTGCACGAGCGGCATGGCCTCGGGACGGCCAAGGCGCTGATCAATGCGCCGAAGGTGTCGGAAGGATACACGCATCTTTTCGAGCGGGGCCGGCTCGACCTGACGGTGGAAGCGCTCGTCGTCGGAAATCCGCAATGGCATCAGCTTTTCACGACGGAAGAGATCGAGCGGGCGCGAAAGCGGCTGCGGGAATACGAGTATAGCGGGCCGCTGTAACTGCAGTCCCATCCTGCGCGGGAGCGGCAGTGGCGCGGTTTCGGCATGGATCCCGGCGCAGGGCCGGGATGACGAAGCGGCGAGGGCGGTGCCGAGGCACCCCCCTCTGCCCTGCCGGGCATCTCCCCCACAAGGGAGGAGATCGGCAGCTCCGGCGGAGCGGCTGACTGTTTCAAGCCATCGCGTGGTCCGGGCGTCGGAGAATGGGCGCGGGGGTAGCGCAGGGTCGATCTCCCCCCATGCGGGGGAGATGGGCGGCAGCCCGGAGGGGGGCGCGAAGAGCGCCGGCGTCTGTCTGCAGGCGGCGTTTCGACGATGCCAGATTGGCAGGCGGCGTGAGCGTCCACGGACGGTCACGGTCCGCGCGAGGAAACCTCTTCCACGGGACCGTTCCAGGGATCGATCACCGCTGCGCCGAGGCTTTCGAAGTCGCGTCTGTTGCGGGTGAGGACCGTCAGGCCGTGCGCCAGCGCCGTGGCGGCGATCATCGAATCCTGCGTGATCGTCTTCTGCGGCGTCGGCAGGGCTCCACAGATCTCTGCCTCGATCCGGCCAAAGGCGAGGATGCGGCCGTCGAACGCGTCCTTCAGATCTGCCACCCATTCCGACAGGACGGCGGCGAACCCCGGATCCCTTGCCTGCTGCTGCGTGATGCCGGCGTAAATTTCCGCGATCGTGACGGACGAGAGGAAGGCGTCGTCGAGGCTGATCGACCGGGCGAAGTCCTGGAAGTCCGCGCCGTGACGTTCCGGCCGCCGCAGCGCCGAGACGGTCACGGTATCGAGGAGGTAGCCTACCACGCGATGTCGCGCTCGGCGAAGACGGTCGTGGCCGGCTCGAAGGGGCGATCGGCTTCGGGCCGCGGGTCCCGGAGGTCGAGGAGGGTCCGCGCCGGCCGGGCGAGGTTCGCCTCGTAGTCCGCGAAGCTCATCAGGACATGGCTGCTCTTGCCGCGCTCGGTGATGACGACGCGGCCCTCGCGGGTCTTCGTCTTCACTTTGCTCGGATTGCGGTTGAACTCGGCCGCCGTGACGAAAAAGGTCTTCATCGGGCATCTCGGAAGGTAGGATGTTCGCCCTCCTCCAAGGTACTACCGGGCTGCCGATTTGCAAGGCCGCAGGACTGCCGGCCCTCACACCGCCTCGACGAACCCCTCCAGCACGCGCTTCTGGCCGGCCTTGTCGAAGTCGACGGTGAGCTTGTTGCCTTCGACGGAGGCGACGGTGCCGTTGCCGAACTTCAGGTGAAAGACGCGGTCGCCGGCGGCAAAGCGGCTGTCTTCGGTGGAGACGGACTTGGCGACGAGCTCGCCCTCGATCTCGCGCGGGCCGCCCTTTTTGGCGGAGGAATAGAGGCCGAGGCCCTTCTTCGGGGGCTGGTTGTGGCCTCTGCCGGGCCGGGCGGCGGAGCCGGAGTCCATGCGGCCGGCGAAGCCGGCGCTGGCGCCCCGGCCGCCGCCGGAGACGCCGGCGTCGTCATAGCTGATCTCGCGCACGCGCCCGCCGTTCCAGCCGTCGCCGCCGCTGCGGGCGCGGCCTTCGCCGGTGCCGGCGGTGAAGCCCGCATTGGCGGCCTGGGCCCTGCGCCAGCCGGGCGTCGTATAGGCGGATTCCTTGAAGGCCGAGGCGCCGTCCCAGCGCGAGGCGCCGTAGCTGCCGAAGCCGCCGGCGCCGCCATGAGCGCCGTAGCCGCCATAGGAGCTGTTCGCCTCGACGACCTCGACATGGGCCTCCGGCAGCTCGTCGAGGAAGCGGGAGGGGATGGTCGACTGCCACAGGCCGTGGATGCGGCGGTTGGAGACGAACCAGATCTTCACCCGGCGCTTGCCGCGCGTCAGCCCGACATAGGCGAGGCGGCGCTCTTCCTCCAGGCCGCTGCGGCCGCCCTCGTCGAGGGCCCGCTGGTGCGGGAACAGGCCTTCCTCCCAGCCGGGCAGGAACACCGTGCCGAACTCCAGCCCCTTGGCCGAGTGCAGCGTCATGATCGAGACGGCGTCCATCTCGGCGTTCTGCTCGGCGTCCATGACGAGGGCGACATGCTCGAGGAAGGTTGGGAGCGACTCGTACTGCTCCATCGAGCGCACCAGCTCCTTCAGGTTCTCCAGCCGCCCCGGCGCCTCGGCCGAGCGGTCGTTCTGCCACATCTCGGTGTAGCCGGACTCCTCCAGGATCTGCTCGGCGAGCTCGGTGTGCTTGGTGGTGGGCAGAAGCTCGGACCAGCGGCGGAAGTTCGCGACGACCGAGCGCAGCGTGTTGCGGGGCTTGGGCTTCAGCTCCTCGGTCTCGACCATTTCGGCGGCCGCGGCGATCAGCGGGATGCCTTTCGCGCGGGCATAGTCGTGGAGGAGGCGGATGGTGGCGTCGCCGAGGCCGCGCTTCGGCGTATTGACGATGCGCTCGAAGGCGAGGTCGTCGGCCGGCTGGCAGACGCAGCGGAAATAGGCGAGCGCGTCGCGCACCTCCAGGCGCTCGTAGAAGCGCGGGCCGCCGATGACGCGGTAGTTGAGGCCCATGGTGACGAAGCGGTCCTCGAACTCGCGCATCTGGAAGGAGGCGCGCACCAGGATCGCCATGTCGTTGAGGTCGTGGTCCTCGCGCCGCTGCAGGTCCTCGATCGCCTCGCCGACGGCCCGGGCCTCCTCCTCGGAATCCCAGGCGGCGTTGACCTCGACCTTGGGGTCCTCGGGGTCGGCGGCGTCGGTGAAGAGGGTCTTGCCGAGCCGGTCCTCGTTATGGGCGATGAGGTGCGACGCCGCGCCGAGGATGTGGGCGGTGGAGCGGTAGTTGCGCTCGAGCCGGATGACGGTCGCGCCGGGAAAGTCCTTCTCGAAGCGCAGGATGTTGTCCACCTCGGCGCCGCGCCAGCCGTAGATCGACTGGTCGTCGTCGCCGACGCAGCAGATGTTGACGGGGGAAGGGGAGACGGCATCGGCTCTTGCGCCTGTTCGGCGGAAGGCGTGTCCCTCCCCCTCATCCCCTGCCGGGACTTCTCCCCCGGGGGGAGAAGAAAGAGGCGTCTGCGCCGAGCCCGCTTCTTTGATGTCGAGCGCGGTGGGGGCCGGCTGGGCGCCCTTCTTCTCCCCCGTGGGGAGAAGGTGCCCCGAAGGGGCGGATGAGGGGGAAGGGCTCGACACTGCCGATGATGCGCCAGTCGGCGCTGCATCATGGCGCGGCGCCTTCGGACGCTGGGCGAGGAGGCGCAGCCAGAGGTACTGGGCGGTGTTGGTGTCCTGGTACTCGTCGACGAGGATGTAGCGGAAGCGGCGGTGGTATTCGGCGAGCACGTCCGGATGCGACTTGAAGATCGCGATCGGGTGGTTGAGCAGGTCGCCGAAGTCGCAGGCGTTGAGCGAGAGGAGCCGCGCCTGGTAGGCGGAAAACAGCTCGCGGCCCTTGCCGTTGGCAAACGCCCGCGCGTCGCCCTCGGGGATGTCCTTCGGCCCCCAGCCCTTGTTCTTCCAGGAGTCCAGCATGTTGGCGAAGGTGCGGGCGGGCCAGCGCTTGTCGTCGAGCCCTTCCGCCTGGATCAGCTGCTTGATCAGCCGGATCTGGTCGTCGGTGTCGAGGATGGTGAAGTTGGACTTGAGGCCCGCGAGCTCGGCGTGGCGGCGCAGCAGCTTGACGCCGATGGCGTGGAAGGTGCCGAGCCAGGGCATGCCCTCGACCTGGCCGCCGACCAGCATGCCGATGCGCTGCTTCATCTCGCGCGCCGCCTTGTTGGTGAAGGTAACGGCGAGGATCTGGCTCGGATAGGCGCGGCCGGTGGCGAGGATGTGGGCGATGCGCGTCGTCAGCACCCGCGTCTTGCCGGTGCCGGCGCCGGCGAGCACCAGCACGGGACCCTCGGTCGTCTCCACCGCGGCGCGCTGCTCGGCGTTGAGGCCGGCGAGATAGTCGGGCGCGGCGTCCTTCGCAGGAGCGCCGCGGGCGGCCATGGCACGGGCGGCGATGCCGCCGGCGCGCGGAGCGGGCGCGCGCATTGATTCGTCGAAATCGGTCATCCCCGGCAATGTAAGCGATTGGCCGGGCGACACCAATGCCGGGACGGCGGGGCGCGGCGCGCCGGTCGCCGCGGCCGGCTCAGCGGTAGATCAGCGTCGGCAGCCACATGGTGATGGCCGGGACGAAGGTGACGAGCGCCAGCACCACGAACAGCGGCACCAGGAAGGGCGCGGTCGCCGAGACGCACTTCTCGAACGGCACCTTGGAGACGCGCGACAGGACGTAGAGCACCATGCCGACCGGCGGGGTGAGGAGGCCGATCATCAGGTTGAGCACCAGGATCACGCCGAAGTGCACGGGGTCGATGCCGACATGCTGGGCGACCGGCAGGAGGACGGGCACGAGGATGGTGATCGCCGCCACCGTCTCCATGAAGCAGCCGACGACGAGGAGGATGAGGTTGATGAGGATGAGGACGACGATCCAGTTGTCCGAGACCGACAGGATCAGCCCGGCGAAATGCTCCGGCACGCGGTTGGAGGTGAGGATCCAGGCGAAGATCGCCGCTGCGCCGACGATGAAGAGGACGACGGCGGTGGTCTCGATCGTGTCCATCGAGACGCGCAGGAGCCGGCGCCAGGTGAGCGTGCGGTAGACGGCAATGCCGAGGATCATCGCCCAGGCGCAGGCGGCAATCGCCGCCTCGGTGGGCGTGAAGGCGCCGGAGAGGATGCCGCCGACGATGATGACCGGGGTCAAGAGCGCCAGGAAGGCGCGCAGGAAGGACCGGCCGAGGGCCGAGAAGCGGAAGGCCTGGTCGCGCGGATAGCCGCGGCGGCGGGCATAGAACGCGACCATGATCATCAGCGCCACCGCCATCAGAAGGCCCGGCACGAAGCCGGCTGCGAAGAGCTGGCCGATCGAGGCGCCGGCGACGACGCCGTAGATCACCATCGGCAGCGAGGGCGGGATGATCGGGCCGATGGTCGAGGAGGCCGCGGTGATGCCGACCGAAAAGCCGGCGTCGTAATTGGCGTCGCGCATCGCCTTGATCTCGATCGCGCCGAGACCGCCGGCATCGGCGACGGCCGCGCCCGACATGCCGGCGAAGATCACCGAGGCGCCGATGTTCACATGGCCGAGCCCGCCGCGCATCCAGCCGACCAGGGACTTGGCGAAGTCGAAGATCCGCTCGGTGATGCCGGCGGTGTTCATCAGGTTGCCGGCGAGGATGAAGAAGGGGACGGCGAGCAAGGGGAACGAGTCGACGCCGTTGATCATGCGGTGCGCGACGACGACCGTCGGCACATGGCCGTCGACGAGCAGGAAGACGAGCGAGGAGCCGGCGAGCGCGATCGCGACGGGCACGCCGAGGATGATCAGCCCGAACAGGACGCCGAAGAGGAGTGCGAGGAGCATGGAGGCGTCCGTGTCAGAGGCTCGGACCGAGGGAGGTCACGGATTCCGGATCGATGAGGCGGCTGGTGCGGGTGCGCAGGTGCTTCACGAAGACGAGCAGCTGGTAGAGCGCCATGCCGGCGAAGCAGGCCGTGACGATCCAGTAGACGACCGACTTCGGCACGTTGATCGAGGTCATCTTCTGGAAGGTATGCTGGGCGAGATACACGCACTGCCAGGTGAGGGCCGCGTAGAAGGCGAACGCGACGACGTCGACGAAATACTGCAGCGCCACGCGGGCGCCGCGCGGCAGGCGGGTGTAGAGCAGCTCGACGGCGATGTGGCTCTCGCGGCGCACCGCCGAGACCGCGCCGATGAAGGTGACGCCGATCAGGAGGTAGCGGGCGATCTCCTCGGTCCAGCCGAGCGAGTTGTTGAGGACGTAGCGCGTGAAGAACTGCAGGAAGACGACGACCGCCAGCGCCCAGAATACGGCGATGACCGGCATGTCGAGCCACTTGATGTCGGAGATGTCCTCGTCGGGAGAGAGGGTCGGCGGAGGCGTCGGCTCCACCCCGCGGGCGGACGGACGATCGGTCGGCATGGCGAACGGCCTTCGAGGAGGGCAGGCGGGCGGGCGACGGCCGGAACCGCCGCCCGCAGCGGCTCAGTCGCGGATCACTTGATCGCCTGCAGGCGGTCGTAGGTCGCCTTGTCCCAGGTGGCGTCCGGCCCGTTGTGCAGCTTCACCGTGGCGTCGCGGAAGGGCTTGCGGTCGACCTCGTTGACCTGGACGCCCTGGTCCTTGAACCACTGGACGAGGTCCTTCTCGTTCTTGATCACCTGGTTCGTCGCGCAGTCGGCGGTGTCGTCGAGGACGGTCTCGAAGGCCTGCTTGTCGGCGTCGGACAGCTGGTTCCAGACCGAGCCGGAGACGATCGTCAGAAGCGCGTCGGTGATGTGGCCGGTCAGGTTGATGTCCTTCTGGACCTCGTAGAACTTCTTCGCCTGGATGGTCGGCAGCGGGTTCTCCTGGGCGTCGACCGTGCCTTGCTGCAGTGCAAGGTATACCTCGGAGAAGGCGATCGGCGTCGGGTTCGCGCCCACCGCCTTCGGGAACATCTCGTAGAGCGGGGCATTCGGCACGCGGATCTTCAGCCCCTTCATGTCCTCCGGCTTCAGGATCGGCTTGTTCGAGGTGACGTGCCGCTCGCCGTAATAGGTCAGCGAGGTGATGTGGTTGCCGGTCGCGTCGTCGTAGCCCTTCGACAGTTCCTTGAAGAGGTCGGAGTCGCGGTACTTCTTCCAGTGGTCGAAGTTGCGGAACATGTAGGGCGCGCCGCCGATGGCGATCGGCCCGTAGGCGCGGCCGGCGAACAGCTGGCCGGTATAGATGATGTCGACCGTGCCGAGGCTGAGGCCCTCGTTGATGTCGGTCTCCTTGCCGAGCGAGGAGGCCGGGTAGACCTGGATCGAATAGCGCCCGTCCGTCGCCTTCTTCAGCTTGTCCGAGGCCGCGACCGCGCAGGTGTTGTAGGGCTCGCTGGCCTCGTAGACGTTCGCCCACTTCAGCACGGTCTCCGCCCTTGCCGCGCCGGCGGACAGCATGATCCCGGCAGCTGCGAGAACCGCGATTCGACGATTGAATTCCATGTTTTTCCTCCCCAATGTATACGCTGTTTTTCGGGCCATCTTATTGGCTCTCGCCGGAAGCGCAATGCCGGAAGGGAATGATGCTGGGGAAAGCGCGGAATTTCGCCGCGATCCGGTTTCATGCGATGGATGCGCCGTGACACATCAGGCTTTGCGCCGGCCGGCGCGGGCTTCGACCTTGGAAAGATGCTGAAATGTCCACCAATACCGTCCGCCTCGACCCGTCCGACAACGTGGTGACGGCGCTGAAGACGCTGGAGACCGGGGCGGAGGCGGAAGCGGTCCGGACGCTCTCGCTGATCCCGCGCGGCCACAAGATCGCGACGCGGGCGATCGCCAAGGGCGAGAAGGTGGTCAAATACGCCCAGGTGATCGGCTACGCCGCCGAGGACATCGAGCCCGGCAGCCATGTCCATACGCAGAACGTCGAGTTCCGCGGGACGGCGCACGAATACGAGTTCTCGACCGACCTGCGCCCGGCGACGATGGTGCCCGAGGCGGCGCGCGACACCTTCATGGGCTTTCGCCGCAAGAACGGGAAGGTCGGCACGCGCAACACCATCGCCGTCCTGACCTCGGTGAACTGCTCGGCGACGGCGGCCCGCAAGATCGCCGAGGCCTTCGGGCCGGAGGAACTTGCCGCCTATCCGAATGTCGACAACGTCACCGCCTATGTCCACGGCACCGGCTGCGGCATGGGCGGTGACGGCGAGGGCTTCGAGGCGCTGCAGCGGGTGATGTGGGGCTATGCGCGCCACCCGAACGTCGGCGCGGTGCTGATGGTGGGCCTCGGCTGCGAGGTGAACCAGATCGACTGGCTGCTCGAGGCCTACGGCATCGAGAAGGGGCCGCTGTTCCAGACGATGAACATCCAGGACGTCGCGGGCCTGCGCAAGACCGTCGAGATGGGCGTCGCCAAGATCCGCGAGATGCTGCCGCTGGTGAACGAGGCGAAGCGCGAGCCGTGCCCGGTGTCGGAACTGACGCTGGCGCTGCAGTGCGGGGGCTCGGACGCCTGGTCGGGCATCACCGCCAATCCGGCGCTCGGCTATGCCTGCGATCTGCTGGTTGCGCAGGGCGGCACCGGCGTCCTCTCGGAGACGCCGGAAATCTACGGGGCCGAGCACCTTCTGACCCGGCGCGCCAAGGACGAGAAGACCGGCAAGAAGCTGGTCGGCCTGATCGAGTGGTGGGAGGACTACACCGCCCGCAACAAGGGTTCGATGGACAACAACCCGTCGCCCGGCAACAAGAAGGGCGGGCTGACGACGATCCTGGAGAAGTCGCTCGGCGCCGCGGCCAAGGGCGGCACGACGCCGCTGAACGGCGTCTACAAATATGGCGAGCCGATCACAGAGCGCGGCTTCGTCTTCATGGACTCGCCGGGCTACGACCCGGCCTCGGTGACCGGCCAGATCGCGTCGGGCTGCAACATCGTCGCCTTCACCACGGGCCGCGGCTCGGCCGCCGGCTTCAAGCCGTCGCCCTCGATCAAGATCGCGACCAATACCGAGATGTACCGGAAGATGACCGAGGACATGGACGTCGACGCCGGCCGGATCGTCTCGGAAGGCCTGTCGATCGAACAGCTCGGGCGCGAGATCTACGAGACGCTGATCAGGGTGGCTTCGGGCGAGATGTCGAAGTCCGAGGCGCAGGGGCTCGGCGACTACGAGTTCGTGCCCTGGCAGATCGGCGCGACGATGTGAGGCGTTCCGGCCGGCGGCGCGACGCGTAGCCGGCGAAGGGTTCCCGCCGGAACCGGCGGCAGGGCGCATGGTTGGTCGGGCGACGGGGCCGCAAGTGGCCCCGAAGCTCATTCCTGAAGGAGACGACCATGGCCTTCCTGCTGACCAGCCCCGACTTCAAGGACGGCGAGACGATCCCGTCCCGCCACCTGAAGACCGGCGACAACCTGTCGCCGCAGCTCGAATGGACGGATCCGCCGGAGGGAACCCGCAGCTATGTCCTCCTGATGGAGGACGTCACCGCCGCCGGCCACGGCCATCGCCACTGGGCGATCTACGACATCCCGCACGACCGCCGGCATCTGGCGCCGGGCCGCAGCTCCGCCGCCCACACCGAGGACCTGCCGCACGCCGTCAACGACTTCGGCGAGGCGCGCTATGACGGGCCGAAGCCGCATGCCGGCGAGCCGGAGCACAGCTACCGCTTCCGCCTCGCGGCCCTCGACATCGACGAACTCCCCATCCTCGACGACACGCCCGATGCGGCGACGGTCTGGGATCAGGCGCGCGATCATATCATCGCCGAAGCCGGCATCATGGGCACCGCCAAGGCCTGAGCCGACCGGCGCAGCCTCCAGACACGGACCCGATCGACAGCAGCGGCCCGGGCACCTCCTGCCCGGGCCGCTTCGCGCGCCCCGGCGGAAGCCGCGCGGCAGGGCGCTTGCGATTGTCGCGTCCGGCGAAGACGATGCGTCGCGCTTGTTCCACGGCGGCGGGATCGCGCCTATCTCGCTTGACGGCGCCCGCGTCGGAGCGGACCCTCACGCCAACGGAAGGGACGGAAAGCACCATGAGCAACGGCATCCACCATGTCACGGTAATCGGCGGGCCGGCCGTCCGCAACCACGACTTCTACACGCGCGTGCTCGGCATGCGGCTGGTGAAGACGACGGTCAATTTCGACGATCCCGGCACCTACCACCTCTATTACGGCGACGAGGCCGGACGTCCCGGCTCGATCCTGACCTTCTTTCCCTGGGAGCATGTGGCGCCCGGGCGCCTCGGCGTCGGCGAGACGCAGGAGACGGTGTTCCGCGTGCCCGAGGCGGCAATGGGCTTCTGGACGCACCGCTTCATCGAGAAGGGCGTCGAGCACCAGGCGCCGGAGAAGCGCTTCGGCGAGTCCGTCTGCTCCTTCAAGGACCCGGACGGCACGCGCCTCGCGCTGGTCGCGGTGCGCGGGGCCGAGGCCGAGCCCGGCTGGAGCGGCGGCGGCGTTCCTGCGGAGCACGCGCTGCGCGGCCTGCAGGGCGTCAGCCTGCTTCTCGAACAGCGCGAACCGACGGCGGCGGTCCTCACCGACGTCTTCGGCTTCCGCGAAGCCGGCACCGAGGGCTCGACCACGCGATACGTCGCCGACGGCCATGCGGTCGGCGGCGTCGTCGACATCCGCGCCGTCGGCGGCTTCCTGAAGCCGCGGCCGGGCGGCGGCTCGGTCCACCACATCGCCTTCCGGGCGAAAGACGACGCCGAGCAGGCGGCGATGGTGAAGCGGCTGAAGGAGAATCACGGCCTGGAGACGACCGAGCAGAAGGACCGCAACTACTTCCGCTCGGTCTATTTCCGCGAGCCGGGGCACGTGCTGTTCGAGATCGCGACGGACGAGCCGGGCTTCGCGGTGGACGAGCCGGCCGACGCGCTGGGCACGTCGCTGAAACTGCCGGCGCAGTACGAGCCGATGCGCGAGCGCATCGAGCGCCAGCTTCCGCCGCTCGCGCCCGCGCAGCCGGCGGACTGACCCGCCGCGTCCGGCGGCCGGAAGCGGCAGCTTGAGCGAAAACGTAAGGGGCGGTCCATCCGGGCCGCCCCTTTTCTCGTTCGGTGCCGCTATTTCGGCTGCGGCTGGTCCGGAACGGCGTTCGGCGGAATGACCGGCGTCGTGTTCGGCTCGGGATCCGGCGCCGGCGCCTGGATGCCGGGATCGCTGGTCGATGGCGGGGAGAGGACGCCGGAGCAGTCCGACAGCTTGTTCGAGAGGGTCTGGCCGGAGCCGCCGCCGCCCGGCTCAGCCTTGCAGGGATCGCCCATCGGGTTCTGACTGCCGGCCGGCGGCGCGCTCGACCGCGGCCCGGGCGCGGGAACCTCCGGGATCTGCGTCAGCGGCGTGTCGGGGGCGGGCGTGCCGGATGTCGCCGGCTGCTGTGCGCTGGCGGCGCCAAGGCCGGCTGCGAGCGCGAAGGCGGCAAGGCCGGCCGTCGGAAGATACAAGCGCATGAGATCGTTCCTGAATCGGAGAAGGTCCCTTGCACCTGGAACGCGCCGCAGGGCCGATGGCTCCCGCCGGCCGCGGAACCCGCGTCCGCCGCTGCCGGTTACCGACCGCACCAACAGGAGAGGAGCTCAAGGATGAGCATCGAGGCGGGACATCGGGCGGAACGGGATCTGGAGCTGCGCTGCGAGAACTGCTCCAACCACATCCACGTCTCCGAAGGCGACGTGATCCCGAAATGCCCGAGCTGCGGCAGCGAGCGCTATTACCAGCCGAAGAGCGGGCCGGGCGACGCGCGCTGAACGCCCGGTGACCGGAGCCCGGCGGGTCAGTCGCCGCCCGGCTCCTGCTTGCCCGCCTTCGGTTCAGGCGACGGCGCGGCCTTGCCCTGGCCGGTCTTGACCGCCTGCAGAGCCGCCTGGATGTCGCCGTTCACCGGCTGCGGCGCCGCCTGGTTCAGCTGCGGATCGTAGCAGAGCGTCGTCAGCGTCGGCTGGTGATCCGAGCCGAAAGGCGGCAGGACCTGGAAATCCGTCAGAGCGAACGCAGGCCCGAACAGCACCTCGTCCAGCGGCCAGCGCATGATCGTCGCGTTGGCCTTCCAGGTCGGATACCAGCCGCGGCCGAGGCGGGGGTCGAGGAGGTGGCCGATCCTCGCCGAACGCCGGACGATCGAGGACCAGGGCGTGGCGTTCATGTCGCCGATGAGGATCGAGGGCTGCTTGTCGTCCGCGATCGCCAGCGCCGCAGCCGAGACCACCGCATCGCGCTCGGCCGAGGACTGGCCGAAGGTCGGCGGCCGCGGATGGATGCCGTAGAAGCGGATGGTCTGGCCGGACGGCAGGGTGACGCCGGAGAAGACCGCGGGGTCGTGCGAATTGGCGAGGAAGCGGATGTCGGGCGAGACCAGCGGATATTTCGAGAGCAGCGTGATCCCGTAATAGTTCTGCGTGACGTAGTGCTTGAAGTGGGGATAGCGGTCGTGCATCTGGCGGAACTGTTCGTCCCACCACTTGTCGACCTCCTCGAAGAGCAGGACGTCGGCATCCGCCGATTTCACCTCGTCGAAGAGCCGGTTGTCGTGCTCGTTTGTCATCTGGACATTGGCCTCGAGAACGCGCAGCCGGTTGCCCGCCGGACAGCTCGCGGCACTCGCCGCCGCGACCGGCGCGATGGCGGAATAGGGCACCACGATCCAGCTCTGGACGCCGAGGGCGGCCGCCGCGACGAGGCTGGTGATAAGGCCGTACCAGCGCAGGCGCCCGGGCAGCCCGAGCGAGATCACCAGCACGATGACGGCGGCCCACAGGAACTCGACGCGCGGGAAGTCGAGGAAGCGCACCCACCAGCTGTTGGTGCCGAGGAAGGGCAGGAAGGTCACGACGATGAGGGCGAGGGCGAGCAGCGCCAGGAGCGCCCGCACGATGATCCATCCGATACCGATGCCGCCCCGTCGCTGCGCCATGCCGTGTCTCTCCTTCGCCGTCGCTGCAGTTCGGCGCGCCGTGGCGGGCCGGTCTGGCAGGGGAATGCACCGGGTCTGCCGAGGTTCGGCGCGAAATCGTTGCGGGGGAAAACGATCAGCGCCTGCCGCGGCGCGATCGGCGGTTCCTTCGTCCGCCGTCACATGGTCGGGCGCGCCTGCGACGGGGGCTCGTCTGAACCGCGCCTGGCGAGCACCGATTTTCCGGCTGTAGGGCGAGCCCCTACAACGGTTGCGTCCGCCGCCTAACTTTCCGCTTCGGCAACAGGGGCAACGGCATGGCAAACCCGCATCTGACGATCGATCCCGCAGCGTTCGACCCCGAGGGGATCGATCCCGAGCTCGCTCGGCTCAACCAGACGATCATCGCCGGCCACAAGGTTCGGCCGGATCCCTGGTCGATGCCGATCGCCGAGGTGCGCCGGTCGCGCAAGGAGGGGCGGGGCACCTTTCCCGCCGCGCCGAAGGACCGCGCGGCCGAGACAATCACCCATTACGGACCGGCCGGCCGGTCGATCCCGATCCGGGTGCTGCGGCCGTCGAACGGCGACACCCGCGGCACCTTCCTGCACATCCACGGCGGCGGCTGGGTGTGGGGCGGCGCCGAGGAGGGCGATCCGCGGCTGCGGCGCCTCGCCGACAATACCGGGCTCACCGTCGCCTCGGTGGAATATCGCCTGGCGCCGGAGCATCCCTTTCCCGCGGCGCCCGACGACTGCGTCGCCGTCGCGCTGGCGCTCGCGAACGGCAACCTGTCGCTGCCGCGCGGCGTCCTCGCGATCGGCGGCGAATCGGCGGGCGCGCACCTCTCCGTCCTGACGCTGATCCGGCTGCGCGACGACTACAGGCTGACGCCGTTCCGGGCCGCGAACCTCGTTGCCGGCTGCTACGACCTCTCGCTGACGCCGAGCGTGCGCGCCTTCGGCAAGGATCGGCTGGTGCTGAACACCGACGACGTGAAGGAGTTCGTCCTGCGCTTCGTTCCGGACCGCTACTCGCTGAAGGACCCGGCGGTGTCGCCGCTCTACGCCGACCTCAAGGGCCTGCCGCCGGCGCTGTTCTCCTGCGGGACGGCTGACCTCCTCGTCGACGACACGCTGTTCATGGCGGCGCGCTGGGCGAGCGCCGGCAATGCGGCGGAATTGTCCCTGACGAACGGCGGCGCGCACGTCTTCCAGAGCTTCCCCTCGGCCGCCGGCCGTAAGACGCTGGACGAGCAGGAGGCGTTTCTGAGGACGCGTCTCGGGCTGGAGTGAGGGCGGCAGAAGCGCACCGCCGGTCGGACGGAAACTCGCAGGACCGTCAGCGGCCGGGCGAGGTGGACGTCCGCGAGCCGGAGACGACGGGTGGCAGGGTCCGCCCTGTGTGGACGCCGCGTCGCGGCGTCAGCGCCGCTGGCTCGGCCTCGGCGCGCCATAGCGCAGACCGTCCATGATCAGCGCGACGAGCCGGCGCGAGCGTTCGTGCCAGTCCGGCCCGTCGGTCGCCGAATAGATGCTGGAGAGGGCGTGCAGGACGTCGGCGCTGTCGGCGTCGGGACGGATCGTGCCGGACTGGACGGCCTGCTCCATCAGGCGGCGAAAGGTGCGCGGCACGAGGCCGTGGGTCTCGGCGAAGAGCGGCGAATTCGATTCCAGGAGCAGCTTGAGGCTGTCGCGCATGCCGCGCTTGGTGGCGATGTAGTCGACATAGCGCTGCATCCATTCGGCGAGCGCCGCGTCCGGCGTCTCCTGGCGCAGGAGGTCGTCGGCGGCCGCGACGAGGCCCTCCACCTCGCGGCGATACACCGCCTCGATCAGCGCCTCGCGCGTCGGAAAGTGGCGGTAGAGCGTGCCGGTGCCGACGCCGGCCTCGCGGGCGATCGCCTCCAGCGAGGCGTCGACGCCGGACCGCGCGAAGGCCTTTGCCGCCGCGGCGGTCAGCTTGTCGCGGTTGCGCCGGGCGTCGGCGCGCAGCGGCCGCGGCGAAGCGCCGGCCTCGTCTGCCTCGTCTGCGGCCTCTGGCTTCTGAATGGACACGGTGGAAAGGCCTACTCGTCGAGAAATTTCCGGCGCCGGCCTTGAACCCGGACGGGCAGGGCATACTTCGGCAATAACCGGAGGCCCCTCCGGTTAATCCGGAGCAACCCGATCACCTTATCGCATCCCGGCGGCGGCCTGTCATCGCCCGCCCGTCATGGGATGCCGGATCGCCGCTTCGGACAGGCTTCCACAAGGGCCGGGACCCGCGTCAGCGACGGAGCCCGGCTTTCGGCAGGACCGATGGCAGAAAGGCCGGGCGCGAGCTGGTGCAGCGCATGGCCCAACTGACGGACGGTCCGTCCTTTGCCGCTCGAAGGAGACAGCTCATGGCGAGCCTCAGATCGATGGAACTGAATATCAACGGCGCGCTGCACGCCGTGACGCTGGAGCCGCGGGTGACGCTGCTCGACGCGCTGCGCGAGCATCTCGGCCTCACCGGCACCAAGAAGGGCTGCGACCAGGGCCAGTGCGGCGCCTGCACCGTCCATGTCGACGGCGAGCGGGTGCTCGCCTGCCTGACCCTCGCCGTACAGGCGGAGGGCAAGGCGGTGACGACGATCGAGGGTCTCGCCGGAAAAGACGGCGCGCCGCATCCCGTGCAGCAGGCCTTCCTCGAGGAGGACGCCTTCCAGTGCGGCTACTGCACGCCCGGCCAGATCATGTCCGCCGTCGCCTGCATCGAAGAGGGCCATGCCGGCTCCGATGACGAGATCCGCGAATTCATGGCCGGCAATCTCTGCCGCTGCGGCGCCTATAACGGCATCGTCGCGGCGGTGAAGAAGGCGGCGCAGCAGAGCGAAGAGGCCCGCGCATGATCGACTTCGACTATTCCCGCGCGACGAGCCTCGACGAGGCGGCGGCGCAGTCGCGCCATCCCGGCGCGATGCTGATCGCCGGCGGCACGACGCTGATCGACCTCGCCAAATGCGGCGTCGCCGAGCCGCGGACCGTCGTCGACATCACGCGGCTGCCGGACCTTTCCGCCGTCACGGTCGACGAGGCCGGCGCGACGATCGGCGCGCTGGCGACGATGAGCCGGGTCGCGGCCGATGCCGGCATCGAGGCGCGCTTTCCGGCGGTGTCGGAGGCGCTGCTCCTCGCGGCATCGGCGCAGCTGCGCAACATGGCGACGATCGGCGGCAATCTCCTGCAGCGCACCCGCTGCTCCTATTTCCGCGATCCCGCCGGCTATGCCGCCTGCAACAAGCGGGAGCCCGGCTCCGGCTGCGCGGCGCTGGAGAACGTCACGCGCGACCATGCGATCCTCGGCACCAGCGACCAGTGCATCGCCCTCTATCCCGGCGACCTCGCCGTGGCGCTGACGGCGCTCGGCGCGACGATTCGCACGACGAAGCGCGAGATCGCCATCACCGACTTCTTTCTGGAGCCCGGCGAAACGCCTGATCGCGAGACGGTGCTGGAGCCCGGCGAAGTGGTGACGGCGGTTCACGTCCCGGCGTCGAAGGCGGCGACGAATTCGACCTATCTGAAGGTCCGCGACCGCGCCTCCTACGAGTTCGCCGCGGCGAGCGCCGCGGTGGGGCTGGAGCTGGAGGCCGACGGGCGCACCATCCGCGACATCCGCGTCGCGCTCGGCGGCGTCGGCACCACGCCCTGGCGCGCGGAGGCGGTCGAAGCCGCGCTGACGGGCAGGGCACTCGACGAGGCGAGAGTGCGCGAGGCTGCCCGCTTCGCCGTCGAGGGCGCCAAGTCCTGGGCCGGCAACGCCTACAAGATCGAACTCGCGCCGCGCGTCGTCGCGCGGGCGATCCTCAAGGTCGGAGGGATCCAATGAGCCTCACGGACACGCCCGCCAAATACGGCAGTGCCGCCGACACCGAAGCCACCGGCCCGCTCGGCAGGGTCGCGATCCGCGGCGATGGCGGCCTGAAGGTCCGCGGCGGCGCGACCTATGCGCTGGAGCAGTCGGTGGAGAACCTTCTCCACTGCGTCCTCGTGCAGGCGACAATCGGCGCCGGCCGCGTCGTCTCGATCGACAAGGCGGCGGCGGAGGCCGCGCCGGGCGTGCGCCTGGTGCTCGATGCGGAGAATTCGCTGGCGCTGAAGCCGATGCCGGACTTCTTCGGCAACACCCCGCCGGGCGACACCTATGTGCCCTTCGCCCGCGACATCCGCTTCAACGGCGAACTCGTCGCGGCCGTCGTTGCCGATACGCTGGAACAGGCGCGCGCGGCCGCGGCCCTCATCGAGATCTCCTATGAGGAAGCGCCGGCGGTGCCGACCTTCGCCGACGAACGGGCCGGCGAGGGCCGGGCGGTCGATGCGCTGGCGAAGGAATGGGGCGAGCCGGATGGGCCCCATGCCGAGGCCGGGATGCGCTTTGCGGCCACCTACGAGACGCCGCGCGAGTACAACGTGCCGATCGAGCCGCACGGGCTGATCGCGCATTGGGAGGCGGACGACCGGCTGACGATCTACGAGCCGACGCAGTGGATCGACGGCACCGCCCGCAACTATGCCGGCTGGTTCGACCTGCCCTTCGACAATGTCCGCGTCCTCTCGCCCTTCATCGGCGGCGGCTTCGGCTCGAAGGCGCAAGGGCTGCCGCATTCGGCGGCGGCGGCGATCGCCGCGAAGATGCTGGGCCGGCCGGTCAAGCTCGCGGCGACGCGGCCGCAGACCTTCACCGCCTATGGCGGGCGGCCGGCGACGCGCCAGACGCTGACGCTCTCGGCGACGAAGGATGGCCGGCTCGTCTCGCTCGAGCACGACGCCTTCAGCGAGACCTCGGTCTACGGCACCTTCGCCGAGACGCTCGGCGTCGTCACCAAGATGATGTACGCGGTGCCGAACTTCCGGTCGCGCCAGCGCATCGTGCCGGTGAACACCGTGCTGCCCGGGCCATTCCGGGCGCCGGGCAAGAACCCCAGCGCCTTCGCGCTCGAATGCGCGATGGACGAGCTGGCGATCGAGCTGGGCCTCGATCCGGTGGAACTGCGCCGCCGCAACGAGCCGGACCACGACTTCGAGACCGGCAAGCCCTGGTCCTCGCGCCGGCTCCTGCAATGCTACGACGTCGCGGGCGAGGCGTTCGGCTGGGCAAAGCGCAATCCCGCGCCGCGCTCGATGCGCGAGGGCCGCGAGCTGATCGGCTGGGGCATGGCCGTCGGCACCCATCCCGTCTACGCCGCGCCCGGCGAGGCGACGGTGCGCGTCCTCTCGGACGGCTCGGTCGAGGTCTTGTCGAGCGCCATCGACATGGGAACGGGCACCTACACGATTCTCGCCCAGACCGCCGCCGAGGTGCTCGGCGTGCCGGTCGAGAAAGTGTCGGTGAAGCTCGGCGATTCCCGGCTCGGGCGCGCGCCGGTCGCCGGCGGCTCGCAGCTCGCCAACCTGATGACTGCGGCGGTTCACAAGACCGCGCAGGCCGCGCGCGACGAGCTGATCACGCTCGGCCTGACGGACCCGAACTCGCCCCTGCGGGGGGAGGCGAACACGCTCCTCGTGGAAGGCGGGACGATCGGCGCCTCGCGCGGCGGGGCGATCGGCATCGGCGAACTGCTCGCCGCCACCGGGCGCGACCATCTGGAGGTGACGCGGGACACCCTGCCGCCGGCGGAGCGCTCGGCCGAGGAGCGCCAGCGCATGTTCTCGACGCTCGCCGGCCGCGGATCGCTGCCCGAGGCGACGGTCTCGAAGCATTCCTTCTGCGCCCACTTCATTGAGGTGCGGGTGGACGAGGACTTCGGCACCGTCCGCGTCGCGCGCGTGGTCACCGCGCTCGATGCCGGCCGGCTCTACAATCCGAAGCTGGCGGAGAGCCAGTTCAAGGGCGGCATCGTCATGGGCATCGGCATGGCGCTGCTGGAAGAGGGCGTCACCGACCCGCGCAACGGCCGCATCCTGTCGTCGAACCTCGCGGACTACCGGATCGCGACCAATGCCGACGTGCCGGAGATCACCGCGATCTCGGTCGGCGAGCCGGACTATGACGCGACGCCGCTCGGCGGCAAGGCGGTGGGCGAGCTCGCCATCGTCGGGGTTGCCCCGGCGATCGCCAACGCCGTCTACCACGCGACGGGAAAACGCATCCGCCGCCTGCCGATCACGCTCGAAAGCCTGCTGTAGCGGGTCGATCTTCCCGATCCGATCGACGGCGTCGCGCCCGACAGCGCGGCGCCGTCGCTTTGACGGGAGCCCGGCGGTCAGGCGCCGAGATAGGCCTCGCGCACCGCCGGGTCGTTCTGCAGCTCGGCGATCGGTCCCTGGCCCACGATCTTGCCGGTTTCCATGACATAGCCGCGGTCGGCGACGGAGAAGGCGGCGAAGACGTCCTGCTCGACGAGGAGGACGGTGACGCCCTGGCTGCGGATGTCGGTGAGGACCTCCAGCAGCTGGTCGACGACGACCGGCGCGAGGCCGAGGCTCATCTCGTCGATCAGGAGCAGCTTCGGCGCCGCCATCAGGGCCCGGCCCATGGCGCACATCTGCTGCTCGCCGCCGGACATGTTGCCGGCGAGCTGGCGGCGCCGCTCCTTCAGCCGCGGGAACAGCTCGTAGACGCGCTCGAAGCTCTGGTCGAGGTTCGCCTTGTCCTTGCGCCGGAAGGCGCCCATCCTGAGATTCTCCTCGACCGTCATCTTGCCGAAGAGCTGCCGGCCCTCGGGCACCTGGACGAGACCGCGGGTGAAGGCGGCCTCCGGCGCCAACGGCAGCAGGTCGGTGCCGTCGAACTCCAGCGTGCCCTCGGCCTTGATGACGCGGGAGACGGCGCGCAGGAGGGTGGTCTTGCCCGCGCCGTTGGAGCCGACGAGGGCGACGATCTCGCCGCGCCCGACGGTCAGCGACACGTCGAACAGCACCGGCACGGCGCCGTAGCCGGCGGTAAGGTTCGCGATGTTCAGCAGCGTCTCGCTCATCACTGCCGCCTCCGTCCGAGATAGGCTTCCACGACGCGCGGATCCTCCAGCACCACGGCCGGGTCGCCCTCGGCGATCTTCTCGCCGTGGTTGAGGACGAGGACGCGGTCCGACAGGCTGCGGATCGCCTTGATGACGTGCTCGATCACGAGGATCGTCACGCCGCGCTCGCGCATCTTCTTGATCAGCTCGATCACCTCCTCGACCTCGACGGCGTTGAGGCCGGCCATCACCTCGTCGAGGAGCAGGAGCTTCGGCCCCATCGCCAGGGCCTTGGCGAATTCGAGCCGCTTGCGATCCGGGCCGCCGAGTGAATCGGCCTTGGCCTCGATGCGGTGGGAGAGGCCGGTGAACTCGATCCATTCGCGCGCCGATTCGCGCGCCTTGCCCGTCGCCTTCTCGCCGCCGTTCCGCCCGAACAGCGCACCGACGGTGACGTTCTCCAGGACCGACATGCCGGGGAAGGGCTTCATCACCTGGAAGGTCCGGCAGATGCCGAGATGGGCCCGCTGGTAGGGTGCCAGCGCGTCGATCGGCTGGCCCTCGAAGCGCAATTCGCCCTCGTTCGGCTTCAGCGTGCCGGAGATCATGTTGACGAGGGTCGTCTTGCCGGCGCCGTTCGGCCCGATCAGCCCGAGGATCTCGTTCTCGACCATCTCGAACGAGACCTGGTTGACCGAGACGAGGCCGGCGAAGCGCTTGGTGATGCCCTCCGCCTGCAGGATCGTCCGCCCTGCCGGCGCCTTGGCCGTGGTGTCTGCCAGCGCGCTCAAAGCCGGTTCTCCCGGATGTTCTGGAGGAAGTAGCGCGGCCCCTTGCCGCGCACGCCGCCGATCATGTTGGCGAGACCGCGCGGCATGAAGATCACCGCGAGCACGATGACGATGCCGAAGAGCAGCGCCGCCGCCGTCGAGATCGAGCTCGCCAGATATTCGTAGACCGCCGACAGGATGAAGGAGCCGACCAGCGGTCCGAAGACCGTGCCCGGGCCGCCGAACACCGCCATGATCACCATGCGCACGTTCAGCGTCGGATCGAAGGCGCTGGCCGGATCGATGAAGCTGATCCAGTAGGCGTGGATGCCGCCGGCGACGGCCGTGAACAGCGCCGAGAGGACCAGGGCGGTGATCTTGAAGGCGGTGGTGTTGATGCCCATCGTGCCGGCCGCGTCCTCGTCCTCGCGGATCGCGACGAGGCCCATGCCGAAGCGGCTCTTCGAGATCCAGAGGACGGTGAGCGTGCAGGCGACGAGGAGCGCCAGCGAGAGCTCGTAGAACATGGTGTCGGCGCGGATCAGCGGCAGGACGAGGCCGATGTTGGAGCCGGCGATCGGGATGTTGGAGACGATCGCGCCCATCGCCGCCGAGAGCCCCAGCGTCGCGATCGCGAAATAGGGGCCGCGGAGCCTGAGGATCGGCAGGCCGATTACCAGGGCGCAGAGGACGGCGAGCACGATGCCGAGGACGATGCCGACCCCGAAGGGCAACTGCATGTACTTGTTCGTCATGGCGATCGCAGTGCCGTAGGTGCCGAGACCGTAGAACACCGAATTGCCGAAGGAGACGTAGCCGGTGAAGCCGCCGAGGATGTTCCAGGCTTGGGCGAGGACGGCGAGGAGCAGCGCGTCGATGGCGAACTGCATCATCACGTCGCTCGCCACCCACGGCACGAAGACGAGGAGCACGACCACCACGAGGGCGAGGATAATGGAGACCGATTGCTTCATCAGGCGGCCCTCAGCGCGCGTGCGGGCCGGATCACGAGGACGACGACGAGAAGGCCGAAGCTGATGACGTCGCTGTAGGTCGGGCCGGCATAGAGTGCGGTCAGCGATTCCGCCACGCCGACGAAGATGCCGCCGAGGATGACGCCGAACGGATTGGCGAGGCCGCCGATGATGGCGATGACGAAGGACTTCGCCGTCAGGCTGGCGCCGATATAGGGGGTGAGGTGGGCGATCGTGCCGTAGAGGCCGCCCGCAGCCCCCGCGAGCGCGGCGCCGATGCCGAAGGTGACGGCGTAGAGCTGGCGCGGGTCGACGCCGTAGAGGCGCGCGGCGACGAGGTTCTGCGCCGTGGCGCGGATCGCCCGGCCGAGCGGCAGCTTGTTCAGCAGCAGCCAGACCGCACCGGCGAGCACCAACGCGATGACGAAGGCGCCGAGATTGACCAGCGGCACGGTGATGCCGAGCACCTGGACGTTCGAGCCGGCATAGCTCGGATTGATGGTGCGGAAGTCGGCGCTGAAGACCAGCTGGGCGAGATAGGTGATGACGACGTTCAGCCCGAAGGTGATCAGGAGCGTGTTCAGCATCGCCGAGCGCACGATCAGGTTCAGGACGAAGCGCTGCAGCAGGTAGCCGAAGACGAACATGCCGACGATGGCGATCGGCAGCGCCAGGAACGGGTCGATGCCGGCGCCGGTGAAGAGGTAGTAGACGGCGTAGCCGCCCAGCATGATCATCGCGCCATGGGCGAGATTGACGATGTTGAGGACGCCCCAGACGAGCGCCATGCCGAGGGCCATCAGGCCGTAGAGCCCGCCCAGGAGCACGCCGTTCACGAGGATCTGTGCCAGAAGCACGAAGCTGCCTCCCTGTTCCGCCGGCCGCATGGGCGGCCGATGCCTTGCCGGTCAACGATGATGAAGAAAACGGGACCGCGGCGAAAGGGCCGCGATCCCGTAAAGCTTGGAATCCGAACGGTTGGCCGGCCGGTCAGCCGCGCTTGCCCCAGGCCGGGATCGGATATTCCGGCTTGTTGAGGATCTTGTCGGTGTAGACCGGGACGAGCTTGCCCTTCTGGATCTGCACGACGATCTGCGGCAGCTCGATCTGGCCGTTCTCGCCATACTTGATGTGGGCGTAGAGGCTGTCGAAGTCCGACTTCGCGATCGCGTCGCGCACCTTCTTCGGGTCGAGCGAGCCGGCCTTCTCGATGGCGTAGACGAAGGTCTCGACGTCGGCCGCGCCCGAGGCGGCGTGGTAGTCCGGCTGGTAGCCGTACTTGGCCTGGTAGGCCTTGGCGAACTGCGCCGCGTCGCCGTACCACTTGTCCTTCAGCGAGGCGTCGGGCAGCCAGGAGGTCATGCCGAAGGCGTAGTTCGCATCCGAGCCGAGCGCCTTGCGGAAGTCGGCCGTCGGAACGCCGACGGTGAAGGAGTAGAAGTCCTTCGGATCGACGTTGAGGCTCTTCATCTGGCGGATGAAGTTGAGCGCGTCGGTCTCGTGGCCGCTCCACAGGATGGCGTCGACATTGGCCGACTTGATCTCGGAGAGGATCGAGGCGAACTCGCCGGCGCCGTCGCGGAACGACTGGTCGACGGCGATCCTCATGCCGGCGTCCTTGAGATGCTTGCGCGTGCCCTTGGCGACGGAGACGTCGAAGCTGTCGTCGGCGGCGACCAGCGCGACCGTCTTCGGCGCCGGATCGAGCTTCTGCAGCATGTCGATCGTCGAGGCGTAGTAGTCGTCGGCCGGCGGCAGCGTGCCGAAGATGTACTTGTAGCCGCGGGTGTAGATCTCGGTCGAGGCGCCGCCGCCCTGGACCATCGGCACCTGGTACTTCTCGGCGACCGAGGAATCGTTCAGCGCGAAGTTCGAGGCGAAGGGACCGAGCAGGAAGTTCACCTTGTCGGACGAGATCAGCTGCACGTACTGGCGCACGCTGAGGTTCACGTCGGACTGGTTGTCGAGGATGTCGAGCTCGAGCTTGTAGGTCTTGTCGCCGACCTTGACGCCGCCCGCGGCGTTGATCTTGTCGACCATCATCTTGTAGGCGTCGCGGTAGTAGCGGCCGGTGTTGGCCGAGGGGCCGGTCAGCTGCACCGAAGCGCCAAGCTTGATCACGTCCGCGGCCGAGGCGAGCGAGGTCGAGGCGGCCAGGAGCGCCACGGCTCCCAGCACTGTCATTGAATGCCGCATGGACATCCTCCCTGTTGTGTCCGCTTCGAACGGGCCAGGGCGCACATCGCCGGGCATCGTCCCTGCGATACTCCCGCACCCTGACGGAAGCCGGCTCTAGCTAACACGAAGAATCGCCGCCCTCCAGTCGAAACCGCGGGCGGCGCGGCGCAACCGGGAAGGGCGGCGTCTCGTCAGGTGAGGTGGCGCGCGGGAGCGCCTGCGGGGCCGCTATTGCGCCAGCGCGCTCTGGCGCATGCCGGTGCGCTTCAGGCTCATGCCGATGACCGGGACGTATTCCGAGGCGACGCGAACCGAGACGGTGATCGCGATCGTGTCGGCATCGTCGAGATGGGCGATTATCGCGCCCTTCAGCTGCTTGCGGTCGAGGCCGACGATCATCTTGTCGCCGTCGACATTGCCGGAGACGATGTCGAGGCCGCGGCCCTTCGCGCCGTCCTGGAAGGCGCCGCGATAGGTCTTGCCGCTGCGCACGACCTCGGCCCGCATCGGCTGCGAGAACAGCCCGACCCGGCAGGAGCCGTCGAGCGCCACGCCGACGCTCTTCGACGGCCGCTCGCCATCGAAGGTGCAGACGAACTTGGTGCCCTTGTACTTGCCGGCGACGACTTCGCCGGGCCCGGACCAGGTGCCCTGGACCTTCTGGAAGAAGGCTTCGTCGGAATCGGCGAAGGCGGGAGTCGCCAGAGCCGAGCCGGCGATGGCAAGGGCGAGACCGGCGGCGGCGAGACGCGGCATGGGGAAACCTTCCTGATTGGCAAATCAATCGTTTACCATGCCATCATCGCTGGGAAGGGTTAATCAAGCCTTGCCGAGGCCGCGCTTTCGCATCGCCCGTGCCGCGACCGAATCCGCCGCCCCGCCGACCGGCGAGAGCTCGGCGAGCATGTCCGAGAGCGTCGGCCGGCGCAGGCGCAGGAAGGGCAGCGGCCGGCAGAGGTCCATGGCGGCGAGGCCGACGCGGGCGGTCAGGAGGCCGTTGACGACGCCTTCGCCGAGCCGGGAGGACAGGCGCGAGGCGACACCGTGCCCCAGCAGCTGCTGCACGACGCCGTCGCCGACGGCGATCGAGCCGGTGACGGCGAGATGGGCGACGACGTTGCGGGTGAGCCGGATGAGGCCGAGCGTGCCGGGCCGCGCCCCGTAGAGCTCGGACACCCGGCGGATCAGCTTCACCGTCTCGAACAGCACGTAGGAGACGTCGACCAGCGCCTTGGGGCTGACGGCGGTCACCACCGAGACGCGCTTCGCCGAGGCGAGCACCAGCGCCCGCGCCTCGACGTCCAGCGGCCCGAGCAGTTCGCGCTCGGCGAGCGCCACGAGATCGGCGGGGTCGATGACGTCGTCGACTGTCTCGGCGAGCCGCGCGCGCCCCTCAGCCGTCTGCGGCCGGCCGGCGATCAGCGCGGTCAGCGCCGTGACGGCGGCGCGCGCCTCCGCCAGACGGTCCGACTGGTAGGCGGCCAGGCCCCGCTGGCGCTCGCGGTCGACGGCCGAGAGCCGCATCAGCCCGATCGCCTCGCGCGCCGCGACGCCGACAGCCCCTATCACGAACAGCGCCGCGGCGGCGAGCGCCGCCCAGCCGAGCCATTCGTTGCGGGCGAAGAGGGAGCGCACGATGTCGTCGATCGCGAGCCCGACGGCGAAGGAGAGGAGGATGCCGAAGGCGGTGACGAAGAGCTTGCCGAAGGAGAAGCCGCGCCGGACGGGTGACGCAGGCTCGTCCAGCGTGTCGAGGACGTCGTCGTCGATGGCCTCGTCCGGCTCGATCTCCAGCCGCGCGAGATCGTCGAAGGCCTTGGGGGCGCGGGACGGCTGTGCCGGCGGCTCGGCGAACGCCGTCCTTTGCCGAGCCTGATCGCGTGCGGCCGGCTGCGGCCGCACGGTCTCCGGCTCCGGCTCGGAGCCCGGCAGGCGATAGGCGCCCGGCTGGCGCCGGGACCGCGGCGTCTCGTCGCTCATGCCAGCCGATCTCCCAGGAGGAATTCCAGCGCGCGGTCGAGCCGGATATGCGGCAGCGAGAGGGTGATCCCCTCCGGGCTCTTCTCCAGCCGTGGCGGCTTGAAGCGGACGAACTGCACGGCGCCGTGCTGCAACTCGCCGTCGGCGCGGAAGAGCTCCCCCGGATCAGCCGGCAGGTCGCCCGGAAAGATGCCGGTCTCGCTCGTCCCGTCGAAGGTCTCGGCGCCGATCCGCTCGCCCGCCGCCGGCGTGCCGACGATCAGCGGCAGCGTCTCGCCGTTTTCCTCGATGCTCGCCTCGCGCGTCGCGCGCACGGCGGCGAGCGCCAGCACCTCGGTCTTCGCGCCGGAGAACTTTGCGCGCGCGATGGCGTCGTCGACGAGCCGCTTCACGATCGCCTCCAGCCGCCGGTGGCTCTCGCGGTGGAGATGGTCGGCCTTGGTCGCGGCGACGAGGATCTTGTCGATCCTGCGGGTGAGGAAGGAGCCGAGCCAGGAGGTGCGGCCGGGGCGGAAGCAGGCGAGGATGTCGGTCAGCGCGGTTTCGAGGTCGGCGACCGCCTCCGGCCCGGCATTGATCGCCTGCAGGACGTCGACCAGCAGGATCTGCCGGTCGAGCCGCGCGAAATGCTCGCGGAAGAACGGCTTCACCACCACCGACTTGTAGGCCTCGTAGCGGCGGGCCAGGAGATGGGCGAGAGAGCCCTTCCTGTAGGTCTTGCCGGGCTCGACCGGGAGCGGGGCAAAGGACAGCGCGGGCGAGCCGTCGAGGTCGCCCGGCATCAGGAAGCGGCCGGGCGGCAGGGTCGACAGCGCCGTGGCATCCGCGCGGCAGGCCTGGAGATAGTCCGCGAAGGCGGTCTTCAGCGCCTGCACGGTCGGCTCGTCGGCCTTGGCATCGAGGTCGATGCCGTCGATGAGGGCGAGATACGGCGCCGCCTGGTCGTGACGGGACGGCAGGCGCGCGCGTTCGATCGCTTCCTGAGAAAACGTCGCGAAGTCCTTGTCGATCAAGGGAAGATCGAGCAGCCATTCGCCGGGATAATCGACGATGTCGATCGACAGCCGCCCGCCCGGCAGCATGCGCCGCCAGCCGGAGGCCGATTCGAAGTCGACGGTGAGCCTCACCTCGGAGATCGCCCGCGTCGACTGCGGCCAGCCACGATCCTCCAGGATCGTGCGGATGTGCTCCTCGTACTGGAAGCGCGGCACCGCGTCGTCCGGCTGTTCCTCCAGATAGGTGCCGAGGATGCGCCCGTCGGCCTGCGCCCGGAACATCGGGAGCCGCCCGCCATGCAGGAGATTGTGGACGAGGGCGGTGATGAACACCGTCTTGCCGGCGCGCGACAGGCCGGTGACGCCGAGCCGCAGCGACGGATTGAGGAGGTGGGTCGTGCGGTCGGTGAAATTGTCGAAGACGAGCCGGGCCTCGTCGGCAAGGGAGGTCATCGGGGCGAGCGGCCGTCCTGGGAGGTGAGAGGTCGTTCCCGCCGATATAGGAGCCGGGGCGGCGGACCGGTAGGGCAAGGCGGGCCTCAGGCGCCGCGCCTCCCAACGGGAAGTCGGTCAGTGTCGCCCGCGCGGCACGATCACTTGCTCCAGGAAGCCGTCGCCGGGGCGGATCCCTTGAAGGGAGCCGTCGAAGCCGATCCGGGCGAGCGCGCAGGTGGGGAAGCCCTCGGCGATGGCGGCGCTCGCATCCGCCTCGCCGTCCGGGGCGAGTGCGCGCGCGACCGCCTCGACCATCGGGTTGTGGCCGATCAGAAGCAGTGCCCGGCGATCGCCGTGCCGGTGCGCGGCGGCGAGATAGGCCTCGGCGCCGAGCGCATAGAGATCGTCCGAGACTTCGACGGGAAGGTCCGAAGCCAGCGCCGGTCGGATGCCGTCGAGCGTCTCGGTCGCCCGCGTGGCGCTGGAGCAGACGATGGCGTCGAAGGCGATGCCGCTCCGCCGGATCGCCTCGCACAGGCGGCTCGCGTCCTTGCGGCCGCGCTCGTCGAGCGGGCGCTGATGGTCGCGCTGCCCCGGGCTCGCCCAGGACGAGTGCGCATGGCGCAGCAGGAAGAGGTGGCTTCGTCGCGGCATCCCCATTCGACTAGGCCGAATCGGGGCCGCGGGCAATGCGCCGCGACGGCGCGGGGTGCGTCACCGGCGGGCCCCGCGCCCGGTCAGGCGGTCTTCGTCAGATGCCGGTGTGCGGCATAGAGCGCGATCGCCGCCGCGTTCGAGACGTTCAGCGAGCGGATCGCGCCGGGCATGTCGAGCCGGGCGAGGCGGTCGACGGTGCCGCGCGTCTTCTGGCGCAGGCCCTTGCCCTCGGCGCCGAGGACGATGGCGAGCTTCTCGCCCGTCAGCGCGGTCTCGAAGTCGGCGTCGGCGTCGGAATCGAGGCCGATGGTCAGGAAGCCCTCGCGCGCGAGCTCTTCCAGCCCCTCGGCGAGATTGCCGACCAGCATCTGCGGCACGTGCTCGAGCGCCCCGGAGGCCGCCTTGGCGAGGACGCCGCTCTCCTGGGGCGAGTGGCGCGCTGTCGTCACCACCGCATCGGCGGCGAACGCCGTCGCCGAACGCAGAATCGCCCCGACATTGTGCGGGTCGGTGATCTGGTCGAGCACCAGCACCAGCCGCGCATCGGAAAGGTCCGAGAAGCGGTGCGGCGCCAGCGGATCGGCCTCCAGCGCGACGCCCTGGTGCACCGCCTCGGTGCCGAGTTCGCTGTCCAGCCGCTTCGGCTCGACGATCTCGACGGGGCAGGGGATCGCGGCCTCGTCGATCTCCAGCCGCGCCAGCGCATTGCGGGTGGCGAGCAGCCGGTGGAGCCGCCGCTTCGGGTTCTGCAGGGCTGCCGCGACCGTATGCAGGCCGTAGAGCCAGACATGGCCCGCGGGCGGCGGCTTGCCGGGAACAGGCGGCCGCTTCGGCCGCGGCGTGCCGGGCTGGCCCGGCGGGCGGTTGCGGTCGCGATGGGCGCGCCGGAGCTTGGCGTAGTGGCTGTCCTTGGGACTGCCGGAGGCGGTGTCGTCGGTCATGCCCGCTGCTTACGCCAGAGAAAGCGCGCGCTCAACGGCGGCGGTTGCCGGTATGGCCGGGTGCCGGCGGACCGAAGCGTCTGGGTGCAGAATCGCGGGCCGACCGTCCTTCGCCCGCCGAACGTCGTCCGCGCCGTCCGAAGCTGCTCGTCCGGCCGCAAGCTCCGGCCGCCCCGGTGGTTCGCCCGTCATCGAAACGACAACTCGAAAATCCGACCGTTGACAGACGGGCTTCAGCCTTTCATAAGGCCGCTCGGACGCGAGGCCGGTCGCAGGATCGGTCGACGCTCCTTGTTGCCCGAAGCGCTGAGGCGCGTCGCGGCAGCGGGATCGGAGGGGTGTCCGAGTGGTTAAAGGAGACGGACTGTAAATCCGTTCGCTTAGCGTACGCTGGTTCGAATCCAGCCCCCTCCACCACCGCTTCCCAGAGCCGGGCATTTCGCATAAGCTCTGTGGCGTTGCGGGTATAGCTCAATGGTAGAGCAGCAGCCTTCCAAGCTGAATACGCGGGTTCGATTCCCGCTACCCGCTCCAGGTTCGCTGGCTCGATAGTCCCTGTCGCCTCCGTCATCGGGACCGCGCGCCATCGCAACGCCGGTGCCGCATATTCCAGGGCGATGGTCCGCTCCCGGGCGCTTGTCGAAGACGACGAAAATCAGTCGCCAGGCGTCACGGTTTCGGCCGGGCTTTGCCGTTCGGCGATTCGGCGTCTGGGGCAGGCGGACTTGAAACCCCCTTCGAACGTCATTATTGCGGGCTCGTCTTCGGCGGGGCGAAGATCCGGTAACGGTCCCGCTGTCAATTTCGGGAAGCGGAACAGGCGATGGCCAAGGGTAAATTCGAGCGCAACAAGCCGCATGTGAACATCGGGACGATCGGTCACGTCGACCACGGGAAGACGTCTCTGACGGCGGCGATCACGAAGTATTTCGGCGAGTACCGGGCCTACGACCAGATCGACGCGGCGCCGGAGGAGAAGGCGCGCGGCATCACGATCTCGACGGCGCATGTGGAGTACGAGACGGAGAGCCGTCGCTATGCCCATGTCGACTGCCCGGGGCATGCCGACTACGTGAAGAACATGATCACCGGCGCGGCGCAGATGGACGGCGCGATCCTGGTGGTGTCGGCGGCGGACGGCCCGATGCCGCAGACGCGCGAGCACATCCTGCTCGCCCGCCAGGTCGGCGTTCCGGCGATCGTGGTGTTCCTGAACAAGGTCGACCAGGTCGACGACGCGGAGCTTCTGGAGCTCGTCGAGCTCGAGGTGCGCGAGCTTCTGTCGTCCTACGAGTTCCCCGGCGACGACATTCCGATCATCAAGGGTTCGGCGCTTGCGGCTCTCGAGGATTCGAACAAGGAGATCGGCGAGGACGCGGTGCGGGCGCTGATGAAGGAAGTCGACGCCTACATCCCGACGCCGGAGCGTCCGATCGACCAGCCGTTCCT
>NZ_JBFTEH010000011.1:0-177574 GCF_041027365.1 Jiella sp. M17.18 | reverse complement strand
ACGACTGAAGACCCTAAGAGGCCTCACGCCGTTCGAGCATGTCGTCCGATGCTGGACAGAAGAGCCCGAACGATTCACAAACGATCCGACCCATCACATACCGGGACTAAACAACTAGGTCCCTTTCGAGCACGGCAAGGTCCGACAGCAGTTGTTGATCGACTGCGGTCTTGCGATCCACCTGCTTCGTTTTGATCCAGAACTGCCCGGTCTCCATGGCGAAGCGGCCAGCAAGCGCGTCGAGTTCCTCCAGTTCGGATGCGATCGTAAGGAAGGTTGCGAGACGGTTCTGGGCCGGATCGGCCTCCGGCCGCGGGCGACCGAAGCCGTTATAGAGATCGATGCGATTCGGCGACACGATCCAGAGTAGGGGCGCGAAACCCTCATTCCAGATCTCCTGACGCCAAGCGGCCAAATCCGCCTCGGCAGGCGGGCTCGAAGTGAACTTGAAATAGACCGTCAGCGAAGACTGACCGCGCCACAGGGCATCAGGTGTGAAGGATCGGCCTCGGCGGCTCAAGCGCGCTTCGTCACCCAATAGAACGCCCGGCGCAGCTTCGCCTTCGGCCATATAGCCGGTCGCCGACAGGACTTGTTGAAGGGCCGCGTTAGTCATCGTCCCGTCTTCACCATCTGGGGCGCGAAGGGCAGAGCCGCTTGCGCCGAAGCGGGGGCAAGCGGCATCACTCTCTGGCTCAAATCGTGGATGAGCTGGTCGCAAGGAACAACGAAAGTCGGATCTTTAAGCTGCTTGGCGTCAAGGTCCGATCCGGCTACCAATCGCGCCGTCTGGGCGTCAATCAAAGCGATAGAGCCCTCAAGCTCAGAGGGACGAGCCTCTGACAGGGCGCGAAAAAGCGCGTCCATACTGTGCCCGATATCACTGATGCGAACATGGAAGTCGCCGGTGATCCGCCGCGTGATTGCCAGTCCTAGAATGTCTGCAAAGGTAAAACGGGCCGCTTTGCCCGGCTTGGCGGCCAGATAGCTCACTGCCTTGCGCCATGCGCGTACCTCACCCGGCGATACGCGGGCGAGATCGCGCGCTTGCTCCTGCGTAAACTGAATCGTTTGCAGCGACATGAATGCTTGTCGCAAACGACAGGAAAATACGCAAGATGCAACGCTTCGATTTTCGTATAGCTCCGCCCTCGGGGAAGCACTCTCGTCTGCGTCTGAAGGGGCGCTACAACGAGTGGCAGGTTGCTAAGCGAGATGTCGGTTCTCTAGCTTTCCTTTACGAAAGCCGCCAGTCTGAAGTCGGCCCATCTCCTTCTCAACAGGACGGGTCCGACGGATGGAAAGGAAATCCTTCGGTAGTGGGGATAGATGTCGTACTCGCTTCCGACGTCGGGCTAGACCGTAGCTGTATCCGAGGACGGGTTGAGCCAGTCAGCCGGGCGGAAGATCGAGGACGTAGCGGGCCATCATGTTGCGCATCACCTCGGTCGAGCCGCCGAAAATGGTGGTGGGGCGGGCGGCGAGCCAGGTTCCGGCGGCGTGAAGCTTCGGGTCGCCGCCCTCCGGCTCGCGCAGGGCCGCGCTCTCTCCGGCAAGTTCCATCATCTCCTCGGAGATGCGCTGGTAGAGTTCGCTCTGGAAGATCTTGAGCATGGCGACGTCGGGACCGATCGCTTCGCCGCCGCGCAGCTTGTCGACATAGGTCTCGAAAAGATCGGCGAGGTCGTCGACATCCATCTTCAGCCGCGTGTAGCGGTCGCGCAGCGCCGGATCGCCGAAGACGCCGCGGGCCTCGGCGAGATGGCGGAGCCGCGCGAGCGCGTTCCCCGACAGCCGCGGTGCGCCGATGAACACCCGCTCGTGCCCGAGCAGCGCCTTGGCGATCGCCCAGCCCTGGTTCTCTTCGCCGACGAGGCTGTCGGCGGGAACCCGCACGGCGTCGAAAAAGACCTCGCAGAACTCCGCATGGCCTTCGAGATTGCGTATCGGGCGGACGGTGATGCCCGCGGCGTCCATCGGGACCAGCAGGAAGCTGATGCCGGCCTGCTTCTTCACCGTCTTGTCGGTGCGCGCGAGGATGAAGATGCGGTTGGCGTCCATCCCGAGCGTCGTCCAGGTCTTCTGCCCGTCGATCACCCATTCCTCGCCATCGCGCACGGCCTCGGTCCGCACGTCGGCTAGATCGGAGCCGGCGTCTGGCTCGCTGTAGCCCTGCGCCCAGATATCCTCGCCGGAGAGGATCCGCGGCAGGTAGAACGCCTTTTGCGCTTCAGTGCCGTATTTCATCAGCAGCGGTCCCAGCATCACCGGACCGATGTCGTGGACACGGGCGCAGCCGTGGCGCTCAAACTCCTCGATGAGGACGAGATGCTTGCCGGGCCCGAGCGCCATACCGCCCCATTCGCGCGGCCATGTCGGGCAGATCCAGCCCGCGCGCGACAGGGCCATGTACCAGGGCTTCACCTCGTCCCAGTGCAGCCGGCGCTGGACGAAGCGGGGAATGTCGGGATAGGCGTCTGCAACAAAGCGGCGCACGCGTCCGCGAAAGTCGTCGTCGCTCATCGCCTCGAAATCAGGCAGGTCCGCAGCCGGATAGACGGGCGTTTGGGACGGGCTCGCGCTCATGCGGCGCTCCTCTCGCTTGCCGAAAAGTGCCGGCCGCGATGCAGCCGCGCCGAACCGAACCGGTTGGCCGCCGCGATCGCCCCGGACACGATGAGCCCGATGTCGGCTTCCTCGGTTATGCCGATCGCGCCGTGCATCTGCACCGCCTCGCGCGCCATCAGGAAGGCGAGCGAGGCCGCCCGCGCCTTGGTGCGTGACACGGCAGCCGCACGCACCGAGGGCGGCGCGCCGGCGTCGATGCGGGCCGCCGTCCTCTGCACGGTGGCGCGGCAGAGTTCGAGCTCGATCTTCAAGGCGGTCGCGCGGTGCTGCAGGGCCTGGAAGCTTCCGATCGGCCGGCCGAACTGTCGGCGGATCCTGAGATAGTCGAGCGTCATGTCGATCCCGCGCTCGGCGAGGCCGAGGAGATAGGCAGACTGCGACAGGACGGCCTCGTCCAGCGCCTTGTCGGCATCGTCGACGGGCAGCCATTCCGCGGCGACGTCCCGAAAGGTCAACGTCGCCTCGAAGGTGCCGTCCTGCAGCGCCGCCGTCTCGATCTGCAGGCCGTCGGCATCGGCAGGGACGATCGCCACACCTTCCGCGCCAAGCACGGCGAAGACGTCGGCTCCGGCACCACCTGCGACGTGCCGCTTCACGCCGGAGAGGCGACCCGATGCGGAGGAGAGGCCGGCGAAGTCGAGGCTGTCCGTACGGTCCTGCCAGCCGGCGACGGCCACATGGCGTCCATCCATGATCTCGGGAGCCGCCCGTCCGGCAAGCAGCCGCTGGGCGAAGAGGGCGTCGATGATCGGCTCGGGAATCAGTCCGCGGCCGAGAGCCGAAACCAGCGCCGTGCACTCGCGCATGCCGAGGCCGGCTCCGCCCTGATCCTCGGGCAGGACAAGCTGCAGCCAGCCCATGGCGCCCATCTCGGCGAAGACCGCCCGCGAGAAGCCTGGCAGCTGAAAGCGCTGGGCGCGCACGCGGGCGATGGCGCCATCGGCCGGCACGATCGCGGCAGCGCTGTCGACGATCATGCGAGCGTTTTCGACCCAGCTTTCCACGTCGGGCTCCTCCCATAAAGCTAATATGATATCTTATTAGATTAAAAGGGGCGGTCAAGCTGGCAAGACGCTTGAAAGGTGCCTGCCGACCGTTCATAACACATAAAACTAGCATAACCGATGATGAGAGGGGAAAGGGGCCGCATGCCGATCGAATTCGAGGTCGCCGACCACATTGCAGTGGTCCGGCTGAACAACCCGCCGGTCAATGCCGTCACGCTCGCGCTCTATGAAGAACTCGGCGCCCTGTTCGAGGCGGTCGGGCGGCGTGACGACGTCAATGTCGTCATCTTCACCTCGACCGGAGAGCGGGCCTTCTGTGCCGGGCTCGACCTGAAGGAGTTTCTCGCGGCCACCGTCGACGAGGATCCTGCCCGGGCCGCCGTCGTGCGCAAATCCTTCGCACAGGTGCGGCTGTGCGACGTGCCGGTTATCGGCGCGATCAACGGGCCCGCGCTCGGCGCCGGCGCGGTGTTCGCCTCGGTCTGCGATATCCGCATCGCGTCGAGGAAGGCGACCTTCGCCATGCCGGAGATCAATGTCGGGCGCTGCGGCGGCGGGGCGCATATGGGGCGGCACCTGCCGCAGGGCTGGCTGCGGCGCATGTTCTTCACCGGCCAGCCGATCGACGCGGAGACCGCCTGGCGGCTCGGCTTCGTTCAGGAGGTCGTGGAGCCCGATGCGCTGATGGACGCCGCCATGGAGATGGCGCGCACGGTCGCGGCGAAGGCGCCGCTCGGCCTGCGCATGGGCAAGCGCTCGCTGAACGAGATCGAGGACATGCCCGTCGAGCCGGGCTACGAAATCGAGCAGAGCTATTCCACCCGGCTGATGGCGACCGAGGATGCGCGCGAGGCGACGCGGGCCGTCGTCGAGAAGCGGTCGCCGGTCTTCAAGGGGCGTTGAGCAATGGTTCGTGACGACTTGGTCGAGGTTCCGGAAACGGACATCTTCTGCCGCGTCGAGAGAACCCGGCACGCGGCGCCGTGGATCGTCTTCTCGAACTCGCTCGTCACGGATCTCTCGATCTGGGACGCGCAGGCCGACGCGCTGAAGGACCGGTTTCAGGTCCTGCGCTACGATCAGCGTGGCCATGGGCGCACGTCGCCGGGCGAAAGCGCGCCGGACATGCCGCGTCTTGCCGCCGACCTCCATGCCGTCCTTGATCACTTCGGCATCGAGCGCTGCACCTTCGTCGGGCTGTCGATGGGCGTGCCGACCGGGCTTACCGCGTACGGGATGCGGCCGGAGCGGTTCGGGCGGCTCGTGCTGTCCGACGGACAGGCGAAGACCGCCGCGACCGGTGCCGCGACCTGGGCCGGCCGGATCGCCTTCGCGAAGGAGCACGGCATGGACGGCTATGCCGAGGACACAGCCAGGCGCTGGCTGCAGCCGGACAATGCGGCGGGGCCGAAGGGCGAGGCGTTGCGCAGGATGGTCGCGGCCACGCCGCTTAAGGGTTTCATCCATGGCGCGACGGCGCTGCAGGACTACGATCAGGAAGCGGTCCTCCGCCGGATCGCCTGTCCGCTTCTGGTGATCGCGGGCGCGGAGGATGGCGCCATGCCGTCGTCCATGGCGGCGACCTTCGGCGGCGTGCCGGGGGCGCGGGTGGGGATCATCCCTCAGGCGGGGCACGTTCCCAATTTCGAGCAGCCCGATGCCTTCAACGCGGTGCTGCTCGACTTTCTCGGAGTCGGGGCCTGATCGCGCGGGGGTTCGGTTCCCGTGCATCCGACCGGCAGACAGAGCGGGAGACGGCATAAAACATAAAACTATATAATTGATCTTTTGATGCGAGGCGGCTAGACTTCATTGCGAATGACGCGCTCGCTTTCGGGGGAGGAAGCCTGATGAAGCTGCACTGGTCACCGCGTTCGCCATTCGTGCGAAAGGTCATGATCGTGCTCCAGGAAACCGGCCTGGCGGAACGGGTCGAGTGCGTACGCTCGCCGGTGATGATGGCCGGCGCCGCCAATCCGGACGTCCTCGCCGACAATCCTCTCGGCAAGATCCCGACGCTGGTCCTTGAAGACGGCACCGCGCTGTTCGATTCCCGCGTCATCTGCGAGTATCTCGACCAGATTGCCGGCGACCGTCCGGAGCGGCTCGTGCCGACGGGCGGCGAAGAGCGCATCGCGTGCCTGCGCTGGCAGGCCTTCGGCGACGGGCTGACCGACATCCTGCTCCTCTGGCGCATCGAGATGGCGCGGGGCGAGCAGCGCAGCGAGGTGATATCGCAGGCATTCGAGGCGAAGGTGCGGGCGAGCCTGGCCCGGCTCGAAGCCGAAGTGCCGATGCTGGAGGCAAGGCCGTTCGGCCTCGGGCATATCGCCGTCGCCTGCGCTCTCGGACAGCTCGACTTCCGCTTCGCGTCGAGCAACTGGCGGCCGGCGCATCCGCGCCTCGCCGCCTGGATCGACGCGCTCGACCGGCGCCCGTCGCTCGCCGAATCCAAGGCCAGGGACGACGGCGCGCTCGCAATGGGCGACATCGTCATGCCGCTCGTCTTCGAGGCGGCATAGTGGCGGGCCCGCTCTCCCACATCCGCGTCCTCGATCTCAGCCGGATCATGGCAGGGCCCTGGGCCGGCCAGATCCTGGCCGATCTCGGCGCCGACGTCATCAAGGTCGAGCGGGCAGGCGCCGGCGACGATACGCGCCGCTGGGGGCCGCCCTATCTGGCCGATGCAGAGGGGCAGGAAACGCGCGAATCCGGCTATTATCTCTCGGTCAATCGCGGCAAGCGCTCGGTGGAGCTCGATCTGGCGAGCGCCGAGGGACAGGCGGCCGTGCGCGCGCTTGCCGCGACGAGCGACATCCTGCTGGAGAACTTCAAGGCCGGCAGCCTTTCGCGCTACGGGCTGGGTCCGAAGGATCTCACGGCGCTGAACCCGCGGCTCGTCTACTGCTCGATCACCGGCTTCGGCGCCGATGGTCCGCGCGCGAAGGATGCCGCCTACGACTTCATGATCCAGGGCATGGGCGGNTCTCACGGCGCTGAACCCGCGGCTCGTCTACTGCTCGATCACCGGCTTCGGCGCCGATGGTCCGCGCGCGAAGGATGCCGCCTACGACTTCATGATCCAGGGCATGGGCGGACTGATGAGCGTCACGGGCGGCCCGGACGGGGCGCCCGGCGGTGGTCCGCAGAAGGTCGGCGTGCCGATCGTCGACATCATGACGGGGATGTACGCGACGATCGGCGTTCTCGCGGGGCTGGCGCGCCGCGCCGAGACCGGCAAGGGCGACGTCATCGACCTTGCCATGCTCGACGTCTCGGCCGCGATGCTGGCGAACCAGGCGATGAACTACCTCGTCTCGGGAAAGGTGCCGGTCCGGCGAGGCAACCGTCATCCGAACATCCAGCCGCAGGACGTTCTGCCGGTGAAGGACGGGCACATCGTCCTGGCCGTCGGCAATGACGAGCAGTTCGTCCGCTTCGCCGAGGTGATCGGGCGGCCCGAACTGTCCGGCGACGAGCGCTTCCGCACCAACCGGGCGCGGGTCGAGAATCTCGACGTCCTGATGCCGGCGATCGAAGCGGCGCTGGCGGAAAGGGGCGTCGAGGAGTGGGTGCAGGCCCTGTCCGCGGCGGGTGTGCCCTGCGGGCCGATCAACACCGTCGACCGGGTCTTCGAGGACCCGCAGATCCGGCACCGGGCGATGGTGCGCGACCTGCCGCATCCCCTGTCGGGCTCGCTGCGGCAGGTGGTGAGCCCGCTGCGCTTCGAGAACGCACCGCTCGCCTTCGAGCGGCATGCGCCGCTTCTCGGCGAACATACGGCGGAGGTGCTGTCGGCCCTCGGTCTCGACGACAGCCCCGAGGGAGCCTGACCGCATGGACGCGAGAAACCTCACCGCGCCCCGTATCCCGCTGCCCGGGCCGGATGCCCTGAGCCCGGCGCAGCGCAAGGTGTTCGACAGCATCGTCACCGGCCGGCGCGGCGCGCTGGTGGGGCCGCTGCGCGCCGCCCTCCACAATCCGGACCTCGCGGAGCGCTGGCACAGGCTCGGCGAGATCCTGCGGTTCGACACGGTGCTGCCGCCGGCGCTCAACGAGCTGGCGATCCTGGTGACCGCCCGGCGCTGGAACTCCGAGCTCGAATGGACCATCCATTCGCGCGCCGCGCGCCAGGCGGGGCTTTCCGAGGCGGTGATCACTGCGATCCGCCGGGGCGAGCCCCCGGCCTTCGACGATCCCGCCGCGGCCGAGATCTACGACTATGTCAGCGCCCTGCAGACCTCCGGTCAGGTCTCGGATGCCGTCCATGCGGCGGTGACCGCGCGCTGGGGCGTCGTCGGCGTCGTCGAGCTGACCGCCGTCACCGGCTACTATTCGATGGTGGCGATGACGCTCAACGCCCACCGCATTCCGCTGCCCGAAAGCGAGACGCCGGAACTCTATCCCGGCGGCGAGACCCCGCCCGGCGCTCTGAGCGACATCCCGGTGCGGCGCAGCTGAGCAACGGCGGACGGCGAGGGAGGCGCCCGACATGACAGACCCGACGATCATCACCTGCGCGGTCACCGGCTCCAGCCTTGTGCCCTCGATGTCCCCGCATCTGCCCTGGCGGCCGGAGGATATCGCGGCCCAAGCCACGGAGGCCGCGGACGCCGGTGCCGCGATCCTGCATCTGCACGCCCGCGATCCTGAGGACGGGCGGCCGAGCAACGACCTCGGCCCGTGGCGCGACATCGTCGGCGGCATCCGCGAGCGCTGCGACGGCGTGATCAACATGTCCGCCTCCCGCGGCTCGACCGCCGAGGAGCGGCTGTCGGCGGTCATCGAGCTTCGGCCGGAGATCGCCACGGTCATCGTCGGTTCGATGAACTACGGCCGCTTCGCCAAGGCGAGCGACCAGAAGGCCTCGGCCTTCGCCCATGACTGGGAGCGCGAACTCCTCGCCGGAGAGGGCGTGCGCGAAGTCGTCACCTCGAACACCTTCGGCAAGATCGGCCGGATGATCGACATGCTGATCGATGCCGACATCGCGATGGAGTTCGAGTGCTACGACGTCGGGCACCTGCATATCCTCGACCACCACCTCTCCACCCGCACCGTCAGGCGACCGCTGATCATCCAGTTCCTGACCGGCATCCTTGGCGGCATCACCTCCCATATCGATCATCTCGTGCATCTCAGGCAGACCGCCGAGCGCCTGTTCGGCCGCGATTGCGCGCTGTTCACCCACGGCACCGGAACCGGCAACATGCGGGCGGCGATCAGCGGCGCCCTGATGGGCACGCATCTGCGCGTTGGCCTGGAGGACAATCTCTTCGAGCGGGAGGGTGTCCTCTACCGTTCGAATGCCGCGCAGGTGGAGAAGATCCGCAAACTCCTGCACGAGCTCAACTTCCGGCATGCAAGCGTTCCGGAAGCGCGCTCGCTGCTCGGCCTGCCCGGCAGGACGGCATGATCTCCAGCTGGCGCATCGGCGCGGCGACCGTCACGGCGCTGTCGGAATATTACGGCCCGGTCCACGTGCCGGACAGGCTGTTCCCGAAGCTCGAGCGCGCCGTTCTCGCCGAGCATCGCGATAAGCTCGAAGGCCGGCACTGGTACGAGGCGATCGATCGTCTGGTGATCTCCGTGACGATCTGGATCGTCAGGCTCGGCGGCCGGACGATCCTCGTCGACACCGGCATCGGCAACGGCAAGACGCGTCGCACCCCGCGCGCCAACATGATGAACACCGTCGTGCCGGACTGGCTGGCCGCCGCCGGAGCGGCCCCGCACCAGGTCACGGACGTCGTCATGACGCACCTTCACGCCGACCATGTCGGCTGGAACACGGTGCGCCAGGGCGACCGGTGGGTCCCGACCTTTCCGGACGCCGCCTATCACATACCGCGCGCCGACTTCGACTGGTTCGAAGCTCTCGACCGGCGCGGCGAGGCGAGCGACGGCGGCTCGTTCCAGGACTCGGTCATGCCGGTCGTGAGGGCTGGGCAGGTGCGATGGACGACACCCGGCGACAAGGTCGCCGGAACCTTCAAGGCGGTCGGGGCCGCCGGCCATACGCCGGGTCAACTGGCGCTGTGGCTCCGCTCCGAGGGGCGGACCATCGTCTTCTGCGGCGACGTCCTGCATCATCCCGTCCATGTGCTGCGGCCGGACTGGAACTCCTCCGTCGACATCCAGCCGGAGACGGCGGCGGCCACCCGGGCGGCGCTCCTGGCCGAGGTCGCGGACCGCGACATCGCCGTCGCGCCGTGCCACGTCGCTCCGCCGCACCTGATGTTCGTGCGCCGCTTCAAGGCAGGATATTCGTTCGAACCCGCGCGGTTCGGCAGCGCGTTGCCGGAGGCGGCGGGGCCACTGGAATTCCGGGAGATCGCATGAGCCGAGGCGTTTGCTTTGACGACGTAAAAGCTATATAACTAGACTATAAAACGTTCCTGATGGACCCCGGTGTTCCCGGTGCCATCACTGCTCGGGAGGCAAGGCATGGGGAACATAGGGCTGAAGCTTGGATCCACGGTCGTCGCGGCTGCCATCGGATTGACTGCGGCCTTGGCCGCGGCGCCGGCCGATGCGGCGTCGCAGGAGCTGGTTCAGGCGGCGGAGAAGGAGGGGACGGTCGTCTGGTACACCTCGATGATCGTCGACCAGGCGGTCCGTCCGCTGGTCGCGGCCTTCGAGAAGAAATATCCGAAGATCGACGTCCAGTTCTCGCGGGCATCGAGTTCCGACACGGCCTTGAAGATCGTCAACGAGTCGTCCGCCGGACACGTCATGGGCGACGTCTTCGACGGCAACGGCGCCTATATCGTGCTGCGCCCGGCGAACCTCGTGGAACCTTATGTCGCCGATTCCGCCGCCGAAATCCCTGCCGAATACAAGGGCCCTGACGGCTACTGGGCGGCGCCGAACGTCTATTACCTCTCGGCGGCGATCAACACCGACATGGTCTCCAAGGACGATGCGCCGAAGACGTATCAGGATCTGCTCGATCCGAAATGGAAGAACCAGATGGTCTGGTCGGTCGTGCCGCAGGAGTCGGGCGCGCCGGGCTTCATCGGCAACATCCTGATGACGATGGGCCAGGAGAAGGGGATGGACTATCTCCACAAGCTCGCCGCCCAGAAGATCACCAACATGGACACGAGCCAGCGCACCGTGCTCGACCGGGTCATCGTCGGCGACTTTCCGCTCGCCCTGATGACCTACACGCACCATTCGCCGATCAGCGCCGCCAAGGGCGCCCCGGTCGACTGGCTGCGCATGGAGCCGGTGATCGCCAGCCCCAATACGGTCGGCCTCGTGCGCGGCGCTCCGCATCCCAATGCCGGCAAGCTCCTGATCGACTTCATCCTGTCCAAGGAAGGGCAGACTGTGCTCGCCAAGGGCATGTACCTGCCGACCAATCCGAACGTCGCGGCGAAGGTCCCGGATCTGATGGCCAACGGACCGCGGCCCTTCAAGGTCACCATGATGACGCCGGAGGTCGTTTCGGAAGGGCTTCCGAAGTGGATCAAGATCTTCAATCAGCTTTTCCGCTGAAGAAGACGGACGCACGCCGTCGGGCGATGGGAGGAAAGCATGAACAGACGTGAAGTGACCTTCGGCCTCGGCGCACTCGCCGCATCCGGCCTGTTTCCCTGGACGCGGGCGCATGCCGCCGGTCCTGACCTCGTCGCGGCGGCGGAGGCGGAGGGCAAGGTCACCTGGTATACGACGATGATCGTCGACCAGTCCGTGCGCCCGCTGGCCGCCGCGTTCATGAAGAGATACCCCAAGATCGCCGTCGAGTTCACCCGTGCCGGCTCCGGCGACACGGCGCTCAAGATCATCAACGAAGGTCAGGCCGGCCGGATGATGGGCGACGTCTTCGACGGCACGGCGACCTTCTCCTCCGTCATGCCCGCCGGCTTCGTCGAACCCTACAAGCCGGACAGCGCTGCGGCCTATCCGGACAAGTTCAAGGCCGCAGACGGCAGCTGGCATGCGCTGAACTTCTATTACCTGACGGCGGCCTACAACACCGACCTCGTCTCGGCGGACGAGGCGCCGAAGACGTTCAACGACCTCCTCGATCCGAAATGGAAGAACCAGCTCGTCTGGTCGGTCGTGCCCGAGCCCGTCGCCGCACCGGGTTTCCTCGGCAACATGCTGATGGCCAAGGGCGAGGAGCAGGGGATGGCTTATCTCGACAAGCTCGCCGCCCAGAAGGTCACCAACATGAACTCCTCGCAGCGTACGGTCCTCGACCGGGTGATCGTCGGCGACTTCCCGATGGGCCTCATGGTGTTCAACCACCATGTCGCGATCTCCAAGGCCAAGGGGGCCCCCATCGAATGGCTCCATATGGAGCCGCTGGTGTCGAGCGCGAGCCTTCTCGGCCTGATCAAGGGCGCACCGCACCCCAATGCCGGCAAGCTGTTCATCGACTGGCTGCTGTCCGACGAGGGGCAGAGGGTGCTCGCCTCGACCAACTATCTTCCGAGCCGGCCTGGCGTCGACGCGGCCATCCCGACGCTGCTGCCGACCGGGCCGAAGCCCTTCGAGACGACGTTCATGTCTCCGACCATCGTCGCGGACAACCTCAAGACCTGGATCGGGCTGCTCGACAAGAAGTTCATGTGAGACGCGCCTGCGTCTCGCCGAAGCTTCGCGCTGCGGGAAAGAGAGAAGATGACGATCGAACAGGATTGGCCGCGCGTATCCCAGCAGAAGGCCGGTGCGCGCGCCTCGTGGCTGAGGCTGGATCAGACGCGTGTGCTCGTCATCGCTCTTGCGATCATCCTCGGCATCCTCGTCGCCCCGCCGGCGATCATCCTCCTGCTCCGCTCGCTGTCGATCACCAATCCGGACGCGACTGTCGGCGGCTGGACGCTGACGCACTACCTGCGCTTCTTCACCAATCCCGACCTCTACCGGACGCTCGTCAACTCGCTGACATTCGCGCTCTTCTCGACGGTGGTGGCGCTGCTGTTCGGGGGCACGCTGGCCTGGCTGGTCGAGCGCACCAACACGCGCTTCAAGGCGCTCGCCTA
This sequence comes from Jiella sp. M17.18, assembly GCF_041027365.1. Classification (NCBI taxonomy): domain Bacteria; kingdom Pseudomonadati; phylum Pseudomonadota; class Alphaproteobacteria; order Hyphomicrobiales; family Aurantimonadaceae; genus Jiella; species Jiella sp. M17.18. Next base: position 164,943 of record NZ_JBFTEH010000011.1, on the reverse strand, counting down.
TCTGACCACCGTCATCTCGATGGGCACGCCCTACATCCTCTATGTCAGCGCCTGGCTGTTCCTGCTCGGCCGCTCCGGCCCGTTCAACGACGCCTGGCGCACGATGACCGGAACGCGGCAGGTGCTGTTCAACCCGTACTCGCTCACCGGAATGATCCTGATCGAGGGCTTCCTGTGGTCGCCGCTGGTCTTTCTCCTCCTGTCCTCGACCTTCCGCTCCGCCAACGCCGATCTTGAGGAAGCGGCGCGGATGAGCGGGGCGGGCGTCCTGCGGACGGTCTGGTCGGTGTCGATCCGGATGGCGACCCCGGCGATCGCGGCGCTGGCGCTCTTCGTCTTCATCCGCGCCATCGAAGCGTTCGAAGTGCCCGCGCTCGTCGGCATGCCGGGCAATGTCGACGTGCTGACCACGGACGTCTACCGCTCGATCAAGGAGTCGATCCCGCCGGATCTCGGCTATGCCAGCGCCTATTCGGTCGTGCTGCTCGTCGCCGTCGCCATCCTCCTGCACTTCTACGGCAAGCTGTCGCGCAATGCCGGCCGCTATTCCACGGTCACCGGCAAGGGCTACCGGCCGCGCCAGTTCGATCTCGGCAAGTGGCGCCCCGTCGGCGACGCGCTGGTGATCTTCAATTTCCTGATCGTCCTCGTCCTGCCGCTGCTGGCGCTGCTGTGGCTGTCACTGCTGCCCTACATGCGGCCGATGCGGCCTTCGGGGGTCGCGCAGTTCAGCCTCGCCAACTTCGCGACCGTGCTCTCCTCCGAATACTACCGCACGCTCGCCATCAACACGCTGATCGTCGGCGTCGTGGCGGCGTCGGTCGGGATGATCCTCGCGCTGTTCACCGGCTGGCTGAGCGCAAGGCGAAAGGCCGGGGCGCAGTTCGTGGATCAGCTGGCGACGATGCCGCTGGTGTTTCCCGGCATCGTCATGGGCGTCGCCTTCCTGATGATCTTCCTGTCGGTGCCGCTGCCGATCTACGGCACCATCTGGGCGCTGGCGATCGCCTACACCGTCCGCTACCTGCCCTATGGACTGCGCTACACCTATGCGGGCGTGCTGCAGATTTCCAACGAGTTGGAGGAAGCGGCCGGGGCTTCGGGGGCGACGCCGCTGCAGAGCCTGCGGCGGGTGATTGCGCCGCTCCTGTCGCCTGCGCTCCTGTCCGGCTGGCTGTTCATCTTCCTCATCGCCACCAAGGAACTGGCGGTCGCCGTGCTTCTGTCCGGTCCGAGCAGCCCGGTCGTCGCGGTCGGCATGTACGACCTGTGGGTGAACGGCCAGGGCGGGGAACTGGCGGCCTTCGGCCTGATCTGGGCGGCCGTCATGACGCTGGTGGCCTCGGTCTTCTACCTCGCCGGCGGCCGGGCCGGCGGTGCCGGTGCGCATTGATCCGGGGAGGGATCGCCATGCTGAAACTCGAGAAACTGACCAAGGTCTATCCCGCCCGGCCCGGCGAGTTCGCCGGCGGCATCCGCGATGCCGACATCGACCTCTCGGCGGGAACGTTCTTCACCCTGCTCGGGCCGTCGGGATGCGGCAAGACGACGACGCTCCGATGCATCGCCGGTCTGGAGACGCCCGATTCCGGCCGCATCATCGTCGGCGGAACGCCGCTCTACGACCGGCAGGCCGGGATCGCCGTTCCGCTGCATCGGCGCAATATCGGCATGGTGTTCCAGTCCTATGCGATCTGGCCGCACATGAGCGTCTTCGAGAACGTCGCCTTTCCCATGCGTGTCTCGAAGGACCGGCGCTATAGCGGGGCGGAGATCAAGACGGCGGTGGGCGAGGCACTCGATATCGTCGGCCTCGGCGGCTATGCGCAGCGCTCGGCGACGCAGCTTTCCGGCGGCCAGCAGCAGCGTGTCGCGCTGGCCCGGGCGATCGTCCACCGGCCGAAGCTTCTGCTTCTCGACGAGCCGCTCTCCAATCTCGACGCCTCGCTGCGCGAGGAAATGCGCCTGGAACTCAAGCGCCTGCAGCGCGAACTCGGCATCACCGCGGTCTACGTCACGCACGACCAATCGGAGGCGCTGGCGATGTCGGACGTCATCGCGGTCATCGAAAAGGGCCGGATGGTTCAGGTCGGTTCGCCGCGCGATATCTATTTCAGCCCCGTCAACGAGTTCGTCGCGGGCTTCGTCGGCCACACGAACATCCTGCGCGGACGCGTGGGGGCGGACGGTGCCGGTGTCGGGCCCTGCCGTTCGGTCCGGCTCGAAGGCGGCGGGGAGATCCGCTGCCGGGCCCGTAACGGCGTCGGGCCCGACGTCGCCATCTCGATCCGGCCGGAGGACATCGTCCTAGACGCCGGTGCCGGTCCTGCGGCCGCCGCGGACGGTACCCAGAACGTCCTGCGCGGCGAGGTCACGGCGGCGAGCTTTCTCGGCAACGTCGTCCATTACGAGATCCGGCCGGAGAACTCCGCGCAGATCTTCCGGGTCGAGGCCGCTCCGGCGACGCCCTTCGATCTCGGCAGTGCGGTTACGATGCGGTTCCCGCCGGAAGCCGCCCTCGCGGTCGCCAGAGGTTGACGCGCATGTTCTACGATCCGCGGACCGACGCCCACGGCCTGCCGCACAATCCCTGGACGGCCCTCGTGACGCCGAGGCCGATCGGCTGGATCTCCAGCCGCGCGCCCGACGGCACGCCGAACCTTGCCCCCTACAGCTTCTTCAATGCCGTCGCCGGTACCCCGCCGATGGTGATGTTCTCTTCCACCCCGCGCAAGCATTCGCTGGAGAACATCGAGGCTGCAGGCGAATTCGCCGTCAATGTCGCAACCTTCGAGCTTCGCGAGGCGATGAACCTGTCTTCGGCAACGGTCGGCGCCGATATCGACGAGTTCCAGCTGACCGGCCTGACGCCCGCCCCCTGCCGGAATATCGCGGCGCCTTGCGTGGCCGAGAGCCCGATCTCGCTGGAATGCATCCTCTACCAGACGATCCCGCTGGTCCCGAAGAGCGGTCTCGCCTGCGCCACGACCGTGGTCATCGGCGAGGTCGTGGGCATCCACATCGCCGATAGCGTCCTGACCGAGGGGCGCGTCGACACGACCCGGGTCCGCCCGCTCGCGCGGCTCGGCTACATGGACTATTCCGTCACCGACAGGGTCTTCGAGATGCTGCGCCCCGATCCGGACCTGGCGCTGGCTGAGGCCCGCGAGAAGGGCTGGATCGACGCCGATCCTGCCTGACCCGTGCCGGCCGGGCCCCCGCTCCGTGCGAGGACGATCCGCGTTCATGCTCCGCGCCCCGTCCTCCTCCTGCGCGCCCGGGGAGGCGGTTCAGCGGGCAGCGCCTGCCGCCTTCAGCGCGGCGATTTCCTCGGACGAATAGCCGATCTCCGCGAGCACGGCATCGGTGTGGGCGGCAAAGACCGGGGGCGGCAGATCGGCGCCCGTCGACGTGGCGGAGAAGCGGACCGGGTTGCGGATCATCCTGATCGGGCCGGCCTTCGCATGCTCGGCTTCGACGATGAGGTCTCGCGCCTTCACCTGATCCATCTCGAAGACGTCGGCGAAGCTGTTGAGCGGACCGGACGGGATGCCGGCTTCTTCCAGGCGGGCAAACCAGGCGTCGGCGACGTCCGCCTTCAGGCGGTCGGCGAGCAGGGGGATCAGGACGTCGGCGTTCTCGACGCGCAGAAGGTTGGTCGCAAAGCGCGGATCGTCGGCAAGCTCGCCCAGGTCGAGCAGGACCGCCAAGCGGCGGAACTGGGCGTCGTTTCCGACCGCGATCATGATCGGCCGGTCGGCGCAGTCGAAACTCTGCCACGGGCAGGTGATCTGCGATGCGGTGCCGTTTCGCCGCGGCAGCGTGCCGGACGACAGCCAGTTCATAGCCATGTGCGAGGCCGCATGGATCTGCGTGTCGAGCAGCGCGATGTCGATCGCCTGGCCGAGGCCGGAGACCGCGTCGCGATGCGCGATCGCCGCGAGAATCGCCGAGACCGCGTATTGCCCGGCCGTGATGTCGGAGATGGAGTAGCCGACGAGGGCGGGGCCGGCGCCCGGATGCCCGTCCGGCTGGCCGGTGATCGAGAGGACGCCGCTCATCGCCTGGAAGATCGGGTCGTAGCCGGGCCGCGCCGCCATCGGTCCGGTCTGCCCGAAGCCGGTGATCGAGCAGTAGACGATGCGCGGGTTGCGCTTGGCGACCGCGACGGCGTCGAGACCGAACCGGGCGAGGTTGCCGACCTTGAAGTTCTCGATCAGGATATCGGCCCCGTCGACCAGCCGCAGCAGGGCTTCCTGGCCGGCCGCGGTCGACAGGTCGAGCGCGACGGAGCGCTTGCCCCGGTTCATCGCGAGGAAGGACGAGGTCTCGCCGGTCGGCCGGCCGTCCGCGCCGAGATGCGGCACGCCCATGCGGCGGACGTCGTCGCCGCCCTTGACGTGCTCGACCTTGATGACGTCGGCGCCGAAATCCGCAAGCATCTGGGCGGCCCACGGCCCCGCGAAGACGCGGCTGAGGTCGAGTACCCTGAGATGCGACAGCGGCCCCGCCATGTCTTCCTCCGAAAAACCTATATGATGCACTTATCACATATCGGTCTTGGCAATCCCGTGTCAAACGCCCATAGTCTGCGTTGCGTTGGCCCTTCCCGAGTTGTTGCGGTAAGGCCTTGGCGCCTGCAATTCGTCCACTCGCACAGGGCAGCCCGATGAGCGACACCGCCGAAGTCTCGACCGCCCAGGCGCTCCGCAAGAGCCCGGTCGCGCGCTACATCCAGCTGGCCAGCCTGTTTCGCCGCCGGATCGACAATGGCGAGTGGGAGGTCGGCACGCGCATGCCGACCGTCGAGGAGCTGGCGGCGCAGTGCGGCGTTTCCAACATGACCATCCGCCAGTCCCTCGACATCCTCGAAGGCGAGGGTCTGATCGAGCGCTACCGGGCCAAGGGAACGTTCGTCACCAGCCGCCCCAAGCGCGACCTGTGGTGTGAGGTCCATACCGACTGGTCCGGCCTCCTTATCGCGCGGGAGAATGCCGAGATCGAGATCCTGTCGGACAAGCGCGACATCGAGCTGCCCTTCGTGGAGGATCAGGTCGGCGAAGCGGCGCCGGCCTACCGGCATCTGCGTCGCCGGCATTCGCGCGACGGCTCCGCCTTCCTCCTGACCGACGTCTATCTCGACGAACGCCTGGCGGGGCAGGTGCCGGAAGAAGCCTATACGACCAAGACGGCGATGCGCCTCGTCGCCGACATCCCGGACGTGAAGATCGTCGACGCCCGGCAGGTGATGACGATCGGCATGGCCGATCTCGAAACCGCCACGCGCCTCAACATTCCGCTGGGCGAGCCCATCGCCAAGGTGAAGCGCCTTGCCGTCGACGAGGCGGGGACGCTGATCCTGGTGGCGAACGGCCTTTATCGCGGGGATCTCGTGAAGATCGCCGTCAAGCTCCGCTGACCGCTGCGCCCTCTTGACGAGGCTGGCGCTTCTCCTGCTTATGCCGTAAAGCTAGCTTAAAGCATATGCGGAGGATCGCGTGGATCAGTTCGGCGCCGGTACGGTTACAGTCAGACGGGACGGCGAGGTCGCGATCGTCGTCATCGACAATCCGCCGGTCAATGCGGGCAGCCACGCCGTGCGCCGCGGCCTGCTCGACGCCTTCGCGGCAGTCCGCGAGATGAGCGGTATCGAGGGTGTGGTGCTGGCCGGCGCGGGCGGGACGTTCGTCGCCGGATCCGACCTGAAGGAGTTCGGTGCGCCGCTGGGTGAGCCGCAGCTGCCGAGCGTGATCGCGGCGATCGAGGAGCTTCCGGTTCCCGTCGTCGCGGCACTCGACGGTGCGGCACTCGGCGGCGGGTTCGAGCTGTCGCTCGGATGCGACGGCAGGGTGGCCGCGCCGGGCACGATGGTGGGCCTGCCGGAAGTCTCGCTCGGCATCGTGCCGGGGGCCGGCGGCACGCAGCGCCTGCCGCGCCTCGCGGGCTTGCCGGAATCGCTGAAGCTCATCTGCTCCGCGCGGCGGCTGCCGGCCGAAGAGGCGCTGAAGCTCGGCCTGATCGACGAAATTGCGGGCGACGACCTGCGCGGGGCCGCGGGCAGACTCGCCCGGCGGCTCGGCGGCAAGCGCAGGGTGCGCGATCGGGCGGTGCCGCCGTCCGACCCGGACGCCGTCGCGGCGGCAAAGCGCGAGGCGCTGAAGACCGGCAAGCATCGTCCGGCCGCGCTCGAGGCGGCCCGGCTCGTGGAACTGTCGGCGACGACGTCGGTCGCGGGCGCCCTGATCGAGGAGCGCCGGGTCTTTCAGGATATCCGCCTGAGTGCCGAGGCCGTGGCGCTTCGCCATATCTTCTTCGCCGAGCGGGAGGCCGGCCGCGTGAGCGGGCTCGCGGCGAAGCCGCGGGACATCCGCCGCATCGCGGTGATCGGTGCCGGCACCATGGGGGTGGGGATCGCCTATGCGCTGCTGCGGGCGGGCTGCGACGTCGCCCTGGTCGAGTTGAACCCGGAAGCGCTGGCAAGGGGTCGCGAGCGTATCGCAGGGCTCGTCTCCGACGATGCGGCGAAGGGCCGGATCGGCGAGGCGGCCGTTGCCGGCATGATGGGGCGGCTCTCGGCCTCTTCGGATCTCGATGCCGCGTCCACGGCCGATCTGGTGATCGAGGCCGTGTTCGAGGACATGGGCGTGAAGGCGAAGCTCCTCTGCGATCTCGACCGGATCGTGCCGCCGCAGACCATCCTCGCCTCCAATACCTCCTATCTCGATCTCGACAGCCTGGCGGGCGCGAGCGGCCGGCCCGATCGGGTCGTCGGCCTGCACTTCTTCAGCCCGGCGCATGTGATGAAGCTGCTCGAGGTGGTGCGGGGCGCGGCGACCTCCGACGAGACACTCGCCACCGGGCTCGCCCTCGGCCGCAAGCTGAAGAAGACGGCGATCGTCGCCGGGGTCGGGGAGGGCTTCGTCGGCAACCGCCTTTATGCCGCCTATCGCGGCCAGGCGGAGATGCTGGTGGAGGACGGAGCGCTGCCCTGGCAGGTGGATGCGGCGCTCGAAGCCTTCGGCATGGCGATGGGCCCGTTCGCCGTTTCGGACCTCTCCGGTCTCGACATCGCCTGGGCGCGGCGCAAGCGGCTTGCCGCGACCCGCGATCCTGCCGAGCGCTATGTCCGACTGCCGGACATGCTTTGCGAGGCCGGGCGGCTGGGGCGCAAGACCGGTGCCGGCTGGTACCGCTACGATGGCGGCGAGCGCCGCCCCGATCCGGACGTCGAACGCCTCATCCTCGACGAGGCAGCGGCTGCCGGCCGGACGCGGCGACCGGTTCCGGACGCCGAGTGCCGCGACCGCCCGCTGGCCGCGCTTGTCAACGAGGCGGCGCTGGCCCTCGACGAGGGCATCGCCCAGCGCCCCGGCGACATCGACGTCGCCTTCGTCAACGGCTACGGCTTTCCCCGTTGGTTCGGCGGCCCGCTCTGGTGGGCGGCGCATGAAGGCCGGAGCGCGGTGCTCGCCGCGTTGCCGCAAGTCAAGGCTGCCGCCGGTGCCGGCTTCAGGCGGGGCAAGGTCGAGGCCTTGCTGACCGACATCGCCGGATGACCGGGCAGTGGCCGGGGACGCGATCGTCCAGTTATAAAAGTCAATGAATTGACATATTAGCTTTTTGGTCGCAAACTCCCGGCGGCAGCGATAGGCGGATGTTCTCCCGCAGTCGCCGCAGGCCGCGACGGACACTTCGCCGCCGTGCATCCCGCAACCGCAATGCAGGGCCCGCCATGGGACAGACCATCGTCCAGAAGATCGTCGCGCGTGCTGCCGGACTGCAGCGGGTGGAACCCGGCGAATATGTCAACGTCACCCCCGACTACACCTGCTGCCAGGACATTTCCTGGCCGGCCCGCAAGAAGATCATGCAGGACGCCGGCGTCGACCGGCTCGCCCGCCCGGACAAGCTCGTCATGGTCGTCGACCACACGACCTCGGCCGGCATGGGCACCGTCTACCACCGCAATCACGGCGAGATGCGGCGCTTTGCCGAGGCGACCGGTGCGAACTTCTACGGCCCGGGCTCCGGGCTGCGGCATCAGGTGCTGATCGAAGAGGGCTATGCGCGCCCCGGCCTCCTGGTCTTCACCGACGAGCCGAACATCGCGAGCATCGGCGTCGTCGGCGCGCTGAACCTTGCCATGTCGACCGAGGTCGTCGTCACGAGCGTTCTGAACGAGAACTGGATGGTGGTGCCGCGTCCGGTGAGGATTACGCTGACCGGGCAGCTTCGGCCGGGAGCCGATATCCGCGACCTTGCCCAGCTCATCATCCGCGACTTCGCCCGGACCGACCATCTGAGCCAGGCCTGCGTGCAGTATGACGGGCCGGGCGTCGCGTCGCTGTCGCTCGACGAGCGGCAGGCCTTGCTCGCCTGCACCTATCACGCCGGCGCCGACACCGCGCTGATGCCGGTGGACGCGCTCGCGCTGCGTTATGCCGAAGTGCGCGCCGGCGGCCGTTTCTTCGAGGTATTCGCGGACGATCCCGACGCCGTCTTCCACCACGAGGCGGTCTACGACCTGTCCGAGGTCGAGCCGATGGTCACGGAGCCGCCCGAACTCTTCGGCGCCGTCAGCGTCGGTGCCGTCTCCGGCCGCCGCATCGATCAGGCGGCCATCGCTTCCTGCGCCAGCGCCCGGATGGACGATCTGCGCGCCGCGGCCGCCGTTCTCAACGGCCGGCGAATCGCGCCGCACGTGACCATGTACATCACCCCGGCGAGCCGGGAGATCTATGCCGAGGCCGGCCGGGAAGGCCTTCTCTCCATCTTCGCCGAAGCGGGCGCCACGGTGCTCGCGCCGGGCTGCACCACCTGCTGGGGCTACGAGGGCTTCCTCAACGACGGCGAGGTTTCCATCACGACGCAGCAGATGAACTACAACGGCCGCAACGGCAGCCGGTCGGCGAGCGTCTACCTCGCTGGGCCGGCGGTGGTCGCCGCCTCCGCGGTCGCCGGTGCGATCGCCGATCCGCGCGATCTCCTTGCGAAGGGGGAGCGGGCGGCATGAGTGCGATCCGAGGACGTGTCTGGAAGTTCGGCGACAATGTCGGCGCGGATGACGGCATCATCCAGTTCTCGAAGGTGACCGATCTCGGCTCTTACGACGTGCCGGCGCTGAAGGCGATGCTGTTCGTCCTCCTCGATCCGGGTTTCCCGACCAAGGTGAGGGCCGGGGACATCGTCGTCGCGGGGAAGAATTTCGGCCACCACAGCCATCCGCATGCGGGCGTCGCCATGCGCGAATCGGGGATCAGGGCCTGCGTGTGCGAGTCCACCGACTCGGCCTTCGTACGCAAGATCCTCAACATCGGCCTTCCCGTCGTTCCGTGCCCCGGCGTCGGCCGTCTGGTGGAGACCGGCGACGAACTGGAGCTCGACCTTGCCGCCGGCACGGTCCGCAATCCGTCGACCGGCGAAAGCCTCGCCTTCAGGGCCTATTGCGAGAGCATGCTGGAGGTCTGGCGGCTCGGTGGCCTCGCCTCGGCGCTGCGCGAGCGCGTTGCGGCCGCCCGGCGTCCCGGAGGCATCCTGGCAGCGCAGGAGATGTCATGAGTTCCGGCCGGATCCTCCTTCTCGCCCCGATCCCGCCCGAGGTGCGCGATCGGCTGGCGGCGGAAAACGAGCTTGTGTCTTATGAGAAGGGCGCGTCGGCGCCGGGCTTCGAGATTGCCGTGACCACCAGCATGGCCGGGGCAAACGCGGCGCTGTTCAACCTCGTGCCGGACCTGAAGCTCCTCCTGTGCAACGGCACCGGGCTTGACGCCATCGATGTCGCCGAGGCCGGGCGGCGCGGCATCGTGGTGCGCAACACGCCCGACGAGGTGGTGTCCGACACGGCCGATTTCGCCATCGGGCTGCTTTATGCCGTCGGCCGGCGGATCGCCGAGGGCGACCGCTTCGTGCGCGCCGGGCGCTGGGGCGCCGAACGGCTGTCGCCGGCCCGCCGGGTCAGCGCCATGACCATCGGCATCGTCGGGCTCGGCAAGATCGGCCAGACGATCGCCGCGCGGGCGTCCGGCCTCGGCATGACCGTGCTCTACACCGGGCCGCGCCGGAAGGACGGCGTGCCCTTCGAATATGTCGGCGATGTCTTGGAACTCGCGGAGCGCGTCGATGCGCTGATCCTCAGCTGTCCGGGTGGCGCCGAGACGCGGCATCTCGTCGATCGGGCCGTTCTCTCGCGCCTCGGGCCTGACGGGATCGTGGTGAACGTGTCGCGCGGCAGCGTCGTCGACGAGGCGGCGCTGATCGCCGCGCTGGAGAGCAAGTCGATCCGCGGCGCGGGCCTCGACGTCTTCGACCGGGAGCCGGCGCTGGACGCGCGGTTTACGGGCCTCGAGAACGTCGTCCTGTCGCCTCACTACGCCGCGGTGACCCTGGAGACGAGAGCCGCCATCGGCGAGGCGCTGGCCGGCGCTGTGCGCGATTTCCGGGCGGGCCGCAAGGGCGCCGGCGCGGCGCAATGATGGCCCCGCGGCAGACGGGGCGAGGCACAGGGAGGCGACATGGCGATCAGCTACGAGGCTATCCGGGATCTGACGGCGAACCTCTACGAGTGGTCCCTGAAGAAGATTCCGGAGGACGCCAAGCGCGCCCTCGAAACGGCCATCGCCTCGGAGCGCAACGAGACCGCGCGCAAGGTGTTGGCGATGATGCGCCAGAGCGCCAGGCGCGCCGAGGAGAGCGACCGCTTCGTCTGTTCCGATTCCGGCGTTCCCGTCTACTTCATCAAGGTCGGGACCCGCGCGGAGTTCTCCGGCGACGTCAAGCGCGCGATCCGCGACGGCTTCGCGCGGCTCGTCGAGACGATCGAGCCGCCGCTTCTGAAGCACGTGACGGACCCTCTGACAAACGAGCGCGGCCACGCCGGCAAGGACATGCCGATCGTCAGCTGGGACATGCTCGACGGGGCCGACTACATCGACGTCACCTGTTCGCCGAAGGCGCTCGGCTCCGGGCGCTGGGCGGAGCTGCAGATCATGAGCTTCCCGACGATCCAGGAGATCGAGAAATACATCCTAGAGGTGGTCGTGCGCTCGGCGGCGCAGCAGTGCCCGCCGGTGACAATCGGCGTCGGCATTGGCGGCACGTTCGACCACTGCGCCAAGCTCGCCAAGACGGCGACGCTGCGGCCGCTTGGCTCGCTCAATCCGGAGCCCAAGCTGGCCGCCATGGAAGAGCGCCTGACGGCGGCGATCAACCAGCTCGGCTACGGCCCGATGGGCACGGGCGGCGACACCACCGCGCTTGCGGTCCACGTCGAATACTCGTCCGGCCACGGCTTCACGCCGGTTGCCGTCTGCTTCAACTGCTGGATCAGCCGGCGCACGCGCGCGCGGCTCTACAATGACGGTCACGTTGAGCGGGTGGAGTAGGGAGACGGCCATGGCGACGACACATCACCTCACGCTGCCGGTCGACGAGGCGAGGGTGCGTTCGCTCGCCCTCGGCGACCTCGTCTTCGTCGACGGCGACATCGTCATGACCGCCGGCCTGCCGACGCACAGGCGCATCCTCGAGGCGATGGACGGCGCACGCGAGCTGCCGTTCCCGCTGGACGGGGCGGCGCTTTTCCATCTCGGCAGCTACAGCGTCGATCGGCCGGAGGGGTTCGAGATCCTCTACATGAACCCGACGACCAGCACCCGCTTCAACCCGGTGATGCCGGCGATCATCCGGCATTTCGGCCTGAGGATCGTCTGCGGCAAGGGCGGGCTGGACGACGCATCGGCGGCCGCGATGGCCGAGGTCGGCTGCGTCTACCTGTCCATCCTCGGCGGCGGCGCGGCGCTCCATTCCGATGCGATCCGGCAGGTGATCGCTGTCGGCTGGACAGATCTCGTCTCCCACTACCGCCTTGTGAAGCTGCGGGTCGAGGGGCTCGGCCCGCTGACAGTCGAAATCGATTCCTCGGGCAATAACGGCTACGCGATCAGGCAGAACACCGCACAGGACCGGCTTGCCTTGCTTCTGAATGATGTGGATACTTGAACATAATCATCTTCACTAAGAGGCGGCTTTAGCACACTCTAAAGTTCCGCTGGGTTGCGCGGCAGTCGGCTTCGAATACGACGGAATTGCGTGAAAATTAGTTCTTAAACTGACTTCCGCCTCGCGCCCAACCTCGCCGTTCAGACCAGAAACTGGATTTTCCAAGAGCTGCCTTTCGCGTCTCCGCTGAACAAATTTCTTCACGGGGTGTGGAGAGGCAGCGTCCTGCTGTCTGATCTCAGTTTGACAAATACCGCCGCTGAACAGCGCTGGAGTGCTTTTCCCTGCCGCTCATAGGATTGCGGATCGGCGACAGCTCAACGGCTGGGACTGCCGTCGGACGGTCTGACCAGCAGGAGTGGGCGTTGCGAGTCAGTTGCGGCTTGTCACGCTCCGCCTTGCGACCACTCCGGCAACGGCCTCCTGAGCAATCTGTGGTTAGGCGCAACGTTATGACCCCGGTTTGGAATCCGCGCCGCTGCTTTTCCAGATACTTACCGGTGTGACCCCGCGCCGATCGGCGTCGGACCCCGGAGCCGATTCACAATCCTAGGCTATCCGGAGGACGCAGCCCCCTCGGCCGAGCAGATCCGCCAGAATTTCTACCCCGGCGAACGGGAGCGGCTGCAGGCTCTGTCGGTTGATCTGCCCCCAGACGAAGCTCGCTTCATCGAAGTCGAATTCCGGTACATCCGGCCGGACACCCGCCAGGTCCGTTGGCTGTGGCTGCGGGCGGAAATCCAGCAGTCGGGGGCGCAGCAGCGTTACCTCGGTGTTCTTTTTGATATTTCCGATCGTAAGTTCGCCGAGCAGGCTCGGCAGGAGAGCCAGACTCGTCTCAAAATGGCAATGGAAGCCGGCCGGATGGCGGTCTGGGATTACGACGTTGCAACGGAGACCGTGACGGGCTCGGCCGAGCTGAACCGACTGCTGGGAGTCAGCCTGGATCACAACCTTTCCATCGAAGAAATTCGAGCCAACTACTACGACGGTGACCTGGAGAGGGTCCGCCAGGAAGCGCAGGCCCGCTTGGCGCGAGGCGAGCGCTTTATCCAATCTGAATACCGCTACCAATGGCCTGACGGATCTATTCGCTGGCACCTTCTGCGCGCCGAAGTGCTGTTCTTCGAGGGAACCCCCGTCAAGCTCGTAGGCATCGTGATCGACGTCACCGATTGGCGACAGGCGGAAGAGGACCTGCGCCAGCGCGAAAAGGACCTCCAGGCGGCGCTGGCTGCCGGATCGCTCGCTCTTTACACCTTCAACAACGTCACCCGCGAACTAAAGGGGTCACCGCGGCTGAACGAGATCTTCGGCTACCCGCCGCAGCATCGGCTGACGCTTGAGGACATGGCGGCGCGACACCATCCGGAGGATCTGGATCGCATCGCCCAACAGTTCAGCACCGTGCTGGACCCCAACCTGCACAAGTTCGAGATGGAGTTCCGGCTGCTCATGCCGGACGGCGCGGTCCGCTGGATCAACGCCCGGGGGGATTATCTACGGGATGAACATGGTCGTGCCCTGCAGTCGCGCGGCATCATCATGGATGCGACCGATCGCAGGCAATGGGAGGAGCAGCAGCGCCTACTGGTCGGCGAGCTGAATCATCGGGTCAAGAACACCCTGGCTATCGTGCAAGCCGTGGCGCAGCAAACGCTGCGCTTCCATGATGATCCTGCCGAGGTTCAGGCCGTGCTGATTTCGCGCATCAGCGCCCTGGCCAAGGCTCATGAAGTCCTGACGCAGGAGCACTGGCGTGGCGGCGAACTATCAGAAGTCGTTGCTCGTGCTTTGCAGCCGTTCCAGAATGATGACGTCCAGCAGATTACAGTCGGCGGCCCCTCAATCCGTCTGCCGCCTCAGACGGTGCTCTCGCTTTCGCTGGCGCTGCACGAACTGGCAACGAACGCCGTAAAATACGGCGCATTATCTGTGCCAGACGGGCGAGTATCGGTCACTTGGGAGCTGTCTGATCCGAGAACGGCTCAAGTCGTTCTCGTGTGGCGGGAATCCTCGGGCCCGCCGGTCATTCCACCCACCCGCAAAGGGTTCGGGTCACGACTGCTGATGACCGGCCTCAGCGCCGAAGTCAGCGCAGAGGTAGAACTATCCTACCCGGATTCCGGTGTCGTCTGCCTGATCCGGTTTACCCTGTCCCCCCTTTGAAATCACACGTCATTGACGGATGTGAACAAATTTTAACAAGTATATTCATAAACTGTCCTTCAAATCACATTATAATTCTGAAAATTATGTAGAAGTCGCCGGAATTTTATTTGTATTCGTCCTAAAGGGATGTCATGAGAAATCAGCGCAAGAGTCCGATCCCCTTGAACGCTAAATATAGGCGCCTGATTGGCGTGTACCTTATCGCGCTTCTCCACAGCCAAGCGCCAGCTTTGGCGAATGATATCGAAACATCCCCGATAGCCCGCTCGTCTGAGCTGGCCACCGACTGCAATTTCGGAGCCGTGACAATTGCGCGACGCGGGTGCCCTGCTCCAGACGACGTCAATACGAAAGAAGATTATGCCGAGATCTGCGACCGGGAAAATCCCTATCTTGAGAGAAAAATTCGAAATGTCGGATGCCAGATGGCCCGACACGTCCAGGACCCCTTTGCTGAGAAACTGTTCTTTAGCACTGACGCCAGCGAAGCATCTCTCAGCTTTTTTCCTGACCGGACCCACCGAAACGACACGCGAAACACTCCTCGCGTTCCAGTTGAAATGGGCCAAATTGTCTGCCGAAATGATGGCGGTGCTGAAATAGTCTTACTACTCGATGATAAAAAAGTGAATCCGGCAAAAGGGCAGGCCGAAACATTTTCCTCGGCAGATCCCCATCATAGTCTCACTGCGCCCCTGTCATTTTCTAGACAGGAAATGGGGGGAAAGATGGCGACGATCATCGATGCCGGCGCCGACATTTTGCCGATAATCGATCCTTTGTCCGAAGGTGGAACCGTTTCATTCGTTATCACTTCTGATACGTCACATGAAAAGCCAATAGATTTAAGTTTCTCCCAGGCGTTTCTAAACGGCCGCAGCGGTAGACTTGCCGCGGCTCGTATGGCTGAAGCATGTCGGACGTATGTTTCTCAACCCGCTCACTGATTGAGGCTGGCGTCCGACTGGGTGCGATTCATCACCGGCTTCTGGCCAGGAACATGAGACATGGTCTTGGTGCGGCTCGAAAGATCGCCGCCCTTCACCTTCGTCTTGGTCTTCGACTTTGAAAACGTGCCCTTGTCATGGGCCATGGCCCGCGAGCGGGCGTTCAGCTTGTATGGGTTGGCGTTGACCTTAGTCTGGCTCTTGGTCTTACCGCCCCCGGACGCAGCACTGCCCCCAGATCCGATTGAGGCTGCATAGTCGCCGTTGTCGTCGGTCGTGGCGCCTGCGGTTCCCAGGGTGGAGGCAGACGTATCCCCCGCTGAAGCCGATCCTCCCGAACCTACCGTTGCCGCATCGTCGGCATAAGCTGACATCGGCAGGAGAAAGGCCGAGAGGAGCACGAGGACAGAGACGGATTTCATGGATTTCACCTTAGTGAGTAACGATCACGCAGTCGCCGTTTGACGAGGTCGCCGCGGCGACACCGTTGCCGCTTGTTGATGATGAAGAGGTCGAGGCAGACGAGCCGTTACCGTTGCCCTGGTTTGTCACGGTCACGCTTGAACCGTTGCCGCTGCCGGATGTCGTCACCTGCCCGCCACCCGCGGTGACAGACGTTTTGGGTTGCCCAGGCATCGTGGTCGATCCTGAGACGGATCCGTTTCCCGCGGTAACACTGCTGCCGAATGTGGAGCCTGACATTGCACTCCCACCTTTGTCATCACGGTCGCCTTGGTGGATCACGCGGCATCCATCCTGCATTTCGACGCCGTTCGATTCGTCAGCCAAAGCCTGCCCGGCAAAAGCAAAAGCGCCGCCGGCGATAACGCAGGCACTAGCCCACCGTGTCATCTGACCCATGAGAAAGCTCCCTGGTCATGAGGGACGGGCCGACCCGTTTGGGTCGACCCGGATTATGCTGGATCAGCACTTGTTCTTCTTGGCCTGACCCGGAGGGCAGCTCTTGTTGGACGTGTCATCCTGAGCCGCGCCTGCGGCCGAGCCGCCTGTGCCCACTGACGACGACGACATGCCGGCGCCAGCCGACGTACCGCCCGTGCCAAGCGTCGAGGCAGATCCGGAGCCGGAGCCCGATCCTGCGGCAGAGCCGCCCGTGCCGACCGAGGAAGAGCTCGAGCCATCACCGGCCGACGTGCCACCGGTGCCGAGAGTCGAAGCGGAGCCGGAACCGGAGTCACTGCCGGAACCTGCCGCCGAACCCCCGGTGCCAACCGACGAGGAGCTGGTGCCGTCACCAGCCGACGTGCCGCCAGTGCCAAGGGTGGACGCCGATCCGGAACCGTCACCCGACCCCGCGGCCGAGCCGCCGGTGCCGACCGACGACGATGACATGCCGTCACCAGCCGACGTACCGCCCGTGCCAAGCGTCGAAGCCGAACCGGAGCCCAAGTCGCTCCCCGATCCCGAAGCCGAACCGCCCGTGCCGATCGTGCTGGAAGATGTGCCGTTTTGGATCGTCGTCCCGCCAGTGCCCATCGTCGAGGTGGACGACTGAGCGTAGGCGCCAGCCGCGGTCCCTGCCAAAAGCAGCGTAGCGACGGCGGTGGTCTTCAGAATTTTCATCAGGTGCACTCCCTAGTGGATCTCTTGGCGTGTATCCAAGATGGACCCCAACAACTAGCGAGAAGCCGATGTGGTTGCCGCTTCACAAGATTTGACACCAAAATGCCCTATTCTTACTCGGCGCACATATGAAAAATGATCCAGCTTTGCATTGCAGCATTTGCTTCAGCTGCTGAACTGGTGGGGTTTGACTTAGTTTCAAACGTTACTTCTAGCGGAATACAATCAAGTGATGCCCCCAACCAGAATGCCACCTCTCGGCGACTTGTTGATTGTCGGTATGATGGCCGGAGCCATTGTGATCGTGGGGCTTATCGCCGTGGCCTATCTGCTGACGTAGCTACTGTCAGAGAGGTGGCTGTAGATGGCCCCGCCGCACCTTGGCCCGCCACTGGCGCTCGAGCGCCGCTTCGGCCGCCTCGGCGGTAGGGAAGGGGGTTTCCTGCACCGTCCCCGCCCGGCCAATCCTCCCCCACTCACGAAACAGGGTGTATTGTCCGAACAGGTCTGGCTGGATCTCCATGACGTAAAACCGGCGCATGTTCTTCGCCGGATCTTCCCGCCGCAGCTGCACCCGCATCATGGCTGAAGCCTCCGGATGGTCTGGTTGCTGACGTTGTAGGAGCGGGCGATCGAGGTGTGCGCCTCGCCATTGGCCTTGCGTTCGAGCGCTTCGCGCCGCTGCGCGGCGGTGAGCTTCGGCTTACGGCCCATCTTCACCCCGCGCGCCTTGGCGCGGGCGCGGCCTTCGGCCGTGCGGGTCTTGATGAGGTCGCGCTCGACGTCAGCCAACCCGCCAAGCACGGCGAGCATCAGCCGCCCGGTGCTGTCGTTGGTATTGGCCCACGGCTGAGCGAGGGAACGGAACCGCGCCCCGGCATCGACGATGCGCTTCACGATCGCGAACATGTCGAAGGTGGAGCGGGCGAGGCGGTCGATGCGCGTCACCACCAGCTCGTCGCCGGGCTCCAGCTTGGCGAGGAGCTTCATCAGCTCCTTACGGTCGCTCTGGGCGCCCAAGACCTTCTCGCGGAAGATGGTGGTGCATCCGGCGGCGTGCAGCTCCTCGAGCTGAGCCTCAAGCGTCTGCCCGACGGTGCTGACGCGGGCATAGCCGAAGGAGCGGGGAGGGGCGTTCGTTGTGTCCATGATTTATGTCCATTCTAACCCCTTGAGGCAGAACGGGCAAACGAAGTGGACAAAATTCGTGATTTTTGTGATTGTGCCGATGAGGTGATCACCTCGAGGGTCGCTTCCTCAAGGGGCATCGCTGTTCCAGTGATTGCCGGTCATTCACCTGTTCACGCGAGCTGCTGGCAATTTAAGGGGCAGTCCTTTCCATCGCTGCAACAATCGTTTCACGATGGGCGTCGAAGAGACGCGCAATGTCCTCGAAGTTCTCGAGCGTCCTCCTCGCCAGAGACGTGTCCTTGCCATCTCCCGCCAGCCGCTTGATCAGCTCCCTCTGAGCTTCGAGGCGGCGTGCCGCCTTTTGCCTATTGTCCTCCAACATTTGCAGCTGCTCCGTCAGCTGGCCGAACCTGTTCTCTTCCTCAACCAGCATCCGCCGGAGTTGGGAGCGCCGGTTCGGCGCGTCTTCGATTTCAAGTCGCCGCACGAATAGCTCGATGTTCTGCTGGATTATGAAGGGATGACTGTCGTCCACGACATGTCCCTCCTCGGCCCGCTGAGGGGCTGCGCACGAGAGATTTTCGAGCAGCAATCGCGCTCTCTCCAGCTCAGTCCGTGTCCGGGGCTGGAGGTTTTCATCGTCGAGCGCTGCCGCGACCAAACCGGCGAGCATGAGGATTTCAGTCGCCGTGAAGACAAGGGCGTCGACGGTCTCTTCGTCGTCCAATTCGCGCGACTTCGAACCGCCCGTCCGGCTCATGCGCAAGCTCCTAATCGTGCGACAGAATGTCACTTCCGGTAGAAAGAAACCAATAATTCTTTCTACCGGCATCCGCCGATTTCAGTACGCTCGACCTCCCCCAAGTCCTTGTGATTGCTACACCAAGAGGCCGCCCCACTCATCGAAGGGGGAATGGTGACACGTGCTTACAGGTTATAGATTGGTACGTCTCAGCCTGCACAATGCGTGAGATCTTAGCTGAGCATGAAGCGCCTGCAGCAAGATGGGGCGATCCCACTGCAGGCGCCTTCCCAGCCAACCCTCAGTCAGATCGGCAGCATCGGTCTACCACCCGGTGCATGTGCTACATTGATTGAGCTCAATGCACGCCATCTGGAACCGAGCTCATCGACATGCCTCTGCGGGCGAGACCCCGTAAGCGCGAAGTTAGGCGCGAAAGCTTTCGACCCTGTCGGCGAGATTATCGCGCGCCTTCGTAATTAACGCGCGCGCCTCGGCAGACATGCCAGCGTCTTCGATCGCTGTGTTCAGCATCCCAAGAATGCGCAATGCCAAGCTGAGCGGAACGGGAACATTCGGCTCGTGATCACCATCCGGCAGAGGTGGAACGCTTTGTCCTTCATCCATCGAGCCAGCCCCGTCTCGGTTGAGCCGACAGGCATCTATCCTCGCATCATCGACATAGTCACGGCCAGCCCCCTAGAGGGGGTGTTCAAAAATCTTCGGAAGCGTCCACCTTCCTCCAAAAGCTTGCTGGCGGAAGCGTTCTGTTTAGTGGTATCCGACCCTGCACGGTTCTCATGGCGCTCATCGCCGACAACTGAGCGCCCGTGCTGGCGCAGCGCCAAGGACAGGATAGTTAGCTGATGGTGTGGCGCCACAGGTAGGCTTGCGTAAGGACCCGTAGCCAACTTGTCGGGCTTCACCCGGCGCGCTAACTTCTCCGTCACACCCTGCTGTCACGGGATGGTTGGGATCAACACGCTGTTCGGCTGATAGAACAATCGATCATCGGGGAAATCGGTAGTATCCCTCTTTCGACCCTGGCCGGGTCGAAACACGCGATCTCGGGGTCAATAACCGGATCCATTAACCAAACCTCCGACAGACGACGCTGGGAGATTGCAGGTTGCGCGGGGATCCGGACAATCCATTGATGTCGCGATTCCAATTCATCGTCGGGACGGTGACCCTCCCGAATTTTCAGGACGTCGAGGATCTCGAAGAGGCGGGCCCGGACGAGCCGATCAAGCTCGCGCTCGCACCGTACCTTCCCGAGATCGGCCTGTCCTGGTCCGAAAAGGTTCTGCGAGGCGCCATCAACAGGGGCGACCTGCCGGCCGAGAAAATCGGCCGTGCGATCTTCGTCACTCGGCGCGGCATTCGAGAGTGGAGAGAACGTTGTCAGCTAAGAAGGGCGCACGCCTCTGGCTCCAGCCGGCCCGCACCGACGACAAAGGACACGAACGCGCAGCCGTCTGGGTCGTCCGAGACGGATCGCGCAAAATTAGCACAGGTTGCGGCGCGGATGACATTTCAGGCGCTGAGGAATTCCTTGAAGTCTACCTCGCGCAGCGCCACGCCGACGCCGAACCGGTCCTCGCGAAGAGCGCTGACAACTCCCTGATCGCGGACGTTCTTCGGCATTACGCGTCGGAACACCTGGAGAAGGTGAAGCGGCCGACTGAATTCATGGGCCGGATGGACCGCCTCTTGGAATGGTGGGGCCAGAAGAATCTCGGCGACATTAACCGCATCACGTGCAAGCGCTACGTCACCGAGCGAGGGTCGAAGTCGGCCGCGAGGCGCGAGCTTGAGGATCTTAGGGCGGCGGTGAATCTCTACATCGCGGACGGCCTCTGCCGGGATGCGGTGAAGATCACGCTGCCGGAGAAGCACGACGCGAGGGTGACGTATTTCACCCGCGAGCAGGTGGCGGCCCTGTTGTGGCACTGCTGGACGACCCGTGAGACGCAGACGATCCACCGCGGCCCGAGGAAGGGCGAGACAGTCGAGACCGGGCGCCGGCCGCTCCGGCATCTCTGCCGCTACATCCTGACCGCCGTCTACACGGGAACGAGGTCCGCGAGGATCTACGAAGCCGCCTTCGTCCAGGAGGACGGCCGGCCCTGGCTCGACCTCGACGGCGAGATCTACTACCGGCGCGGCGAAGACGAGCAGGTCGCCGCGAACAAGCGGGCCGGGTCGATCCGCCTCCCGCGCCGGCTCCTGGCGCACATGCGACGCTGGCGGCAGGGCGTCTGGAAGCGCGACGCGAAGTCGGGGCGGTGGTTCAGGGACGCGCCGTCGACTTACCTGGTCGAGTATCGCGGCGGCCCCGCGAACCCGAAGAAGGCCTTGGCGAGGGCGATGGACGACGTCTTCGGCGAGGATCACCAGTTCGTCGCCCACACCTTCCGTCACACCGCCGTCACCTGGCTCATGTGGTCCGGAGAAGATCTCAACGACATCGCCGCCTACGCGAGCATGACGCGGGAGGTTCTCGAGGATGTCTACGGGCACCATCACCCGAGCGCGCACCAAGCTATCGGCGACGCTTTCAGCCAGGGCCGCGCCGGCCGGCGGAAGGGAACGTCGGGAGAACGGAATCGCCCGCGGCGACAGGTGGCGACAGGTTGACCGTGAACAAAGGGCGATTTGCGGGCAGCTCCGCCGTCCTGTGGCCCCTGCAATTGCGGGGTTTCATCATGTGATGCTATTGTTCGGGACGAGGGGGTCGCAGGTTCAAATCCTGCCACTCCGACCAGCGCTTTGAGGGCACGCCGGGTGGCGGCGTGTAAAGCGGCAGGCACGGCCTCCGCCGGTGCCCCGATCTCCTCCACGATCGATGATCGCAGCGACATCTCGCTCCTGGCGATCAGGACTTCTTCGCCGAAATAGCGAAGTTGACGTTTGACCCCGCGGACGCTCTCGCGTCAGGACTTGCGGCGGCCCTCCTTCAAAATTCGTGAGTGCGTGTCCCCGCGCGGCTCAGGCCGTGACCGGCTTTCGCTCTTTCAAGACTGTGGCAAGAGCCATGCCGAGCAGCATCGCCGGCAGGAAGATCAGCGTGCCGGGGGCGGCCAGCGGCAGGGCGGTCCAGGCCGGGCCGGGGCAGAAGCCGCCGATGCCCCAGCCGATGCCGAAGATCGCCGCGCCGAGAAGGAGGTCGCGGTCGATGTCGGACCGCCGCGGCACCTGGAAGTCTGCCAGCAGCAGCGGCTTCTCGCGCCGCCAGACCAAGCGGTAGCCGAGGAAGGTGGTGATCGCCGCGCCGCCCATGACGAAGGCGAGGCTCGGGTCCCACGTTCCGAAGATGTCGAGGAAGTTCAGGACCTTGGCCGGGTCCGACATGCCGGCCACGACAAGACCGACACCGAACAGGAGGCCCGAGAGGAAACCGAGGATGATGCGCATGGGGAGCGGTCTCAGAAAAGGTGACGCAGGACGAGGACGGTGAGGATGGCCGTCGCCATGAAGGTGAGGACGGCAACGAGCGAGCGCTGCGACAGCCGAGCGAGGCCGCAGACGCCATGCCCCGACGTGCAGCCGGAGCCGGTGACGGTGCCGAAGCCGACGAGGAGGCCGGCGACGGCCATGGCGGCGAGATTGCCGGAAACCGTCTGATGCACCGGCGCGCCGGTGACGGCGAGGACGAGCAGCGGTGCCGCGATCAGCCCGGCGACGAAGGCGAGGCGCCAGGGCCAGTCGTCGCGGCGTGCCGGCACGGCACCGGTGGTGATGCCGGAAATGCCGGCGATGCGGCCGAACAGCGCCATGACGAGAACCGCCGAGAGGCCGATGAGGACGCCGCCCAGCGTCGAGGCGAGCGGCGTAAAGGGGGTGATGGTGTCGAGAGGCATGGAATTGTCCTGAGGCGGCGGCGGCCCGATCGGTCAGACGAAGGCGGCGGCGCTCTTGTAGAGCATGTAGATCGCGACGACGAAGATCAGTCCGGCGAACGCGGTGTTGAGGGCGCCTTTCTTGCCCGCGAGAAACTTCGCGAGGAAGGCGCCGAGCATCCCGCCGGCGATCCCGCCGGCGACGAAGATGAAGGCGAGCGGCCAGTCGACGAGGCCCGAGAAGGCATAGTTGAACGCCGTGGTCAGGCCGAAGGCGGCGACGGCGACGAGCGACGAGCCGATCGCGTTGAGGATCGGCATGCCGGTCGAGGCGACGAGGCCGGGCACGATGAGGAAGCCGCCGCCGATGCCGAAGAAGCCGGAGAAGGCGCCCGTCACGCCGCCGAAGCCGAGCACCTTCGGGGCGTTCTGGCGGTTGCACTCGGCGCCCGGATCGCCCTCCCGGCCGCGGCCGCGGAACATCAGGATGCCGACGACGATCATCAGAAGGGCGAACAGGAACAGGAGCTTCTGCCCGTCGATCGCCTTGCCCAGGGTCGAGCCGAGGAAGGCGCCGACGATGCCGGCGACGCTGTAGAGCGCGGCGCAGCGCCATTTGACATTGCCGAGCCGCGCGTGGCTGACGAGGTTGCTGCCGGCATTCGCCGCCACGGCGAAGGCGCTGGTGCCGATCGCCATGTGGGCGTTCGGCACGCCGACGAGGTAGACCATCAACGGTACGGCGAGGATCGAGCCGCCGCCGCCGAACAGGCCGAGCGTCAGCCCGACCAGCGAGCCCGACAGGGCGCCGAGGACGTATTGCAGCGGGTCGAGGATCATCGTCTTGTCCGCTCGGGGCTGCCCCCGAGTCTCCAGGGTTGAATGGGTGGCGGTTCGGCGGGCCGGCGGTGCCGCCGGCCGAAGGGCCTGATTGCAGGAGCCTCGCCGTCAGACGGCGTCGGCGCGCTCGTGCCCGGGCTTGGCCATCGGCTCGCGGCCCTTGAGCATCGCCTGCCAGTAGACCGGCGGCAGGATCTTCTCCTTCAGCAGCCAGGCTGTCCTGGACGGCTTCAGGTCGTCGATGAACCATTTCGGGAAGCTCGGCGCGCGCTTGCCGCCGTAGAGGAATTCCGCCAGCACCACCTTGCCGCGCTCGACCGTGAGCGGGCAGGAGCCATAGCCGTCGTAGATCGCCTTGTGCGGCTCGGCGATGCGGCCGAGGTCGCGCAAGAGGTTTTCCGCCACGACCGGCGCCTGCTTGCGTGCCGCGGCCGCCGTCTTCGCGTTCGGGGCGCTCATGACGTCGCCGAGGCTGTAGATGTCGGGATAGCGCACGTGGCGCAGCGTCGCCTGGTCGACATCCACCCATCCGGCCGCGTTCGCCAGCGGCGAAACGCGCACGAAGTCCGGCGCGGTCTGCGGCGGCACGACATGGATCATGTCGAACCGGCGCTCGACCATCGTCTTGTTGCCTTCGGCGTCGGTCTTCTCGAACCAGGCGGTCTTCGCCGGCCCGTCGATCTTCTTCAGATTGTGGCTGAAGCAGAGATCGATGCCGTAGCGCTTCACATACTCCATCAGCGGCGGAACGTATTCCTTGACGCCGAAGAGGACGCCGCCGGCGTTGAGGAACTCGACATGCGTGTCCTTCAAGGTGCCGCGGCGCTCCCACTCGTAGCAGGAGAGATACATCGCCTTCTGCGGCGCGCCGGCGCATTTGATCGGCATCGGCGGCTGGGTGAACAGCGCGGTTCCGCCCGCCAGCGACCGGACGAGCTCCCAGGTGTAGGGCGCGAGGTCGTAGCGGTAGTTCGAGGTGACGCCGTTGCGGCCGAGCGTCTGCTCCAGGCCCTCAATGCCGGCCCAGTCGAGCTTCAGGCCCGGCGCGACGATCAGCTTCCTGTACTTCAGGACGCGGCAGCCCTCGAGGATCACCGCGTTCGCGTCCGGCTCGAAGGCCGCGACCGCCGCGCGGATCCACTTCACGCCCTCGGGGATCAGCGCGGCCATGTCCTTGCGCGTCTCCTCCGGCTTGAACACGCCGCCGCCGACGAGCGTCCAGCCGGGCTGGTAGTAGTGGATGTCGGCCGGATCGACGATGGCGATGTCGAGGTCCCTGGCGCGGGCGACGAGGCTCGCCGCCGCGGCGATGCCGCCGGCGCCCGCCCCGACGATGACGATGTCGTGGCTCATCTCCGCCGTGTCGGTCGGCACCTGGCCGCCATTGGCGATGCGCCTGACGACGCCGGACATGTCGTAGCCGGCAGCCTTCGCCCGGGCGAGGATCTCCGGCAGCGGCATCCGGCCCGCCTGGCTGAGCGCCCAGAGCGTGGTCGAGCGGGTGCCCGAGCGGCAGAAGGCCAGCACCGGCTTCGGCAACTCGTCGAAGGTCGCCCCGAACCGTTCCGCGTCCGCGTCCGACACCTTGCCGGTCTCCACCGGCAGATAGCGGGCCTCCATCCCGGCGTCCTTCGCCGCCCGCGCGATTTCGGCGAAGCCCGGCTGGTCGGCGCCTTCGCCGTCCGGACGGTTGACGATGATCGCGCGGAAGCCGGCCGCCTTCAGCGCCGGGATTTCGTCCGGCCGGACCTGGCCCTGGACGGAGAGCTGATCGGTGAGTTTCTTGGCTTCGGACATGCGGGCCTCCCCATCGTTCCGATTTGTTCGCTTCGCCGTCTCGCCGCTGCCTTGCGTCGGCGGATCGGGCTGCCGTGTCTGTTTCGAGGTCAGCGCGGGGCGGGTCCGGCGCGCTCCGCCTGTTCGGGGTGCTCGGCGCCGCTGGGTTCGGCGGCGGCGCTCCCGACCTGCGCGAAGACCGCGGCCGACAGCGGCGGGGCCGGCCTGCGCCGGGTGCCGGCCGGCATAGCCGACGGCGTCTTGTTGCAGAGCAGGTTCAGGACCCGCTCCACGCGTTCGTCCGTCAGGCGATAGAACACCTGCTTCGCCTGCCGCCGCGGCGTGATGAGCCCGGCCTTTCTCAGCTCCGTCAGCTGCTGCGACAGCGAGGGCTGGGCGAGGCCGAGCTCGGCCTCCAGTTCCCCCACCGACCGCTCGCCGATGGCGAGATGGCAGACGATGGCGAGGCGCGCCGGGTGGCTCAGTCGCTTGAAGAGGTCTGCGGTCGCAAGAATCGGCGCGCTGTCGATGCGGGGCGGCGTCGTCATCATTCCGACGCCTCCAGTCCGCGGGTGCGGTAGAGCCAGTCGGAGACGCCGAGGCCGTCCTCGCGCACCATGTCGGCGAAGTCGATGATCTCGTCTCCCGGCTGCCAGCCCTCGGGCGTCGCGACGTCGTGGCTGTCGGAGAGCTGCAGCGCCCGCACGGTGCGCAGGATCTCGGCGACGCTGCGGCCCGTGGACAGGGGATAGAAGGCGCTCATCCGCACGATGCCCTGCGGGTCGATCACGAAGAGGCCGCGCACCGTCGCGCTGGATCCCGCCGCAGCGTCCAGCATGCCGAAGGCCTTCGCGATCGCCATCGACGGATCCTCGCAGACGGGGAAGGGGATCTTCACCGAAAAGCGCTCCTCGATCGCCCGCATCCAGGCGAAATGCGAGAACAGGCTGTCGACGGACAGGCCGAGGAGATCGCAGCCGATCGCCTCGAAGGCGCCTGCGGCCTTGGCGAAGGCGACGAATTCCGACGTGCAGACCGGGGTAAAGTCCGCCGGATGCGAAAAGAAGACCAGCCAGCGGCCGCGATAGTCCGACAGCCTCACCTCGCCGCTGGTGGAGCGGCAGGAGAAATCCGGTGCGGCGTCGCCGATGCGCGGCGGGTGCGGGGTCTGGGGAAGCAGGTCCGACATGCGATCTCCATCAATTCGATTTCAGAAATATGCATATAAATCCCCTTGTCAATATGCAAATATCATATCTATATCGGAGTCATCAGGGCGGCGGGTGTGGTAAGGCTAGCCAGCCGCCCGGTCGCCCGGCGCAGAACGCGTTCGGGGGGCTGACCCTGGAACAATATATGGAATCGCAAAATGATGTCCGGCTTGGGCATCTGCGCCTCCAGCGGCGGCTGCCGCGGATGGGTCGACCGCCGAGACCGGCCTCTCATTCCGCCGCTTCGGCGCATGCGCCGCACATCGCGCGAAAGGAAAGGACGAGACAGATGGCACTGAGGATTGGAGATACCGCACCGGATTTCGAGATCGAGACGACGCAAGGGACCATCCGCTTCCACGACTGGGCGAAGGGCTCCTGGGTCTTCTTCTTCTCGCATCCGGCCGACTTCACCCCGGTCTGCACCACGGAGATGGGCCGCACGGCGCAGCTCGCGCCGGAGTTCGAGAAGCGCGGCGTCAAGCCGCTGGGTCTTTCGACCGACAGCGTGAACGAGCACGTCGCCTGGATCTCGGACGTCGACGAGACGCAGCACACGAGGCTGAGCTTCCCGATCGTCGCCGACAAGGAGAGGAAGGTCGCAGAGCTCTACGGCATGATCCACCCTGGCGAGGACGATACCGCGGCCGTGCGGACCGTCTTCCTGATCGATCCCACGATGAAGATCCGCCTGACCATGGCCTATCCGATGACCGTCGGGCGGAATTTCTCCGAGATTCTCCGGGCGATCGACGCACTGCAGCTGACCGACCGCCTCACCGTCGCCTGCCCCGCCGACTGGCAGCCCGGCGACAAGGTCATCATCCGCAATTCCCTGTCCGACGAGGAGGCGAGGCGGGAATTCCCGCAGGGGTTCGAGACCGTGCGGCCGTATCTGCGCCTGACCGACATCGGCACCGACGCCTGATCGCGCGGCCGAACATCACCGCAAAGAGGAGACATCGCCATGACCTATCCCGTCCATCTCGAGGTGAAGCCTCAGGTGAAGGGCTTCTTCGATCCGGCCACCAACACGATCAGCTATGTCGTCAAGGATCCGGCCGCCAATGCCTGCGCTATCGTCGATTCCGTCATGGACATCGACTATGCCGCCGGCCGCATCAGCTACACCCATGCCGACGAGATCATCGCCTATGTCAGGGCCGAGGGCCTGAAGGTCGAATGGCTGATCGAGACGCACGTCCATGCCGACCACCTGTCGGCCGCGCCCTACATCCAGGAAAAGCTCGGCGGCAAGCTCGGCATCGGCCGCAACATCACCGTCGTGCAGGAGACCTTCGGCAAGATCTTCAACGAGGGCACCGAGTTCCAGCGCGACGGCTCGCAGTTCGACCGGCTGTTCGACGACGGGGACACCTATACGGTGGGCGAGATGCCGTGTGTCGCGATCCACACGCCGGGCCACACGCCGGCCTGCATGACACATGTGATGGGCGACGCCGCCTTCGTCGGCGACACCCTGTTCATGCCGGACGGCGGCTCGGCTCGCGCCGACTTTCCCGGGGGCGATGCCGGCACGCTCTACGACTCGATCCAGAAGGTGCTGGCGCTGCCGGACGAGACGCGGCTCTTCATGTGCCACGACTATGGCCCGAACGGCCGCGACATCCGCTTCGAGACGACGGTCGGCGAGGAGAAGGCGCACAACATCCATGTCGGCGGCGGCAAGACGCGGGACGAATTCGTCAAGCAGCGCACCGAGCGCGACGCGACGCTCGACATGCCGAAGCTGATCATCCCGTCGCTGCAGGTGAACATGAAGGCCGGAGCGCTGCCGGAGCCGGCCAGCAACGGCAAGCGCTACCTGAAGGTGCCGCTCGACGCGCTCTGACGCAGGCAACGGCGAAGCTGGGCCGCGGGCCGCCCGATCGGCGGCCGCCGCGGCCCTTGATCTGCATCAAGGTCACGGCCCGAGAGCGCGCGCACAGTCGCAGCGTCCGAGCCATGGCCATGGAGATCACGATGACCGGCCCGTCGCCCGCGGCCTTTGCCGAAACGCAGTCTCCGTCAGGCGGGCAAGCCGCCTTGCGGCCCGATCCGACCGCGCGCCTTGCCGACCTCGCCGTCCTCGTGGACGGCACGGCCGCGGACGAGGACGCCATCGCCTGTTGCGAGACCATCGCCGCCGTCTTCGGCGCGCATCTCGATGTGTTCCTGGTCAATCATATCGGCCTGCCGGTGCTGCCGGCCGGGCCGGGGGCCGGCTGGCTCGCGGCGCAGGTGGTCGAGCAATGCGAGCGCGTGGGCGATGCGGCGGCGCTGCAACTGCGCGAGCGGCTGGGCCGCCTCGGCGTCGCCTGGGAACTGCGGCGCCGCGACGGCGCCATGAGCGAGATCCTGCCGGAGGTCGTCCGGCTGTCCGGGACCTGCGACCTCGTCGGCATCTCGCAGCAGGCCCTGTCGTCCTCGGTCGGGATGGATCTCCTGGAAGCGGTCGTGTTCACCGCCGGTTCCGGGGCGCTCGTCGCGCCGCGCCGAGGCGCCGCAGCCGCCGTCATGCCGGAGACGATCCTGGTCGGCTGGCGCGACACTCCCGAATGCGCCCATGCCGTCGCCGCGGCGCTTCCCTTCCTGCAGCGCGCCGGCCAGGTCGTCCTCGCCAGCGTCGCGGAAGAGGGCTCCTCCGAGCAGCGCGGGCTCGAGCCGATGGCCGATATGGCCCGCCACCTCGCGCGGCACGGCGTCAGCGTCGAAACCCGGGAACTGGCGAACTGGCAGGATGCCGCCGAGGGGCTGATGCACGAGGCGGAGGTCCTCGGGGCGCAGATGATCGTCATCGGCGCCTACGGGCACTCGCGGATGCGCGAACTCCTGCTCGGCGGCGTGACCCGCGAGCTTCTGCGCAGCAGCCGCGTGCCGCTTCTCCTCGCACATTGATCGAGAAAGGATGAGGACATGGTGCAAGACACCCTGCAGACCGTCGCGGCTCCGCGTGGCGCGACCGCCGACCTCCGGGACACCTCGTCCGAGCCGGGGCGGGCGGCGCCAAGCTACCGGACCCTGCTCGTCGTCGCGGACGCCGCGGACGATGCCAGCGGCCGGCTTCGCCTGGCGGTTTCGCTGGCGGATCGCTTCCGCGCCGAGCTGATCGGCGTCGCCGCCTCGCAGGTCGAGTGGCCGGTCTTCGTCTCCGAGTACCCTCAGGCTGTCGATCAGATCCTGCGCCAGGAAGAAGAGCGTGCCGCCGAGGACCTCTCGAGCGCCCGGACGCTCTTCGAGCGGGAGGCCGGCGAGCGCAAGGGCGCCGCCTGGTTCCAGGCGGTCGCCGCGCCGCTGAGCTTCGTCCACAAGCATGGCTGCGAAGCCGATCTTCTGGTCTGCGGACGTCGCGGCCCCACCGATCCCAATCCGGGCGCCATGGGGGTCGGGCCGGGCGATCTGGTGATGGCCGTCGGCCGGCCGGTGCTGGTGGTCTCGCCCGGCATCGACCAGCTCGGCGGAAAGCGGATCGTGATCGGCTGGAAGGACACGCGGGAGGCGCGGCGGGCGCTCGCGGACGCGCTGCCGTTCCTGGCGCGCGCCGAGGAGGTCACCATCGCGCTCGTCGGCCGGGATGCTTCCAGGCATGACGGCGAGCTGCCGCAGGCCTTCCTGCGACGGCACGACATCTCGGCCGACATCGTGGTCGACAACCGGGTCGAGGATTTCATCGCCGCGCGGCTCGTCGAGATCGCGGTGGAAGGGGCTGCCGATCTCCTGATCGTCGGTGCCTACGGACATTCGCGGGCGCGCGAATGGGCCTTCGGCGGCGTGACCCGCGATCTTCTCGACGGCTCGCAGATCTGCACGCTGCTGTCGCGGTGAGAAAACCGGTGGCGGATGTCCGGCAGGATGCCGCCGTCCGCGATGCGGAGCCGGAGCTCCCGTCCCGGCGACGGGCGGCTTCCGCGGGCGAGGTCACGGCGGGCGGTCCGGCCCGGGACGGCGCGTGGCATGCGCTTTCCTGCGAGGCGGCCCTCGCGCGCCTCGGCACGTCGCTCGCCGGGCTCACCGCCGGCGAGGCCGAACGGCGTCTCGCCGTCCACGGGCGCAACGCCCTGCCGCAGCCGCCGGGCCGTTCGCTCCTGGCGATCGTCCTCGGCCAGCTGAAGAGCCCGCTGATCTACCTGCTCCTCGCCGCGGCGTCCGTCGCGCTGGTGCTCGCCGAATACGACGATGCCGGTTTCATCTTCCTCGTCCTGATCATCAACACCGCCGTCGGCGCGGCGCAGGAATGGCGCGCCGAGGCGAACACGGCGGCGCTGCGCCGGGCGATCGCGACGGTTGCGCGGGTGCTGCGGGACGGCGCCGTGCGCCGCCTCGACTCCACGCTGCTGGTGCCGGGCGATGTCGTCCTTCTGGAAGGCGGCGACCGCGTTCCGGCCGATTTGCGCATTCTCGACGCCGCCGAGGTCCAGGCCGACGAGTCGTCGCTGACCGGCGAGTCGCTGCCCGTCGACAAGGTGGCGGACGGCGCAATTGCCGCCGACACGCCGCTCGCCGAGCGGCTGACCATGCTGTTCGCCGGCTCGACCCTTCAGCGGGGTCGCGCCCGGGCGCTGGTCGTCGCCACCGGCGGCCGGACCGAGATCGGCGCGATCGCCGGCGCCCTGCAGTCGCCCGCCGCGGCGCCGCCGCTGACGCAGCGCCTCGACCGCTTCACCCGGATCCTCGGCTTCGTCTCGCTCGGCCTCGTCGCGGCGGTCATCGCGCTGCAGCTCGGCGCCGGCGCATCGCTGCGCGAGACCTTCTTCGTCGCCATCGCGCTGGCCGTGTCGGTGATCCCCGAAGGCCTGCCGGTCGCGGTCACCATCGCCCTGTCGATCGCCACCCGCCGCATGGCGCGCCGCAACGTCATCGTGCGGCACCTGCCGGCGGTCGAAGGCCTCGGTGCCTGCACGGTGGTCGCGACCGACAAGACCGGCACGCTGACGATGAACCAGCTGACGGCGAAGCGCCTGTGGCTGCCGGAGCATGGCTTCGTCGAGGTGGGAGGCGTCGGCTTCGACACCGTCGGCGCGATGGACCAGGCCGGCGAGGGGCTGAGCGAGGCGGCCGAGGGCGCGGCGCGTTCGCTCGCCCGTTCGGCGGCGCTGTGCAACGACGCCGACTTCGACCCGGCCGGCGGCGCCGAAGGCCGCAGCGGCGACACGGTGGATCTCGCCTTCCTCGTCCTCGCGATCAAGGCCGGGCTCGACACCGGCGCATTGCGCAAGACGGCGCGGCGGATCGCCGACCTGCCGTTCTCCGCCGAGCGCAAATATGCCGCCAGCCTGCACGAGCACGAGGACGGCCGCTGCGTGCATGTGAAAGGCGCGGCCGAAGTGATCCTGCCGCTCTGCGAGGGCATCGACCGCGACATGGTCCTGCGGCTCGCCGAGGAGGTCGCGAGCCGCGGCTACCGGGTTCTGGCCGTGGCGATGAAGCGGCTCGATCACGGGACCGCGGCGGCGGCGGATCATCGCCTCGAGGGCGACCTCGGCGGACTGACGCTGCTCGGCCTCGCCGGTTTCATCGACCCCTTGCGGCCCGAGGCGCGCGAGGCGGTCGCCGCGTGCCGGAGCGCCGGCGTCATGGTCAAGATGATCACCGGCGACCATGCGGCCACCGCGCTCGCCATCGCCCGCGACCTCGGCATCGCCGAACGTCCGCAGGAGGTGGTCACCGGCCGCGAGATCGCCGCGGCCGGTGCCGATCTCGATGCGCGGATCGCGGTAGCCAACGTCTTCGCCCGCGTCGAGCCGGCACACAAGGTCCGGATCGTCGAGGCGCTGCAGCGCGCCGGGCACCTCGTCGCCATGACCGGCGACGGCGTCAACGACGCGCCGGCGCTGCATCGCGCCGATCTCGGCGTGGCGATGGGCCGCGACGGAACCGACGCCGCGCGCGACGCCGCCGATCTGGTGCTCGCCGACGACAATTTCGCCTCGGTCGTCGCCGGCATCGACGAGGGGCGCGCGGCCTACGCCAACATCCGCAAGGTGATCTACCTCTCGATCAGCACCGGCGCGGCGGAAGCCGTCATCTTCCTGCTCGCGCTCGCCACCGGCCTGCCGCTGCCGCTGACGGCGATCCAGCTCCTCTGGCTGAACCTCGTGACCAACGGCGCCCAGGATGTCGCGCTCGCCGCGGAAGGCTCGGAGCCCGGCCTGCTCCACCGGCCCCCGCGCTCGCCCAAAGAGCCGCTGTTCGACGCGCTGATGATCCGCGAGACGCTGCTGTCGGGAGCGGTCATCGGCCTCGTTTCCACCGCCGCCTTCGCCTGGATGATCGGCCAGGGCTGGAGCCAGTTCGACGCGCGCAACACGCTGCTCTTCCTGATGGTCGCCTTCGAGAACGTCCAGGTGTTCAACTGCCGGTCGGAGACGCGCTCCGCCTTCCGCGTTCCCCTGTCGGCCAACTGGCCGCTGATCGGCGCGATCGTCGGCGCGCAGGCGATCCATGTCGGCGCCGCCTTCACCCCCGGAATCCGCGACCTCCTCGGGCTCGCGCCGCTGCCGCTGTCGCAATGGCTGATGCTCGTGCCGGTCGCCCTGTCGGTGCTTCTGGTGATGGAGGCCGACAAGCTGCTGCGGTCGCTCGGCCGTCGGGAAAGGCGATCCTCTCCGGCAGCGTCCACCGCTTGACCGGGATCAAGGCGGGCAGCCGGCGCCGGACGCAGGATGAACGCCGGCCGAGCGGCTCCGCATCTTCGCACGGGGGCGACGCGGCAGGCACGCGCGGTCGCGTGAAGACCTCGATCCTTTCGGGAAAGGCTGGTTCCGGCGTGGGTGCGATCGCGGCAGTCGAGACGGCCGGGCGAGGCGGACGGCTTTTGCGGTCGCTCGCGGGCTCCCTGCCGATGGGTGCCGCAGGGGCAGGGCTCCTCGTCGGCGGCGCGCTGTTCTTCGTCGGCTATCGCGACCTCGCGGCCATCGCCTGGTCGACCGGCGTTGCTGCCGTGCTGGCGGTGCTTTCGGTCGAGATCGTCACCAGCCTGCGGCGCGGCGAGTTCGGGCTCGATCTCGTGGCGGCCCTCGCCATGGCTTCGGCGCTGGCGATCGGCGAGACGCTGGCCGCGGCGGTGGTCGCGCTGATGTATGCCGGCGGGCAGGCGCTGGAGTTCTTCGCCCAGGGCCGCGCGAGCCGCGACATGAACGCCCTTCTCGACCGCGCCCCGCGCACCGCCTTGCGCTATGGCGGGAGCGGGCTCGAGACCGTCGCCGTCGGCGAGATCGCGGTCGGCGACCGGCTGCTGGTCCGGCTCGGCGACGTCCTGCCGGTCGACGGCTGCATCAGCGGGACTGCGCTCGTCGACGAAGCGGCGCTGACCGGAGAGTCGGTGCCGATCACCCGGCGCGACGGAGAGGCGGCGATGAGCGGGTCCACCAATGTCGGCGGCGCCTTCGATCTCCTCGCCACCGAGACCGCCGCCCGCAGCACCTATGCCGGGATCATTCGGCTGGTCGAGGAGGCGACGAGGGCGCAGGCGCCGATGACGCGCCTCGCCGACCGCTTCGCGCTCGGCTTCATGCTGGCGACGCTGGTGCTCGCCGGGCTCGCTTGGTGGCTTTCGGGAGATCCGGTTCGCGCGGTCGCGGTGCTGGTCGTGGCGACGCCCTGTCCGCTGATCCTCGCCGTCCCCGTTGCGATCGTCGCCGGCATTTCGCGGGCGGCACGGGTCGGGGTCCTGGTCAAGGGCGGCGCGGCGCTGGAGACGCTCGGCCGGGTCGCCACGCTGGTCATCGACAAGACCGGGACGCTGACCGAGGGGAGCGCCGCCGTCTCCGAGATCGTCCCGGCTGCCGGCTTCGACGCCGACGAGGTGCTGCGGCTCGCCGCGAGCCTCGACCAGGTGTCGCAGCACGCCGTGGCCAAGGCCGTCGTCGCCGCCGCCACGGCGCGGGGGCTACGGCTCGATCTTCCCGCCGAGGCCCGCGAACAGGCGGGCGAGGGCGTCGACGGCCGCGTCGCCGGCCGCCGCGTGCGGGTGGGCGGCAAGGCCTATGTCGCGTCGGCACTGCCCGCCGGCGAAGGCGGCGATCTGCGGGCGGCGGTGCGGCCCGGCGCTCTCGTCGTGGCCGTGGCGGTCGACGATCGTTTCGCCGGCCTGATCCTGATGCGCGATGGCCTGCGTCCCGGCGTCGACGCGATGCTGGCGCGCCTGCGCGGGCAGGGGATCAGCCGCATCGTCCTGGCGACGGGCGATCGCGACGACGTCGCGCGGGCGGTGACCGCCTCGCTCCGGCTCGACGCCGTCGCCGCGGGCCTCGCACCGGGAGACAAGCTCGCTTTGGTGCAGCGTGAGAAGGCGGCGGGCGTGGTGATGATGGTCGGCGACGGGGTTAACGACGCCCCGGCGCTGGTCGAGGCGGATCTCGGCGTGGCGATGGGCGCTCGGGGCGCGGCCGCCTCGGCGGAAGCGGCCGACGTCATCCTCCTGCGCGACAGTCTCGACGGGCTCGGCGAGGCCGTCGCGATCGCCCGCCGGTCGCGGCGGATCGCGCTGCAGAGCGTCGGCGCCGGGATCGGCCTGTCCGCCCTCGGGATGGTCGCCGCCGCAGCCGGGTTTCTGCCGCCGGTCGAGGGTGCCCTGGTGCAGGAGGCGATCGACGTCGCGGTCATTCTCAACGCGCTGCGCGCGCTCGGGTCGGGAGCGCGTCAGGGGACCAGCACCGCGGCGCCCTGAAACCGGCCGGCGCGAAGGTCCGACAGGGCCTCGTTCGCCCCCTCGAGCGGATATTCGCGCGTTGTCGTCCTCACGCCGGCCTCCGGCGCAAGGGCCAGGAATTCCACCGCGTCCTGCCGCGTCAGATTGGCGACGGAGATGATCGAGCGCTCCTCCCAGATCAGCCGGTACGGGAATTGCGGGATGTCGCTCATGTGGATGCCGCCGCACACGACCCGGCCGCCCTTTCGCACCGCCTTCAGCGCCGCCGGAACGAGCGGTCCGGCGGGGGCGAAGAGGATCGCCGCGTCCAGCGGCTCCGGCGGGGCATCGTCGGAACTGCCGGCCCATGTGCAGCCGAGGGACAGCGCATGGGCCTGCGCGGCTTTGTCTCCCGCCCGCGTGAAGGCGAAGACGCTGCGGCCCTGCCAGCGACAGACCTGGGCGATGATGTGCGCGGCGGCGCCGAAGCCGTAGAGGCCGATGCGACGTGCATCGCCCGCCTTCCTGAGCGAGCGCCAGCCGATCAGCCCGGCGCACATCAGCGGCGCCGCGGCGACGGGATCGGCATATCCGTCCAAGGGGAAGGCGAAGGCGGCGTCGGCGACGACATGGGTCGCAAAGCCGCCGTCGCGGGTATAGCCGGTGAAGAGCGGCCGGTCGCAGAGGTTCTCGCGCCCTTCGAGGCAGTACGGGCACGCGCCGCAGGTGTGGCCGAGCCAGGGGACGCCGACGCGCGTTCCCACCGCCATGCCCGCGACGCCGGGGCCGATCGCATCAACGATCCCGACGATCTCGTGGCCCGGCACGATCGGCAGCTTCGGGTCGGGAAGCTCGCCGTCGACGACATGGAGATCGGTCCGGCAGACGGCGCAGGCCTCGACCCTGACGCGGATCTCGCCGGTGCCGGGCAGGGGATCGGGGCGCGTTTCGAGCCGTAGCGGCTTGCCGATCGCGCGCAGGACCATCGCTCGCATGATCAATATCCCCGGAGTGCCGGGGCCGCATGCGCCCCGATGACAATGATGATGATGATGCCGTCTCGCGCCGGCGACGCGGCGATCATCCCGCTTCCGGCTCCCGGACGGTTTGACCTGCCGCAAGGCGCTCCCCTTCGGCTGCGAAAGCTTTCCCTTCGGAATCGCCGCCGCGGTCCGGTATCCGCACGTCCGCAACGGCACTTCTTTCGCATCACAGGCGAGGGTTGATCCGGATCAAGGCGGCGCCGGCGCCGCTGCGGCCTCATCATGGGGTCCGGCCGCTCCGGGCCGGTTGCGGCCTTCGCGCCGCGTCGCCCGTGCCGCAAGCGGCACCCAACGGCGGGAACCCGGCGGAGGATCTGTCCGTCAGACGCCCCACGACCTGACATCGCACGACCGGGTCAGGCCATTTTCGATCAGGAGAAGACATCATGGCCGATACTGCAACCAAGCTTCCGGTGAAGACTGAAACTCCCGCCGCTCCCGCGGAGACCGGTGCCGCCCGTCTGTGGTCGCCCTTCGAGACGCTGCGCGGTGAAATGGACCGCCTCTTCGACATGTTCGGCGGCCGCCGCGGCACGTCCCTGTCGCGTCCGGGCTTCGAGCTCGACTTCGCCTTTCCGCGCGACATGCTGTTCGGCGCAGGGGCGCCGGCGGTGGACGTCGCCGAGAAGGACGGCGAGTACGAGATCACGGCCGAGCTGCCGGGCCTCGACGAGAAGAACGTCGAGGTGAAGGTCGCGAACGGTGCGCTCACCATCAAGGGCGAGAAGAAGGAAGAGAAGGAGGAGCGGCAGAAGGACTATCATCTGTCGGAGCGCCGCTACGGCTCCTTCGTGCGTTCCTTCGCCCTGCCGAAGGGCGTCGACCAGGACAAGATCGAGGCGCGCTTCGCCAAGGGCGTCCTGACCGTCACGCTTCCGAAGACCGCCGAGGCCAAGGCCGAGGAGAAGACGATCGCGGTGAAGGCGGCGTGAGCGCCTGATCGCCGCCAGGGCCGCCGAGCCCCCGGGGAAGGGCGCCGTCGCCGCGCGGGACGGCGTCCTTTGCTTTTCCCCTGCAATCCGATCGATGTCCGAGACAGGTGACCCATGGCCGAAAAGCCGTCCAAGCACACCACGCACGACTTCACCATGTGGTACGTCTTCGCGGCCTTCATGGTCCTCCTGGCGCTGCAGTGGGGCTGGCAGAGCTACGGCACGGTCGAGACGATCCCCTACAGCCAGTTCGACCGGCTGGTGGCTGAGGACAAGGTCGCCGAGGCGCGCGTCGGCAGCGACCAGATCTCCGGCAAGCTGAAGGCGCCGCTGCCGAGCGGCAATTCCGATTTCGTCACGATGCGGGTCGATCCGGCGATCGCCGACCGGCTCGCCGCCCATGGCGTCAAGGTCGAGGGGACCGGATCCGGCGGGGTCCTCGCGACGATTATCTCCTGGGTGCTGCCGCTGTTCTTCTTCTACATG
Source organism: Jiella sp. M17.18 (assembly GCF_041027365.1). Lineage (NCBI taxonomy): Bacteria > Pseudomonadati > Pseudomonadota > Alphaproteobacteria > Hyphomicrobiales > Aurantimonadaceae > Jiella > Jiella sp. M17.18. The sequence continues at coordinate 127,611 of NZ_JBFTEH010000011.1, read as the reverse complement.
ATCTGGTCCTTCGCCTTTCGGCGGATGGCCGGCGGGCAGGGCTTCGGCGGCGGGCTGATGTCGATCGGCAAGTCGCGCGCCAAGGTCTATGTCGAGAAGGACATCAAGGTGACCTTCGCGGATGTCGCCGGCGTCGAGGAGGCCAAGGCGGAGCTGTCCGAAGTCGTGGCCTTCCTGAAGGACCCCGGCACCTACGGCCGGCTCGGGGCGCGCGTGCCGAAGGGCATCCTGCTCGTCGGACCGCCCGGCACCGGCAAGACGCTGCTCGCGCGCGCGGTCGCCGGCGAGGCGGGCGTGCCGTTCTTCTCGATCTCCGGGTCCGAATTCGTCGAGATGTTCGTCGGCGTCGGGGCCGCACGGGTGCGCGACCTCTTCGGCGAGGCGCGCAAGGCGGCGCCGGCGATCATCTTCATCGACGAACTCGACGCGCTGGGGCGGAGCCGCGCCGCCGGCGGCCAGATCGGCGGCTTCGACGAGAAGGAGCAGACGCTGAACCAACTCCTGGCCGAGCTCGACGGCTTCGATCCATCCTCCGGCGTGATCCTGCTCGCCGCCACCAACCGGCCGGAGATCCTCGATCCCGCGCTTCTGCGCGCCGGCCGCTTCGACCGCCAGGTGCTGGTCGACAGGCCCGACCAGGCGGGGCGCCTCGCGATCCTGAAGGTGCACGCCAAGAAGATCGCGCTTGCGCGCGATGTCGATCTCGCGGCCGTCGCCGGCCTCACGACCGGCTTCACCGGCGCCGATCTCGCCAACCTCGTCAACGAGGCCGCGATCGCCGCGACCCGGCGCCACGGGGAGGATGTGACCCTTGCCGACTTCACCGCCGCGATCGAGCGGATCGTCGCCGGCATCGAGAAGAAGAGCCGGATTCTGGGACCCGCCGAGCGCCGCCGCGTCGCCTATCACGAGATGGGCCATGCACTCGTCGCTGCCAGCCTGCCCGGCGTCGACCCGGTGCAGAAGGTGTCGATCATCCCGCGGGGCGTCGGCGCTCTCGGCTACACGATGCAGCGCCCGACCGAGGACCGCTTTCTCCTGGCGAAGAGCGAGTTGAAGAACCGCATCGCGGTGCTGATGGGGGGCCGGGCGGCGGAGCGGCTGGTCTTCGACGGCGACGTGTCCACCGGTGCCGCGGACGACCTGCAGCGGGCGACCGACATCGCGACCGAAATGGTCACCAAATACGGCATGGGCGACGCGCTCGGCCAGCGCACCTACACCCGCACCGTCCAGACCTTCCTGGCGAGTCCCGCCGACAAGTCCTTCGACGCCTCCGACGCGACGGGGCGGGAGATCGACCTGTCCGTGCGTCAGGCGATCGAGGACGCCGCAGAGGCGGCGGAGGCGATCCTGAAGGCGAGGCATGCGGACCTCGAGGCAGGCGCAAAGCTGCTGCTCGAACACGAGACGCTGACGGCCGAGGAGTTCGCGCCGCTGCGGGGAAACCGTGCGGACGGAGCGGACGCCGCGGCCGGCGCCGCATCGCTCGCCGCCTTCGAACCCCTGGGGCCCGGCGCCGCCGTCGGCCGCTGACGCCGCATCCTGCCGCGGCGAGGCGGCGGGATTGATCGCGGTCAAGGCGGGGCGGCCGGTTCCGGGCTTTCATTGCGGAAAGACAATCCTGGGAGACCTCGCGTGAGCACCACCGCCAGAGAACCGAAGCACGATGGGCCAACGGCCAGTTTCCGGCACGTCCGGCTGGAACTTGCCCGCGAGAAGGGCCATCCGGAGGGCGACCGCCATCAGGGCTACGACCTCGTCGTCCCGCTCGACGCCTCCGGCCATCTCGATCCCGTCGAATGGAAGGCGCATCAGGCGGCCTGCCGGGTGCGCCGCTTCCACGAGCACGAGGCGGACCAGATCGGACGGCTCCGCCGCAAGCCGGGCGGCACCTGGTACTTCGACTATGTCGAGGGCCGCGACGACGACGAGATCGGCTTCCGCTTCGGCGCCGAGCGCTTCGTGCCGGGCGAATATGTCTCGATCAGCCATCGCGGCGTCATGCACACCTACCAGATCAAGCGGGTGCAGGAACTGTGAGCCGGCGATCTCGCAGCGATTGATCGAGGTCAAGGGAAACCGCCTCGTGCGGGCGGATCATCCCTACGTCAGCGGACCCGAAGGTCCGCATCCGTCATGAAGGATGACAGCCATGGACAGCATCACTTTGCGGCAGGACATATTGGACGAGCTGGAATTCGAGCCGAGCATCGAGGCCGCCCATATCGGCGTTTCGGTCGAGAACGGCATCGCGACCCTGACGGGGCACGTGCCGACCTATACGCAGAAGCGCAAGATCGAGGAGGTCGTGCGCCGGGTGAAGGGCGTGCGCGGCATCGCGGAGGAGATCGAGGTGCGTCCCGTCGGCTCGCGCCGCACGGCGGACGACGAGATCGCGCGGCGCGCCCTCAACGTCATCAAGTGGAACACCATGATCCCGGACGACAAGGTCCAGGTGAAGGTGGAGAGCGGCTGGGTGACGCTGACCGGCCAGGTCGAGTGGCAGTACCAGCGCACGGCCGCGGCCGAGGCGGTCCGGGATCTCGAAGGCGTCATCGGCATCACCAATCTGATCGGCGTGACGCCGCATGCGACCTGCGCGGACGTGAAGAAGCGCATCGAGGACGCGTTGAAGCGGAACGCCGAGATCGAGGCGAACGCGATCACCGTCAGCGTCGAGGACGGCACGGTGAAGCTCGAAGGCCATGTCCATGACTGGGCCGAGCGCAATGCCGCCGAGCGCGCGGCCTGGTCGGCGCCCGGGGTGAAGGACGTGACCGACCACATCCGCATCTTCTGAGCCCGGATGAACGGGGCCGGCACTGCCGGCCTCACCCGTTCGACCGGGCGCTCGCGCGGCAGGATCAGCCGACGCCCGGAGAAGCGGGCGTCCGCGGGGAAAGCGAGGCCATCATGCAAACGGCAGGCATGCAGGATCTCACCGGCGACGGAATGACGCCGCCGGAGATGATCTTCCTTCAGTACCAGGCCCTCCATGTCCCGCTGCGGGCCATGACGATCGGCTGGCAGACCGCCGCGACCTTTGCGACGGGCATGCTCGGCTTCACCGCGGAGCGGCTGATCGAGAACCAGAAGACCCTCCAGGGGCTGCTCGCCTCATGGGACTGGAACGCCGCCGAAGCCGCGCAGCAGGCCTGGCTGGAGACGGCGGTCCGGCAGTATCAGGAGGTCGGGCAGGCCGCGTCGCGCCTCAACGCCGACGCCGCGAACCGCCTGGTGGCGGGAGCGAGCGACGTCTGGACGCTGCCGGCGGCGGACGAGGTCCCTGTCGCCGCGGCGCTCGCCGCGGCCGGGAGCGAGGCGCTGCCCGAAGCGCATTCCTCGCCTTCCCAATCTTCCCTCAGCCCTTCGCCCGACAAAACGGAGCAGCCGGAATGATCCTCCCCAACGGCACCATCGTCGCGGTCGCGGACGGCGAAGCGCTGAAGCTCTTCCGCAACAGGGCCGCCGAACCGCATGTCGACCTCGTCGCCTATGGCGATGATCCCCATATCGTCGCGACGAATGCAGGGTCCGGGGCACGGCACCGGCACAGCTCGGCCAATCCGGATTCCGACCGGGAAGAGGAAGACGGTTTCGCCGCTGCGGCTGCCCGCCACCTCAACCGCCTGGCGATCCAGGGGGCGTTCGAGCATCTGTTCCTCGTCGCCGATCCGCGAACCCTCGGCGAGCTCCGCCGACACGTCCACCCGCAGCTTGCCTCCCGGCTCATCGGCGAACTCCCCAAGGACCTCGTCGCGCATCCGGTCGGGGACATCGCCGAAGCGATCCGCCGCGCCTGAACAAGCGGCAGCGCTGCCTCGCGGCGCTCTATCGGGAGAACGTCATGCGACGCTTCAGCCTCGCAGTGCTCGTCGGCCTCCTCGCAATCGGGGCCGCGCAGGCGCAGCCGAAAGGCGATCCGGCCGAAGGTCGGCGGATCGCCGAGCGCTGGTGCGCCGGCTGCCACGTCGTCTCGCCGAACCAGACCTCGGCGAGCGCCGACGTCCTTACCTTCAAGGCGATCGCGAAGAAGGCGGGCGACCATCCCGAGAGCCTCGAGGCGTTCCTCGCCGATCCTCATCCGGTCATGGTCGATATCAGCCTGACGCAGCGCGAGATCCGCGACCTCGTCGCCTACATCGCCAGCCTGCGGTAACCGCTTCCTCCGGGAACCCGTGACCGCAGGCCGGATTTCCCGGTGCCTCCGCCGGCGGCCGCCGCGCAGCGCCGGCTCGCCTCTTGGCATCGCCCGAGGCGGCAGCCCGTCCCCCTTCGATCGCGCGGTCACGCCCGCAGCAGAACCCCGCGGAAGCGGATCAGCGACAGGACATAGTAGACCACGCCCTGCGCCATGAAGGCGACGAGCTGCGGCCAGACCGTGCCGAGCCCGGCGCCGCGGTAGAGCACCGCCTGGGAGAAGGCGACGAAGTGCGGCGAGGGGCCGACGACCTGCATCGTCAGCCGCAACCAGTCCGGCATGCTTTCGAGCGGCGTCATGCCGCCGGACAGAAGGTTCAGCACCACCATCACCGGGATCACCAGGAGGCCGAACTGGCCCATCGACGTGGAGAAGGTGGCGAGCAGGATGCCGAGCGAGGCGACGGTGACCGTGTAGAGCCCGGTGCCGAGGAAGAACAGCGGGATCGAGCCGGTGATCGGCACGCCGAGCGCCCAGCGCACCATCAGGATCAGGGACGCCGCGGCCGCGACGACGATCACCAGCCCGTTGGCGAGGATCTTCGACAGGACGATCTGGGCCGGCGTCACCGGCATCACCAGGAGATGCTCCACCGTGCCGTGCTCGCGCTCCCGGATCAGTGCGGCGCCGGCAAGGATCAGCGTCAGCATGGTGATGTTGTTCATGATCGCCATGACGGCGCCGAACCAGACCGTCTGGAGGTTCGGATTGAACCAGGCCCGCACCACGAGGTCGACCGGATTGGCCGCTGTCTCCGCGCCGCCGGACCGGAACGAGGCGATCTCGTTCGCGATGATCCCCTGCAGGTCGGTCGCGCCGTTTCCGGCCTGCGCCATCGCCGTCGCATCGACCTCGAGCAGCAGTTCCGGCGCACGTCCGGCGGTCAGGTCCGCCTGGAAGTTCGGCGGGATGTTCAGGACGAAGATGTAGCGGCCGGCATCGAGCGCGGCGTCGACGGCGTCGGCCGCGATCCGCACCGGCTGTTGAAACTCCGGCGGCCGGATGGCGTCGGTGAGCCGGCGGGACAGCGCCGATTGGTCCTCGTCGACGACGGCGACCGCCACGTGCCGGACTTCCGTCGAGGCATCGTTCGAGATCATGTAGATCGCGACGGTAAAGGCGTAGACGAGGAGGACCAGCATCACCGGGTCGGCGCGGATGCTGCGGAGCTCCTTGCCGATCAGCCGGAGGATGTTGGCCATGGCACGAAACATCGTCAGCGTTCCTGCTTCTTCAGCGCGAATTGCGACAGGACGAGGAAGGCCGCAGCAAAGCCGGCGAGCGCCAGGAGATTGGGCCACAGATCCGTCCAGCCGAGGCCCTTGGTGAAGCAGCCGGTGGTGATCGGCTGGTACCAGGCCGACGGGAAGGCGAGGCCGAGAGTGCGCCCGAACCCCTCCAGCGAGGAGACCGGCACGATCAGGCCGGAAAAGTTGACGGCGGGGATGATCGACAGGATGGCGGTGGCGAAGATCGCCGCGACCTGGGTCCGGGTGAAGCAGGAGAGGAACTGGCCGAAGCCCGTCGTCGCGGTGACGTAGAGCGCGGTCGCGGCGACGAGGAGCGAGAACGATCCCTCGAAGGGCACCTGGAACAGGGTGAGGGCAAGCAGGATCAACGTCGCGGCGCTGACCAGGCTGATCGCGACATAGGGAAGCTGCTTGCCGACGAGGAACTCGAGCTTGGAGATCGGCGTCGCCCGCAGATTGGCGATCGAGCCGGTCTCCTTCTCGCGGACCACCCCGACCGCCGCCATGATCGCCGGGATCAGCACCAGCATCAGCATCATGATGTTCGGCACCATGGCGTTCACGCTCCTGAAGGCCTGGTTGAAGCGCAGGCGCGGCAGCAGGGAATAGGCGCTCGCGAGGCTGCGGCCGTGCTCGGCGGCGAGCGAGCCGGCATAGGCGGCGGCAAGGCCGGCGACGTAGCCGCGCGCGGTCTCGGCCCGGAACGGCATCGCACCGTCCAGGGTGACGGAGAGCTCCGGCGTGCGGCCCGACACCAGGTCGCGTCCGTAGCCGTCGGGGATCTCGACGACGAGGCTGAGTTCGCCCGACTTCAGGCGCCGCTCCATCTCGGCGGCGGAGCCGATCTCGGGCCGTTCCCCGAAGTAGCGCGAGCTCGAGAACTGCTCGACCAGGTCGCGGCTTTCCGGCGTGTGGTCCTGGTCGAAGACGGCGAAGCTGAGATTCTCGACGTCGAAGGAGATGCCGTAGCCGAAGGTGATCGTCAGGATGATCGGACCCGCCAGGGCGAAGAACAGGCGGATGCGGTCGCGCGTCAGCTCCATCGTTTCGCGCAGTGTGTAGGCCCAGAGCCGCCGCGGGGAGAAGCGCCGCGGCCTTGCCACGGGGCGATGCGCCTCCGCCGCCGCCGGCGGATCGGCCGCCTTTGGCGGTGCGGGCTCGGCCGCCGCCGGCGCAGTGGGTGTGCCCGCAGCTTCCTCGAGATAGCCGATGAAGGCGTCCTCCAGCGACGCCGCCCGACGGGCCTGGACGAGGTCCGCCGGGGCACCGACCGCCAGCACCCGGCCGGCATGCATCAGGGAGATCCGGTCGCAGCGCTCCGCCTCGTTCATGAAGTGGGTGGAGATGAAGATCGTCACCCCGTCCTCGCGCGACAGCTGAATCAGGCTGCGCCAGAAGGTGTCGCGCGCGATCGGGTCTACGCCCGAGGTCGGCTCGTCGAGAATCAGCACCGCCGGGCGGTGGATCACCGCGACGGCGAGCTGCAGCCGCTGGCGCATGCCGAGCGGCAGCGCCTCCGGCTTGCGGTCCGCCACCTCGGACAGGCCGTAGCGCGACAGCATCTCCGCGATCCGGCCAGCGACCTTGGCGGCCGGAACGTGGAACAGCCGCGCATGCAGGTCGAGATTCTGCCGGACGGTCAGTTCCTCGTAGAGCGAGAAGCTCTGCGACATGTAGCCGACATTGCGGCGGGTCTCCATGTCGCGGGCGTCCATCGGCCGGCCGAAGAGGCGGGCGGAGCCGTCGGTCGGCTGCAGCAGCCCCGTCAGCATCTTCATCGTCGTCGTCTTGCCGCAGCCGTTCGAGCCGATGAAGCCGAAGATCTCGCCGCGATCGATCCGGAAGCTGACGTGGTCGACAGCGGTGAAGTCGCCGAAGCGGCAGGTGAGATCGTCGGCCTCGATCGCCGGCGGGCCGTCGCCGTCCGCCGGCCGCGGCGGCACGACGACCGGCACGTGGCCGGCCCGTACCTCGTCCGGCAGCAGCGCGATGAAGGCGGCTTCGAGGCTCGGCTCGCCGGCCTGGCTGCGGATCGCCTCCGGCGAGCCGGTCGCGATCACCCGTCCGGCATGCATCGCCGCCAGCCAGTCGAAGCGTTCGGCCTCTTCCATGTAGGCGGTGGCGACGAGGACGCTCATCGTCGGGCGGCGCGCCCTGATCGTGTCGATGAGGTCCCAGAACTGGCGGCGCGACAGCGGGTCGACGCCGGTCGTCGGCTCGTCGAGGATCAGGAGGTCCGGGTCGTGGATCAGCGCGCAGCACAGCGCCAGCTTCTGCTTCATGCCGCCGGAGAGCTTGCCGGCCGGCCGCTCGGGAAAGGGGGCGAGGCCGGTGGCGGTTAGGAGCTCGCCGATCCGCCGGCGGCGCTCGGCCTCCGCATGGCCGAACAGTCGGCCGAAGAAATCGAGGTTCTCTCGAACGCTGAGGGTCGGGTAGAGATTGCGCCCGAGCCCCTGCGGCATGTAGGCGATGCGCGGCGCCGACAGGCGGCGGTGTCCCGCATCCGCCATGTCGCCGCCGAGCACGCGCACCCGGCCGGTCTGGATCTTCCGCACCCCGGCCGCGAGCGCCAGCAGCGTCGACTTGCCGACGCCATCCGGTCCGATCAGCCCGGCCATGCCGCCGGCCGGTACGGCCAGGTCGAGACCGTCCAGCGCGAGGCCGGCGCCATAGCGATGCGTCACGCCGGCGAGGTCGACGATCGGGCCCTCGCTCACGGCAGCACCTGCGGGCTCATTGCGGCAGCTTGACCTGGAGCGAGGCAGGCCAGGGGACGGAGGTGTCGGTCCGCACGTAGCCGACGCCGCGCACGCCGCCCTTCACCTGGGCCTCGAAGCGTTCGAGCAGGTCCCGCGGGATCTGGATCTTCACCCGGAATACCAGCTTCTCGCGCTCCTCCGCCGTCTCGACCGCCTTCGGCGTGAACTGCGCATCGGCCGAGACGAAAGTCACTTTCGCCGGGATGACGTATTGCGGCGCCGGGTCGAGGATGATGCGCGCCTCGTCGCCGACCGCCACCTTGCCGGCCTGGGAGGCCGGCAGATACAGCGACATCGACACGTCCGTCAGGTCGAGCAGGGTGACGATCTTCGCCCCCGCCGCGACGACCTCGCCGGTGCGGGCGAGCTTGTACTGGACGCGGCCGCGGCGCGGGGCGATGATCACCATGTCGTCGACCACCGCCTTCAGCCGCGAGACCTCGGCCTTGGCGGCCTCGATGCTGGACTGCGCCTGCGCCTTCTCCGCCTGGGCCGCGCGTTGCGCCGCCTTCGCGGTGCGCAGGGCGCCCTGCTTCTCGTCGAGGGTCTGCGCGCTCACATGGCCGGCATGGAAGAGCTCGACGATGCGGTTGTAGCTGGATTCCGCGACCGCGGCCTCGCTGTCGCGCTGGGCGATCAGCGCCTCGGCCTCGGCGAGGGCGCTTTCGGCCCGCAACTCGTCCGCTTCGGCCCCCAGCAGCTGGGCCCGGTTCTCCCGGTCGTCCAGCCGGGCGACGACCGCGCCGGCGTCGACCATGTCGCCTTCGTCCACCAGGACTTCGGCGAGCCGGCCGGCATATTTGGCGGAGACGTCGATCTCCTGCGCCTCGATCCGGCCGTTGGAACTCGCGATCGTGTCCGGCTGCTCCTTGCCGCGGAGCCGGTCGAGAAGCGTCTCGAGTCGCGACTCCGCAGCGGCCGGGCGGACGAGAAAGGGCGCAACGCCGGCCGCCCGGGCCGCGGGAACGAGCACCGCAACGGCGGCAAGGACGCGCACCGTCGCGCAGAATCGCTGTCTCATGGGTGCCCGTGCCTCTCGAACCGTCTCCGGAAATTCGCCAGTCGCCTGGCGTCTCCCGGCCTGGCGGGAAGCCGGCGCTGCCAGCGTTCCGGCCAGCTATGGCCGCATCGTCCGGCCGGCGCCTTGATGCCGGTCAAGGCGACCGGCGAAGTGCCCGCGATGGCTGCGACCCTGCTTGGCGGACCGGTGCGACCTTCGCGTCGATCGGCCGGCTCGTCCGCGCCTCGCAAGGCGGCGATTGATCCGCGTCAAGGCCGCACGGCGCCGAAGCCCTAAGCCTGCCCTTCTGAAAAGCGCTGCCTTCCAGCCGGAAGGCTGCGCGCGAACGATCCGGCGGGGCAGGCTGAGAATGTCCGACGAAGGTGCGACAGGGACGGTGATCGCGGTGCGCGGTGCGGTGATCGACGTCCGCTTTCCGTCGGGCCGCCTGCCGCCCGTCGACAGCGCCCTGGTCATCGAGGCGGAAGACGCCGAGCCGCTGATCCTCGAGGTCCACAGCCATCTCGATACGCATACCGTGCGGGCGATCGCCCTCCAGGCGACCGGCGGGCTGCGGCGGAACACCCCCGTCACCGCGACCGGAGCCCCCGTCGCGGTTCCGGTCGGCGAGGCGGTGCTCGGACGCCTGCTCGACGTGACCGGTGCGGTGCGCGACCGGGGACCGGCACTCCCGCAGGACGTTCAGCGGCGCGCCATCCACAATCCGCCGCCGCCCCTGATGGAGGCGGGCGCTGCCGGCGGCGGCCTGTTCGAGACCGGCATCAAGGTCGTCGACTTCTTCGCGCCGCTGTCCCAGGGCGGCAAGGCGGCGATGTTCGGCGGCGCCGGCGTCGGCAAGACCGTGCTGGTGATGGAACTGATCCACGCGATGGTCGAGAAGTACCAGGGCATCTCGGTCTTTGCCGGCATCGGCGAGCGTTCCCGCGAGGGGCACGAGCTTTTGACGGAGATGCGGCGCACGGGCGTATTGCCGCGCACTGTCCTCGTCTACGGCCAGATGAACGAGCCGCCGGGCGCGCGCTGGCGCGTGCCGATGACGGCGCTGACGGTCGCCGAGCATTTCCGCGACGACAAGCACCAGAACGTCCTCCTGCTGATGGACAACGTCTTCCGCTTCCTGCAGGCCGGCAGCGAGGTCTCGGGCCTGCTCGGGCGGCTGCCGTCGCGCGTCGGATACCAGCCGACGCTGGCGAGCGAGGTCGCCGCGCTGCAGGAGCGGATCGCCTCCGCGTCCGGTGCCGCGGTGACCGCGATCCAGGCCGTCTACGTGCCCGCCGACGACTTCACCGATCCGGCGGTCACGGCGATCTCCAGCCACATGGACAGCACCATCGTCCTGTCGCGCCAGCTCGCGGCGGAGGGCTTCTATCCCGCCGTCGATCCGCTCGCCTCGTCCTCGGTGCTGCTCGATCCGGGCGTCGTCGGCGACGAGCACTACGCGCTGGTCGAACGCGCCCGGCAGGCGCTCGCCCGCTTCAAGGAGCTGCAGGACATCATCGCGCTGCTCGGGACCGAGGAACTCGGCCCCGACGACCGGCTGACGGTGCGCCGCGCCCGCCGGCTGCAGCGCTTCCTCTCGCAGCCCTTCACCGTCACCGAGGCCTTCACCGGCATGGCCGGGCAGAGCGTCTCGCGCGCCGACACGCTCGCGGGCGTAAGAGCGATCCTCGACGGCGCCGCCGACGAGTGGGCCGAGGATTCGCTCTACATGGTCGGCACGCTCGACGACGCGGGCCGGAAGGAAGCGGTGGCGAAGGAGCGGGCCGCGTGAGACTGCGCATCGTCAGCCCGCTGGTCGTCGCCGTCGACGCGGACGGCGTGACCGCGATCCGCGCCGAGGACGACAGCGGCGGCTTCGGCATCCTGCCCGGCCATGCCGACTTCGTCACGACGCTCGCGGTCTCGGTGGTGAGCTGGGCCGGAGCGGACGGGAAGCGCCGGCACTGCGCCGTGCGCGGCGGCGTCCTCACCGTGCGCGGCGGCCAGGCGGTCACGGTCGCGACGCGCGAGGCGATCGTCAGCGACGATCTCGCGACGCTGCACGACACGGTGCTGAAGACGTTCGAGACCGATCGTGAGACGCAGCGCGCCGAGAATGTCGAATCGACGCGGCTGCAACTGGCGGCGATCCGCCAGATCATGCGGCACCTGCGGCCGGGCGGCGCCGGCATGCCGGGAGCGTCCGCGTGACGGCCCCCGAGGGCGGCAGCCCGGACGCCGGCGCACCGCAGGAGCCGGACCGCCTGGCGGACGAGGTTCGCCGCCGGGGCGAACGGCACGCGCGCTGGTCGAAGGAAGGCGAGCCGGCCGTCGCGCGCCGGCTGGCGCAGATCGGTGTCCTCGGCTGGATCATCGTCGTGCCGACGCTGCTCGGCCTGTTCGTCGGGCGGTGGCTCGACGCGGTCTTCGCCACCGGCCTCACCATCACCGGCGCGCTCTTGATGATCGGCCTCGGCCTCGGCTGCTGGTCGGCCTGGAAATGGATGAACCAGCCATGACGCCTCTTCCTGTTCTTCAGTCCCTCCACGGCCCGCTGGTGGCGGAGATCGCCGCCTTCCTGGTTGCCGGCTTCGCGCTCGGCTTCGCCCATTTCGGCGCGCTGTGGCATCACGCGCGCCAGCTCGTCGAGGGGAGCCTCTGGTGGCGAACCGCCGCGCTTGCGCTGGCGCGCTTCTCGCTGCTGATCGGGGTCCTGACGCTGGCGAGCCTTCAGGGGCCGGGGCCGCTGCTCGCGATGACGCTGGGGCTCCTCGCCGGCCGCGCGGTGGTGATGCGCCGGTTCGGGAGGATCGCAGAGTGAATTCGCCGCTCGCCACCGAGGCGCTGTTCCATCTCGGCCCCGTACCGATCAGCCAGCCCGTCGTCGCGACCTGGGTGCTGATGGCGCTCCTGGCGATCGGATCGTGGGCCGCGACCCGGCGCCTGCGCCTGAAGCCGCCGCGGCTGCAGGCGGCGCTGGAGCTCGTCGTCGAGACCGTCGACGGCCAGATCCGCGAGACGATGCAGGCCGCGCCGTCGCCCTATCGGGCCTTCGTCGGCACGCTCTTCGTCTTCATCCTCTTCGCCAACTGGTCGTCGCTGGTGCCGGGCGTCGAGCCGCCGACGGCGCATGTGGAGACGGACGCGGCGCTGGCGCTGCTCGTCTTCCTCGCCGTCGTCTGGTTCGGCGTCAGGGCGAACGGCGTCTCCGGCTATCTCAGGAGCTTCGCGGCGCCGAGCGTCCTGATGATCCCGCTGAACTTCGTCGAGAGCATCACGCGGACCTTCTCGCTGCTCGTCCGCCTGTTCGGGAACGTCATGAGCGGCGTCTTCGTCATCGGCATCGTCCTCTCGCTCGCCGGCCTGCTCGTGCCGATCCCGCTGATGGCGCTCGATCTCCTGACCGGCGCCGTCCAGGCATACATCTTCGCCGTCCTCGCGACGGTGTTCATCGCCGGCACCGTCAGCGAGGGGCGGCCGGCCTCCCGCGATACTTCGGAAAGGTCTCCGTCATGAACTGGCTCGCCTTCATCAGCATCCTCGGCGCGGCGATCGCCGTCTCCTTCGGCGCGATCGGACCGGCGCTCGGCGAGGGGCGGGCGGTGGCCGCCGCGATGGACGCCATCGCCCGCCAGCCGGAGGCCTCCGGCACGATCTCGCGCACGCTGTTCGTCGGCCTCGCGATGATCGAGACCATGGCGATCTACTGCCTGGTCGTCGCGCTGCTCCTGCTGTTCGCCAACCCCTTCGTCTGATCCGTCCATGAGCATCGACTGGTGGACGCTCGCCATCCAGGCGATCAACGTCCTGATCCTGATCTGGCTGCTCGCCCGCTTCTTTTGGCGGCCGCTGGCGGACATGATCGCGGCCCGGCAGAAGGCCGCGGAGGCGACGCTGGACGAGGCGGAAGCCAGGCGGGCGGAGGCCGAGACGCAGCTGGCGGAGATCGGCCGGACGCGGGCGGGCTTTGCGCAGGAGCGCGCGGCCGTCCTCGCCGAGGCGAAGAGCGCCGCCGAGGCGCTGAAGGCGGACATCCTCGCCAAGGCAGCGGACGAGGCGGAGGCGCAAAGGGCGGCGGCGCGGGCGGAGCTGGCGCGGGAGGCCGCGGAAGCGCGCGCTGCCTGGACGGATGCGGCATCCCGGCTGGCGGTCGACATCGCCCGCAAGCTGCTCGGCCGCCTCGACGAACGCGCGCTGCGCGAGGCCTTTCTCGGCGCGCTCGCGCGGGAGATCGCACGACTGCCGGATGCCGAGCGGCAGAGCCTGACGGCGAACGGCGCGGCCTTCACCGCGGTGAGCGCGGCGCCGCTCGACGCCGAGGAAGAGGAGCGCTGCCGGGCAACCCTTGCCGAAGCGATCGGCCGGGCGCCGGCGCTCGCCTTCGAAGCCGATCCGGACCTCGTCGCGGGCCTGGAGCTGAAGGGCCCGCACCTCGTCGTCCACAACAGCTGGCGGGCCGATCTCGACCGGATCCGCGCGGAGCTTTCCCATGACGGACGATCCTGAAGCCTTCGCCGCGGGCTGGGCCGAAGCGGCGCGCTCGCGCGTCGCGGCCGCGAAGGTCGGGCCGCAAACCCGCCAGATCGGCCGGGTCGAGGAGGTCGCAGACGGCATCGCGATGATTTCCGGCCTGCCGGAGGCAAGGCTCGACGAGCTCCTCGCCTTCGCGGACGGCCGGTTCGGTTTCGCGCAGGTGCTGGAGGAGGACCGTGTCGGCTGCGTGCTGCTCGACGATCTTTCCGGCATCGAGGCGGGCGACGTCGTCTCCGGCACCGGCGACGTCGTGCGCGTGCCGGTCGGGGAGGGGCTTCTCGGCCGGGTCGTCGATCCGCTTGGCCGGCCGCTGGACGGCAAGGGCCCGATCGCGGCCGAGACGCGCATGCCGATCGAGCGGCCGGCCCCGGCGATCGTCGAGCGCGACGCGGTGACCCGGCCGGTCCAGACCGGCATCCTCGTCCTCGACACGCTGTTCGCCCTGGGGCGCGGCCAGCGCGAGCTGATCATCGGCGACCGCGCCACCGGCAAGACCACCGTCGCCATCGACGCGATCATCAGCCAGACGGCGAGCGACATCATCTCGGTCTATGTCGCGATCGGGCAGAAGAGCGCCAGCACCCGCCGGGCGATCGAGGCGATCCGGGCGCACGGCGTCCCGGAGCGGACGATCGTGGTGGTCGCCAGTCCCGCGGACGCGCCCGGCCTGCAGTGGATCGCGCCCTTCGCCGGCTTCACCATGGCGGAGTATTTCCGCGACCGCGGCCAGCATGCCCTCGTGGTCCTCGACGACCTGTCCAAGCACGCGGCGACGCACCGCGAGATCGCGCTCCTGACGCGCCAGTCCCCCGGCCGCGAAGCCTATCCCGGCGACGTCTTCTATCTCCATGCGCGGCTCCTGGAGCGCGCGGCAATGCTGTCGGCCGAGATGGGCGGCGGATCGCTGACCGCCTTGCCGATCGCCGAGACCGATGCGGGCAACCTCTCCGCCTACATCCCGACCAACCTGATCTCGATCACCGACGGCCAGATCGTCCTCGATTCCCGGCTGTTCAACGAGGGCCAGAAGCCGGCGGTCGACGTTGGAACCTCGGTCAGCCGGGTGGGCGGCAAGACGCAGGCGCATGCCTTGCGGGAGGCGGCCGAGACGATGCGGCTCGACTACGCGCAATTCCTGGAGCTGGAAATGTTCACCCGCTTCGGAGGGCTCAGCGACCAGCGCGTGAAGGCGCGGCTGACGCGCGGCGAGCGGATCCGCGCGATCCTGTCGCAGCGGCCCTACCACCCGTTCCGGCTGGTCGAGGAGGTGGCGCTGGTCACCGCCGTCCAGGCCGGCCTCGCCGACGCGCTTCCGGCCGAAAAGATCGGCGATCTGCGGCAGGCGATCGCCGGAGGCATCGACCGCGCCGCGCCCGAAGCGGTGCGCCAGATCGAGGCGGAGGGGACGCTGGACGAGGCCGGGCACAAGGCGCTGCGGGACGCACTCGCCGTGATGATCGGGCGGTCTGCGCCGCCACCGGAAGCCGATCGATGAGCGACAAGCTCTCCGACGTCTCGGCCAGGATCGACGGCATCCGGCAGCTCGGCACCGTGGTCAACGCCATGCGGGGCATTGCCGGCGCGCGCATCCAGAAGGCGCGCGAGGAACTGGCGGCCGTCGACGCCTATGCCGGGACGATCGCCGAAAGCCTCGGCCGCGTGCTCGCCATGGCGCCGGCCGCCGGTTCTCCCGCCGGGCGGACCGAACGCTGCGCGCGCGTCGTCTTCTGTGCCGAACAGGGCTTTGCCGGCGCCTTCAGCGAGCGTGTGCTCGAAGCGATCGCCGGCGACACCGATCATGCCACGCTGCTGCTGATCGGGACGCGCGGCGCCGCGCTTGCCGCCGAGCGCGGCATCGGGGCCGACTACACCGCGGCGATGCCCTCGCATTCGGCCGGCGTGCCGAAGCTTGCGAGCGACATCGTCGACGCGCTGGCGGAGCGGATCGCGAGGGGCCACATCGACCGCGTCGAGGCGGTGTACGCCGAGACCGCCGGTGCGGCCGCGCCGGCCGTCGTGCGTCGCCCGCTCCTGCCGCTCGACCCGGCGACCTTTTCGCGGGCGGCGAAGGCGGAGCCGGCGATCCTGAACCTGACGGTGGGCGATCTCCTCGCCGGCCTAACGCTCGAATATCTCCACGCCCTCGTCTGCGAGGCGGCCCTTCACGCCTTCGCGGCGGAGAACCAGGCGCGGATGAATGCGATGGCCGCGGCGCACCGCGAGATCGACCGGCAGCTCGGCGTGCTCCAGGCGCGCTACCGTCAGGTTCGCCAGGAGCAGATCACCGCCGAGATCGTCGAACTCGCCGGCGGCGCGGCGGCGAGCCGGAGGGCCGCGGGGAGCTAGGGGCGGCGCTCCGGCCGGGCGGGCGCCACCGGCGCTTGCCGGCGGCCTCCCGCGGCGTCGGCGCCTCAATGCTCGTGAACGTAGCTGCCGGGCGCATCCTGAAGCGCGGGATAACGCGTCGACCCCATCGCCGGCGGCGCGACGCGGCTGCCGGACTGCCGGTCGAGCCATGCGAACCAGGCGGGCCACCAGGAGCCCTGCCGCTCCTCGGCTCCATGGAGCCATTCGTCCGGCCCGAGATAAAGCGCGTCCGCCGGCCGCTCGGCGATCTGGAAGTGCCGGTTGGGATGCCCGGGTTCGGAGACGATGCCGGCGTTATGGCCGCCGGAGGTCAGCACGAAGGTGAGGTCGGCATCGCTCAGGAGGTGGATCTTGTAGACCGAGCGCCAGGGCGCGACATGGTCGGTCTCGGTGCTGACGACGAACAGCGGCACGCGGATGTCGCGGACGGCGACGGGCCGGCCGCCGACGCGAAAGTGCCCCTCGGCGAGATCGTCGTCGAGGAAGAGGCTTCTGAGATATTCCGCATGCATCCGCGCCGGCATGCGCGTGCCGTCGGCATTCCACGTCATCAGATCGTTCGGATGCTCGCGTTCGCCGAGGAGGTAGCTGCGGACCAGCCGCGACCAGATCAGGTCGTTGGAGCGCAGGAGCTGGAAGGCGCCCGCCATCTGCCGGCTGTCGAGATAGCCCTGTTCGCGCATGACGTCGGACAGGAAGGCCAGCTGGTCCTCGGTGATGAAGAGCTGCAGTTCGCCTGCGTCGGAAAAATCGGTCTGGGCGCAGAGCAGCGTGACGCTGGCCAGGCGCGTGTCGCCGTCGCGGGCCATTGCCGCCGCGGCGATCGTCAGAAGCGTGCCGCCGAGGCAGTAGCCGCAGGCATGGACCCTGGCGCCGGCGCAGATGTCGGTGACGGCGTCGAGCGCCGCCATCACGCCCTTCTCGCGATAGTCGTCGAAGGCGGTGTCGCGGAACTCCGCGCCGGGATTGCGCCAGGAGATCGCGAAGACGGTATGGCCGGCGGCGACGAGGTGCCGGATCAGCGAGTTCTGCGGCGAAAGGTCGAGGATGTAGTATTTCATGATCCAGGCCGGCACGATCAGCACCGGCTCGCGGGCCACGGTCTCCGTCGTCGGCGCGTACTGGATCAGTTCGATGAGCGCGTTGCGGAAGACCACCTTGCCGGGGGTGACGGCCAGATCGCGCCCGACCACGTCGCCGCCGTGGCCGACCGGCCGGCCGCTCATCGTCTCCACCAGGTCGCTGGCGAAGTTGGCGGCGCCGTCGAGAAGATTTGCGCCGAGCGTCGAGAGGCTGGCCCGGATCACCTCCGGATTGAGGAACGGGTGATTGGTCGGCGAGGCCATGTCGACGAACTGACGCGCCGCGAAGGCAACGATCCGCTGGTGGCGCTTCTCGACGCCCGGCAACGGACCGGTGGCCTCGGCCCACCAGTCTTCCGCGAGCAGGAAGCCCTGCCGGAGAAGGTCGAAGGGCGGACGTTGCCAATCCTCTCCCGCGAAGCGATGGTCGCCGGGCGTCGGGCCGACGACGGTCTCCCCGGCCGCGGCACGAAGCAACCGCAGCCAGTGGACCCCGGCCGACTGCACGAGCTCCGCCTGGCGGGACGGCGCGTTGGCAAGGTGGACCGCCCAGTCGAGATAGGCGAGGCCGAGGCCGTAGGGCGAGAGGCCGGAGGTGAAGCGGCCTTCCAGCGCGTGCAGCAATCCGTCGCGGTCGGGGCCTGCCCCCGCTGCTCTCGCGGCGTCCTGCGCGCCCCACGACGGCCGCGACGGATCGGGGGCGCCGCCCGTAGCCGGGCTCTTCGCAGCAACACCGCCGGGCGGAGCCGGTTCGACGCGGCGATCGGCAGGCGGGCGGAGACGTGCGGGAGCCTTGGTCATGAGGGCATGATCGACCGCCGTCGCGGGCCGGTCCTTGATGGCGGTCAAGGCTGCTGCGAAACGGGGGCCTCGAGCGCCTCCAGGACGGTGGTGATCATCTGGTACTTCGTCCGGGTCACGCGCCATTCGCGGTACCAGTCGACGAGGTCGCCCCAGGGGGCGTTGATCTGCGCCAGGCCGGAGATGAAGGCGACGACCGTGCCGATCGCGATCACGCCCTCTACGACGTAGTAGCCGCCGAGCGCCAGCACCGCGACGACGCCGAGATGGTACATCAGGTTCATCAGGAAGTTCATCGAGAACTTCAGCTTGAACACGCCCATGTTCAGCCGGAACACCGTGTCGATCTCGCGGGCATAGGTACGCGCCGCCAGCGCCGCATCGTCCGGCTCCGCGATGATCTCGGCGCTGAGCAGGCGGAGCGTGGTGACGCGCTGGCTGACGCGGCGGTTGATGGCGTTCTGCATCAGCGGCACGAACACCGTCTGTGGCGAAAGGACGACGAGCGCGGCAAGCGCCATCATCGGTTCGAGAAAGGCGAGATAGCCGAAGGTCGAGACGAGGATGCCACCCTGCAGGAGCGGCTCCGACAGGCTGATCCCGACAAAGCTTCCGACCGGCTCCACCTCGCTGAGGATCAGCGACACTTCGACGCCCGGCGGGATCGCTCTCGCCTTGCCCGCCTGCGAGCGGCCGATGGCGCGCAGGATCGCGCCGCGCAGCCAGCGGACGGCGTTCTCGCTCACCTTGCCGCGATAGACGTTCATGCCGAGCTTCAGGAGGCCGAGCCCGACCGCCGTCAGGGCGTAGAGGCCCACCAGCCAGAGGATCTGCGGGAAGTCTCGCCGCTCGGCGGCGTCATTGACGATGCGCCGCTGCAGTTCGAGCGGCGCGATGTTGACGAGGAAGACGGAGACGGACAGGACGACGAGCCAGAGCTGCTCGAAGAAGCCGCAGCGCCAGACGATGCCGGACAGGTCCGCGGGGATGCGGACGCCGAAATCGCCGTCCCGGCAGTCCGAGACGTTGCTTTGAGAGTCGACCTCCGCTGCCGTCATCGCTCCCTTTCCACCGCCGGACGATGCGACAGGGGCTCCCATTGTTCCGAATCCGCGGAAACCCTGCGGCGGCAGTCGCGCGCGCGCCTTGACGTGCGTCAATCTCCGCAGGGCCCGCCGGCGGTCTGCGCAAGGTTGCGGACGGAAAAGGGGGCGGTCGAGCCGACGGCGGTCCGCGGCACCCTCCCTCTCGCGGAACGACGGGAGAGCGCGGCTTTGCCAAAGATCAAGGCAGTCGCGCGCAAGGCGAGACAGGCTCAGGGGAACGTCCCGATGATCCGCCGAGGTGTGGTCCCTTGTATTTCCTCGCTCTTGCCACCGATTTCGACGGCACTCTGGCGCATGACGGCGTGGTCGCGGCCGAGACCCTGGACGCGCTCCAGCAGCTGAAGGCGAGCGGCCGGCGACTGATCCTCGTGACCGGCCGCGAGCTTCCGGACCTTCGGCGGATCTTCCCGCAGATGGCGCTGTTCGACCGCGTCGTCGCCGAGAACGGCGCGCTCCTCTTCAACCCCGACACCGGCCTCGAGGAACTGCTCGCGCCGCCGCCGCCGGCCAGCTTCGTCGAAGCGCTGCGGCAGCGAGACGTCGGCCCGATCTCGGTCGGCCGCGGCATCGTCGCGACATGGGAGCCGCATCAGGGCGCCGTGCTCGATGCGATCCGCGAATCCGGGCTGGAACTGCAGATCGTCTTCAACAAGGGCGCGATCATGATCCTGCCGCCCGGCATCAACAAGGCTTCCGGCCTGCTCGCCGCGCTGCGCGACCTCGAACTCTCCGCGCACAACGTGGTGGCCGTCGGCGACGCCGAGAACGATCACGCGCTGTTTTCCGCCAGCGGCTGCGGCGCTGCCGTCGCGAACGCGGTGCCGGCGGTCAAGGAGAGCGCCGACCTCGTGCTCGCGGGCGACCACGGCGCCGGCGTCGCCGAACTCGCGGGCCGGATGATGCGCGACGACGCGGCGTTGGCGCCGATCCGGCGCCACGGCATCGTGCTTGGGACTGACCGGCAGGGGCGGGACGTGTGCCTGACGCCCTATTCCGGCAGCGTGCTGATCGTCGGCGGCTCGGGCTCCGGCAAGTCCAGCCTCGCCACCGCACTGACCGAACGGATGGCCGAGAAGCATTTCGAGTTCTGCGTGATCGACCCGGAGGGCGACTACATCGACCTCGACCATGCCGTCTTCATCGGCACGCTGCGCCTCGCGCCGCCGGCGGCGGAGGCGCTGAAGCTGCTCCACGACGATTCGGTCAACCTCGTGGTCAACACACAGGCGCTGCCGCTGCATGAGCGGCGATCGCTGTCGGCGGTGATGCTGACGCAGATCGCGCGCCTGCGCGCCCGCACCGGACGGCCGCACTGGCTGGTGGTCGACGAGGCCCACGAGACGTTCCCTGCGGGTGCCGAGGGCGAACGGGCCGCGGCGATGGAAGGCTCCGCGGGCACCATTCTCGTGACCGCCTATCCGCACGCTCTCGCGCACGATGCCCTGCGCCGGCTCGGCTCCGTCATCGTCTTGGGGCAGGACGTGAAGGACACGCTCGGCGCCGTCGCGGAAGCGCTCGGTGCGCCGCTGCCGGCCGAAATTCCGGCGGGCGGCGAGGGCGAGGTGCTCTACTGGCGCCCGGCCTCGGGCGAGCCGCCGGCCCGCGTGGCGGTGGCGGCGCCGGTTCAGATCCACCGCCGCCACCGGGGCAAATATGCCGTCGGCGATGTCGGCTCGTTCCGCAGCTTCTACTTCCGCGGCCCGCACAAGGCGATGAACCGACCGGCGCGCAACCTCTACCAGTTCCTCGACGTCGCGGCCGACGTCGACGATGCGACCTGGGACCATCACCTGCGGGCCGGCGACTATTCCGCCTGGTTCCGAAACGTGATCCGCGACGAGGACCTGGCGGTGGAAGCCGCCCGGATCGAAGGCGACAAGGCGCTGCCGCCGCAGGAGAGCCGCCGGCGCATGCGCAAGGCCGTCTGGCGGCGCTACGCGGCGCCGGCCGGGGCGTGACGGCCGTTCGGCGTGGCGGCCGGTTCCGCCAGCAGCGCGGCGGCGTCCGCCTGCGGGAGCGGCGCGGGCCTCTCGCAGCCTTCGGCGACGGCGACCGTGCGCCCCGTCGTCGCGGCCTCCAGGATGCCGGCCATCACCGCGAGGACGTGGAGGGCGACATCGCCATTGGCGCGGTGGGGCCGGCCCTCGCCGATCGCGCGGGCCATCTCGGCGAGGCCGGCGCCGCGGTAATTGGCGTGCTCCCGCCGTTCCGGGGGCCAGTTCGCGGCGCCGAGGACGCGATCCGCAACGTTTGTCTTCGTCCAGTCGCCGCGCTCGCGCGCCACTTCCAGTTCGCCGCCGAACCAGTTCGGATCGGGCACTCGCAGCGAGCCCTCGGTGCCGTGCAGTTCCATCGGGCGAAGGCCGTGGTTCCACACGTCCCAGCTGGCGAGGAAGGTCACCTGCGCCCCGCTCTTGAAGCTCAGCAGCGCCTGGACGGTGGTCAGCGTCTCGACCTTGATCGTCCGGCCCCGGATCGGCGATCCTTCGCTGGTCACCGTCCGTTCCGCAAAGCCCATCTGGCCCGTGGCCTGAATGCTTTCGACCGGGCCGAGGAGGTTGACCAGCGTCGACAGGTAATAGGGCCCCATGTCGAAGACCGGCCCGCCGCCCGGCTTGAAGAAGAAGGTCGGGTCCGGGTGCCAGTGCTCCATGCCGTGCGAGAGCACGGAGGCGAGGCCGAGGAGCGGCCTGCCGATCGCGCCGGTATCGATCAGCCGCCGCGCCTCCTGGATGGCGGCGCCGAGGACGGTATCGGGCGCACAGCCGACCCTAAGGTCCCGCTTGCGGGCGGCGTCGAGGATCGCGCGGCCGTCGGCGACGGAGGTTGCCAGCGGCTTTTCCGAGTAGACGTGCTTGCCGTTTTCGAGCGCGGCCAGCGACACCTCGGCATGCGCCGCCGGGACAGTCAGGTTGAGGACGATGTCGACATCGTCGCGGGCCAGCAACGCGTCGACGCTCGTCGCGGCGATCCCGTATTTCGCGGCCTGCCGCTCCGCCGCCTCGGTCTTGAGGTCGGCGCAGGCGACGAAGTCGATGTCGCGGAACCGCTCCGCGTTCAGAAGATAGATGTCGGAGATGTTGCCGCAGCCGATGAGGCCGATGCGCATGGACATGGGGAGGTTCTTCCTGTTCAGCCGTTCGCCGCGGCGAGGGCGGACATCTTCTTGGCGCTGACGCGGGCGAAGCGGGCGTAGTCCGACGGGTTGTCGTGTTCGGCGACCATCAGCGAGGCGCCGCAGCGAACCGAGAGCGGCCACAGCGCGTCCCAGTCGACGGTGCCTTCCCCGACATCGGCCCAGCCGTCCTCGGCGGCGTTTTCGCCGGCGGGCGCGATATCCTTCACATGCACCGCGACGATCCGGCTGGCATAGCGCGTGAGCCAGGTCGTGGGGGCGGCGCCGGCGCGCACGATCCAGGCGACATCGGCTTCCCACAGGACGCCGTCGGTCAGGATGTGCTCGATCGGCAGGCTCCCGTCGGGGAGGGGTTTGAACTCGAAGTCGTGATTGTGCCAGGCAAAGCGCAGGCCTTCGTCGGCGCAATTGGCGGCGAGGCCGGTAAGGCGCTCCCCCAGAGCCTCCCAGCCCCCCCGGTCCGTCGGCCGGTCCTCGGCCGGCAGGAAGGGCGCGACGACGATCTCGGTCCCGAGCGCCCGGCAGGTGGCGACGAGCCGGTCGAACTCGGTCTCGATCATCGCCAGCGAGAAGTGCCCGCTCCTGGCCGTCAGGCCGGCCTCGTCGAGGCGCCGGCGGAAGGCTTGGGGGTCCTCGTAGTTCGGCCCGAAGGTCTCGACATTGGTGTAGCCGGCGGCGGCGAGCGTGCCGAGGACGTCGGCATCCTCGGGCGCGTTGCGCGCCGAATAGAGCTGAAAGGAGAGGAGAGTGGTGAGTGCCATCGCGGAACAGGCCTTCGGTTGGAGCTGAAAGGTCAGAGACGGGCTTCGCTGGCCGCGTCGAACAGGCAGGCGGCGGCGGGGTCGAAGGAGAAGGTGATGGTATCGCCGGCGCGCACCCGGCTCTCGCCGTCAGTGCGGATGGTCAGCGGGTGGCCGGCATAGCGGGTCCAGACGATGGTGTCGGCGCCCATCGGCTCGACGATCTCCACCCGGCCGGTCGCCTCGACGTGCCCGGGGCGCGACTGCCCGATGGCGATGTGCTCCGGACGCAGACCGAAGGTCACCGGCCGGCCGGCTTCGACGGGCTCGGCAAAGGCATAGCGCTCGAGGTCGACCCGCTCGTCGGTGAGCGCGACGGCCAGCCCGTCTCCGGCCCGCACGATCTCGCCGTCGAAGAAGTTCATGCCGGGCGAGCCGATGAAGCCCGCGACAAAGCGGTTGACCGGGCGGCGATAGATCTCCTGCGGCGGCGCCAGCTGCTGGATCACGCCCGCCCGCATCACCGCGATCCGGTCCGCCAGCGTCATCGCCTCGACCTGGTCGTGGGTGACGTAGATCATCGTGTTGCCGAGCCGCTGGTGCAGCTTCTTCACCTCGACCCTCAGCTCGTTGCGCAGCTTGGCGTCGAGGTTCGACAGCGGCTCGTCGAACAGGAAGACGTCGACATTGCGCACCAGGGCCCGGCCGATCGCGACGCGCTGGCGCTGGCCGCCGGACAGCTCGGCCGGCTTGCGCTTCAGAAGCTCGGTGAGATGCAGGAGCGACGCCGCCTTCTCCACCCGCGCGGCGATCTCGGCTTTCGCCAGGCCGGCGATCTTCAGGCCGAAGGAGAGGTTCTGCTCCACCGACATGCGGGGGTAGAGCGCGTAGGACTGGAACACCATGCCGATGCCGCGGTCCTTCGGCTCGGCCCAGGTGACGTTCTCGCCGGAGATCCAGATCTCGCCGTCGGCGATGTCGATCAGCCCGGCGATGGCGTTCAGCAGCGTGGACTTGCCGCAGCCGGAGGGCCCGAGCAGGACCAGGAACTCGCCGCGGTCGATCGTGAGGTCGAGGCCGGAGATCACCTCGTGGGCGCCGAAGGCGATGGCGAGGTCGCGCACGGAGACGGAGGGCTCGGCGACGAACTGCTGCGTTGGGCTCATCTGGTTCATCCCTTGACGGCTCCCGCTGCGATGCCGCGCACGAACCAGCGGCCGGACACGAAGTAGACGGCGAGCGGCACCGCGGCGGTCAGCATGGTCGCCGCCATGTTGAGGTTGTAGGCCCGCACGCCGGTGGTGGAGTTGACCACGTTGTTGAGCTGCACCGTCATCGGCAGGTTCTCCCGGCCGGCGAAGACCAGGCCGAGGATGAAGTCGTTCCAGATGTTGGTGATCTGCAGGATCGCGGCGACGATCAGGATCGGCGTCGACATCGGCAGCATGACGCTCCAGAAGATCCGCCAGAAGCCGCCGCCGTCGACCCGCGCGGCGTTGAACAGTTCCAGCGGCAGGCCGGCATAGAAGTTGCGGAAGATCAGCGTCATGATCGGCAGGCCGAAGATGACGTGCACGGACACGATGCATCCGAGCGTGTTGTAGATGCCGAGGGTCGAGAAGGCCCGGACCATCGGATAGATGAAGATCTGATAGGGCAGGAAGGCACCGAGCAGGAGGATCGCGAAGAGGAGGTCGGCGCCGCGCACCCGCCAGAAGGACAGGGCGTAGCCGAGGATCGCCCCGGCGCCGATCGACAGCACCGTGCTCGGCAAGGTGATCGCGACGGAGTTCCAGAAGCCGACGCTGATGCCGCGGCAGTTGAGGCCGGTGCAGGCGCCGGACCAGGCCTTGATCCAGGCGGAGAGGTCGAAGCCGTGCGGCAGGGCGAAGATCGAGCCCTGGCGGATCTCGTCCATCGTCTTCAGCGAGGTCAGGATCATGATCACGGCGGGCAGCAGGAAGAAGGCCGCCGCGACCACGAGGAAGGCGTAGAGGCCGACCCGGCCGACGGTCAGCCGGGGCGGCCGCCGGCCGCGCGGGCCCGACTGCTCCCGGGTCGGATCGGAGAAGCGCGCTGCGGCCGGCAGAGCCTCGGCGGGCGTCGCATCAAGCGTCATGCGGTCCCCCTGGCGCGCGCCTTGCGGAAATATTCGGCGTAGATCCACGGCACGAGAACCGCGGCCACGGTGATCAGCATGACGGTGGCGGCAGCCGTCGCGAGGCCGATGTTCTGTCGCAGGAAGAGGTTGTCCATGATGAACTTCGCCGGCAGTTCCGTCGCGATGCCCGGCCCGCCATTGGTCAGCGCGACGACGAGGTCGTAGGCCTTGATGACGCTGATCGCGAGCAGCACGACCGCGGTGACGATCAGCGGCCGCAGCATCGGGACGATGACGAAGAGATAGACCCGCCAGGGCGGAATGCCGTCGACCCGCGACGCCTTCCAGATCTCCGGGTCGATGCCGCGCAGGCCCGCCAGCATCAGCGCCATGACGAGGCCGGAGGCCTGCCACAGGCCGGCCAGCACCAGGGCGTAGAGCGCCATGTCCCGGTCCACCACCCAGTCGAAGCGGAAGCTGGTGAAACCCCAGTCGTGGACGGCCTTCTGGATGCCGAGGGTCGGGTTCATCAGCCACTGCCAGATCAGCCCGGTGACGATGAAGGACATGGCGTAGGGATAGAGGAAGATCGTGCGCAGCGTGTTCTCGAAGCGCACATGCTGGTCGAGCGCGGCGGCGAGCAGGAAGCCGATGACCAGGCAGCCGCCGACGAACAGGACGCCGAAGATCGCGACGTTCTCCAGCGAGACGATCCACCGCGTGCTGGCGAACAGCCGCTCGTATTGGGCAAAACCGACATAGCGGTCGACCGGCAAGAGCTTCGAGGCGGTGAAGGAGATCTGCACGGTCCAGAGCATGGCGCCGACATAGGCGGCGAGCACCACCGCCCAGAACGGCAGGAGCACGAGCGTGGCCATGCGCAAACGCGGGGCGCGCGTCCTCATCGGGCGACCTTTCGACGGGATGGCTGAGACGCCGGGCGGGGCGCCCGGCGACAGCGGCAGAGCGGACGGGCGTGCGTCAGCCGTACATCTGGAAGGCGTCGACGAAGCCGTTGACGACCGCGTCCGGCTTGGCGTCCGGATTGTTCCAGAACTGCGTCAGGACGTCGTCGACGGCGCCGACCAGGCTGGCGCTGATCAGGATGTCGAAGACCGGTACCTGGCGGTCCTTGTCGTGCAGGAGCTTCAGGCCCTTCTGCGCGCAGGCGTCGAACGAGCTGGTGTCGACGTCGCTGCGGATCGGCATCGATCCCTTGGCGCGGTTGAAGGCGATCTGCGCCTCCGGCGAGATCATCGTCTCGGCCAGAAGATCCTGGGCCTTCTTCTTGGCGGGGTCGTCGACCTTCGGGAAGACGAAGACGTCGCCGCCGACCATCAGCATCTTGTCGGCAAGGCCGATCGTGCAGCCATAGTCCTTGCCGGGCGTCTTGCCGGCATTGGTGAACTCGCCCTTCGCCCAGTCGCCCATCACCTGGATGGCGGCCTTGTCGGTGATCAGGAGGTTGGTCGCGTCGTTCCAGTTGCGGCCGGGCGAGCCGGCATCGACGAGACCGCGCAGCTTGCCGAACACCTCGACCGCCTTGCGGAAGCCGTCGGAGCGGACGGCCTTCTCGTCCTTGTCGCGGTAGACCTTCAGGTAGAGGTCCTTGCCGCCGACCGACAGGAGGATCGAGTTGAACAGGACGTGCTCCTGCCAGGGCTGCCCGCCGAGCGCCAGCGGCGTGAAGCCCGCCTGCTTGATCTTCTGCAGCGCCGGGATGAGATCGTCCCAGTTGTCCGGCAGCTTGTCGATGCCGGCCTTCGCCAGGACGTCCTTGGAATAGAAGGTCCAGTTCTGGCCGTGGACGTCGATCGGCAGGGCGTAGAGCTTGCCGTCGCGGCTCGCTGCAGCCACCAGGGACGGCGGCATCTTGTCCTTCCAGCCACCCTTCTCGGCGAGATCCTCGATCGGCCGGATCAGCCCCTGGCTGACGAGATCGTCGAACTGCTTGCCGGTGTTGAACTGCGCCGCCGTCGGCGGATTGCCGCCGATCATGCGGTTGATCGCCGCCGCGCGGGAATTCTCGCCGCCGGCCGTCGCGTCGTCGACCCACACGCCGCCGGCCTTCTGATAGGCCTGCGCGAAGGTCTTGATCGCCGCGGCCTCGCCACCGGAGGTCCACCAGTGCATGACCTCGGCTTTGGGCTTGTCCTGTGCCAGGCCGGGGCCTGCCATCAGGCAGAGCGCGGTCCCCGCAAGAATTGCTTGCATGAACGTCTTCATGATTTCCTCCACGATCGGATCTTGGCGATCTCTGTAATCGATTACATGGATGGTACGACAGAAGGTAATCGATTACAAGACCCTTCAACCTGCCATCGTGCCGAAAGTCGTGAGAGATGAACCAGATCAGGCGCTTGCCCCGAATCGGCGATGTCGCCGAGGCGGCGGGCGTGTCCGTTGCGACCGTCAGCCGCGCCCTCTCTGCGCCCGAGAAGCTGCGCGAGGAAACCCGCGCCCGCGTCATGGAAGCTGTCAAGACGCTCGGCTACACGCCGAACTCCGTCGCCCGGCAGCTGCGGGCGGGCAATTCGCAGCTCGTCCTGGTGATCGTGCCGCGGCGTTCGAACCCGCCGTTCTTCTCGGAAGTGCTGCACGGCATCGACGTCACGCTCGCCGAGGCGGGCTACGTGCTGATCACCGGCTATATGGAAGGCGTCGACCGCGACCTCAGGCTGATCGAGCTTGCGACCTCGGGCCATCTCGCGGGCCTGCTGACGACGTCCGGGCAGCTCCCGCAGGTCGCCGGCCGCTCGATCCTCGACGCCGGCCTGCCGGCTGTCGCGATCTGCGCCGACCCTCAGGTGCCCGGCCTGCCGCCGGTCCTCCTCGACGACGTCGGCGCGGCCAGGATGCAGGTGGAGCATCTCCTGGACCTCGGGCATCGGCGGATCTTCTATCTCTCCGGGCCGACCGGCAACTACAACGAGACGATGCGCCATCGCGGCATCGTCGACGCCATGCGCGATGCGGGGCTGGGCGAAGACGCGCTGGTGGAGCATCCGGGCGATTACGTCTTTTCCGGCGGCGTCGCCGGAGCGAAGGCCTATCTCGGCCTCGCGGACCGGCCGACGGGCGTGATCTGCGGCAATGACGAGAGCGCCATCGCCTTCGTGAAGACGGTGAGGAGCGCCGGCGTGAAAGTGCCGGGCGACCTGTCGGTGGTCGGCTTCGACGGCATCGAATTCGCGGACTACTGCGAGCCGACGCTGACGACGATCGCCCAGCCACGCTTCGAACTCGGCGCCGCCGGGGCGAAGCTGCTCGTCGACCTCCTTGCGGGCGGCCGGCTCACCGATCTCCTCGGCGGGCGCGACCGGATGCTGATGCAGGGGCGCTTGCTGGTGCGCGACAGCACCGCCGCGCCGCGCTAGCGTCGCCGCGGGAAAGGGCGCTGCCGCTTCGCGGGACGTCGCCTGCGCGTAGACGGCCTGTCTTCCGTCGCCCGCGTCGACCGGCCCGGCCCGGCACCGTACATGAAAGGCGGCCGTTCGGCCGCGGACAGGGCTGCAACGGCGAATTCCTGTCCGGGACGTCGGACCGGCGTCCGGCTCGGCTGGCGGTGGCGGGCGGGGCGAAATTGCCCCGCGTGTCGCGGTAGCGCCGCCGATATTTCGAACCCGCATGTCCGACGCGCCGTGCCCCTGCCGGCAAGACCATCTGCAAAGGATCGCCCCATGAAGAAGATCGGCTTTCTCTCCTTCGGCCACTGGTCGCCCTCGCCGAACTCGGGCACCCGTTCGGCCGGCGACGCGCTGCTGCAGTCGATCGACCTCGCCGTCGCGGCCGAGGAACTCGGCGCCGACGGCGCCTATTTCCGCGTCCACCACTTCGCCCGCCAGCTCGCCTCGCCCTTTCCGCTGCTCGCCGCGGTCGGTGCGAAGACGCGCCGCATCGAGATCGGCACCGGCGTCATCGACATGCGCTACGAGAACCCGCTCTACATGGCCGAGGACGCCGGCGCCGCCGACCTCATCTCCGGCGGACGGCTGCAGCTCGGCATCTCGCGCGGCTCGCCCGAGCAGGTGATCGAAGGCTGGCGCTATTTCGGCTATCAGCCGCAGGAGGGGCAGAGCGACGCCGACATGGGGCGCCGCCATGCCGAGGTCTTCCTCGACGTCCTCAAGGGGGAGGGCTTCGCTCAGCCGAACCCGCGCCCGATGTTCCCGAACCCGCCGGGCCTGCTGCGCCTCGAGCCGCATTCCGAGGGGCTGCGGGAGCGCATCTGGTGGGGCTCCGGCGCCAATGCGACGGCAGCCTGGGCAGCAAAGCTCGGCATGAACCTGCAGAGCTCGACCCTGAAGGAGGACGAGACCGGCGAGCCCTTCCACGTCCAGCAGGCGCGGCAGATCCGGCACTACCGGGAGGCCTGGAAGGCGGCGGGACACGCCCGCGAGCCGCGCGTGTCGGTCTCGCGCTCGATCTTCGCGCTGGTGAATGATGAGGACCGGGCCTATTTCGGCCGCGGCAAGGACAGCGACCAGATCGGCGTCATCGACAACATGCGGGCGATCTTCGGCCGCTCCTACGCTGCCGAGCCCGACCGGCTGGTCGAGGAGCTGAAGCGCGACGAGGCGATCGCGGAAGCCGACACGCTGCTCCTCACCGTGCCGAACCAGCTGGGCGTCGCCTACAACGCCCATGTCATCGAAGCCATCCTGACGCATGTCGCGCCGGCCCTCGGTTGGCGCTGACGCGGCGATGACGGCAGGCCGGATCGCTGCGTCCGGCATCTCCGCCCGGCCCTGCGGCCGGGCAGGAGCTTCTGGACTGGCCGTTGCCTGTGAGCCGGCCGCGGCAGCCGCCGGCCAGTACTTGCAGGAGGTCGGCGTCTAGGAGCGCGAAACCGTCAGCGATACGCTGCCGCGGTTGTTCGCATAGGTCTGCCAGGTGTCGTTGGCATAGCAGTAGAGATAGCCGGATCGTTTCGGGGTGACGGTCGTGCCGGTGCCGATCAAAAAGGCCTCGTGCTCGACTTCGGTCCCGTCCTCCTCTGTGTAGCCGTTGGCGACGACGCCGATGAGCGCGAACCAGCGTTCGTCGTCGTTTCGGCGGGTCCACCAGACCTCTGCGCTCTGATTGCCGGTCACGCTCCGATACGCCTTTTCGAGATAGCTCAACCCGGCCGAAGCGAGATGCACGGCCTCGCGGAGCTCGAACCTGCCATCGTCCAACCCGTCCGGTCCGCACTTCATCGAGCCGTCGACCCACTGGCCCGTCGCCGAGAATTTGTAGCCCTGACCGGCCCTGAGATAGATGCCGGTGTCGTTCCAGGTCTGCCGCGCGAAGATGTCGACCTTTCGCCCGCTCGGCGTCTGCAGGGAATCCGTCGGCCAGTAGGGGTGTTGGGTCAGCGGCGGGTCCTGCTGGCGCCTCAGCGCGCTTTCGTGGAGGACGCCGGCCTCACGTGACGCTTCGCTGATTTCCGGCGTGCTGCGCGGCCGGGTCTCGAGCGACTTGAAGACGCCGGTGAGGGAATCGTGGAGGACGCCGAGAGGATCGGGCGCGATCTGAGGCTTAGCGTTGCCCCGGATCGCCAGACCCTGTGCCTCGGCCTCGCCGATCATCCAGAGGAGCGCGCCGTCCGACAGGCCGGTGCGGCTGTAGCCGCCGCCGACATCCGAATGAACCCCCGGAAACCACACCTGCCGGGCGTCCGCGTGGCTGTCGACGTTCGACCACAGCGCCGGCCGGAAACTCGATCGGATCTCGTCAAGTGCCACGGCATGGCGTGCATGAAGCACCTGGCTGTTCAGCCTGGTGTCGTGGAACTGGTACTTCCGGGGACTGTCGAGGAGGTTCAGGAGGGCGAGGTCGTCGGGAATGCCGAGCGCACCGACGGTGTCCCAGACGCCGAGGAAATGGATCGGCACCGCGCCGGGGCCATCGCCGTGGTAGGTTCCCTGGAGATTGTTCGGGGCCTGCTTGTTGCGATAGGCATCGAAGACTTTGCGAACATCTCTCCAGGCAACGTCATGGTCGAGCGCCGGATCGCGGAGATCGAGCAGGCCGCATCGCGCGATCATGCCGGCGACGCTGCGCACGGTGTAGGCTCCGCGACTGAAGCCGATGAGGTAGATCCTGTCGTCCGGCTGGTATTCGACGCACAGCCAGCGGTAGGCGCTCATGATGTTCTGGTCGAGGCCCTCCCCGGTGCCGCCGCCGACGAGGCGATCGACAAGACCGCCGTCTGTTCCGACGCCGGGATGGTAGTATTTCTTCTGGGCCGCGCCGTCGGCGTCGGTCTCCGCCAGCGCGTTGTACATGCGCACGACATTTGTCGGAGCAGGCACGCCCTGATCGAGATCGTCCGGCGTGTTCCAGGTTCCATCGCAGAAGACGGCAAGGTTGGTCATCGCCATCGGACCTCGGTCGGTTCAGATGGCGACGATTTATATTCCCTTAGGGAAAATCCGGCAAGATTTCTCGCGCTGCAGATGTATTGCAGGTGCAGGACGGGCGGGCCATCCCTTTCCGGGATTGCGGGAAGCGGGCGTCGCCGAGGTGGTTTTTCCGGCTTCGGCGGACCGCCCGCCGTCTCAGAATTCCGCCCACGTCTCCTCGTCGGAGGCGACGGCGGCGGCGCGCACGGCACCCCAGGCGCCGCTCGCCTTCATCTGCACCACCGGCCGCGCCGCCGGCTTCTCCGCCTCGGACGATCCGCCGGTCGTCTTGAACTGCGCCACCAGCTCGACGAGTTCCTCGGTTTCCTTCGACAGAGTCTGGCTGGCGGCCGTCGCCTGTTCCACCATCGCGGCGTTCTGCTGCGTGACCTTGTCCATCTGGTCGGCGGCCGCGGCGACCTCGCGCAGATTGGTCGCTTGCTCGCCGGTGCTTTCGGCGATCCGGGCGATGATCTCGGCCGTCTCGCCGACCCGTGCGACGATGTCCTGCAGCGACTGGCCCGAGGCGGTGACCCGGTCGACGCCGGTCGCCACTTCGTGGCGCGAGGCGCTGATCAGTTCCTTGATCTCCTTGGCGGCTTCCGCCGAGCGCTGGGCGAGGCCCCGCACCTCCTGGGCGACGACGGCAAAGCCCTTGCCGGCTTCGCCCGCACGGGCCGCCTCCACCCCGGCGTTGAGCGCCAGGAGGTTGGTCTGGAAGGCGATCTCGTCGATCACCGAGATGATCTGGTTGATCTCCTCGGAGGACTTCTCGATCCGCCCCATCGCCGCGACGGCCTCGGCGACGATCGTGCCGCCCTTTTCGGCGTCACGGCGCGCCTCGCTCGCCGAGGCTTGGGCGCGGCCGGCGCCCGCCGCCGTCTCGTTGACCGCGCTGGTGATCTCGGAGAGCGCTGCGACGGTCTCCTCGATGGAGGCGGCCTGCTGCTCGGTGCGGTGGGCGAGGTCGCCGGAGGCGGTGTTGATCTCGGACAGGCCGATGCGGATCTGGCCGGTGGCGGTGACCACCTGTCCGATCGCGTTCTCCAGCTTCACGACGCTGTCGTTGAACTTGGCGCGGATCGGCTCGAATTCCGGCGCGACGGTCTGCGACATGCGCACCGTCAGGTCGCCGCCGGACAGTCGGTCGAAGCCCGCCTCCACGAGGCCGACGAAGGCCCGGAGGTCCTCGGCCTTGGCGTTGTCGAGGGCTGCCTGCCGCGACTTTGCCGCTTCCTGGTCGATGCGGGCGGCCTCGGCCTCGGCTTCGAGCCGGTCCTTCTCGATGGCGGCCTGCTTGAAGGTCTCGACCGCGCCGGCCATCCGGCCGACCTCGTCGCGGCGGCCCATCGCCGGAATGCTCACCGTCTTGTCGCCGTCGGCGAGGCGCCGCATGGCTGCGGTCATGGCCATCAGCGGGCGCGCGATCGAGCGCGACAACAGGAAGCCCATCAGCGCCGCGATGAGCAGCGCAAGGCCGCCGCCGGCGAGCAGCGTCAGCGTCGCGGAGGTGCTGGCAGTGCGGCGCTCGGCGATCCGCTCGTCGATGAGCGCGCGTTCGGTCTTGTTGATCGCGGCGAGAATGGTCTGTGCGTCGGTGAGCGGCACCTGTCCCAGCATGCCGGCGGACAGTTCGCGGGTCGCCGGATCGCCGGCGAGCTGGATGCGCAGGTCGGCCGAGTTGGTCTGCCAGTTCTCGATCTGGTTCTTCAGCTCGACGATGCGGTCCTTCTGTTCCTTCGAGACGGTGTTCTGCTGGAAGGCCTGGAATTCCTTGTCGAAGGCCGCCTTGGCGTCCTTATACTGCTGGAGATAGGCATCATCCGGCTTGAGCATGTAGCCGCGCACGGCGCTCTGCTGCTGGTAGACAGACTGCATCATCCGGGCGAGGCCGAGATTGAGCTCGAAGCTCTGGTCGTTGCCGTCCGAGCTCCGGTTGATCGCCTTGAGGGATCCATAGAGCAGGGCATTGGCCAGGAGCGATGTGGCGATGACGGCCACGAACGCCAGAATCAGCTTTCTGGATGTCGCAAGATCGTTCCAACGCATGTGGAGGGCGTCCCTTCCCGATAAACCGGGGAGACTTATGAAGGTCGTTCTCTTAAAAAAGATGCCATACCCCACGGGAAAATCCCTCACGGGTAGCGGAAGAGCGTCAGGAATGCGATCTCATTGCAGGCTTCTTCCGATGCCATTGACTCTGCCGATCCGCTCTGGAATCTATCGGAACAAATAGCGAACAATTCCGGTTCGGATGCGATGACGGCCCCGCAATAGGTGCGGCCGAAGGAGCTTGGCATGGCTGCACGATCCTTGTTGCCGACATCTGATACGCCCCGACGCTCCGGACATTCTGCGGCGTGGGAGGGGCGAGACCATAGGAATCGAACCCTTGCGGATCTGCGCGCACAAATTGCCGCCATCGAGGGCGAGCCGGCCTGCCGGCTGGAGATGCCGCATCGCGATGCTGCGGCACCCGCCGCGGCGCAGGATTCGGCAGAGGCGGGCCGGCGCGCGGCAGCCGGTCCTCTCCAGAGCGGGGATGGGCGATCCGGGACGGGTCCGTCGCAGGATCTGAGGCCTTCCGAGGCCGCTGTGCCGAAACTGCGGCAGGGAGCCTTGCGGCGGATCTCGCTCGGCTCGGCGGAGGCGGACGCCGCGCTCGGCGGAGGGCTGCCGGCCCGCGGTCTGACCGAGATCCATCTCGACGAGGCGCGCGACGGCGGCACGCTCGCCGGCTTCGCCTTGGGCCTCGCGATCCGCCTCGGCGCTGCGCGGGCCCGCCCGCTCCTGTGGATCGCCGACGGCGCCGCCTTCGCCGAGGCGGGGCTGCCCTACGGGCCGGGGCTGGCGGGCTTCGGCCTCGACCCTGCGGCGCTCGTCCTGGTGCGGGCGCGGCGCCTTGCCGACGCCGCCTGGGCGGCGGAGGAGGCGGCGGCCTGCGCGGCGCTCGCGGCGGCGATCCTCGAGGTGCGCGGCAATCCCGCGCGGCTCGAACTCGAAGGCACGCGCCGGCTGCATCTTCGGGCCCGCGAGGCCGGCGTGCCGCTCCTGCTCCTGCGCCAGAGTGCGCGCCCACAGGCGACCGCGGCGCCGATGCGGCTGCGCATCCGGCCGGGTCCGGCCGCGCCGGTCGAGGATCTTCCCGGTGCGGCCCGGCTGATCGGCCGCCCGGTCTTCGACGTCGCGGTGGAGAAGTCCCGCGACGGCCGTCCGCAGAACTGTCGTCTGGAGTGGAACAGCGATGAGCGACGTTTCGGTCTCGTCCGCCCGGCCCGTGCCGAGCCGCTATCTCGCCGTCCACCTGCCGCGTCTGTCGACGGACCGGATCCGGCGCGAGATGCTGGGCCGGTCCTGGCGCTGCGCCGCGCCTCCTGAGCCCGCCGGGGCGGTGGAGGGCGGTAACGGTCTGGCGGAAGCCGGGGCCGGCTTTGCCGCAGCCTTCGCGCCGCCGAACCGGGCGCGCTACGAGCCGTGCGGCGGCGGTGGTTCGGGCGGTCCGCCCGCCGGCCAGCCGTCGCAGGTGGCGCCGCTGGCGCTCTATGAAAGCCTCGGCGGAGCGAACCGCATCGCCGCCCTCTGCGAGCAGGCGGAGGCGGCGGGGCTTGCCTGCGGCACCGGCCTTGCCGAGGCGAAGGCGCGCTTTCCCCATCTCGACACCCGCCCGAGCGAGCCGGATGCCGACCGGCGGCTGCTGGAGGCGATCGCCGACTGGTGCGACCGCTACACGCCGCTCGTCGCGCTCGACCTGCCGGACGGGCTCGTCCTCGACATTTCCGGCTGCGCGCATCTCTTCGGCGGCGAGGCGGCGCTGATGGACGATCTCCTCGCGCGCCTGTTCCATCAGGGTTTTGCCGCCGCCGCCGCGCTGGCGAGCGAGGCGGGGACGGCGATGGCGCTGGTGCGCGGGCCGCAGCGGACGGCGGCCGAGCGCATCGTGCCGGCCGGCAAGGAGGAGCGGGCGGTGGCGCGGCTGCCCGTGCGCGCGCTGCGGCTCGAAGCTGAGATGGCCGCCATGCTGGACAGGCTCGGGCTGAAGAGCGTCGGCGCGGTGCTCGCCCTGCCGCGGGCGGGGCTCGCCCGGCGGTTCGGCAAGCATCTCGTCCTCAGGCTCGACGAGGCGTCGGGCCGGGCGCGCCGGCCGATCAGCCCGCGCCGCCCGGTGCCGGACCTTGCCGCCGAGCGCCGGCTGTTCGAGCCGATCAGCCTGATCGAGGACATCGAGCGCGTGCTCCTCCTCCTCGCGGCCCGGCTGGAGACCGATCTCGAGAAGCGTGGGGCGGGGGCGCGCCGGCTGGAACTCTCGCTGTTCCGGGTCGACGGCGTGGTGAGCCGGATCCTTGCCGGCACGGCGCGACCGCTGCGCCGGCCGGAGCGCATCGGCCGGCTGTTCCGCGAGCGGCTGAAGAGCGTCGGCGACGAACTCGACGCCGGCTTCGGGTACGACCTCGTCAAGCTCGCCGCCTTCGCGCTGGAGCCGATGCCGGACGTCCAGACCGACCTCTCCGGCGAGGACGACGCGGCGGACGCCTTCATCGGCCTCGTCGACCGGCTCGGCGCCCGGCTCGGCCGCGCCCAGGTGCTGAAAGTCGCATCCGTCGAGAGCCATCGGCCGGAGCGGGTCGAATGCTGGCGCCCGGTCGGCATGGATGCGGCGCGAGAGAGCGCGCGCGGGGCGGCCGCGGCGGCCTTTGCGCCGGCCGCCTTCGCGCCGCGGCCGGTGCGGCTTCTCGCCGTGCCCGAGCGGGTCGAGGCGAGCTTCGTCGTGCCGGACGGCGCGCCGATTTCCTTTCGCTGGCGCCGCGCGCTCTACCGCGTGCGCCGGGCCGAAGGGCCGGAACGCATCGGCGCAGACTGGTGGCGCGACCCCGGGGCGGCGATGCGCGACTATTTCCGCGTCGAGGACGAGGAGGGCCGGCGCTACTGGCTGTTTCGCGAGGGCCGCTCTGATCCCGATCTCGATCCCGAACTGCAGCTCCCGAACCCGCAGCCGAGCTGGTATCTGCACGGGGTCTTCGCATGAGGACCGCTCCCGCTTCGCCGCGCTTTCCCGAGATCGGCGTCGCCAGCTGTTTCTCCTTCCTGCGCGGCGCTTCGCAGCCGGAGGAGCTGGTCGTCACCGCGCACCGGCTGGGGCTTGCCGGCATCGGCCTTGCCGACCGCAACACGCTCGCCGGCGTGGTGCGCGCCTATCAGGCGGCGGAGGAGGCGGGTCTCGCCTTCGCGCCGGGCGCGCGGCTGGTGTTCGCCGACGCGACGCCGGACGTCCTCGCCTATCCCCGCGACCGCGCCGGCTGGGGGCGGCTCTGCCGGCTCCTCAGCCGCGGCAATCTGCGGACCGAAAAGGGCGACTGCCGGCTGTTTCTCGACGACCTTCTGGAATGGGGCGAGGGGCTGAATCTGGCCGTCCTCGCGCCGCCGGCGCTGGGGGCGGGCGAGGGGGATGGCGTGGCCGGGCTCGAAGCGGGGCTGGCGGCGACGCTGCAGTCGCTGCAGGACGCCTTTCCCGGCCGTGTCCGCCTCGCCGCGGCGCCGGCCTATGACGGGCGCGACCAGCGGCGGCTGGCGCGGGCGGCGCGGCTCGCCCGGCGCTGCCGCACGCCCTTGCTTGCGACCAACGACGCCTTCTATCACGCGCCGGCGCGCCGCCGGCTGCAGGACGTCATGACCGCGATCCGCGAGCACGTGCCGCTGGAGGCGGCCGGGCACCGCCTGTCGCCGAACGCCGAGCGCTTCCTGAAGCCGGCCGAGGAGATGGCGCGGCTGTTCTCCGCCCATCCCGAGGCGATCGAGGCCGCCGACCGGTTCTTTGCCGAACTCGCCTTCGATCTGAAATCGCTGCGCTACGAATATCCGACCGAAGAGCTGAAGCTCGGGTCAACGCCCGCCGAGGAATTGCGGCTGCTCGCCGAGGCGGGGGCCAGGTGGCGCTATCCGAACGGCGTGCCGGACAGCGTGAAGGCCACGATCGCGCACGAACTCGCGATCATCGGCGAGCTCGAATACGAGCCCTATTTCCTCACCGTCCACCATATCGTCGAGTTCGCCCGCTCGAAGGGCATCCTCTGCCAGGGCCGCGGCTCGGCGGCGAACTCCATCGTCTGCTACTGCATCGGCGTGACTGAGGTCTCGCCGGAGCGCGCGGGCCTGCTCTTCGAGCGCTTCATCTCGTCCGACCGGCGCGAGCCGCCGGACATCGACATCGACTTCGAGCACGAGCGCCGCGAGGAGGTGATCCAGTACATCTTCGAGCATTACGGGCGAAACAACGCCGCCCTCGCGGCGACCGTCATCACCTATCGCGCCCGTTCGGCGGCGCGCGAGGTCGGCAAAGCCTTCGGCCTGTCGGAGGATGCGGTCGCGGCGCTGTCCGGCTCGGTCTGGGGCTATTCCGCCTCCGACATGGGCGAGCGCGAGGCCGCCGCCGCGGGCCTCTCCACCGCCGATCCGACCACCGCCAACGTCCTGCACTATGCCGCCGAACTCGCCGGCTTTCCCCGCCACCTGTCGCAGCATGTCGGCGGCTTCGTCATCACGCGCGGCCGTATCGACGAGGTCGTGCCGATCCTCAACAGCGCCATGGAGGGGCGCACCATCGTCGAATGGGACAAGGACGACCTCGACGCGCTGGGGATCCTGAAGATCGACGTGCTGGCGCTCGGCATGCTGTCGTGCCTGCGCCGCGCCTTCGCGCTGCTCGGGGATCACTACGGGGAGCACGTGACGCTCGCGCAGCTCTCCGAGGCGCAGGACGACAGGGCGACCTACAAGATGACGCAGCGGGCCGACACGCTCGGCGTCTTCCAGATCGAGAGCCGGGCGCAGATGACCATGCTGCCGAAGCTGAAGCCCGAGAAGTTCTACGATCTCGTCATCGAGGTCGCGATCGTGCGCCCCGGGCCGATCCAGGGCGACATGGTGCATCCCTTCCTGCGCCGGAAGATGGGGCTGGAGCCGGAAACCTATCCGCGCGAGGAGCTGCGCGAGGTGCTCGGCCGCACGCTCGGCGTGCCGCTGTTCCAGGAACAGGCGATGCGCATCGCCATCGTCGCGGCGGGCTTCACGCCGAACGAGGCGGACCGCCTGCGCCGCGCCATGGCGACCTTCCGCCGGGTCGGCACCATCCATACCTTCCACAAGAAGATGGTCGAGGGCATGGTGGAGCGGGGCTATGAGCGGGAATTCGCCGAGCGCTGCTTCAAGCAGATCGAGGGCTTCGGCGAATACGGCTTTCCCGAAAGCCACGCCGCCTCCTTCGCGCTGCTGGTCTACGCCTCCTGCTGGCTGAAATGCCATTATCCCGACGTCTTCGCGGCAGCGCTCCTCAACGCCCAGCCGATGGGCTTCTACGCCCCGGCGCAGATCGTGCGCGACGCCCGCGAGCACGGCGTCGACGTCCGGCCCGTCGACGTCAACGCCTCGCAATGGGACCAGACGCTGGAGGAGGGCGGCTTCGACCCGGCGCGCATCAAGCCGCGGCACCTGGAGATGGCGCCCGAGATCCGCACGCGCTTTGCCGTGCGGCTCGGCTTTCGGCAGGTGAAGGGGCTCGCCGAGGCGGAGATGGCGGCGCTGATTTCGGCGCGGGGGGCGGGCTACGATTCCGTCCGCGACCTCTGGCTGCGCTCGGGCCTCAAGCGCTCCACCATTGAACGCCTCGCCGATGCCGACGCCTTCGCCTCGCTCGGCCTGACCCGCCGCGACGCGCTCTGGGCCTGCCGGGCGCTCGACCCCAACGGCGCAGCCGAGCGCCTGCCGCTGTTCGAGGGGGCGGCTGCGGCGGCGCGCGATCTGCAGGCCGAGCCGGACGCGCAGCTGCCGCCGATGCTGCCGGGCGAGGAGGTGATCAACGACTACCGCTTCCTGTCGCTGTCCCTGAAGGCGCACCCGGTCTCCTTCGTGCGCGGCCTGCTGGAGCGGCGGCGGATGATCCGGACCGAGGCGCTGGAGCGCCTGCGCTCGGGAACCCGCGTCACCGTCGCCGGTCTGGTGCTGATCCGCCAGCGGCCGGGCTCGGCGCGCGGGGTCATCTTCATGACCATCGAGGACGAGACGGGCGTTGCCAACATCATCGTCTGGCCGAAGATGTTCGAGCGCTTCCGTCCGCTGGTGCTCGGCGCCCGCTTCGTCGCGGTGACCGGACGCATGCAGTCCGACCACGGCGTCATCCATGTCGTCGCCGACCATCTGGAGGACCTGACGCCGATGCTCAGCCCCCTTGCCGCGGGCGAGGACTTCAGCGCCGGCGCGATCGCGCCCGGCGACCACGTGCGGGCGCCGCTGCGCCGGCCCTCCAACGCCCGGGTGCCGACGGTCTCGCAGGACGAGATCGCGCAGTCGCTGGAAGCCGCGGCCTCGCTCGGCGCGGCGCTGGCGCGGGCCGACGAGATCCGCCGCCCGGTGGACGAGGCCCGCAGCCTCGGCCGGCTGCTCGACCGGCAGAGGCGCATGGCCGCCGCCGCCAATCTCTCCGCTTCCGCACGACCCGCCGACGCGGCAATGCGCCAGGTTCTGCCCAAGGGGCGGAACTTCCAGTGAGTGCTCATCGCAGGGAAGCGTATGGCAACGGCCGCTCGGACGAAGACCGACGCCTGCACCTGCGGATTGGCCGGCCGTGCGGACGACGGCTTCAACCGGCGCGCCCGCGACCATAGATAGGCGGCGACGCCGCGCCGCGGCGGGCAAGGACAGGAACGGCGGGACCCATGCGCGCACCGACACTGGAAGACATCGAGACCCTGGCGGTCGAGGCCTACAAGGACCTGCCGGAGGAGTTCCGGGCGCTGTGCGGGGAGATCCGCTTCATCGTCGCCGACTTCGCCGAGGACGAGGTGCTGGACCATCTCGGCATCGAGGACCCGTTCGACCTCCTCGGCCTGTTCGAGGGCCGGCCGATCGGCGACCTGGGCGTGCCGATCACCGGCGCGATGACCAACCGCATCCTGCTCTACCGCCGGCCGATCATCGACTACTGGGCCGAGCACGAGGACACCCTGTCCGACATCGTCAAGCATGTGCTCGTCCACGAGATCGGCCACCACTTCGGCCTTTCCGACGCCGACATGGAGGCGCTGGAGGCCGAGGCCGACTGACGTTGCCGACCGCCGCCCACGGCGCCGCACGCATGCAGGGCCCGCTTGCGGCAGCCACCTGCCGTCCGCCGCGGCACGAGGCCACATTGCCGGCACCGGCGCATGCCGTCATCTGCCCGCAATCTTGCGATGATCTTGAGTCGGCACTCCGATGGGAGCCGGGATCGTCGGCGGAGGAAGGGTGCGGGCATGGACATTCTGGTCGCCGGGCTGATCGTCTTCCTCGGCTTGCATTCGCTGCGGATCTTCTTTGAAGGCGGCCGCGCCACAGCTCTGGCGCGCCTCGGCGAGGCCCGCTTCAAGGGCGCCTACTCCGTCCTCTCGCTGATCGGCCTCGTCCTTCTCGTCTACGGCTACGGCGTCGCGCGCGACAATGCGGTCGCGCTCTACGACCCGCCGACCGGCCTGCGCCACCTGACCCTGGCCCTCGTGCCGATCGCCTTCATCCTCGTCGCCTCCGCCTACGGCCCGATCGGCCACATCAAGGCGGCGGTCCGCCATCCGATGGTGCTCGGCGTCGCGCTCTGGGCCTTCGGCCACCTCCTGTCCAACGGGACCAGCGCCGACGTCGTCCTCTTCGGCGCCTCTTTCGTCTGGGCGCTCCTCGACTATGCGAGTTCGCTGAGGCGCACCGCCCGGGAGGGCACCGAGCCGGTGGCGAAAGGCGTTCGCGGCGATATCGGCGCGGTGGTGATCGGCCTCGTCCTTGCCGGCATCTTCGTCGGCGGACTGCACCGGTGGCTGTTCGGCGTCTCGCCTCTGCCGTGAGACCGCCGTCGTCTGCCCTTTCAACCGCGCGAAAAATCGTTAGAAGACGCGGGATGACTGGCGCGACGACCCATTGCCGGGGCGACGGCGCCGATTTTCCCGAGACGGTCGGCACGAGTTGATGGCATGAGCGACGATACCTTTTTCCGCGAGGTCAGCGAGGAACTGCGCCAGGATCGCGTGCGGTCCCTGTGGACGCGGTTCGGCATCTATGTCCTCGCCGCGGCCGTTCTCGTCATCCTGATCACCGCCGGCGTCATCGGCTGGGAACACTATCGCGCCGAACAGGCGAACGCGGCGGGCGATCGTTATCTCGCAGCGCTCGATCTCGCGCAGAACGGCAAGAAGGACGCGGCGATCGCGGCGCTGCAGAAGATTTCCGCCGATAACACCGGACCCTATCCGGACCTCGCGCGCATGAGCATCGGCTCGGTGCTCTCCGACGAGGGCAAGAAGGCGGAGGCGGTCGCCGCCTTCGACAAGGTGGCGAAGGATCCGAACGCGCCGCAGGCCTTGCGCGACATGGCCGACATCAGGGCCGCCTACATCCTCGTTGACACCGGGTCGCTCGCCGATGTCCGCAGCCGTGTCGAGCGCCTGACCGGCGACAGCGATCCGCTGCGGTTTCCCGCGCGCGAGGCGCTGGCGCTCGCCGCCTGGAAGGCCGGCGACATCGACACCGCGAAGCCGCTCTTCGAACAGCTCGCCGACGACACCGGCACCCCGCACGGCATGGCGACCCGCGCCCGGCTGATGCTCGACCTCATTTCCGGCGCCAAGCCGGCGGCGGCGGCCGGCGCTCAGCCGAAGGCTCCCGCGAAGGGCGCTGCGACGGCTCCGGCGGCGGGCGCGTC
This sequence comes from Jiella sp. M17.18, assembly GCF_041027365.1. NCBI lineage: Bacteria > Pseudomonadati > Pseudomonadota > Alphaproteobacteria > Hyphomicrobiales > Aurantimonadaceae > Jiella > Jiella sp. M17.18. The sequence goes on along the minus strand of NZ_JBFTEH010000011.1, from coordinate 85,432 downwards.
CAGCGCGCCCGCGCAGGTCGCGCCGACGACCAAGGCTGCGGGAACGGCCGGGACCCCTGCGTCGACGGTACCGGCCGCGCCTGCCGCTGCGGATCAGACGGCACCGACGACGCCCACCATGGAGCTTGGCCAGACCGGTGGTTCCGTGCCCGGCACGGCCGCTCCGCAAGCCGAGACCGCGCCCGCCGCCGCCAGCCAGCAGACCGCACCGGCCTCGGGCGCCGCCGACGCGGCGGCGAAGCCACAGCCGGCGGTCGCGCCCCAGTCCTCGTCGCCGGCTCCTGCCGCGACGGCCGGCTCTTCCGACGGAACCGCGGACAAGCCGGCGGCGCCGGTCAATCCCGCACCTGCACCGGCTTCGAACAACGGCGGCGCGGCTGCGCGGTCGACGACGAGCGGTGCGGCGACGACTCCGGCCGCGCCCGGCCAGACCGCGCCCCCGCAAGCCGCTGGCGCTTCGCCCGCGCCCGCCGCACAATAACGAACGAGGTGCCCGACGAACGGGCCCCGCAAGCCCCGAGGTCCGGCATGGTCACCATCGCCATCATCGGCCGGCCGAATGTCGGCAAGTCGACCCTGTTCAACCGTCTCGTCGGGCGGCGCCTGGCGCTGGTCGACGATCGGCCCGGCGTTACCCGCGACCGGCGCCCCGGCGAAGCCAAGCTGATGGACCTCGCCTTCGAGATCGTCGATACGGCGGGCCTCGAGGAGGCCGCCGCCGACACGCTCGAAGGCCGCATGCGGGCGCAGACCGAGGCGGCGATCGACGCCGCCGACCTGTCGCTGTTCCTCGTCGACGCCAAGCACGGACTCACTCCGCAGGACGCGGCCTTCGCCGATCTGTTGCGCCGCAAGGGCGGCAAGGTCGTGCTCGTCGCCAACAAGGCGGAGGCGCGCGGCGCAGCGGCCGGACTGATCGATGCCTACTCGCTCGGTCTCGGCGAGCCCGTCGGCATCTCGGCCGAGCACGGCGAGGGGATGGGCGAACTGCGCGACGCCATCGTCGAGGCGCTGGGCCCCGAAGCCTTTGCGGACGAGGACGAGGATGAGGCCGACGACCCGGCCGCCGGGGCAGCGCCGACCGCTGCCGAGGGCGAGGCGCCGGAGCCCGTCTATGATCCGACGAAGCCGCTCAGGATCGCCATCGTCGGGCGCCCGAACGCGGGAAAGTCGACGCTGATCAACCGCTTCCTCGGTGAAGACCGGATGCTGACCGGGCCGGAGGCCGGCATTACCCGCGATTCCATCTCGGTCGAATGGGAGTGGCGCGGGCGCAAGGTCAAGGTCTTCGACACCGCCGGCCTAAGGCGCAAGGCGCGCATCCAGGAGAAGCTGGAGAAGCTCTCGGTCGCCGACGCGCTGCGCGCCATCCGCTTTGCCGAGGTGGTGGTGATCGTCCTCGACGTCACCATCCCCTTCGAGCGCCAGGACCTGTCGATCGTCGATCTCATCGAGCGCGAGGGGCGGGCGCCGGTGATCGCCTTCAACAAATGGGACCTCGTCGAGGACCGACAGGCGCTGCTCGCCGATCTGCGCGAGAAGACCGGGCGCCTCCTGCCGCAGATCCGGGGGGTCAAGGCGGTCACGGTGTCCGGCGAGACCGGCGAGGGGATCGACCGGCTGATGCGCGCCGTCGCCGACACGCACGAGATCTGGAACAAGCGAATCACCACCGCCAAGCTCAACCAGTGGCTGGACAAGATGGTGGCGCATCATCCGCCCCCGGCCGTCGCGGGCCGGCGCGTGAACGTCAAATACATGACGCAAGTCAAGTCGCGGCCACCGACCTTCATCGTCTCGACCTCGCGCCCGGAAGCGCTGGGCTCGGCCTATACCCGCTATCTCGTCAACGGTTTACGCGACAGCTTCGGGCTCGTCGGCGTGCCGATCCGGCTCAACCTGCGCAAGTCGGACAATCCCTTTGCATCCAGACGCAAGCGCCCGTCTTGAAATGACCACACTCTGTTAACCAAAGAACAAGGTTAATGGGGGATCGTCATTGACAGATTTGGGATTTGAATGACAGGCGCGGGGGCGTAATGACGGCAGAGGGGCCGGTAGTGGGACGCCGAACGGGGCGACGTCCAGGATCGAAAGCATGGGCGCGGGTGTCGATCGTCGGGGCTTGCGGTCTCGCCGTCGTGGCGATGTCCACGACGCGGATTGCCCAGCGGGACTTTTCGTCCGAGGGCGTTCGTCTCGGCGTTGAACGCGCCGAGGCGTCCACGGTTCCGGGTCTTGCCCATCTGCCTGTCGCCGAGCAGATCGCCGCGGCCTCCAACGCCCATGCGGCGGTCGTCGCATCGGCGGATGTCTCGGGCGTCCGCGTCGTCGCACCGCCGGCTGCGATCCCGCAGGCGACGCATGTGGCGCGGGACGGCAAGGGCGGCCGCGTGCTCGCCGCCTCTCCCGACAGCCGGCTGCCGCCGCGCGGCTTCTCCGCCGGTTCGATCCTCGAGCGCCAGAGCCTTCTCGGCCCGCGCGTCGTCGGCGGCGAGGCGCGCATTCGCACTGCCTTCGCCAAGGTCACGCAGTCGACCAAGGACGCGATGACCGTCGCGATGAACTTCCAGCTGGTCGGCACGCCGCGCGACCTGCAGCCGCACAAGAAGCCGCTGAACGGCGACGACGCCGTGATGATGGCGTCGCTGAAGCCCGGCGTCTCCGCCACGCCGGCCAGCGTCGAGGGCACCAACGCGCTCGGATATGCCGAGGCCGGGCCGGAGACGCACACGTCCTCGCTGTTCGAGAAGATCCTGAAGCAGCAGCCGCAGGCCTTCATCCCGCCGGTGACCGGGGCCGACCACGACTGGGCGGCGACGCCGCTGCCGGAAAGCGCCTTCACCGCCAAGGAGCAGACCTGCCTCGCCAGCGGCATCTATTTCGAGGCGCGGGGCGAATCCTCGATGGGTCAGGCCGCGGTCGGCCAGGTGATCCTCAACCGCGTGCGCAATCCGGCCTTCCCGGACACGATCTGCGGCGTCGTCTACCAGAACAAGAACTGGCACAATCGCTGCCAGTTCTCCTTCGCCTGCGACGGTTCGCGCGACAAGATCCGCGACGCCGACGCCTGGGCCAAGGCGCAGCGCATCGCCGACGCGGTGACGAAGGGCGAGATCTGGGTCAACGAGGTCGGCTCGGCGACGCACTACCATGCAGACTACGTGCGTCCGCGCTGGGCGAGCGCCATGGAAGAGGTCGACAAGATCGGCAAGCACGTCTTCTACCGGACCTATGACGGCGGCTGGTAAGCCGCCCGTTCCCCCGCAGCGGCCGCGCACCGCTTCGCCTGCCGCCGGGGATTCCGGCCCGTCCGGGATTTCCCCCTCCGCCGGAATAGGCTAGAGCCCGCGTCGATGACAGACGTTGAAGGCGGGCGAAGCTCATGGCGCAGAACAAGACGCGACTCCTCGAAATCCTGAAGGGCCAGCCGGTGGTGCCGGTGGTCGCGGTCGAAACCGCCGAGGAGGGCGTCCAGCTCGCCCGCGCGCTCGCGGCCGGCGGCCTGCGGTCGATCGAGGTGACGCTGCGCACGCCCGCGGCGCTGGAGGCGATCGCGGCGATCTGCGACGAAGTGCCAGAGGCGATCTGCGGCGCCGGCACCATCCTGACGCCGAAGCAGTTCGAGGCGGTCGAGCGGATCGGCGTGCAGTACGTCGTCTCGCCCGGCGCGACGATGGAGCTGCTCGACGCGGCGAAGGATTCCGACGTGCCCTTCCTGCCGGGCGCGGCGACCCCGAGCGAGATGATGGCGATGATGCAGGAAGGCTACGAGGTCCTGAAGTTCTTTCCGGCCGAGCAGGTCGGAGGTGCCAAGCTCCTGAAGTCGATCGCCCCGGTCTTCCCCGCGCTGCGCTTCTGCCCGACCGGCGGCATCTCGATGGACAATGTCGGGTCCTATTTCGCGCTCCCGAACGTCGTCTGCGTCGGCGGCTCCTGGGTCGCGCCGAAGGACATGGTCGCTTCCGGCGACTGGGCCGGCATCACCCAGCTCGCCAAGGAGGCGAGCGCCCTGCAGCGCAAGGGCTGAGCGCGGGCGCATCCTCGGCCCCCGCGCGGGACGACGCGGTTTCCTCGCGGCACCCATTCCGCAACGACAGCGACATTGCCACCGCGGCAAGGATACGCTTATGTGGCGGAACGGAGAACACGTGGGGGGACTGCCGTGGCCGGAGTGACTGAATTCGATACCTCGCATGCCGCCGAGATGGACTATCCGGAGCATGAGAAGACCTACAGCCTGTTTCTCGGTCTGGTGAAATGGGGCGCCGTCGGCGTCGTCATCATCCTGATCGGCATGGCGATCTTCCTGCTCTAGCGGTCGCGGCGCCCTGCGCGCGGCAACGCGCCGGCAGTCGTCGACCCTGTCGACCTTCAGGAAAATCTTCGGAGCGGGAGGCGAGCGGCAGGGCCGCTTCCGCTCCGGGCGCGGGCTGCGGTGGGCACCGGCGGACTGCGGGAACCGAGGGAGGCGGTGCCGTTGAAGCTGTTCGTTCCGAAAGAGCGTGATCCCGTCGAGACGCGGGTTGCGGCCTCGCCGGACACGGTGAAGCGTCTGGCCGGCCGTGGCATCGCCGTCGTCGTCGAGAGCGGAGCGGGCGATGCCTCGCGCATCACGGACGCCGCATTCGAGGCGGCGGGCGCGGCGATCGGCTCGTCCGGCGATGCCGGCGACGCGGATGTCGTCCTGAAGGTGCGCCGGCCGACTGCCGACGAGATTTCCGCCTACAAGCGCGGCGCCGTCGTCATCGCCACGATGGATCCGTACGGTCAGGACGAGGCGGTGAGGTCCATGGCCGAGGCCGGCATCCTCGCCTTCGCGATGGAGTTCATGCCGCGCATCACCCGCGCGCAGGTCATGGACGTCCTCTCCTCGCAGGCCAACCTGGCGGGCTATCAGGCGGTGATCGACGCCGCCGCCGAATACGATCGTGCCTTCCCGATGATGATGACCGCGGCCGGCACCGTGCCGGCGGCCCGCGTCTTCGTCATGGGCGCCGGCGTCGCCGGTCTGCAGGCGATCGCGACGGCGAAGCGCCTCGGCGCCGTCGTCACCGCGACCGACGTCAGGCCCGCCGCCAAGGAGCAGGTCGAGTCGCTCGGCGCCAAGTTCATCGCCGTCGAGGACGACGAGTTCCGGGCGGCCGAGACCGCCGGCGGCTACGCCAAGGAGATGTCGAAGGAGTACCAGGCCAAGCAGGCCGATCTCGTCGCCTCGCACATCGCCAAGCAGGACGTCGTCATCACCACGGCGCTGATCCCGGGCCGCCCGGCGCCGCGGCTCGTGACCAAGGCGATGGTCGAATCGATGAAGCCGGGCTCGATCCTCGTTGATCTCGCCGTCGAGCGCGGCGGCAATGTCGAGGGCGCCGTGCCCGGCGAGATCGCCACGGTCGGCCCCGCCCGCATCATCGGCCACCTCAACGTGCCGGGCCGGATCGCCGCCTCGGCCTCGCTGCTCTACGCCAAGAACCTCCTCGCCTTCCTGGAGACGATGCTCGACAAGGAGAGCGGGGCGCTGACGATCGACTTCGACGACCAGCTGGTGAAGGCGACGCTTCTGACCCGCGACGGCAAGGTCGTGCATCCGGCCTTCGCCAAGGACGAGCCGGCACCGGCCGCGGCGGGCGCCGGGCCGCAAACCGAAGGGGGAGCCGCCTGATGGACCAGGATACCGCCCACCAGACGCTGCAGCGGCTGAACGATGCCGGCGCGGCGATCCGCGACGCGCGCCTCGGCGTCGAACAGATGATCGGCAGCCATGCCGTCCGTTCGGCGGGCGAGGCGGTCGCCGCCGTCGATCCCTTCGTCTTCCACTTCGCGATCTTCGTGCTCGCGATCTTCGTCGGCTACTACGTCGTCTGGTCCGTGACGCCGGCCCTGCACACTCCGCTGATGAGCGTCACCAATGCGATCTCCTCGGTGATCATCGTCGGGGCGCTGCTCGCCGTCGGCCTGTCGGCCTCGGGTCTGGCGACCGGGTTCGGCTTCGTCGCGCTGATCCTCGCCTCGGTGAACATCTTCGGCGGCTTTCTCGTCACCCAGCGCATGCTGGCGATGTACAAGAAAAAAGAGAAGTGAGGCGGTAGCGAGAGATGTCCGAAAGCACCGCCGCCTTCCTCTATCTCGTCTCCGGCGTCCTGTTCATCCTGGCGCTGAGGGGCCTGTCGCACCCGACGACCAGCCGGCAGGGCAACATCTTCGGCATGGTCGGCATGGCGCTCGCCATCCTGACGACGCTGTTCCTGGCGCAGCCGTCCTTCGGCGGGATCATCCTGATCGTCATCGGCATCGCCATCGGCGGCACTGCCGGGGCGGTCATCGCGCGGCGCATCGCGATGACGGCGATGCCGCAGCTCGTCGCCGCCTTCCATTCGCTCGTCGGTCTTGCCGCCGTCATGGTGGCGGCCGCCGCGCTCTACGCGCCGGAGGCCATCGGCATCGGCACCGTCGGGGCGATCCGCGGCGAGGCGCTGGTCGAGATGTCGATCGGCGTCGCCATCGGCGCGATCACCTTCACCGGCTCGATCATCGCCTTCCTGAAGCTCGACGGGCGGATGAGCGGCAAGCCGATCATGCTGCCCGCGCGCCACCTCATCAACATCGCGCTCGGCGTGGTCCTGATCGCGCTGATCGTCGGCTTCGCCACCAGCCAGAGCCATGCGCTCTTCTGGCTGATCGTCCTTTGCGCCCTGGCCCTCGGCGTCCTCCTGATCATCCCGATCGGCGGCGCCGACATGCCGGTCGTCGTCTCGATGCTGAACTCCTATTCCGGCTGGGCGGCCGCGGGCATCGGCTTCACCCTGCAGAACCTCGCGCTGATCATCACCGGCGCGCTGGTCGGCTCGTCCGGCGCGATCCTCTCCTACATCATGTGCAAGGGGATGAACCGCTCCTTCATTTCGGTGATCCTCGGCGGCTTCGGCGGCGAGAGCGGCCCGGCGGGGGGCGCCGATCTCGGCGACCGGACGATCAAGCAGGGCTCGGCCGAGGACGCCGCCTATCTCATGGCGAACGCCTCGAAGGTGATCATCGTGCCGGGCTACGGCATGGCGGTGGCGCAGGCCCAGCATGCGCTGCGCGAGATGGCCGACAAGCTGAAGGCCGAAGGCGTCGAGGTGAAATACGCCATTCACCCCGTCGCCGGCCGCATGCCCGGCCACATGAACGTGCTGCTGGCGGAGGCGAACGTTCCCTATGACGACGTCTTCGAACTCGAGGACATCAATTCCGAGTTTGCCCAGTCGGACGTCGCCTTCGTCATCGGGGCCAACGACGTCACCAATCCGGCCGCGCGGGACGACAAGTCCTCGCCGATCTACGGCATGCCGATCCTCAACGTCGACCAGGCGAAGACCTGCCTGTTCGTCAAGCGCTCGCTCGGCTCGGGCTATGCCGGCATCGACAACACCTTGTTCTACAAGGACAACACGATGATGCTGCTGGCCGACGCCAAGAAGATGGTCGAGGACATCGTCAAGGCGCTCGGCGACTGATCGCGGGCTGCGGCGGGCTCTCGGCGCGGAAAGGCCCGGCGGATCGTTTCCGCCGGGCCTTCCTCGTCTCGGACCAGGATCGGCGCACCGGGCCGCTTGCCCCGGCCGCCGCAGGTCACGCTTACTTCGGAACGACCGCGCCGCGACCGACCGGCGTCGCCGGGACGGCGACGGCCTTTTCCGGCGTCGGCACCGGCACCGCGGCCTTCAGTGTCAGCTTCGACACGCCGATGGCCGCGTTGATGCCTTCCTGCTCCTGGATGCTGATCGGCTGCAGCGTGTAGCCGTTGTCACCGCCGACGAGCACGTTCGCGCCGCCGCCGACGATCGCCGAGGCATTGGCCGTCGCGCCAGTATACACGCCTGCCATGGCCGCCGGCTTGAACGGGCTCGTGCCGGTCTCCAGCACCGCCCACTGCATGGTGGTGCGGCCGGTGACGCCGACGTCGAGGCCGAAGGTGTTGAGCGTGCCGGCATAGACCCGGCGTTTGCCGCCATTCGCCGGCGTGAACTCGCAGATCAGCTTCTTCGACGAGCCGATGATGAAGCCGGTCGAGCCCTTGCTGTGGCAGCCGAGCAGCCCGAGCTTGGTCGCGGCGGAGGCCTGTCCGGCGAACATCGGGACGGCGGCGAGCGCGGCCGAAAGAGCGATGGCGGAAAGCGCGGTTTTCATGGGGAAGATCCTTCTCAACTGTGACCACTTCGGCGGGGAAACAGGAGAAGGGGCCGGGAGGTTCCGACCGATCCCGGCCGCCGCCCGATTTGTGGCTCGGGCGCAACGGCTTGAATTTGTTTAAATCTTCCGATGCGGAAGGTCCGCGGGCGATGCGCGCCGGCATCGATGGACGCCGGCGGCTCGGTCAGCTGCTGGCGCTGGTGCGGGTCATGCCTTCCTTGGCGGGCTTGTAGTTCGGATCCAGCGAGACGGCATGGGCGTAGGAGGCGAACGCCTTGCTCTTCTCTCCGCGCCGCTCGTAGACGAGCGCCTGGTTGGTCCAGTACTCGGCCTTCGAGCCGTCGAGCCGGATCGCGGTGTTGAAATCGGAGAAGGCGTTGTCAAGGTCGCCGAGCGCCAGATAGGAGACGCCGCGGCCGGAATAGGGCTCGGGGGCCTTCGGATCGAGCGAGATCGCGGTCGAGAAGTCCTCGATCGCCTGCTTGTGCTGGCCGTCGATCTGATAGAGCAGGCCGCGATTGTGGTAGGCCCTGGGATCGGCGGTGTTGAGGTCGATCGCCCGCTGGAAGTCGGCCAGCGCCTCGCGGTAACGGCCCGCCACGCGATAGACGTTGCCGCGCCCGATATAGGCGGAATCGTATTTCGGGTTGATGGCGAGCGCGCGGTTATAGTCGGCGACCGCCTTGGCCGGATCGTTGATCTGCCGATACACCAGGGCGCGGTTGGCATAGGCCTGGTAGAAGTTCGGATCGAGCGTCACCGCCGTGGTGAAGTCCTTGATCGCGGCCTGATAGTCCCCGGCGCGGCCGTAGGCGGTGCCGCGCACATTGTAGCCCTCCGGGTTCTTCGGATCGGCGTTCACCGTGCGGGTCAGCGATTCGATGTTCTGCTCGGTGCCCTGGTTGCGGTCGAGCGAGATCGCCTGGACGGTCGGAAGCTCCGTGGTCTGGCAGGCGCCGAGCGTCGCGGCCGCCGCGAGCCCCGAAAGCGCCGCGAGGCTGGTGCGCCAGGAGCGGCGACGCGCCGCGCGGGCCGGACGGACCGGCGAGGCTTCGCTTGCGGGTCGGAGGGAAACGATGGTGTCGCTCTGGCGCATCGGCGAAAGGCTCTCCTCGGGTCGAAAGGGCGCATCGGCGGCGGGTCGCCGCGCAAGGCCGGGTGCATCGTCGCCTTGTCCCAGCGTCACGCGGGCAGCGTACACAACCGCTTCCGGCCATGCAAAAAGGCGGCGGGCTGATCGCCCGGCCGCCTCCGCTAGACTGCGATTCCGTCGAAAGAACGGCGACTTAGTGAGCCGTCCGGCCGCCGCCGACGAGGCCTTCGCGCTGCGCCCGCTTGCGGGCCAGCTTGCGCGCCCGGCGCACCGCTTCCGCCTTCTCGCGGGCCCGCTTTTCCGACGGCTTCTCATAGAAGTTCCGCATCTTCATCTCGCGGAAGATGCCTTCGCGCTGCATCTTCTTCTTGAGCGCGCGGAGAGCCTGATCGACGTTGTTGTCGCGGACGAGTACCTGCACCGGGTGTTCCGTTTCTAGGGTTTGCGAGGGGAGGGTGACAAACCTTACTCCTCTCGCGAAGACCGATCTTCGAAAGTGAAAACGCCGATAGCAGATCGGAGGGACGTTGTCGAGCGGGATCGGCAGGCTGTTCGCGCGCTCGCGGCAGCGCGGCGGCATTCGCTGCGCGACGGCGGTCACGCCCGTCGATCCGCCGGCTTGGCGCCGCCGCAGCCTCGCCGATCCTCAGGACGCTCCGGCAGCCTGGCGATGGTCCGCCTGCGCCGCCGCATCCCGCTCGTCCGCCTTGCGGCGGCGGGCGCGCGAGCCGGTGTCGAAGATGTGGTTCATCACCGCAAGGGCGAAGCGCGGGTCGGCCCGGTCCTCGGGAATGTCCCAGGCGTCCGGCGTGGTGGCGGGCGGCTGTCCGAGGCTGACCATCTCGGCTCCGAAGAAGGTGCCGCTGTCGGCCTTGGCCGCAGCCACCTTGGCGCGGAGTGCGGCGATGCGCGCGCCGAGATCGGACGGCAGCGGCTCGCCGGAGATGATCATGGCCCGCAGGGCGTCGGCGAAGACATGCGCCCAGTGCGCGCAGCCGCGAAAGCGGATGAGCGTCCGCCTCACCCGCCCCGGACGGCGCACCAGCTGCCAGTTCGAGCCGAGCGGCCGGGCAGCGGTCGCCAGTTCGTCGAAGCGCATGTCGATCTGGCGCGCGGTACGCAGGAGCTTCACGTCGCGCTCGCCTTCCGCGACGCGCTCGGCCGTCTCAAGGAGATCGTCGAGGGCCGCAAAGAAGCTCTCGACCGACTGCCGCGCCACCGAACTCGTGGAGCGCGAGAACAGCGAGAAGCTGACGAGGATTCCGGCCGCCGCGCCGATCAGCGTCTCCTCGAGCCGCAGCACCAGGAGCTGCGGCGTGAACTGGCCGAGCAGGCCGTAGAGCAGCGACACGACCAGCGTGATGAAGAAGGTCATCGTCGCATAGGAGACCTGGAGATAGTAGAAGGCGGCGAAGAGGAAGACGACGATCAGCCCGATCGAGAGATAGGTGTCGCCGGAGACCGCCGTCGCCAGTCCGATCCCGACGATGATCCCGAACAGCGTGCCGAGCGCGCGCGCCAGCCCGCGCATCGCGGCGTCGCCGCGCGACTGGGTGTTGGTGAAGACCAGGAAGGCGGTGAGGATCGCCCAGAACCAGCGCCGTTCGGAGATCCAGATGCCGCCGGTCATGGCGATTGCGGAGGCGAGCGTCACCTGGATCGCGGTGCGCACGGCGGGGTCGGAGAGGAAGCCGAAGCGCTGTCCGGCCGCACCGGCCGCCGGCGGTTTCGCGGCGTCGGGGCGAAAGGTCGACGGGGGGATGTCCCGCATGCTCGCCCGCAAGGTGGCTAGCGCCCGGTCGATGCGCCGCTCCCCGGCCGTCGCCTCGCTGCCGCGCGGCTGCCCCGTGCGGTCGTCGAAGGTGACGAAGAAGCGGGTCTCGGCGGCGAGCTGCAGATCGAACAGCGCGATGGCGAGGTCTTTGCGGCGTGCCTCGCCGGCCGCATCGGCGGACTTCTGCGGCAGGAAGCCCTCGGCGGTGATGATCATGTCCTTCAGCCGCGCCTCGAGCTTGACGATCTCGCGTGCGGTGGCGGGATCGATCGGGCCGCGGTCTTGAGCCTGGGCCAGCGCCCGGCGCAGCTCCGCCAGCCGGTCCTCGACCGCGGCGACGGCGACGGCGAAGTCCCAGGCGGGCCGTTCCGGCAGGACGGTGTTGCGCACGATGTGGGCGGCGGCGCTGGAGACGGCGATGGCGAGCGCCACGCCGCCGAGGTCGCCGAGGCCGGCATGCAGGTAGGCGCTGAGGAACGTCGCCATGAAGGTCGCCATGCCGACGGCGTTCCAGCGCGGGCCGAAGCGGCGGAGCCAGACGACGACGAAGATGACGACCAGGAACCAGGCGTCCACGAGATGCGGATGCGCGATCAGGCTGACCACCGTCACCGCCGAAAAGGCCGACAGGCCCGCATAGAGGCGCGACACCGCCCGCGCCTTGGCCCCGACATCGCGGATCGCCAGCGACCCGATGAAGGCGGTGATGATCCCGATGCCGTAGGCGGCGATGGTCAGCGGATAGACGAAATGCAGCCCCGCGAGGCACAGGGCGACCGCGACGATCGTCAGCGTGCCGCGCAGCGCCATTCTCAGCCGGGCAAGGCCCGGATCGGAGGCGGCCATGGTGGCAAAGGGTCGGATGCGCGGCAGCATGAGGCGGGGCGTCGATCTGCAAGTGGGCCGGCGAAGGTCGGGCGACGCCGTGATCTTGCCATCTATGGCCGAATTCCGGCCCGGCGACATCCCATGGGGATTGACCGGCGGCTCCGGACCGCCAAAACCTCGGGTCGAGGGACGAGTGGAGAGAGGGGCCGGACAAGAGCACAGGAGTCGGTGACGGAGACGGCGCGGTGCGCCGCGTCGGCCGGCTCTCGTCGCGGTGCCCACCCGATATGAGGCTGAAGGATCAGATGAGCGAATTGAGGCGAGACAGGACCGCTGCGGTCGTCGGCAGCATCCGGCGAATCTCCTGGGGGGCGATCGTCGCAGGGACGCTGCTCGCGCTGGCGATCCAGTTCATGCTCGGCCTCCTGGGGCTCGGCATCGGCCTCGTCACCATCAATGCGGGGGCCGACATCACCGCCAGCGCCACCGCCTTCGCCTCGACAGCGGGCCTTTGGACCGTCGCCGTGGCGCTCGTCGGCCTGTTCTTCGGCGCCTATGCCTGCGGCCGCCTCGCCGGCAGTCCGGACCGGACCGATGCGCTCCTGCACGGCGTCATCACCTGGGCGACCGCCACCCTCGTCGTCATCGTGCTCCTGATCTCCAGCAGTTCGGCGATGATCGGCGGGGCATTCGGCGCCGTCGGCAATTCCATCCAGGGCCTGACGCAGGCGGCGGAAGCCACCGCGCCGCGGCTCGGCGTCCTGCCGCCGTCCGTGCGCAACGCCGCCGAGGCGATATTCAGCCAGGCTCCGGCGACCGTCTCCGGCACGGCCAGCCCCACCGGCCAGGACGCGGGCGGCAATCCGGCGCCCGCCGGAGCGGCGCCCGCCGCACAGTCGCCGGACGCCGCGCTCGCCGCACTCGCGGCCGGCCTTTCGGAGACCGCGACGCCCGATCAGCGGCAGGCGGCGGTCGCGGTGCTGGAGAAGTTCGGCGGGCTCAGCCAGACCGCAGCCGAGGAGCGTCTGCAGGCCCTCCAGCAGCAATATGATCAGGCGATGCGCCAGGCGCGGCAGGCCGCGGCCGCGGCGGCCAATGCGGTCTCGGCCGGTGCCTTCGGCGCGTTCGTGTCGCTGCTTCTCGGGCTTCTCGTCGGTGCCCTCGGCGGCATCGCCGGACGGCCGCGCTCGACGATCGTCACCTCGCATGGCTGAGGCGGGCGAAGCATAGGTCGCCTGGGACGGGGCGAGCGGGCGGAACGTGCCTCCGGCCCGCCCCGCAGCAGCATCAGGCCGCGACGATCCCGTTCAGGAAGGGCAGCCGCTCGTAGGAAAAGCCGAGGCCCGAGACGATGGCGGGGTCGCCGGAGAGGAAGCTGTCGACCTCGGCCTCGCTGGCGAGCCGCAGGATCCCGAGGCCCCAGACGCCGGCGGGATCCGCGATCGGGCCGTAGACCACGACCGTGCCGCGCCGCATGGCCGCCTGCCAATAGGCGGCATGCGCGCCCATCGCCGCCCGCTCGTCCTGGCTCATGTCGCCGGCAAAGCCCGGCCGCGGCGGGATCAGCCGGCAGAACCAGAGGCTCGCGGGCGGATGCGCCGGGGCCTCCATCGTCAGTCCTCCTGTGCGCGGCGCCGAGCCTCCCGGTCGGTGATGCGCTCGACATATTCCTGGATCAGCGTGCTTTCGGAGATGCGGGGCGCGCCGAACATCGCCAGCCAGGCAAGCGTCGAGCCGATCATCAGGTCGGCGGCGCTGAAGCGTTCGCCGAGGAGATAGGGGCCCTGGCCGAGCGCGCCCTCGAGCGTATCGACGACGTCGTCGTAGCTGCCCCAGCCGACGCTGACCTTCGGGAGCGGCGCTGCGTCCTTGCGCATCAGCTTCTCGATCGCGGCCGGCTCGAGGCAGGACCCGTTGAACATCAGCCAGCGATAGTAGCGCCCGCGCGCCGGCGAGCCGACCGGCGGCGCGAGGCCGGCGTCGGGGAAGGCGTCGGCCAGCCAGGCGACGATCGCCGGCGTTTCGGTGAGGACGGTGCCGTCCTCCAGCACCAGCGTCGGCAGCTTCCCCATGGGATTGACCGCGAGGAAATCCGGCTTGCGGTTCTCGCCGGCCTCGAAGTCCAGATGGACGAGGTCGTAGCGCGCGCCCACCTCCTCCAGCATCCAGCGGGCGGTCGCCGCGCGGCTTTTCGGATTGTAGTAGAGCCTCATCTGGCCGGCCATCGCGTCATCCTCCTCGCATCGCCCTGCGGAGATTGTGCACGAAACATGGCCGGCTGACGACAGCCTTCGAAGCAGGAAAGGGCGCTGCTGGGGAGGGCCATGGCGTCGCCCGAAGTCCCCGACGCCTGCCCCGTCGCGGGGCCCGGTAGACGCCGGAGGGCGGCGGCTCAGCCGAAGCGGTGGCCGGGCACGGCGAGCGGATTGGCTTCGACGGCAGCCCGATCCGGCGCATCGGTGCGGACGGCGCCGGTGAAGGCGGCGAAGAGGTCGCCGAGATAATCCTCCGACAGGCCGCGCGCGATCACCACGATCAGCGTCTCGCGCCTCGCCCCTTGCGGCCAGGCTGCGAGCCTTGCCGGCGGATGCAGGAAGCCGCGCACGCCATGCAGGACCACGGGCTGGTCGGGCAACTCCTTCAGATCGACGACGCCCTTCATTCTCAGGATGCGGTCGCCGGCGGTGCCGGACAGGATCTCCAGGAAGGCCGCGACGGCATCCCATGTCACCGGTTCGCTGTGGCGGAGCGACACCGAACGGATGCCCGTATGGGAATGGGCGTGCCCGTCATGGTGATGGTGATGCGCATGGGCGTGCCTGGGCGCGTCGTCGTTCTGGTAATCGTCCGAACGCGCCGCAGCCGTTCCGCCGCCGGCCTCGCCCTCCGCCGTCCTGGCACCGAGCCAGGTCGCCAGGCGCGCGGCATCGACGCTGCCGGACAGGCCGGCGCCGAGCAGCCGCTCGGCGAGCGATCCGGTGTCGGAGGCAAGGACATGGACCGCGCGCGGGTTCAGCCGCGCCACCGCCTCCGCCGTGGCCTTCGCCGGCTTCGCGCCTGCAAGGTCCGTCTTGGTGAGGACGATGCGGTCGGCGACGGCGACCTGCTGGCGGGCTTCCTCCTGATCGGCGAGATTGCGCGCGCCCGACAGCGCGTCGACCACCGTCACCACGCCGTCCAGCGCATAGGCCTCGACGAGCCCCGGATGGCTCATCAGCGCGGCGAGGATGGGACCGGGATCGGCGAGACCCGTCGTCTCGACGATGACCCGATCCAGCGGCGCTGCGCCGCTGCGGGCCGGTCCTTCCGCAAGGCCAAGCAGCGTTTCGACGAGCTCGCCGCGGACGCTGCAGCACAGGCAGCCGTCGGAGAGCGCCAGCACGCCGTCGCTGACGGCCGTCTCGACCAGCAGCGGGTCGATCGCCGCCTCCCCGAACTCGTTGACCACCACGGCCGTGTTCGTCACCGCCGGATCACGGAGCAGCCGGTTCAAGAGCGTTGTCTTGCCGGCGCCGAGAAAGCCGGTGAGGAGCGTCAGGCGGATCGGTTCGCGTCGCGGCATGAGCGTGGTCCGCTCCCTCTAAGCTGTCGTATTGTCTTGTCCCCGACCGCTCCGGCCGCGGCAGGCATCGTGCGGCCGATCGGGTCGGCCGTGTCATTCGCCCTCGATGGTGATCCGCGGGCCCTTCGCCGCCTCGGGGCTCGGGCCGGGTCCCGGCCGGAAGCCGTTCGCCTCGGCCACCGCGTGACGGGTCATCGACACCGGCTGCACGGCCGAAGCGGCGGCCGTGTCGGCCTCGGCGTGATCGCCGGTGGGCGGCACCTCGGCCGTCGGGGCCGTCGGGGCCGGCGGCGCCGTCGCCGTGTCCGGGTCGGGGCGCGGCGACGGGATCGGGATGCCGTAGGCCTCGATCAGCGAGATCCCGGGCGCCGCAATCGCATTGCCGGCCGCACCGCCGAGGCTCACCTGCACGGTGACCGGCGGATGGTCCATCGGGTGCATGTAGGGCGAGCCGAACACCTCGGTGTCGTCGCCCTCGTCCTCGCCGGCCTTGCGCTTGTGCTCGGCGATGCGGTCGTTGGCGCGGATCGACCGGCCCTTCCGGCCACAGATGAAATCGCCGATGTCGAGCGGAGCGCCCGAGGAGGTCGGCAGGTCCCAGACCTTGGTCTCCACCGTCTTCGGATCGGCGGCGAAGCCCTTTTCGATGAGTTCGGCCGAATGGCGCTCGCGCTCGATCGTGCCGTTCGCGCCCATCACCACCGCGATGACCGTGCGCCCGTTCCGCGTCGCCGAGGAGACGAGGTTGAAGCCCGCCTGGCAGGTATAGCCGGTCTTCATGCCGTCGGCCCCGTCGAACCGGCCGAGCAGCTTGTTGCCGTTCTTGATCAGAGACCTGCCGTTGGAGATCGCCTCGGTGCCGAAATAGTCGGAGAAGGCGGGAAAGTCGCGGCGGATGGCGATCGCCAGGATCGCAAGGTCCTTGGCGCTCTGGTACTGGCCGTCCTGCGGCAGGCCGTTCGGGTTGACGTAGTGAGTGTCCTTCATGCCGAGGTCGGCTGCGGCCGCGTTCATCTTGTCGACGAAGGCCTCCATCGAGCCGCCGCCCAGCATTTGGCCGATCGCATAGGCGACGTCGTTCGCCGACTTCACCAGCATCATCCGCAGCGCCATGTCGAGGCGCATCACCGAGCCCGGCTCGAAGCCCATCTTGCTCGGCGGCTCCGCCGCGGCGCGGCGCGTCATGATCACCGGACTGTCGAGGCCGACTTCCTCGGCCCTCAGCGCCTTCAGCGCGAGATAGGCGGTCATCAGCTTGGTGGTGGAGGCGGCGTAGCGCCGCTCGGTCGCGTTCTCCTGGGAGAGGACCTTGCCGGTATCGAGATCGACGACGATGGAGGAGACGGGATAGCCGACGACGGCCGGATCCTTCGCCGCGGCAGGCGCTGCAGAGGTGTGGGAGGCGTGCGCCTTGGGCGCTTTGGCGAAGGCCGGCCCGGAAAGGGGAGCGACGGGTGCGGCCAGCAGGCAGAAGGCCAAAAGCGTCGAGATAGTGAAAAGGGCAGGCGTCTTCACGCGGATATCCTTCGATCGGTCGATCAGCCATGTTGCGGAGCGGCAAAACTCCGGTAACGTGCGGCGGCTATGCGAAGCGCGTCGTTTCAGACGTCGAGTGATAAGGCAAAGCTCTTCGACGCGAAACCGGGGCAGACCCGACGGTTGCAAGCTGCGGCGTCCCGCGCCGGGCCTCAGCCGGGTCTGCCGGACCGGCACGCTTCGGCCGGATAAGGCCGTCCTGTGACGCGAGCATGGCGAAGCGTGGTGCGCGGCCCTGCAAGGGCCGCCGCGACGTCAGCCGACCAACGAAATTCCAGCCAGCGAAAGCCGCCTCATGCCCGTCAACAACCGCATCGCCGAATCGCAAGCCGAAATCGCCGGCTGGCGCCGGCACCTGCACAGCCGTCCCGAGCTTCTCTACGACGTCGCCGAGACGGCCGCCTTCGTCGCCGACAAGCTGACCGAATTCGGCTGCGACGAGGTGCTGACCGGCATCGGGCGGACGGGCGTCGTCGGCGTGATTCACGGCCGGGGCGGGGCAGGCGGCCGGATGGTCGGCCTGCGCGCCGACATGGACGCGCTGCCGATCGTCGAGGAGACCGGAGCCGAATACGAGTCGCAAAATCCCGGTGTGATGCACGCCTGCGGCCATGACGGCCACACCGCGATGCTCCTTGGCGCGGCGCGCAGCCTCTGCGAGACGCGCGGCTTCGACGGCACGGTGGCGGTGATCTTCCAGCCGGCCGAGGAGGGCGGCGCCGGCGGCAAGGCGATGATCGACGACGGCCTGTTCGAAAGGCTGCCGATCGAGAAGGTCTACGGCATGCACAACCTGCCGGGGCTCCCCGTCGGCCAGTTCGGCATGCGCCCCGGCGCGATCATGGCCTCGACCGACGAGTTCAAGATCACCATTCGGGGCCAGGGCGGCCACGCCGCCATCCCGCACCGGACCGCCGACCCGATCCTCATCGGCGCCGCGATCGTGCAGGGGGTGCAGGCGATCGTCGCGCGCAACGCCGACCCGCTGAAGTCGCTGGTCGTCTCGGTCACCGAGTTCCATGCCGGCTTCGCCCACAACGTCATTCCCGACACCGCGGTCGTCTCGGGCACGGTCCGCTCCCTCGACGCCGGCCACCGCGACCTCGCCGAGCGGCGCATCCGGGCCATCGCCGCGAGCATCGCGGAGGCGCACGAGGCCTCCGTCGAAATCGACTGGGACCGCAACTATCCCGTCACGGTCAACGACCCGGACGAGAGCGATTTCTGCGCCGAGGTCGCGCGCGAGATCGTCGGGCCGGAGAAGGTCGACCCGAACGCGCCGCCGCTGATGGCGGGCGAGGACTTCTCCTACATGCTGGAGGAAAAGCCGGGCGCCTACGTCTTCATCGGCAACGGCGACACGTCGGGCCTGCACACGCCGACCTACGACTTTTCCGACGAGTCGATCGCCTTCGGGGCGAGCTTCTGGGTGCGGCTGGCGGAACGCGCGCTGGGCGCGCGCTGAGAGCGGCTCAGGCAGTCGCGGCACCGGCGAGCGCGCCCAGCGGGACGCCGCCGGGTTCCGGCTGCTCGGCCGTGGGCGAGCCGTCCGCGGCGACGAACACCCGGTCGCGGCCGGCGCGCTTGGCGGCGTAGAGGGCGGCATCGGCGGCAGCGTGCAGCGAGTCCGGCGTGCTGCCCGCCGCGGCCGCCGCCACTCCGATGCTGACCGTCAGCCGCAGCGCGGCCGGCGTCGCCGGCATCTCCGCGTCCCGCACCAGCGTCCGGATGCGCTCGGCGGTCCTGCCGCCGGCGACGAGGCTCGTGTTGGGCAGAACGACGCAGAACTCCTCGCCGCCATGGCGGCAGACGACGTCGCCCTCTCGCAGGCCGGAGCGCAGGAGCGCGCCGACCGCCTCGAGCACGGCATCCCCCGCCGCGTGCCCATAGCTGTCGTTGACGCGCTTGAAGTGGTCGATGTCGACGACGAGGAGAACGAGGCCGCTGCCCCGCTCGCGCGCCCGCAAGAGTTCCCGCGAGAGAACGGCGCGGAAGGCGCGGCGGTTGGCGAGCCCGGTCAGCGGGTCGGTCAGCGCCTCCATCTCCAGCGCCTGTTCCCGCAGGATCGCCTGCGCCTCCCGTTGCATCATGGACCCCATGACGAGTGTTGCGCCGAAATACATCGGGATCATCACTGCCATGGTTCCGATCGTCAGGCTCAGCGGGTGGTCGGCGGGCAGCCAGGGGAAGGCCAGGAAATGCAGCGACACCAGCGCCCCGAGGAACAGGAGCCGGCGCGGCGTCGCCTGGCGTCCGAAGTCGGTGCGATAGCCCCAGAACAGACCGACGGTCGCCGCGAGGAGGATGCCGATCACGCCGATCGTCGTTCCGGCGCCGCCGATATGCAGGCGGAACGCGGCGGCAGCCGCCGCGGTGACGAGCGCCGCCGGCCAGCCGGCGAAGGCCCCGGACATCGCCACGGTCACGCAACGCGCGTCGAGAACGATGCCGAAGCCGATATGGGCGGGCGACATCATGGTGCCGATCGCCCCGGCGGCGAACAGCACGCCTTCGACCCATGCGCGCCAGCGCCGGCCGGGCCATAGTCGCTCGACAGTCCCGAAGGTCAGCGCGACGAGGGCCATCAGGCCGGCGCCGAAGATCAGGGAGTGGATGACGTTGGGGTAATCCAAGGGACGCCAACTTCAGCAAGCAGTTCCAGTAGAATTGCAAAAGCATTTTGGCGTCGAATGGATTACGAAGCAGTTTAAGCCAAGCGTAAGGTTGGACCGATCTATCGCGCGCCGAAATGCCGCGGATCGTCAGGCGGCGGCAGACGCCTCTGGCATCGGCGCGGAGAAGGCCCTACGCTGCGACGAGGGATGTTTGTCGATCGGGCGAGGGAGCGGTCGAACCGGTCCAGGCGGGGATGCCACGGACCGGACACGCGGCGATGGCCGGCGATGCGGGGAAGACGATCGTGATGCTCGATGCCCACACGGTGCTGATCAGGCGGCTCCGGTTGGTCTCCGACATCGAGGCCGAGGACGAGGCCGTCCTGTCTTCGTTGCCGGTGACCATGCGCGAGGTCGCGGCCGGGACCGACATCGTCAGCGAGGGCGAGACGGTGCGGCAGTGCTGCATCCTGGTGGAAGGCTTCACCTATCGCTACCGCCATACCTTCGAAGGCAAGCGCCAGATCATCGCCTTCCACGTGCCCGGCGACATTCCGGACCTGCACAGCCTGCACATCAACCGGATGGACCATTCCTTCGCGGCGACGACGCGCTGCCGGATCGGTTTCGTCTCCCACGAGGCCGTCTGGGCGGCCTGCATGGAACGGCCGCGGATCGCGGCGGCGCTGTGGCTGGAGACGCTGATCGACGGCTCGATCTTCCGCGAATGGATCGTCGGCCTCGGGCGGCTGTCCGGCGCGAGTCGCACCGCCCACCTCCTGTGCGAACTCGCCATGCGCCTGCGCGCCGTCGGTCTTGCGCCCGACAACGTCTACCGCCTGCCGCTGACCCAGAACGAGCTCGCCGATGCGCTGGGGCTGACCGTGGTGACGGTGAACCGGGTGCTGCGGGACTTCCGCGTCGACGGGCTGATCGACCGCGACCGGTCCCGGCTGATGATCAAGGACTGGCCGGCCCTCGCCCGGGTCGGCGAATTCGATCCGAAATACCTGCATCTCCGGGTCCCGGTCGACATGCGCGCCGATCTGCGCGCGCCCGGCGGCTGACCCGGCGGCTGCCCGGAGGGCCTGTCGGTTTCCGCCGGGCTGGGCTATGGGTGGGCTGAGCGGGGGAGGACCGCTCGTTCGAAGGTTTCCGTGTCGGACCGCAAGGCCCGGCGCGGCGGGAGGAGCATCGATGCGCCATGTCTTCATCGTGGCGGACGACCATCCGTTGTTTCGCGGCGCGCTGAAGGAAATCCTGTCATCGCGCCCGGACGGCGCCGAGATCGTCGAGGCGGCCGATTTCGACGAGGCGGCGGCGGCGCTCGCCGCCAATCCGGATGCCGACCTCATGCTGCTCGATCTCGCCATGCCGGGGACCAGCGGCCTCACCGGCCTTGCTCTGTTGCGCGCCGATCATCCGACGGTGCCGATCGCCATCGTCTCGGCGACGGAGGAGGCGGGGGTCATCGCCCGTGCGCTCGACCTCGGCGCCGCCGGCTTCATTCCGAAATCCGCCGGCTTCGAGGAGATCCGACGCGCGATCGCGGCGCTCCTGTCGGGCGAAACCTGGCTTCCGGCGGATTTCGTGCTGGGCGAGCGGGCCGACCCGGAGACGGCGGACCTGATCCAGCGCATCCGCACGCTGACCCCGCAACAGACGCGCGTCCTGACGATGCTGGCCCGCGGGCTCCTCAACAAGCAGATCGCCTACGAGCTCGGCATTTCCGAGGCGACGATCAAGGCCCATGTCTCGGCCGTCCTGACCAAGCTCGGCGTCGACAGCCGCACCCAGGCGGTGATCCGCCTGTCGAAGCTGGGCCTCGATCCGGAACGCGGCATCACCGCCGGCTGACCGGGAGGCGCCGTCGGGCCTCCGGTTCCGCCTATTCCGCGGCCTCCGGCTGCGGCACGCGGGCCGACATGGCCGCGCGCAGCGAGGCGGGCTTCAGCGGCTTCGCCAGCACCTGGACGCCGAGCGCGGCGGCGGCTTCCCGGACCGCCGGCGACCGGTCGGCCGTCACGAGGATCGCCGGCAGGTCGCGGCCGAGGCGTGCGCGGAGCGCGGTGACGGCGTCGAGGCCGCTCGTTCCCCCGTCGAGGTGATAGTCGACCAGCGCGACGTCCGGCGCCCTCTCTGCCTGTTCCAGGACGTCCAGCGCCTCTGACGCCGAGGCGAAGGCGGCGACGCTGCAGCCCCAACCCTCGAGCAGCACGCGCATGCCGTCCCGGATCGCCGCCTCGTTGTCGATGCACAGGACGTGAAGGTCGGTGAGGGCGAGGCCGCCGCGCGCCGGCAGCGACACCGGATCCGGCGCGGCGGCCGGCTGGCGCCGGGCGGCCGACAGGCCGACCCTGAAGCGCGTGCCGCGGCCGTGGCTGGAGGTGACCTCGACGGGCAGGTCGAGGACCCGTGCGATCCGGTCGACGATGGAGAGGCCGAGGCCGAGCCCGCGGGCCGTCCGGGTGCCTTCGTCGAGGCGGACGAATTCCTGGTAGATCGTGTCCAGCTTGTCGGCGGGGATGCCGATGCCGCTGTCGGCGACCTCGAGATCGATCCGGCCGTTCGCCCGGTGCCGCACCCCGACGACGATCTTGCCGGTCCGGGTGTATTTGACGGCGTTGGAGACGAGGTTCTGGACGAGGCGGCGGAGAAGGTTCCGGTCCGTGCGCACCACGGCGCGGGTCGGCACGAAGCTGAGTGACAGGCCCTTTTCGGCCGCGAGCGGCCGCATGTCCGTCTCGACCTGCTTCAGGAGCGGGCCAAGGGCGAAATCTTCGAACTTCGGCTGCATCGCGCCGGCGTCGAGCCGCGAGATGTCGAGCACGGCGCCGATGATGGCTTCCACCGCCTCCAGCGACGAGCCGATGCTGGCGGTCAGGTCGGCGTCCGGCCCGCGGCCCTTGTGCCGGTCTTCGAGCGCGGAGACGTAGAGGCGGGCCGCATTCAGCGGCTGCAGGATGTCGTGTCCGGCGGCGGCGAGGAACCGCGTCTTGCCGAGATTGGCGGCTTCCGCCGCCCGCCGCGCCTCGGCGAGTTCGCCGTTGGCGGCAACGAGTTCGCCGGTCCGCAGCCGGACCCGCTCTTCCAGCGTCTCGTTCATCTCGCGCAGCGCCGCCGCTCGGCGCACGCGCTCGGTCATGTCGGACACGGTGGCGACGAGGCCGCCGTCCGGCATGGCGTTGACTCGAAACTCCAGGACGCGGCCGGAGCGCTTCAGGCCGATCTGGCGCTCCGCCGGCGGTCGGGTCAGCTGGTCGAACGCTTCGGCGGATTCGCGCCGATCGATCTCCCCGGCCCGCATCAGCTCCTCGAAGACGACGGGGAGCGGCGTGCCGATCCGGCCGAACTCCGGCGACAGGCCCACGAGGTCGCGGAACTGACGGTTCCAGAAGGTCAGGCGGAAGTCTCCGTCGAAGACCGCGAGCCCCTGGTCGACCTGGTCGAGAGCGATGCGCAGGAGATCGCGGTTGTATTGCAGGGCCTCCGAGGCGTCGTCGAGAAGCTGCAGCGCCGAGCGCGGGGAATCGGCGTGACGCTGGAAGAGCAGCGACAGGACGAGGCGGGAGGAGGCGGAGCCGATGGCGGAGGCGAGCAGCTGTTCGGAAAAGCGGATCGTCGCGCTGTCGGCCGGCGCGTCCTCGGCGAGCGTGCGTCCCTCCGTCTCGGCAAAGCTCGCGAACGAGCGCTCCGTGCGCTCCGGGCCGAGATAGCGGCCGATCGTCGCCTTCAGCTCCGCGACGCCGACATTTGCCCGCACCCGCCGCGCCCCCGCTGCCTGACCCGGCTCGCCGTCGGAGAAGATCGCCGCCTGGATGCGCTCGTGCGGCGTCGCCTCGCGGCTGAGGGAGCCGAGGACGAGGCCGGCAAGGTTGGCGACGAGGCTGACGAGGCAGCCGAACAGCAGCGGGTCCATCAGGCCGCCGGCGCGGCCGAGGCCGTCTCCCGCCGCGGCGTATGGCCCCTGGATCGCCGGCCAGAGCAGCGTTACGCCCCAGGCGAGGATGCCGGCGGCCATGCCGGCCACCGCGCCGCGGGCGTTGGCTCGCTTCCAGTAGAGGCCGGCGAAGAGCGGCGGCGCGAGCTGGGCGATGGCGGCGAAGGAGAGGAGGCCGATCGAGGCGAGGCCGCTCCCGGTCCCGGCGAAGCGGTAATAGGCGTAGCCGAGGAAGACGACGACGAGGATGGCCGAGCGGCGGACCTTCAGGATCAGCCGCGTCTCGTCGCTCGCGCCGGTGCCCGCGTCCTGCGGCGCGCTGCGCTTCAGCAGGAACGGCAGGACGAGGTCGTTGGAGATCATGATCGACAGGGCGACGCTCGCGACGATCACCATGGCGGTGGCGGCCGAGAGGCCGCCGGTGAAGGCGACGAGCGCCAGGATGTCCGAGCCCGACAGGAGCGGCAGCGACAGGACGTAGAGATCGGCATCGACCGAGGGACCGATCCTCAGGATCCCGGCGGCGGCGATCGGCACGACGAAGAGGTTTATCGCCACGAGATACAGCGGAAACAGCCAGCGGGCGCGGCCGATCTCCTCCTGCGTGCGGTTCTCGACAACCGCCATGTGGAACTGGCGTGGCAGGAGCAGGATGACGAGCGCGCTGAGGCCGAGGCTGGCGACGAAGGCGCCGCCGATCCGGCTGGAGAAGGCGCCGGTGACGGCCGGGCTCGCCAGCGCCTCCTTGAGGAGCGTGCCGGGATCGAACAGCACGAAGGTGGTCCAGATGCCGATCGCCAGGAACGCGCCGAGCTTGATCAGCGATTCCATCGCGACGGCGAGGACGAGACCGTTCTGGTGCTCGGTGGCGTCGGCATGGCGGGTGCCGAAGAGGATCGCGAAGACGCCGAGCAGCGCCGCGACGAGCAGCGCCAGGTCGCCGAACAGCGGCGGCACGTCGAGGGCGGGGCGATAGTGGAAGACGAGGGTGGCGACCGAGGTCGAGATCGCTTTCAGCTGCAGCGCGATATAGGGCACCGTGCCGACGATCGCGATCAGGGTCGCGAGCGCAGCGACGGACGGATTCTTGCCGTAGCGCGAGCCGATGAAGTCGGCGACGGTGGTGATGCGCTCGGCCTTGGCGTGCCGGACGATGCGGGCGATCAGCCGCGGCGCGAACAGGAAGACCAGGATCGGCCCGAGATAGATCGCGAGGAAGGAGAAGCCTTCGCGGGCGGCGACGCCGACCGAGCCGAGAAACGTCCAGGAGGTGCAGTAGACCGCGAGGCTGAGGGCGTAGACCGCGGGATGGCTTCGCTGCGCCGGACGCCTGGCCGCGCGCCGGTCGCCCCACCAGGCGACGGTGAAGAGCGCCAGGAGGTAGACGACGGCGGTGACGACGATGAGGCCCGAATGCAAGGCCGGCTTCCTCCCGAGACCGGGCACGGCCCGGGTGCCGCCCGATCCGGCCAGACAAGCATCGGCGCCGGGACAAGTCCAGCGCGAGGCGGAGCCCGATTGTCAGGACCGGGCGCCGCCCTATGATCCTTGCCCGGCAAAGGACCGCGGCGAGAGGACGATGCTGAAGGAATTCCGGGAGTTCGCCCTGCGGGGCAACATGGTCGATCTGGCGATCGGCATCATCATCGGCACGGCGTTTACCGGTCTCGTCAATTCGATCGTCCAGGATCTCTTCATGCCGGCCGTCGGCGTGATCACCGGCGGCGTCGATTTCACCAACAAGTTCATTCCCTTGTCGGCCAAGGTCACCGCGACGGGACTCGACGCGGCGCGGGCGCAGGGGCCGGTGATCGCCTACGGGCGCTTCCTGACGCTCTCCATCAACTTCCTGATCGTCGCCTTCATCCTGTTCCTGATCGTCAAGGTGATGAACCGGCTGAAGCAGCTCGAGGACAAGAAGCCGCCGGAAGTCGCCAAGGAGCCGCGCGACCAGAAGCTCCTGGAAGAGATCCGCGACATCCTGGCGGAGAATTCGGGAAAGACGACGCGGGTCTGACCGGTCCGGGTCATCGCCGCCACGAGCGGAAATGTGACGGGAACAGCGGGGGTGGTTGACTGCCGCGGGCGGAGGGTGGAGAGCGAGGCAAAGCCTCGGCGATCCGACCTCGCCCGCGCGATACACAGCAGTCTATCCGAAAGACCCGCTCCATGACCGACCTCTCCCGCCTTCGCCGCGAAGCCGTCGCGGCGCCGGAAAGCGGCATCGTCGCCGTGATGAATCATGCCCGCGCCGGCGGCCTCGACGGGCTGATCCCGCTCTGGGCCGGCGAGGGCGACCTTGCGACGCCCTCCTTCATCGCCGATGCCGCCGCCGCCAGCCTCGCCGCGGGCGAGACGTTCTACACTTGGCAGCGCGGCCTGCCGGAGCTGCGCCAGGCGCTGGCGGACTATACCGCCGGGCTGTACGGCGGCCCCGCCGACCCCAACCGCTTCTTCGTCGTCGGCTCGGGCATGCAGGCGATCCAGCTGAGCCTTGTGGCGCTCGCGGGGGCCGGCGACGAGGTGGTCTATCTCGGGCCGGCCTGGCCGAACTTCGCCGCTGCCGCCGGTCTTGCAGGCGCGATGCCGCGCGAAGTCGCGCTCGACTGGACCGACACCGGCTGGCGGCTGGATCCGAACCGGCTGCGGGACGCGGTCGGGCCGAAGACCCGGGCGCTCTTCGTCAACACGCCGGGAAACCCCACC
This sequence comes from Jiella sp. M17.18, assembly GCF_041027365.1. Lineage (NCBI taxonomy): Bacteria > Pseudomonadati > Pseudomonadota > Alphaproteobacteria > Hyphomicrobiales > Aurantimonadaceae > Jiella > Jiella sp. M17.18. The sequence continues at coordinate 59,206 of NZ_JBFTEH010000011.1, read as the reverse complement.
GGCTGGACGGCCGACCGCGAGACGCTGTCTGCGATCCTCTCGATCGCCCGCGAGGCGGGCGTCGCGATCATCGCCGACGAGATCTACGCCCGCTTCTACTATGCCGGCGGGCGGGCCCCGTCCTTCCACGACGTGATGGAGGAGGGCGACGTGATCTTCTTCGTCAACTCCTTCTCGAAGAACTGGGCGATGACCGGCTGGCGGGTCGGCTGGATCGAGACCGATGCCGCCTTCGGTCAGGTGATCGAGAACCTGATCCAGTATTCGACCTCGGGCGTCGCCGCCTTCATGCAGCGCGGCGCGATTGCCGCGATCGAGAAGGGCGAGGCGTTCGTCGAGAGCCAGATCGCGCGGGCGCATCAGGCGCGCGACATCTTCACCGAGCGGCTCACCGCCACCAACCGCGTGTCGATGACGCCGCCGGAGGGGGCGTTCTACGCCTTCTTCGCGGTGGACGGCCTGGAGGACACGCGTGAGGCGGCCTTCCGCATCGTCGACGAGGCGCGCGTCGGTCTGGCGCCGGGCACCGCCTTCGGCCCGGCCGGCCCGCGCTTCATGCGGGCCTGCTTCCACCGGAGGCTCGACGAGGTCGAGATGGCGGCGGACCGCCTGGCAGCCTGGATCAGCAATACGCTGTGAGATGTAACGACGGTAGCCTGTGATCCGGGGCAGGATGAGGCACGCCGCGTTTGGGGCAGGCGTCTGTGACAGGACGGCATTCCGGGCGACCGCAAGGTCGTGAAAATCCCTGAGCCGCCTCGGCTGCCGACGAAGCTCGGGCTCGGAGTGGCCCGCCTGCTGGCAGTGGGCCAGTCGGTCGGACCGCTCCTCCATCCGGCGTTTGCTCTAAGACACGCCTGAGCTGCGCCCGGTGCTGCTGCGCCTTCTCTCCGATCGATGCCGGATCAGCTCGCTCTCGATCCGACTAACCCACCGGCGCGGGCGCAGCGGCTGGGTCTGCTACCGCGGTGCGAGGCGGTGGGGACGCCTGGCCACCCTGCGCGCGCACAGCGGTTTCAGTTTGCGGCAGGAACTTTTGCGCGAACCCCTCGATGAAGTCGGCACCTGCATAGCCGGCAGCTGCAAATCCGAGCAGCATGTCTCGACTTATATTGCCGATATCCAGGTCGGGGATAACTAGGACAGCCAACGCCCCCGCCACAAAAGCGATCAAGAGGCTAATGAGCAGCCGGGCTCCGGAGATCATTTCCTTCGTTGGCACATTCATCTGGCTGGCCTGATCCATCTGCTTCTTCAGGCCCACTATGATCCTCATGATCTGTCCCAAGACACCCATGCCGCCGCCAAGGACTAATAGGCTTAGCCAATCGATGACAGAGTGGTTCATCATAGCGCTCCAGTAGAAGACTGGATCAGAAATAACCTTCAGGCACAATATGGTCAATCACGGTTTTTACGTTAGGGAAATTAAAGCCTGCACCGTCGGATTCGCCGCTTAGACCCCCACCTACACTCGGCGTCTGTTTCGTCGCTGCAGATAGGCGAGCGTCAACGCGGCCGGCAGAGCGATCGCGAGGCGCCCGACGGACAGCTTGGGCGGCCGGCCGGCGCCGCGGCCCGGGTGGCGACGACCGGAGTCCGCGGGGCGGCCGTTGTCGCGTCCGCCCCCTTGGCGGGCGCGGCCGCTCCCGCCGCCCCGCTGCTGCGTCGCGCCGGTGCCGTCGGCGACCGTGTCGGCCATCAGCGCGCCGCGCTGGCCCATCGGCTGGGCCGGCCCGGTGGTCGTGTCGCGGGCCGTCTGATGCTCCATCTCCGAGTTCAGCTCGCCGCCGACGATCAGGATGATCATCGTCAGCCAGATCCAGGTCATGAAGCCGATCAGCGCGCCGAGCGAGCCGTAGGTCGCGTTGTAGGAGCCGAAGTTGGCCGTGTACCAGGAGAACAGCACCGAGACGATCGCGGTGACGGCCACGGTTAGGATCGTGCCCGGCGTGATCCAGCGCCACTGCGCCTGCTCGCGGCTCGGTCCCCAGCGATAGAGCGCGGCGATGCCGAACGAGACCACCACTAGCGTCGCGATGGCGCTGCCGGCGGAGATCGCCCATTTCATGCCGCTGCCGAGCCCCAGCGTGCCGAGGATGTTGGGCAGCACCACGGCGATCGCGACGAGCAGGATGGCCGCGAGGACCAGGCAGAGGGTGAACAGGAGCGAGGTCGCGTTGAGCTTCAGGAAGGAGCGCTTCTCCTCCTCGTCATAGGCGACGTTCATCGCCTCGAACAACGCCTTCACGCCGGAATTGGCGCTCCACAGCGAGATCGCCAGCGAGATGACGAGCGACAGGCCGAGGGTGGAATTGTTGGTCGAGGCGAGCCGGGTCAGCTGCTGCTTCAAGACGTCCATCGCCCCGCCGGGCAGGAAGCCGCCGAGCTGGCCGAGCTGGTCCGTCACGGTGGAGGCGTCGGCGAAGAGGCCGTAGATGGAGATGATCGCCGCCATCGCCGGAACAAGCGCGAGCAGCAGGTAGTAGGTGACGCCCGCCGCCACCAGCATCACCCGGTCGTCGCCGATCTCCGCATAGACGCGCCACAGGATGTCCTTCCAGCCGGCGGCGGGGATCTGCGTCGGCTTGACCGCCTCGCGGCCCGCTCCGCCCGCCCGTCCGGCGCCTCTTGCGCCCGGGCTGTTCGGGGCCTGGTTGGGCTTGCGCGTGCGTGATTTCGGCATCCGTCACCTCTTCCGATCTGCGGGGACGTAACGGAATGGGGCGCGGGTCGATCCATAGGCGCGACCGCGACCGCCGATTCTTGCTTAGCCGGCACGCGGACCGGACGGCAGCGCTGTCGCGCTCAGCCGCTCTTCTCGGCCTGCTTCAGCGCCTTGTCGAACACGCCGAGCACGGTCGCGAGGTCGCCGCCGCGCTTCATGATCAGCCCGCCGGCGGCAACGACCTGGTAGGCGCCCTGCTTGCGCGCGAGCTTCGGGTTCTTCTCCACCCGGTAGAGCGGCATCTCGCTGGTGCGGCGGAAGACGGAAAAGACGGCGCGATCCTTGAGCGTGTCGATGGCGTAGTCGCGCCATTCGCCGGCAGCGACCATGCGCCCGTAGACCTTCAGGATTTCCGAGAGTTCCCGCCGATCGAAGGAGACGTACGGCACGCGTGCCCGGTCGGCGGGGAACGGCACCAGATTGGCCGTCGCCTCGCCGTTGCTCGTCTGATTTGCCAAGTCGCTTCCTCGTCCCTCGCAGCCTGCCGGCCGCCCAGATGACGGCATGGTGACATGAATCTGGGGAGCCTGCAAAAGCCTTTCAAACCCAAAAGGCGACGGGACGCGCGCCGGTTCCGGCGGCCGCTCCGCCGGCTTGCACCGGAGGGCTACTCGCCGTCGAACTCGATCTGGGCTGCCGCCAGGATCGGGCCGGGCAGGCCGTCGGCGGTCACCGACTGGATGATCGCGGCGCAGCCATCCGTCCCGTTGCCCTTCTTGGTCAGGGTCGCGACGGGCAGTTCCACCTCGAGCGGCGAGCCCGACACCATGCCCATCAGCCGCCAGTCGCGCACGGCATGGGTGTTCACGACGGTCTTGCCGGCATTCTCGCCCCGGTCGACCCTGGTTTCCGACCGGTCGTCATAGGTGACGAGCATCAGGACCGGCGTGCGGCTGCCGCCGGAGGGCGGCGGCGTCCTGGCGCTGATGTGCAGCCGGTCTCCGACGACGCTGAGGGTCACCGAAGAGCCGCCGTCCTGCGGCAGCGCCATCGCCTTCATCATCTTGCGGATCTTCGCCTCGTGCGAGCCGACGACATCCTTGCGCCCGTTGATGACGAGTTCCGGCGTGTAGATCGTCGAGGTGTGGAAGGCCCGGGCATAGGCGCGCTGGCGCTCGGTGTTCTGCGGCGACCCGTAGGTGTCGCGCCAGCCGATATAGTCCCAGTAATCGACGTGATAGGACAAAGCGAGGACACCCGGGGTGTCCGCGAGCTTGGTCAGGATCCGGTCCGCCGGCGGGCAGGACGAGCAGCCCTGGCTGGTGAAGAGTTCCAGGACGTCGGTGATCTGGCCCTTGATCCGTTCGCCGCCGAAGCTCGTGCCGGCGCTCAGAAAGGCGGCCGCTGCGACGGCCAGAAGCATGACGGAGCGGAGCATCACCGGCTCGCACCACCGCGCACCGACCCGGCGGCCGCGCGGAGACGTCGCATGCCGGCGCTGCCGGTCCCGGCGTCGGAAGGAGCGCGCCGGCGGGGGCAGCCGGCGTTGCCACGGGCCTTTGCGGCACGGTGCCTGCGGGCCCGGCTCGGCCGTCCTGTCTCGGAAGATTTCATGGCCGGGACCGTAGTGATGGCATCGGACACCGACCACTCAATTGGAGGTGAAAGCACGCTTGTTCGGACGGCAAGATCGGGCGGGCGGGCAGAGTTAAAACGCGAAGGCCGCCGGAATGCAATCCGGCGGCCCTCCCAAGCGATTGAAATCGCGTTTCTTCTCAGGCGGCGAGGCGGCGCAGCACGTAGTGCAGGATGCCGCCGTTCCGGTAGTATTCCAGTTCGTCCAGCGTATCGATGCGGGCCTGGACCTTCACCGTCGAGACCGAACCGTCCGGCTTCTCGATCTTGGCGTCGAGGATCTGCCGCGGTTTCAGGTCGGCGAGGCCCTCGATCGTGACCTTCTCGTCGCCCTTGATGCCGAGCTTCTGCCAGGTCGTGCCTTCCTCGGCGAAGACGAAGGGCACGACGCCCATGCCGACGAGGTTGGAGCGGTGGATGCGCTCGAAGCTCTCGGCGATGACCGCCTTGACGCCGAGGAGCACGGTGCCCTTCGCCGCCCAGTCGCGCGAGGAGCCGGTGCCGTATTCCTTGCCGGCGATGACGACCAGCGGAACGCCCTCGTCCTTGTACTTCATCGCCGCGTCGTAGATCGGCATCTCCGCGCCGTCCGGCTGGTGCCGCGTGACGCCGCCCTCGACGCCCGGCACCATCTGGTTCTTGATGCGGATGTTGGCGAAGGTGCCGCGCATCATGACCTGGTGGTTGCCGCGCCGCGCGCCGTAGGAGTTGAAGTCGACCGGGCGCACCTGGTGGCTGACGAGATATTCGCCGGCCGGGCCCGACGCCTTGATCGAGCCGGCGGGCGAGATGTGGTCCGTGGTGATCGAATCGAGGAAGAGGCCGAGGATGCGGGCGCCCTTGATGTCCTCGACGGGCTTCGGCTCCTGGCCCATGCCCTCGAAGTAAGGCGGGTTCTGGACGTAGGTGGAGCGGTCGTCCCAGTCGTAGGTGAGCCCGCCGGAGACGGCGATCTTCTGCCAGTGCTCGTCGCCCTTGAAGACGTCGGCATAGCGGGTCTCGAACATCTCGCGCGTCACCGTCTGGCGGACGATCTCGGCGATCTCCTGCGTCGTCGGCCAGATGTCCTTCAGGTAGACGTCGTTGCCGTCCTTGTCCTTGCCGAGCGCGTCCTTGGTGATGTCCTTGAACAGCGAGCCGGCGATCGCATAGGCGACGACCAGCGGCGGCGAGGCGAGGTAGTTCGCGCGCACGTCCGGATTGACGCGGCCCTCGAAGTTGCGGTTGCCGGACAGCACCGAGCAGGCGACGAGGTCGTTCTTGTTCACCGCCTCGGAGATCGCCTCCGGCAGCGGGCCGGAATTGCCGATGCAGGTCGTGCAGCCATAGCCGACGAGGTTGAAGCCCATGGCGTCCAGGTCCTTCTGGAGCCCGGCCTTCTCGAGATATTCGGTGACCACCTGCGATCCCGGCGCGAGCGAGGTCTTCACCCACGGCTTCACCGTCAGGCCCTTCTCATGCGCCTTGCGGGCGAGGAGGCCGGCGGCCACGAGGACGTTCGGGTTGGACGTGTTGGTGCAGGACGTGATCGCCGCGATGACGACGTCGCCATGGCCGAGGTCGAAGTCTTCGCCCTCGACGGGGAAGCGGACGGTCTCGGCATCCGCGCCGGCCTTGCCGTTGGTGATCTCGGTCAGCGCCTGGCGGAACTTCGGCGCCGCCTCGGTCAGCGCGACGCGGTCCTGCGGGCGCTTCGGGCCGGCGAGCGAGGGGACGACCGTCGAAAGGTCGAGCGACAGCGTGTCGGTGAACACCGGATCCTGCGTCCCGTCCTCGCGGAACATGCCCTGTGCCTTCGCATAGGTCTCGACCAGGGCGATGCGATCCTTCTCGCGGCCGGTCGCCTCGAGATAGGCGATCGTGTCCTTGTCGATCGGGAAGAAGCCGCAGGTCGCGCCGTACTCCGGCGCCATGTTGCCGATCGTCGCCTGGTCTTCCAGGGTCAGGTTCGACAGGCCCGGGCCGTAGAACTCGACGAACTTGCCGACGACCTTCTTCTTGCGCAGCATCTCGGTGACGGTGAGCACGAGGTCGGTCGCGGTCGTCCCCTCCGGCAGCTTGCCCTCCAGGCGGAAGCCGATGACCTCGGGGATCAGCATGGAGATCGGCTGGCCGAGCATCGCGGCCTCCGCCTCGATGCCGCCGACGCCCCAGCCGAGGACCGACAGGCCGTTGACCATGGTGGTGTGGGAATCGGTGCCGACGAGGGTGTCAGGATAGGCGACGGTCTCGCCGTTCTCGTCCTTCGTCCAGACCGTCTGGGCGAGGTATTCGAGGTTCACCTGGTGGCAGATGCCGGTGCCCGGCGGCACCACGCGGAAGTTCTGGAAGGCTTCCTGGCCCCAGCGCAGGAAGGTGTAGCGCTCGCCGTTGCGGCCGTATTCGGCGTCGACGTTCTTGGTGAACGAATCCTTGTGGCCGAAGAAGTCGACCATCACCGAGTGGTCGATGACGAGGTCGACCGGGACCATCGGGTTGATCTTCTTCGGGTCGGCGCCGAGCTGGGTCGTCGCGTCGCGCATCGCGGCGAGGTCGACGACGGCGGGAACGCCGGTGAAGTCCTGCATCAGCACGCGGGCCGGGCGGTAGGCGATCTCGTAGCCGGCCTTGCCCTTGTCCTCCAGCCACTTGGCGACGGCGCGGATGTCGTCGGCGGTGACGGTGCGGCCGTCCTCGTTGCGCAGGAGGTTCTCGAGCAGCACCTTCATCGAGAAGGGCAGACGCGACACGCCGCTAAGGCCGTTCTTCTCGGCCTCCTTCAGGTCGAAATAGACATATGTCTTGCCGGCCGCGGTGAGCGTCTTCCTGGATTTGAAGCTGTCGGGGTGCTGGGACACGATGTTCCGTTCCTTCTCGAACCGAGTGATGAGTCCGAAGGGCGAACGGCCTTCATGCGCCGCGGATAGCGCTCGAAGATGCGGGTGCGACCATTTCCGCTGTCCGCCCTGACGCCCGTCGGTGCCATGCGGGCGCCTGAGATCGGCGCTGAAAGATATCCACGCCGGTCGCTGGAGTGGGTTGCGGCCCTTATAGGCAAGTTTGTAACGGCTATAAAGGGCGCCGTTGGGCGAATGGTTCGAAAATCCGAAACGGATCGAAAGAGGCGCAATGACAAGGGTATACGCGGCAACGAGCTCCGATTGCCGCCCCGGCGGGACGGGTCCTTGCCTGGCCCGGGGCGTGGCCGGCGAAGCGGGCCGCCCGCGGTGACGACGCTGTCGGTTTCGCTCGCCGGCCTCGTCGTCGGTCGGGGTGTGGCGGCCGTCGCCGGACCGTTCGACGTCGTGATTCGGGCCGGCGCCGCGCTGGTCGTGACCGGGCCGAACGGCGCCGGCAAGTCGACGCTCCTGCGCACGCTGGCGGGGCTGCTCCGACCGCTCGGCGGGACGGTGACGGTCGACGGCGCGGCGACGCCGGACGGCGAGCCGGCGGTCCGGCTCTCCGAGGTGTGTCACTATGTCGGCCATCGCAACGCGATGAAGCCGGGCGTCTCCGTCGGCGACAACCTCCTCTTCTGGGCGCGGTTTCTCGGCGGGACGGGGGCGGGCGTCGCCGACGCGCTCGGCGCCGTCGGCCTGCCCGGCATCGCGCATCTGCCTTTCGGCTATCTCTCCGCCGGCCAGCAGCGCCGCGCCAGCCTGGCGCGCCTGCTCGTCGCCGAGCGGCCGGTCTGGATCCTCGACGAGCCGACATCGGCGCTGGACGCTGCCTCGCAGGACCGCTTCGCTACCCTCGTCGGCGCACACCGGGGGAGGGGCGGCATCGTCGTCGCCGCGACGCACCAGCCGCTCGGGCTGGAGGATGCGGACAGCCTTTCGCTGGCGCCGTCGGCATCGGCCGTCAGCGCCGCCGGCCCCGTCGAGATCGACGAGGCCGCGCTCGACGCTGCGGAGGGCTGGCTGTGAGCACCGTCTTCGCGCGCGACCTGCGCCTCGCCTTCCAGGGCGGCGGCGGGGCGATGACCGGCGTCATCTTCTTCCTCGCGGTCGTCGCGACCGTGCCCTTCGGCGTCGGGCCCGACCTCAACCTCCTCTCGCGCATCGGCCCGGCGATCCTGTGGATCGGCGCGCTCCTCTCGGCGCTCCTCACCCTCGACCGCCTGTTCCAGGCCGACCGCGACGACGGCACGCTCGACCTTCTGATCACAGGCCCGACGCCGCTGCCGCTGACTGTGCTGGCGAAATGCCTGGCGCTCTGGGTCGCCTCCGGCCTGCCGCTGGTCGCGGCCTCGCCGCTGCTCGGCCTGTTCCTGGCGCTCAGCCCCCAGGCGATCGGCGCCGTGATGCTGACGCTCCTCGTCGGCACCCCGGCGATCGTCTTCATCGGCGCGGTCGGCGCCGCCGTCGCCGTGACGCTGCCGCGCGGCGGCCTGCTGGTCTCGGTGCTGGTCCTGCCGCTGGCGATCCCGGTCCTGATCTTCGGCGTCTCGGCGACCTACGGCGCCGTCAACGACCCGGACCCGTTCTGGCCGCCCTTCATGATCCTCTGCGCCCTGACGCTGTTCTTCGGCGCGCTCGGGCCCGTGGCCGCGGCAGGGGCGCTGAAGGCGGGGGCGGATTGAGGCGCCGGCGGAGGTTCGGCCGCAGGTCGCCCGCCGGCGCCTGGGGATGAGCGTTCCGATTCGACCGCCGATATCGGCCTGAATACCCGGGCCGACCCGGATTCGGGCGGCTCCGGAGGCGGCGGGCTCGATCGCCGGCGCCGCTGCCAGCGACCGCGGACAGAAACTTAGCCGATCGATGAAGTTTCCGCTTGCTTCGACGCTTGCTTCTGCGATACTTAGCTAAATGACTAAGCATTATCCCGATCTCTCGCTGCTGTTCCATGCGCTCGCCGATCCGACCCGTCGCTCGATCCTGACCCGCCTCGCCGAGGCGCCGGCCCGGGTGAGCGATCTGGCCGAGCCGACGGGACTGCGGCTGCCCACGGTGATGCGGCACCTGTCCGTGCTGGAGGAGGCCGGGCTGATCACCACGGCGAAGGACGGGCGGGTCCGCACCTGCGCCATCGTGCCCGAGGCGCTCGATCCGATGCGCACATGGCTCGATGAGCAGCGCGCCATCTGGGAAGCCCGGCTCGATCGACTCGATGCCTACGTGATGAAGCTGATGAAGGAGCGCGACAGATGATGCCGGATCTCGATGAAAAGACCGATTTGAGTTTCACCCGCACGCTCGCGGTGCCGCGGCACCTGATCTGGGAGTGCTGGACGAAGCCGGAGCACATTCCGCACTTCTTCGTCCCCCGTCCGCACAAGGTGACGAAAGTCGACATCGACCTGCGGGTCGGCGGCAGGTTCAACACGAGCTTCGCGGTCGACGGCACCGTGATGGACAATCATGGCGTCTATCTCGAAGTGGTGGAGGACGAGAAGCTGGTCTTCACCGATGCCTACACGGAAGGCTGGAAGCCGGCGCCCGACCCGTTCATGACCGCGATCCTGCTGCTGGCGGACGCGCCGGCCGGCGGCACGATCTACACCGCGATCGCCCGGCACCGGAGCCCCGAAAGCCGCAAGGCGCATGAAGAGATGGGCTTCTACGACGGCTGGGGCACGGTGGCGACGCAGCTGGAATCGTATGCGAAGGGCTTGCTCCCATGAGCGGCAGCTTCGCGACTCTGACCTTCGAGCGGGAGGTGGCTGCGCCGGTCTCCGTGCTCTGGCAGGCGTGGACCGCGCCGGCCGCACGCGCGGTCTGGGCCGCGCCGACGCCGGCGGTGACCGTCGAACATCTGGAGGCCGATACCCGCGTCGGCGGACGCGAGGTGTCGCTTTGCCGGCAGGCAGGCGAGCGCACCATCCGCTGTGAGGTCGGCTGGCTGGAGCTGCAGCCCGAGGCCCGTAGCGTGAACTACGAAGTCGTCGGCGCAGAAGGGCGGGCGCTATCGGCCGCGCTGGTCACGGCGGATCTCGCAGGCACAGGCGAGCGGAGCCGGCTCGTGGTGACGGTGCAACTGTCTTCTCTGGCCGAGAACATGGAGGCCGGCTACCGGGCGGGCTTCGGCGCTGCCCTGGGAAACCTCGCGGGCGCGGCGGAGCGGACCATGGTGCTGCAGCGGGTGATCCGGGCGCCGCGATCGCTGGTCTGGGGCGCCTGGATGAACCCGGAGACGCTGCCGCAATGGTGGGGGCCGGACGGCTTTTCCTGCGCAACGAAGCGGATCGACCTCAGGGCGGGCGGCGAATGGGTGTTCGACATGATCGCGCCCGATGGCACGGTCTTCCCCAACCACCATCGCTATGAAGAAGTCCGTCCCGAGGAGAGAATCCGCTATTCGCTTCACTGGGGTGAGAACGGGCCGAAGCATGCCGACGCCTGGGCCGCGTTCGAGGTTCGGGACGAGGCGACGGTGGTGACGCTCGGCATGATCTTCAGCACGGCTGCCGAGTTCCAGGAGGCGAGGGGCTTCGGGGCAGTCGAGCTCGGGCAGCAGACGCTGCGCAAGCTGGAGCGCTTCGTCGCGTCCCGATGAGTGCTGCCGCTTCCTGCCGGCTCGAGCAAGGTCGTCGGAACGGGCGGAGAGAGCCGGGGACGCAGGCCCTCCGGGGATCGGCGACAGAGGGAACGTGGCGGCTATGGTCGATCGCGATGACGCAAGAGCCGTCATCACGTGCTAACGAGGCTCCATGACCGACTGGAACGCCGACCTCTACCTCCGCTTCGCCGACGAGCGCACGCGGCCGGCCGCCGATCTCCTGGCGCGGGTGCGGCTGGAGACTGTCCGCCATGCCGTCGACATTGGCTGCGGGCCCGGCAATTCGACCGAGCTGATCGTCCGGCGCTTTCCCGATGCCGCCGTCGAAGGGATCGACACCTCGCCGGACATGCTGGAGAAGGCGCGGGCGCGGCTGCCGGGGGTGAGCTTCCGGCGAGCCGACGTGTCGGCCTTCCGGGCCGAGCCGCCGGCGGACCTGATCTTCGCCAATGCCGTGCTGCAATGGGTGCCCGACCACGAGCGCCTGTTCCCGCGGCTGATGGAGAGCCTTGCGCCCGGCGGCGTCCTCGCCGTGCAGATGCCGGACAATCTCGATCAGCCCTCGCACCGGCTGATGCGCGCGGTCGCGGCCGAGCCGCAGTTCGCCGCCAGGATCGGCGACGCGAACGCGGTGCGCACGCCGATCCCCTCGGTCGAGCAGTACTACGACCTGCTGCAGCCGCATGCGCGCTCGGTCGACATCTGGCGCACGACCTACATGCACGTGCTCCCAGACGCTCCGGCGATCGTCGAATGGGTCCGCGCGACTGGGCTGCGGCCGTTTCTGGAGCCGCTCGCCGAGCCCGAGCGGGCCGCCTATCTCGCCGCCTACACCGCGCGCATCGCCGCGGCCTATCCGCCGCGGGTGGACGGGCGGGTGATCCTGCCCTTCCCGCGCCTCTTCATCGTGGCGCAGCGGTAGCCCGGCTGGCCTGCGGCGACGGGGAGGTCTAGTCTCCGAGGCATGGCCGCCACCCCGCATCTCACCACCATCGGCTTGGACGCCGACGACACGCTCTGGCAGAACGAGGCGATCTTCCAGTTCACCGAGGCGCGCTTTTGCGAACTCCTGGCGGAGCATGCCGAGGGGGAGGTGGTCTCCGCCCGGCTGCTCGAGGCCGAGCGGCGCAACCTTTCCCACTATGGCTTCGGGGTGAAGGGCTTCGTTCTGTCGATGATCGAGACGGCGCTGGACGTCACCGACGACCGGGCCTCGGCCACAATCGTCCGGCAGATCCTCGATGCCGGCCGGGACATGCTCCAGCACCCGGTCGAGACGCTGCCGGGCGTTCCCGAGACGCTGGAGGCGCTGGCGAAGACGCATCGCCTCGTCCTGATCACCAAGGGCGACCTCTTCGACCAGGAGCGCAAGCTCGCCGCCTCCGGTCTCGGCGACTTCTTCGACGCGGCCGAGATCGTCAGCGACAAGACGGCCGGGACCTACGAGCGCGTCTTCGCCCGTCATGGCGACGGCCCGGGGCGGGCGATGATGGTCGGCAATTCGCTGAAGTCCGACGTCCTGCCGGCGATCGCCGCCGGCAGCTTCGGCGTCCATGTCCCGCATGCGCTGACCTGGGCGCTGGAGCATGCCGAGGCGCCGGAGAACGAGCCGCGCTTCCGCCGGGTCGAGCAATTCGCGATGCTGCGGGACGTCGTCGCCGCGCTCGGATGAGCGACGGCGTAGGCCATGAGTACCGCGCCGATCCCTGCTGCAGCCTCGCGCCGGTCGCCAGCCGGTTTTTCGGCGCTCAGCGCGGCCGGCTCACCCGTCTCAGCGTCAGATTGATCCGGCCGCCATTCTTCAGGAGCGTGGAGGTCGCGGGATAGATCCTGTCGACGCCGTGATAGACGAGCCGCCCCTCGCCGCCGAGGATGACGACGTCGCCCGAGGCGAGGCGGATCGAGGCCGTCTTGCCGCCCTTCGTCGTCTGGCCGATGCGGAACAGGCAGTCGTCGCCGAGCGAGACCGATACCACCGGGGCGGCGAGATCCGCCTCGTCGCGGTCCTGGTGCAGGCCCATCCGCGCGGTGTCGGCATAGAAGTTGACGAGACAGGCCTCAGGCTCCGCGTCGTAGTCGGCGACCTCGTGCCAGAGCCGCATCAGACTGTCCGGTATCGCGGGCCAGAGCGCGCCGGTGATCGGATGGGACGGCTGATAGCGGTAGCCGGCCTGGTCGGCGACCCAGCCGAGACTGCCGCAATTCGTCATCTTCACCGAGAACGGCTTGCCCGTACGCGGCATCACCGGCTGGAACAGCGGCGCTTGCGAGACCACCGCGCGGATCGCCTCGACCAGCGCCCGCTGCGCCTCCCGGTCGAGATAGCCGGGGATGTGTTTCACGCCTTTGGGGAGAATGGCCATGGCGGGTGAGCTATGACCGGTCGGGGCAAACGTCCAGCCGTCGCGGCGCGGTCAGAACGCGATCACCCGATCCAGCTCTCCGAGCGGCGACACGCCCGCGAGCAGCGCCCGCGCCTCCGCCGAATCCCGGTCCATCTGTTCGACCAGCGCCTCGGCGCTGGCGAACTTCTCTTCGCCGCGCAGGAAGCCGAAGAGCGAGACGTCGACCGTCTCGCCATAGAGGTCGCCGGAGAAGTCGAAGAGGAAGGTCTCGAACAGCGCCGCGCCGTCGTCGAAGGTCGGGCGGCGGCCGAAGCTCGCGACGCCGTCGTGGAGCGTCCCGTCGGCGCGGCGCAGGCGGACGGCGTAAATGCCGAACTTCAGCATCGTGTCGGGTTCGAGCGTGATGTTGGCGGTGGGATAGCCGAGCGTGCGGCCGAGCTGCGCGCCGGTCTGCACCGTGCCGCGGATCGTCCAGCGATAGCCGAACAGGCCGGCGGCCGCGGCGACATCGCCGTCCCGCAGCAGCGTCCGGATGCGGCTGGAGGAGACGGTCTCGCCGCCCTCGTCCTGGAAGGCCGGCACCAGCGTCGCGCCGAAGCGGTGCTTCTCGCCGGCCGCGACCAGCGTCTGCGGCGTGCCGCCCCGCTTGGCGCCATAGTGGAAGTCGAAGCCCGCGACGACATGCGAGGCCCCGAGGCAGCCGACCAGCACGTCCTCGACGAAGGCGTCCGGGGACAGCCCCGCGAAGTCCCGGTCGAAGCGCTGCTCGACCACGGCGTCGAAGCCGAGCGCCCCCAGGAGCCGCGCCCGCATCGGCGCCGGCGTCAGCCGGGCGACCGGCCGGTCCGGCGCAAAGACGCTGCGCGGATGCGGCTCGAAGGTCAGGCAGACGAGCGGGCGGTCCTTTGCTTCGGCGATCTCGCGCGCCACCGACAGCACGGCCTGATGGCCGCGATGCACGCCGTCGAAATTGCCGATCGCGACGACGCCGCCGGAAAGATCGGCCGGCAGCGGCTCGCCGCCGGGAAGGCGCGCGATCGCCGGACGCTTCATCCGAGCGCCGCCATGAAGTAGCGGGCCGACAGCCCCTTCTCGGAAAGCACGCGCGACACGACATCGGCGGCCGGGGCCGAGCCGAACTCGGCGCCGTGGATGCCGTGCGTGATCAGCAGCGTGTCGCAGCCGAAGTCGTTGGCGCCCTTGACGTCGGTCATCAGCCCGTCGCCGATGGCGAGGATCGCGGCGCCGGGCTCGACGGCGCCGGCCTTCATCGCCTGGCGGTAGATCGGCGGATGCGGCTTGCCGGCGAGTTCCACCGTTCCGCCGGCCGCAGCGTAGTCGCGGGCGAGCGCGCCGGCGCACCAGATCAGCCGCTCGCCCCGATGAACGACGATGTCCGGATTGGCGCAGATCATCGGGATGTCCCGCGCCTTCATCCGGGCGAGGAGATCGCGGTAGTCCTCCGGCGATTCTTCCTCGTCATGGTAAAGACCGGTCGCGACCGCCGCGCTGGCGTTGTCGAGCGCGTCTGTCCGCTCGACAGCGAGCCCGTCGAAGAGGTCCAGATCCCGCTCCGGCCCGATATGGAAGATCGGGCCGCCGGCCTCGGCGATCAGCGCGCGGGTCGCATCGCCCGAAGTGACCACCGCATCGTAGGCCTCGCCGGAGAGGCCAAATCCGGCGAGCTGGGCGATGACGCCCGAGGCCGGCCGCGGCGAATTGGTGAGGAGCACGACGGTGACGCCGCGCGCCCGCGCCGCCGTCAACGCCCGCTCGGCGGCCGGGTGCTTCTTCTCGCCATTGTGCACGACACCCCAGATGTCGCAGAAGATCGCGGCATAGTCGCCGCAGACCTCGTCGAGGGCGGCGAGCTTCCGGGGCTCTTGCGAATCGTATCGGTCCATGCGTTTTCCGCGGGAAGTTGCCGGTGGCCGAGGCGATAGAGGCGGGCCGGCGGCGGGTCAAGGCGGGCGAGCGGCCGCCGGGGAAGGTCCCGTCGCGGATGCGGATCAAGGCCGCTGCGCTGCAGGCGGCCTGCCACATAATCAGCACGGAAATTTGCTGACACGCGATCTTGACAGGAGCTGCCGCCCGTCACTATCTCCACCCTGTTAGCACTCTCGATCGGTGAGTGCTAAACTTGCTTCAGCCGGATGCCCGACGGGGTCCGGCGTTTCGTCCAACGAAGGGTTCAAACGAACATGGCAGCTGTGAACTTCCGTCCCCTGCACGACCGCGTCGTGGTTCGCCGGGTGGAGTCCGAGGCCAAGACCGCTGGCGGCATCATCATCCCGGACACGGCGAAGGAAAAGCCGCAGGAAGGCGAGATCGTCGCCGTCGGCTCCGGCGCGCGCGACGAATCCGGCAAGGTCGTCCCGCTCGACGTCAAGACCGGCGACCGCGTCCTCTTCGGCAAGTGGTCCGGCACCGAGGTCAAGCTGAACGGCGAAGACCTGCTCATCATGAAGGAATCCGACATCATGGGCGTCGTCGCGTAAGTCGCGGCCGTCCGATCGGTTCTGTTCCAGCAATTGACGAAACCCGAAACGGCGCGGCCTGCAAGGCGCGCCCTGGAGAGTTACGAACATGGCAGCTAAAGACGTAAAGTTCGGCCGCGACGCGCGTGAGCGCATGCTGCGCGGTGTCGACATCCTCGCCGACGCGGTGAAGGTGACCCTCGGCCCGAAGGGCCGCAACGTCGTCATCGACAAGTCCTTCGGCGCGCCGCGCATCACCAAGGACGGCGTCACCGTCGCCAAGGAGATCGAGCTCGAGGACAAGTTCGAGAACATGGGCGCCCAGATGGTGCGCGAAGTGGCCTCGAAGACCAACGACAAGGCCGGTGACGGCACGACCACCGCGACGGTCCTCGCCCAGGCGATCGTCAAGGAAGGCGCCAAGGCGGTTGCCGCCGGCATGAACCCGATGGACGTCAAGCGCGGCATCGACGCGGCCGTCGCCAAGGTCGTCGAGGCGCTCGGTTCGGCCGCCCGCTCGATCGACACCTCGGACGAGGTCGCCCAGGTCGGCACCATCTCGGCGAACGGCGAGAAGGAAATCGGCGAGATGATCGCCGCCGCCATGCAGAAGGTCGGCAACGAGGGCGTCATCACGGTCGAGGAAGCCAAGACCGCCGAGACCGAGCTCGAGGTCGTCGAGGGCATGCAGTTCGATCGCGGCTACCTCTCCCCGTACTTCGTGACCAACGCCGAGAAGATGGTCGCCGAGCTCGAGGACGCCTACATCCTCCTGCACGAGAAGAAGCTGTCCAACCTGCAGGCGCTGCTCCCGGTCCTCGAGGCTGTCGTCCAGTCGTCGAAGCCGCTGGTCATCATCGCCGAGGACGTCGAGGGCGAGGCGCTCGCCACGCTCGTCGTCAACAAGCTGCGTGGCGGCCTGAAGATCGCCGCCGTCAAGGCTCCGGGCTTCGGCGACCGCCGCAAGGCCATGCTCGAGGACATCGCGATCCTCACCGGCGGCCAGGTCATCTCCGAGGACCTCGGCATCAAGCTCGAGAACGTCACGCTCGACATGCTCGGCCGCGCCAAGAAGGTCTCGATCACCAAGGAAAACACCACCATCGTCGATGGCGCCGGTGAGTCCGAGCAGATCAAGGCCCGCGTCGGTCAGATCAAGGCGCAGATCGAGGAGACCACCTCGGACTACGACCGCGAGAAGCTCCAGGAGCGCCTGGCCAAGCTCGCCGGCGGCGTCGCGGTCATCCGCGTCGGCGGTGCGACCGAGGTCGAGGTGAAGGAGAAGAAGGACCGCGTCGACGACGCCCTCAACGCGACTCGCGCGGCCGTCGAGGAAGGCATCGTCCCGGGCGGCGGCGTGGCGCTGCTGCGCGCTTCGAACGCCGTGGACCTCAAGGGTGCCAACTCCGACCAGGACGCCGGCATCTCGATCGTGCGCAAGGCGCTGCAGGCTCCGGTCCGCCAGATCGTCACCAACGCCGGTGCCGAGGGCTCGATCATCGTCGGCAAGATCCTCGAGAACTCCTCGCTCTCCTTCGGCTACAACGCCGCGACGGGCGAGTATGGCGACATGATCCAGATGGGCATCGTCGACCCGGTCAAGGTCGTCCGCTCGGCCCTGCAGGACGCGGCTTCGGTCGCCGGCCTGCTGGTCACCACCGAGGCGATGATCTCGGAGGCTCCGAAGAAGGAGTCCGCCGGCGCCGGCGGCATGCCCGGCGGCATGGGCGGAATGGGCGGCATGGGCGGCATGGACTTCTAAGTCCCGCCACCTGGATCCATCCGGTTCCATCGAGGGGGGCTCGGCATCGCCGGGCCCCTTTTTCATTGGCGGGAGGCGACGGACCGCTCGGCCGGACGCGTCTTCGACGGCTGGCGCACACAACCGGTGCCGGCTACGGAACCCGTTTTGTTTTCAGACCGTTATTCTTTCGACACGGCAATCATGCCGAACGGAGGATTTTCCGATGGTCGACAAGAACGAAGTCAAGGGCGGCGCCAAGGAAGTCGGCGGCAAGCTCAAGGAAGCCGCCGGCCGCGCGACCGGCAACCGCGACATGGAAGTCGAAGGCCAGGCCGATCAGGTCGAGGGCAAGACCCAGAAGAACTACGGCAAGGTCAAGGATGCGGTGAAGGATCAGACGCACTGATCGCAACTCGTCCGTAAAGTCCGAAGGGCCGTCCTGCGACAGGGCGGCCCTTTCTTTGTTCCGGGACCTCCGACCGCGAGCCCGGAGCCACCGTCACGCGGTGCGTTTGTCCGGCGCCGGCCAAACACATTGTTCACGCCGAGGTGAGGGAACCTTTTGGCCGCCCGCTTGCCGCGTCCGGTGAAGTCGTTAGTTTAGACTTCATCGAAATTGAAAGCCGCGCCGACGAGCTGCGGCGTGATGCGGATGACGATGGCTCCTTGCAGCCGTCGACGGGAGGCGCCCTTGATCACCTTCACCCTGAACGGCGAGAAGAAGACCTTCGACGGCGACCCCGACACGCCGCTGCTCTGGGTCATCCGCGACGCCGAAAAGCTGACCGGCACGAAATACGGCTGCGGCATCGCCCAGTGCGGCGCCTGCACGGTGCATCTGGACGGCATGACCCGGCGCTCCTGCGTCACCCCCATCTCCAGTGTCGACGGCTCGACCGTCACCACCATCGAGGGGATCGACGGCAAGGAGGCGAAGGCCGTCCAGGCGGCCTGGCAGGCGATCGACGTGCCGCAGTGCGGCTACTGCCAGTCCGGCCAGATCATGTCGGCGGTCTCGCTGCTGCAGTTCAACCCGAAGCCCAGCGACGACGACATCGACGGGGCCATGGCCGGCAACATCTGCCGCTGTGCGACCTACAAGCGCATTCGGCAGGCGATCCACGACGCCGCCAAGACGCTGGAGGGCTGAGACCATGGGCATCCAGGCCATCAACACCACCCGCCGCGGCTTTCTCGCCGGCACAGGCCTCGTCATCGGCGTCGCGCTCGCCGGCCGGCACGCCCGCGCCGCCGAACTCATCCAGGGCGCCCCCGAGGGCGTCCAGGGGCCGCACGAGGACCTCAACGCCTTCGTTCGCGTCGCTCCCGACGGCACGGTGACCGTCCTCTCCAAGCACATCGAGATGGGCCAGGGGCCCTATACGGGCCTCACCACGCTGGTCGCCGAGGAACTCGACGCCGACTGGTCGCAGATGCGTGTCGCGGCGGCGCCGGCGGACGACGCGGTGTACAAGAACCTCGCCTTTGGCCTGCAGGGCACCGGCGGCTCGACTTCCATCGCGGAGTCTTATGAGCAGATGCGTAGGGCCGGCGCGACGGCCCGCGCGATGCTGGTCGCCGCCGCGGCGGACGCCTGGGGCGTGCCGGCCAGCGAGATCACCGTCGAGAAGGGCCGCATCCGCCACGCCGGCAAGAACAAGGAAGGCGGCTTCGGCGAGTTCGCCGACAAGGCCGCCACCATGGACGCGCCGTCCGACGTGAAGCTGAAGGACCCCAAGGACTTCACGCTGATCGGTACCGACCGCCACAAGATCGACACCGACGAGAAGACCAACGGCAAGGCGGTCTACACGCTCGACGTCCTCGCCGACGACATGCTGATCGCGATGGTCGCCCATCCTGACCATTTCGGCGCCACCGTGCGCGGCTTCGACGACGCGGCCGCGCGCAAGGTCAAGGGCGTGGTCGACGTGAAGGCGATCCCGCAGGGCGTCGCGGTGTTCGCCGAGAACACCTTCGCGGCGCTGAAGGGCCGCGAGGCGCTGAAGATCAACTGGGACCTCACCCATGCCGAGACCCGGTCGAGCGAGGAGATCTACGCCGACTACCGCAGCGGCTTCTCCGCCAAGGGACTTCAGGCGACCAACAAGGGCGACGTCGACAGCGCCTTCTCCGGCAATGGGATCACCAGCCTCGACGCCGAGATGATCTTCCCCTTCCTCGCCCATGCGCCGATGGAGCCGCTCGACGCGGTGCTGATCCAGGCCAAGGACGGCTCGATCGACTGCTACAACGGCGCGCAGTTTCCGACGCAGGACAAGGCGGCGATCGCCGACGTGTGCGGCGTCGACGCCTCGAAGGTGCGCGTCAACATGCAGCTCGCCGGCGGCTCCTTCGGCCGCCGCGCGCAGTTCGGCTCGCCCTACATGCGCGAGGCCGCCGCGGCGTTCAAAGCCTCCGGCATGAAGCGCCCGATGAAGCACATGTGGACGCGCGAGGACGATATCCGCGGTGGCTTCTACCGCCCGATCTACGTCCACTCGATCAAGGGCGCGATCGACAAGGACGGCAACATCGTCGCCTGGGATCACAAGATCGCCGGCCAGTCGATCATGAAGAAGAGCGATCTCGACGAGACCACTGTCGAGGGTGCCGCCGACATGCCCTATGCGATCCCGAATCTTCGCGTCGTCGGCTACCAGCCGGAGCTGAAGGTGCCGATCCTGTGGTGGCGCTCGGTCGGGCACACCCATACCGGCTTCGCGGTGGAGACCTTCCTCGACGAGCTTCTGGATCGCGCCGGCAAGGATCCGGTGCAGGGACGCCTGGCGCTCCTGAAGGACCATCCGCGCGAGGCCGGCGTCCTCCAGAAGGTGGCGGAGATGGCCGGTTGGGGCTCCACCCCGCCGGACGGGCGCCAGCGCGGCGTCGCCGTCCACAAGAGCTTCAACACCTATGTCGCGGAAGTCGCCGAGGTGTCGATCGGCGAGGGCGGCATGCCGCGGGTGCACAAGGTGTGGTGCGCGGTCGACTGCGGCGTCGCGGTCAACCCGAACATCATCAAGGCGCAGATGGAGGGCGGCATCGGCTACGGTCTCGGTGCCATCCTGTTCGACCAGATCACCCTCGGCCAGGGCGGCGCGGTGGTGCAGTCGAACTTCGACACCTATCGCTCGCTCAGGATCAACGAGATGCCGGACGTCGAGGTGGCGATCATCAAGTCCAGCGAGGCGCCGACCGGCGTCGGGGAGCCGGGCGTACCGCCGATCGGCCCGGCGGTTGCCAATGCCTGGCGCAAGCTCACCGGCCAGCCGGTCCGGCGCCTGCCGATCGTCAGCGCCCTCACCGCGTAACCCAAGCGAGACCAGACGAGATGAAGAAACATACCCTTGCCGGCCTTTCGGCCGGCATCGCGTTCTTTGCCGCCGCGGCGCTCGTGCCGACGATCTCCGGCGCCCAGGACCGCGCGCCAGAGGCACCGGAGCCCTCGACGCCGGCGGTCGCGCCGCTGTCGCAGACCAAGCCGAACACGCTGAAGCCCGTCTCTGCCTTCAGCAACATCAAGGACGAGACGGAGCGCTCGATCGCGATCTTCGAAGAGACCGGCAAGGTCATCCTCAACCCGCGCTGCGTGAACTGCCATCCCGCCGGGAATTCGCCGCTGCAGGGCGACGACATGCACCTCCACCAGCCGCCGGTCCGCCGGGGCGATGCCGATTTCGGTGCGCCCGGCATGACCTGCAACACCTGCCACGGCCAGAAGAACGTCGATCTCGTCGCCCAGTCGGCAACGATCAAGTCGATCCCGGGCAGCCCGGACTGGCGGCTCGCGCCGAGCTCGATGGCCTGGCAGGGCAAGACGCTCGGCCAGATCTGCCGGCAGCTGAAGGACAAGAACCGCAATGGCGGCCTGACGCTGGCGCAGCTCGTCGACCACATGGCGCATGCCGACATCGTCGCCTGGGGCTGGCACCCGGGTGCGGGACGCCAGCCGGTGCCCGGCACGCAGGAAGAGTTCGGCAATCTCTACAGGGCCTGGGTCGCGACCGGCGCACACTGCCCGCAGAGCTGAGCGCGCCTCGCGGAAGCGAAGCGGGCGCCGATCGACCATCGACCAACAAAAAAAGCGCCGCAGCCGGGTCCCGGCTGCGGCGCTTGCGATCTGATGGTTCGAACCGGTGCGGGCCGCTGTCAGGTGAAGGCCACCGGACCAGCCCCGCGCGATCAGTGGATGCTGACCGTCTGAAGCTCGTTCTCGGACGCGCTCTCGAGAATGCTGCCGCGATCGTCCGAGACCGCGAGCGGCGTCCCGTCGGCGGAGAACAGCGCCCACAGGTTCAGCCCCGGCTGGATCGCCTGGGCGGCGGGAAAGCGGGCCCGGATCTCGTCCGAGGTCATCCGCCTGAGATAGGCGAGATGGCCCTCGCCGATGGCGGCGAGATCGCTCTCGGTGATGGTGTTCACGATACTCTCACTCATAATCCGTCTCCTTGGACAGGCAAACGCGAAACCCGGTCATTCGTTGACCGCGATCTCGATCCGTCTGACGACGCGCTCTGGCTCGGGCTTGGCCAGATCGATGAACAGAAGGCCGTTTTTCAGCTGTGCGCCGATCACCCGCATGCCGTCGGCCAGAAGGAAGCACTTCTGGAACTGCCGCGCGGCGATCCCGCGATGCAGGAACTCGCGCTCGACGTCCTCGGCCTGGCGGCCGCGGATCATCAGCTGATTTTCCTCGGTCGTGACGTCGAGATCCTCGGGCTGAAATCCTGCGACAGCCAAGGTTATGCGGATCAGGTCGTTCGCACCGTCCTCGCCCTGCTTCGGGCGGATCCGCTCGATATTGTAGGGCGGATATCCGTCGCCGCCCTTGGCGATCCGTTCCAGCGTCTTCTCGACGCTGTCGAAACCAAGCAGCAGCGGGCTGGAGAAAGGGGTCATACGACTCATCGGTCTCACAAAGTCCTTGATCAAGCGACTTTCCGCGGAGCGGCCCGTCAGCGGCACCGCCCCGTCCCGACCATCATATGGCGTTGCCGAGCCCAAGCTTCAATCCGCCGCGTCGATCTCGCTCAAGCCGCGATGGTCGCGCGCAATCCTTTCCAAACCGCCAAGACGGCCGCCTCCTCAAACCCGCGAAAACCGGTTGCGGCCGAGCCAGGTAGGCCGGCCGACAGAGTGGCTCCTCGGGGGGCTCGCACAGGCCGCCGCGACAGCCGAGCCATGTCAGGACGCCGTGGTCGCGCCCGGCTTGAAGTGCAGCGCGACGCCGTTGATGCAGTGGCGCTTGCCGGTCGGCGGCGGCCCGTCGTCGAAGACATGGCCGAGATGCCCGCCGCAGGTCGCGCAGTGGACCTCGGTGCGCGGCACGATCAGCGAATAATCCGACCTGGTGGCGACGGCATCCTCCGAGACCGGCTCAAAGAAGCTCGGCCAGCCAGTGCCGGAATCGAACTTGGCCTCCGAGGAATAGACGGCCGTGTCGCAGCCGGCACAGTGGTAGAGGCCGGCGGTCTTGTTGTGGTTCAGCGGGCTGGAAAACGGCCGCTCGGTCGCCGCCCGGCGCAGGACCGCGAACTCCTCGGGCGTCAGCTTCTTCTTCCACTCGGCCTCGCTCATCTCCACCGGGAAGCTCTCCTTCGCCCGGGCGCCGCGCGATTGCAGGAGGAGGCCGCCCCCGGCGCCCGCTGCCGCCGCCAGGGCCGCGACACCGCTCGCTAGAAAGCCACGTCTGTGCATCTCGATATCTCCTTGTGAAGCCCGGCCCGCGATCACTCACGCCCGGGCGATCCCCCGTTCAACGCGCGGCTGCGTCTACCGCACTGTCTCCTACTTCGTGGCGAGAGCAGCGTTTCGAACGCGCGATCACGAACAAATGAGGTCTGGCCGACCCTTCCGACAGCTGCGGGACCCGAAAATGCCCGAAGCCCCGCGCCGGCAGGCCGGCACGGAGCAGGTTCAGCTGCGGCACGCGAAGACTTTGGCCGCGCCGGACGGCGTCACTTCGGCATCAGCACCGAATCGATGACGTGGACGACGCCGTTCGACTGCATGACGTCGGCCTGGGTGATGGTCGCGCCACCGCCGGACGCGTCGATGACGACGAGGTTGCCGCCGTCCATCTTGAAGGTCAGCGGTTCGCCCTCGACGGTCTTCACCGTGTAGCTGCCGCCGTTGTCCTTGGCCATCTTCATCAGATCCGCGGAGGTCTCGGTGCCCGGGATCACGTGATAGGTCAGGATGTTCGTCAGCTTCTTCTTGTTCTCCGGCTTCAGCAGCGTCTTGACCGTACCCTTCGGCAGCTTGTCGAAGGCGGCGTTGGTGGGCGCAAGGACGGTGAAGGGGCCCTTGCCGGACAGCGTCTTGACGAGGCCCGCCGCCTTCACCGCCGCAACCAGCGTCGTCAGGTTCTTCGCCTTGGAGGCGTTCTGGACGATGGTCTTCTTCGGGCTCATCGGCGCGCCGCCGACCATCGGCATGTGCGAGGACATCTTGCCGGACTGCATCGAGCCGGAGGACATGCTCGACCCGTTCTGCGCATAGGCGCCCGGAGCGAGAGCGAGACCGCCGACGGCGAGGCAGGCGGCGAATGCGCCTGCGCGCGTGAATGCGTTGATCATGTCATTCTCCCTGTGTGGTCTGATTCAGGCCCTCCCGGCCAGGAGGATGGCGCAGATACGGAGGCGGCTTCCGCCGGGATGGCCGGGCGGACATCACGCTTTGTTCATCGCCCGGCGGCACCGATCGACCTGCCGGCCGCAGTCGCCCGCCTTTGAGCGACCGGGTCGGCGGATTGCGAGGGACGATCCGGGCGAGCCTCGCAGCGGCCCGGTGCGGGCCGATCGGCTGCCGCGACGGATCAAGCCCGGCGCCGGAACGTTCGTCCCTCGCTTGCTCCAAAGCTTTGCATGCCGCCCGCAGCAGCTTTCCGCGGGCGTAAAGGACGTTCGATCGATGCCGCAACCAGCTCCCTCGACCGCGCCGCAGGCGCCCCTCCCGCCGCAGCCCGTGCGCACCGTATTCGGGGCGCTGATGCTGGTGATGCTGCTCGCCTCCCTCGACCAGACGATCGTCTCCACCGCACTGCCGACGATCGTCGGCGAGCTCGGCGGGCTGGAGCACCTGTCGTGGATCGTGACGGGCTATCTCCTCGCGACGACGATCGTCACGCCGCTCTACGGCAAGCTCGGCGACGTTCTCGGGCGCAAGATCGTCCTGCAGACCGCGATCGTCCTGTTCCTCGCGGGATCGGCGCTCTGCGGGCTCAGCGCGTCGATGGGGCAGCTGATCGCCTTTCGCGCCGTCCAGGGGATCGGCGGCGGCGGTTTGATGGTCACCACCATGGCCGTCGTCGGCGACATCATTCCGCCGCGCGAGCGCGGCCGCTACCAAGGCCTGTTCGGCGGTGTCTTCGGCCTGTCCACCGTGCTCGGACCGCTGATCGGCGGCTTCTTCGTCGAGCACCTCTCCTGGCGCTGGATCTTCTACGTCAACCTGCCGCTCGGCATCCTGGCGGTGGCGGTGATCGGCTGGGCCCTGCGCGCGCCCGGCCAGCGGCGGCGGCCGCGGATCGACGTCGGCGGCGCGGTGCTCCTGGCGGTGGCGCTGACGGCCCTGGTGCTGCTCACCAGCCTCGGCGGGCACACCTTTGCCTGGACCTCCGCCCCGATGCTCGCACTGGCCGCGGCGACGATCGCCGCGATCGGCGGCTTCGTGGTCGCGGAGCAGCGGGCGGCCGAGCCGATCCTGCCGCTGGAACTCTTCGGCAACCGGGTCTTTGCCGCCTGCTGCGCAGTCGGCTTCATCGTCGGTCTCGCGATGTTCGGCTCGGTCACCTACATGCCGCTCTTCCTGCAGGTCGTGCGCGGCGCCAGCCCGGCTCATGCCGGCATGCAGATGACGCCAATGATGGCGGGGCTGCTGGTCTCCTCGATCATCAGCGGACGGATCATCAGCCGCATCGGCCGCTACCGGTTCTTCCCGATTGCCGGCACCGCGCTGACGACCGTCGCGCTCGCGCTTCTGGCGACGCTCGGAACGCAGACCGCCGCCTGGACCGCCTCGGCCTACATGCTGGTCCTCGGCATCGGCCTCGGGATGGTCATGCAGGTGCTGGTGCTGGCGGTGCAGAACGCCGTCGACTACCGGCATCTCGGCGTAGCGACCTCGGGGACGACGCTGTTCCGCTCGATCGGCGGCTCGGTCGGCGTCTCGCTGTTCGGCGCGATCTTCGCCGGAGACCTCGCCAGCCGACTGGGCCAGACTGGGCCTGGAACGCTTATCGCCGCGCATGATCCCGCGGCCATCGCGGCGCTTTCACCGGCCGCCCGGGCGGCTTATCTCGACGCGTTCGTCGGCGCTCTGCATCCGGTCTTCTGGGCGGCGGCCGGCGTCGCCCTTCTCGGCTTCGCCCTGACCTGGCTGATCGAAGAGGTGCCGCTGCGGGCCGTCGTGCGCGAGGAGACGATCGGCGAGAGCCTGGCAATGCCGCACGACGCAACGTCGCTCGAGGAACTCGCCAGCATCGTTTCGCAGCTGGAGCGGCCGGAGAAGCGCTGGACCATCTATCAGCGCGCGGCCAACGATGCGGATGTCGATCTGGAGCCGGACGCGATCTGGCTGCTCGTCCAGCTGTGCCTCGCCGACCGTCCGCTCGCCCCGCAGGAGATGGCCGCTCGCTTCAAGATACCGGAGGAGCGGATCGACAGCCTCTTCGGGCGCCTGCGAGCCGGGGCGCTCGTCCACGATGCCGGCGAGAACCGGCTCTTGCCGTCGAAGGAAGGCCGGCAGACCTTCGATCGGCTCGCCAAGGCCCGGCGCGCGCGGCTCTCCCGTCTCCTGGAGCGCTGGGATCCCGACAGTCATGCCGAGGTCCAGGCGCTGCTCGACCGTCTGGCGCGCACGCTGCTCTCCGACCCGCCGTCCCTGCGCACGACATGAGGCCGTGCCGGTGCCGATGGGCGTAGCCACGCGACCGCAGCGCTACTCCGCCGCGCTGCCCTGCCGGGCCAGCCAGCGCTGGTCGATCTCCGGCAGCGGCTCGTCGTAGATCGCCGCCTCGAAGCCGCGCAAGCGCTTGTAGATCGACAGGAGCTCGACGATCGTCGTCCAGGAGTTGACGAGATACTGGAACGACGAGCGGACCTCGCCGAAGGCGTTGAGGATCTGGTTCATCGCGCCGAGCGTGATCGCGCCGGCGGCGATCGTCGGGGCGAGGATGATCATCGGGAAGACGGCGTCGGTCTGCAGATAGCCGAAGCGCGCGACGTTGAAATACATGTAGTGGAAATAGAGCCGGAAGTAGTTGCGGCGCACATTGGTGAAGAGTTCGGCGACGGTCGGTGGCTGCGCCCGGGAGGCGTCGTCCTCGCCGTAGACCAGTTCCTTGCGGTAGGCCGCCTCGACACGCTGGTTGCGGAACTCCAGCCCCGGCAGCTTGATGCCGATGATCGCCAGAAGGCTGGTGCCGAACGCCGCCCAGACGATCGCCGCGATTACCAGGGCATAGGGCACGTCGCCGACCAGCGGCAGCCGGGTGATGTTCTTCGAGAGAACGAGCAGCACGGGGAGGAAGGCGATCAGCGTCATCACCGATTGGACGAGGCTGGTGCCGAGGTCCTCGGTCGTGGTGGAGAACCGCATCGTGTCCTCCTGGACGCGCTGCGACGCGCCTTCGATGCGGCGAAGCTTGCCCCAGTGCGACATGTAGAAGTTGTTCATCGCCGTGCGCCAGCGGAAGATGTAGTGGCTTACGAAGAAGTTGGTGAGGACGCTGACCGTCACGCCGACCAGCGCCAGACCGGCGAAGGTCAGCATCTCGGCGTAGAACGCCCCCACCGTCACCGGCTTGGTCTTGGAGAGCGCCGCCTGGATCAGGTCGTAGAACGGGCCGTACCAGGCGTTGACTGCAACGCTCACCTGGACCTGGAAATAGATGGTGAAGAGGATCAGCGCAGAGCCGAGGATCGACCAGTTCAGCCAGGGATGCGGCGAATAGAGCCGCCAGAAGGCGTAGAAGGCGCCGACGAAGGCAGCGAAGTAGATGTAGAACCAGAGGAACGGCGTCGTCCAGAACAGCTGGATGCCGATCACCGGCTCCAGCCCCGGCGCGAAGGGCGGCATGCCGAGATCCGCGCCGAGCCTTTCGCCCACCGTGTACCACAGCCCGATCGCGATGGCCGTCCAGAGGACGACGGAGATGAAGAACAGCTTCGGCTTCGGGAAGAAGGAGACGAACAAGACCAGGTCCTTGTCAGGGGCGTCCGCAGCCCGGCACTCGCATCCCGTGCGTCGGACCGCTCGCAAAATCGGCGCTATCTAAACGCTGCGGCGGCGAAAGGCGCTATGAAATCTGCGTAATGCGTCGGGGTTTCGCCGCGGGCCTCAAAGCTTGCGCAGCGCCACCTGTTCGATCCGGTGGTTGTCGCCCTTGCGCAGGATCAGGTCGGCGCGCGGGCGCGTCGGCAGGATGTTCTCGTGCAGGTTCTTCGCGTTGATCTCGGTCCACAGGCCGTTGGCGATCTCCAGCGCCTCCTCGTCTGTGACCTTGGAGTAGCGGTGGAAGAACGAGCCCTCCTTGCGGAACGCGGTCGCGCGCAAGCTCATGAAGCGATCGATGTACCAGCGCCGGATCGCGGCCTCTTCGGCGTCGATGTAGATCGAGATGTCGAAGAAGTCGGAGACGAAGGGGATCGCCTTGCCGTCCCGCGGCATCTCGCGCACCTGCAGCACGTTCAGCCCCTCGAAGATCAGGATGTCCGGCCGGTCGACGACGACCGTTTCGCCCGGCACCACGTCGTAGACGAAGTGCGAATAGACCGGCGCCTCCACCTTCGGCCGCCCGGCCTTGATGTCGGAGAGGAAGCGCAGGATCGCGCCGACATCGTAGCTTTCCGGGAAGCCCTTGCGCTGCATCAGCCCCTCCGCCTGGAGCACGGCGTTGGGAAAGAGGAAGCCGTCGGTGGTGACGAGGTCGACCTTCGGCGAGGACGGCCAGCGGGCGAGAAGCTCCTTCAGGATGCGCGCGGTCGTGGATTTGCCGACGGCCACCGATCCGGCGATGCCGATGATGAAGGGTGTCTTCTGCCCGGCGCCGTTGCCGGAGAGAAAGCGCTGGCGCTGGCGGAACAGGAGCTGCGAGGATTCCACATGCGCCGAAATGAGGCGCGAGACCGCGAGATAGATGCGCGCGACTTCCTCGAGATCGATCGGGTCGCCGAGCGAGCGCAGCCGCTGGACCTCGTCCTCGCCGAGGGTCAGCGGCGTGTCGGCGCGGAACTTCGCCCATTCCTCGGCGGAGAAGACGCGGTAGGGCGAGTATTTCGCCGGCGCCAGCTGATCCATCACGCCGTTCATGACGCGCCGCGGCCGGCCTTCTCCTCGAGGCCGGTCTGGGCGGTGCGCCGTCCGAGCTCCGCCATGACCGCCGAGAGCGGGACCTGCCGCAGGTGCAGCGCGACGAGGAGATGGTAGAGCAGGTCCGCCGTTTCCGAGGTCATGCGGTCGCTATCCTCCGACACGGCGGCGATCACGACTTCGGTCGCCTCCTCGCCGAGCTTCTTCGCGACGTGCGCGACCCCCTTGCGGGCCAGCTTGGCGGTGTAGGAGGCCGCATCGCCGGAGCTTGCGCGCGCGGCGACGATCGTTTCGAGATCGGCGAGGGTGAAGTCAGTCATGATGCCTTCCGGTCTGTCGGCGCGGGCGCAGCGCCGGCCTGGCGGAGCCCTCAGGCTGCCTTGTCGAGCCGCATGGGAATTCCGGCCGCGGCCATATGCGCCTTTGCCTCACCGATCGTAAAGGTTCCGAAATGGAAGATCGAGGCGGCGAGCACGGCGGCGGCATGGCCCTCGCGGATGCCGGCGGCGAGATGATCGAGCGTGCCGACGCCGCCGGAGGCGATCACCGGCACCGAAACGGCGTCCGCCACGGCCCGGGTGAGGTCGATGTCGAAGCCGGCCTTGGTGCCGTCGCGGTCCATCGAGGTCAGAAGGATTTCGCCGGCGCCGAGCGCCACGACGCGGCGGGCGAAGTCG
Organism: Jiella sp. M17.18; assembly: GCF_041027365.1. NCBI lineage: Bacteria > Pseudomonadati > Pseudomonadota > Alphaproteobacteria > Hyphomicrobiales > Aurantimonadaceae > Jiella > Jiella sp. M17.18. Next base: position 29,867 of record NZ_JBFTEH010000011.1, on the reverse strand, counting down.
ACGGCGTCGATGCCGGTCGCGCTGCGCCCGCCATGGGTGAAGATCTCCCAGCGGGGTTCGGCATTCCCGGAAGCTGCGACACGGCGCGCGTCGATGGCGACGACGATGCACTGGTCGCCGAACTTGTCGGCGGCCTCGGCGACGAATTCCGGCCGCTTCACCGCGGCGGTGTTGATCGACACCTTGTCGGCGCCGGCGAGCAGGAGCCTGCGCACGTCCTGGATGGCTCTCACGCCGCCGCCGACGGTGACCGGCATGAAGCACTGCTCGGCGGTGCGGGCGACGACGTCGAAAATCGTCTCGCGCTCGTCGGAGGAGGCGGTGATGTCGAGGAAGCAGAGCTCGTCCGCCCCTGCCGCATCGTAGGCCTTGGCGGCCTCCACCGGATCGCCGGCGTCGACCAGGCCCTCGAAGTTGACGCCCTTGACCACGCGGCCGTCCTTGACGTCGAGGCAGGGGATGATGCGGGCCTTGAGGGTCATCTCGTTACTCCTCCCTCACGGAATGATGTTTTCCGAAAAGGGGGCGAAATACATGACAAAGGAGAGCCTCTTCCGCATATCTGGAAACCATGCACTGCCTAAGGTTTCCTCCTTCATATGCGAGGGTGAGCCGAGTCGGCCGCTTGAACCAGACCTCGACTGTCTTTCCTTTCGTAGCATCGCGGAGGGCAGACTGATCACGCAATTCGTTCTTTTTGAGCGTTCTTTTGGATGTCAGTCCCAGCATTCCGATGATGGGCAACCATCTGGCTGTCACGCTGTTGCGTGTTTCTCCGACTTTCAGTGCTACACCATCAGTGAACGCTATATAAACGACGTCTTTCGTGCGACGTGCGGATTGTGAGATCCGCTGATCTTCTACTGATAGATCAGCCGTTAGGCTGAACGATATTCCCAACTCAAAGCCAAGCTCCTCCGGCTTAGGCGCGGCGCGATCTGAAGACATGGCCGCTTATGCGATGCCACGATAGAGTTCGGCAAGAGGAATGCTGATCTCGAAGCCGGACAGATCCAGCACCTCGTCTGCGCCGGTGATCATCTCCGGCTTGCCAAAGGTGCCATCGTCGCCGCGCGACCAGAGCCAGACGCGCGGCTCGTCCTGCGAGAGGACGAGGTAGTGGAGGAGGGTCCTGATCTCTGTGTACTCCTGAGCCTTTTCTCCGAGGTCGGTGGTGCGGGAAGAAGGCGACAGGATCTCCGCCGCAAGAACCAGCTCGCGCGCGATCAGGTCCTGTCCCGCGGTGTTCGCGTTGACCCGATCCACGAACACGTCGGGGAAGCGGACGCCGGACCGCGTGCGGACCGCGAACTCGGCAGCACCGACGTCGTAGCGATCGAGATCGAGCCGGTTGCCGAGCGTCATGAGCAGCTTCGACGCCAGACGGGCATGGTTTCTCGACACTCTGACCAATTCGACGATCCTTCCTCGGACGAACTCGAACCGACCGTCTTGCGTACCGGCCCAATCCAGGAAGTCGTCGACGGTCTTCACCGCAGGCGCATGGATGTTCACGACAGGCCTCCCTTCTGCTCGACGCCTTTCGGATCAAGGACTATGGCCGCCATCGCTAGACGATGCCTCGATAGATGTCGTCGAGGGGCATTCGAAGGCCGAGGCCGGGCAGTTCCAGAACCTCGTCCGCGCCGGTGATCATCTCCGGCTTCCCGAAGGTGCCATCGTCGCCGCGCGACCAGAGCCAGACGCGCGGCTCGTCCTGCGAGAGGACGAGGTAGTGCCGCAATGTGCCCAGCGCCGTGTACTCCTGTGCCTTCTCGCCGAAGTCGGCGGCGAGGGATGAGGGGGAGAGGATCTCGGCGATGAGCAGGGACTGGCCGGTCGCGAGGCTCTGACTGCTGTCGCCGCCCCGAGGCGTGACGAGGACATCCGGGTAGCGCACGCCGAACGGCGTCCGGACTGCATAGTCGGCCCCGGTGACGACATAGCGCGAGGGATCGAGCAGCGACTTCAGCAGAAAGCCCAACTGCATCATCAGTTCGGCATGCCGCTGCGTGCCGCCCGTCATCATCTCGATGATCCTTCCTCCGACGAATTCACGCCTTCCTTCGCGGCCCTCGTTCCAGCGCAGGAAGTCGTCGGCGGTACGGATCGCGGGTGCCTGAACGTTCATCAACTGTCCTTTCCGGAGAGGCGGGAAGATGACGCACGCTTAGACGATGCCGCGATAGATGCCGGCGAGCGGAAGGCGGATCCCGAGGCCGGACAGATCCAGCACCTCGTCCGCGCCGGCGATCATCTCCGGCTTCCCGAAGGCGCCGTCGTCGCCGCGCGACCAGAGCCAGGCGCGCGGCTCGTCTTGCGAGAGGACGAGGTAGTGCCGCAGCGTATCGAGCGCCGTGTACTCCTGTGCCTTCTCGCCGAAATCGGTGGCGAGGGAGGAGGGCGACAGGATCTCGGCGACGAAAAGGGCTCTATTGGTCGCTAGACTCCGGTCATCACCCTCGTCGTCTGGCTCGACCAAGACGTCGGGATATCTTACCCCGAGCGGCGTGCGCACCGCATAATCGGCGGCGGTCACGGAGAATCTCTCAGGAAGCATCGATTGCAGAGCCGTGGCGAGCCGCAGCATCATCTTGGCATGCCGTCGGGTGCCGCCCGTCATCATCTCGACGATCCTCCCCCTCACGAACTCGCGCCGTCCCTCCCGTCCCTCGTTCCAGCGCAGGAAGTCATCGACGGTGCGGATGGCGGGTGCCTGGACGTTCATCGCGGCTCCTCCAGAAGAGATCCTCCGTACCCGGTCGTCCTCTCGGTCCGGACGCGGGGCACTTTCCAGCACTGGGGACGAACATAGTCGATCGCAGTCGCTTGTGGAACGACGGGGCGACCGCTCCGCCGGCCCTTGATCGGCCGTCACGATTTTGCGACGGATGGCGGCGGCAGGGAGCGGCAACCATGCGCGAGATCGTCTTCGACACCGAAACCACCGGCCTCGACCCCTCGGTCGAGCGGGTGATCGAGATCGGCGGCGTCGAACTCTGGAACCACATTCCGACCGGCAAGACCTATCACGTCTTCATCCGGCCGGCCGGCCGCAAAGTCGATCCCGCCGCCTTCGACGTGCACGGCATCTCGGACGAGTTCCTGGCGGACAAGCCGCTGTTTTCCGAGATCGCCGACGAGTTCCTGGCGTTCTTCTCGGGGGCCCGGCTGATCGCCCACAATGCCGCCTTCGACATCCAGTTCCTGAACGCCGAACTATCGCGGATCGGCCAGCCGCCGATCGATCCCGGCCTCGTCGTCGACACCCTGCCGATGGCGCGGCGCAAGTTCCCGATGGCGCCGGCGACGCTCGACGCGCTCTGCTCGCGTTTCTCGATCGACACCTCGCGGCGCGACAAGCATGGGGCGCTGCTCGATTCCGAGCTCCTGGCGCATGTCTATATCGAGCTGATCGGGGGCCGTCAGGCGGCGCTCGGCCTCAGCGTCGAGACCGGCGGGGGACGAGAGGGCGGCGAGGGCGAGGCGGTGCGCGTCGGCCCGCGCCCGGTGCCGCTGCCGCCACGCCTGACGCAGTCCGAGATCGCCGCGCACCGCGCCTTCGTCGAGACGCTGGGCGAGGATGCCGTCTGGTGGCGCTATCTGCATCGGGCGGCGCCGGAAGCTGCGGCCGCCGAGGCGGGGTGAACGACCGCTGGGGCAGGAGGCCCCGACGGAGACGGCTTAATTGCAGGCGCTATCGCCGCGCGGATGCTGCTGCCGGCGCCGAACCAGGCGGCGTCCGAGCCCTGTAGCCGTCGGTCAGCGTCTTCAGGAAGGCGACGACGTCGGCGATCTCCTGCTCCGTCAGGGCCGGCCTGTCGCCGCGCTTTGCGTCGAGCGGCGGGTCGATCCGGTCGAGATTCGGCCAGTACTGCTTCGGCAGGTCGTCATAGCGGGCGACGCTGCCGTCGGCGCGCTTCGGATAGACCGCTTCCGGCCGCGTCTCACGGTCCATGTAGAAGCGGACGACGTCGGCGAGACGGGTGTAGACGCCGTTGTGGAAGAAGACGTGGCGGAGCGCGACATTGCGCAGGGTCGGCGTCTTGAACAGCCCGCAATTGGCCGGCTGCTTCGCATAGATGTCGTGGCGCATCGGCCCGCAGATGCCGAGGTCGTGGTAGTTCGGATCGGCATTGGCCGGGATCTTCGGATTGCGCGGCACGCCGAGCGCCTCGAATTCGTAGTCGGTGAAGGCCGGCATCGTGCCGTCCGGCGCCACCGTGTCGAGATGGCAGGCGGCGCAGTCGCCCTTCTTCTCGTCGTCGAACAGCGTCAGGCCGCGGGCCTCCTGCGGCGTCAGCTTCGCCTCGCCCCGCAGATAGGCGTCGTACTTGCTGGTGAACGGGTGGAAGCTGACATCCTCGAACTCGAAGCGCGCGAGTGCGAAGGAGGCCTCGTCGAAGGCCTGGCCCGGATCGTCGAAGACGGTGTCGCCGAAGAGCTGCTTGAAGGTCTTCGCATAGGGGCGCTGCTCGAGCTTGGCGAGGAAGGCGGCCGGCGAGGCATTGGCCATCTCGAAGGGCGACATCAGCGGGCCCTGCGGCTGTTCCTCCAGCGTGTCGGCGCGCCCATCCCAGAAGAAGGCGCCTTGCGGCACCATGTCCGCCGCGCTGGAATTGGCCTTGCCGCCGGCCGTCGGTGTGCCGGACAGCGGGCCGACGCGCGGCGCGGTCGGTCTGTCGGCGGCCGAGGTCACGGCGCCGCCGGCGCCTTCCACTTCGCTCGCCGGTTCCGGACCGACCGAAAAGGGCGGCGTCAGGTTCATGTAGGTGAGCGAGGGCGTCGCGCGGATGCCCGGCCGATCGAGGTGCGGGCCGCCGATCTCCACCGGCCGGTCGTTGGCCGGCCCATAGGCATGGGCCGGGTCGTGGCAGCTGGAACAGGCCTGCCTTCCGGACGCCGACAGCGCCGGATCGAAGAACATCGTGCGTCCGAGACGCGCCACGGCGCTCAGCGGCTGCGCTCCGGGTGGCTGAGCCGGACGGGGCTCCGGCGAAGCCGTGGCCGCGCTTGACCGCAGCGCCGCGCCCGTGAACGTCAGGCTCACGAGCGCGGCGGCTGCGCCGAGAAGGATCGGGCGCCTCATCGGTGTCTCGCGTCGAGGCCTTACTTCGGCTCGCCGGTCGAGGGATCGAGGATCAGCTTGTCGCTGCGGGCGTTCTTCCAGTCGAACATGCCGTCGAGCTTGCCGGCCTTGGCGTCGAACGAGCCCTGACCGATGCGCTCGCCGCCGAGCCAGTTGTCCTCGACGAAGGCGATCACCGAGGTCTGGTCGGTCAGCGTGTGGTCGACATAGTTCTTCCTGGCATAGGGCGAGACGACCAGCAGCGGCTGGCGGGTGCCGTAGCCGCAGCGCCCGTTCACCGGCTTGCCGGCGACGCCGTCCAGCGGCGTGCCTGTGCCGCAATGGTCGCCGTCGAGAACGTCGAAGCCGGGCGTCGCCGACGGGTTCACCACCGCATGGGCGTGATCGTACCAGCCGTCGGAATCGTCCCAGAGGATCACGATCGCAGTGTCCTTCCAGTCGGGAGAGCTCTCGATGGCGTTGACCGCATGGGTGACGAAGGTCTGCTCGTCCAGCGGGTCGGAATAGCCGGCATGGCCGTCCTGGTAGCCGGCGGCCTTCAGGAAGCTCACCGTCGGCAGGTTGCCGGCCTTCAGCGCGGCATAGAAGTCGGTCATGTCGTACTGGTGGTTGGCGCCGCCGTCGTGGCTGGTGCCGATCGCGTCGACCGAGGACGGCCGCTTGTGCTCGGGATTGGCGGTCGAGGCGTAGTACTGGAACGGCTGGTGGTGCGGGATGTAGTCGACCTCGGTCACCTTGGTGACGTCGGACTTGGTCGAGCGGGCGCAGCCGGTGGTGCCGTTCGGATTCTTCGCGGTCAGGTCGAAGCCGCCCTCGAAGAAGCCCCAGCTGATGTTCTTCGCATTAAGCAGATCGCCGATGTTCTTGCCGGACATCATCGCGGTCTTGCCCTTGGAGCAGACGTCGCCGGTCGGGTCGAGATCGGAAATCATCGTCCAGTTGCCCTGGCCGTCGGGCACGACGCGGCCGCCGTCATAGCTGCCGTCCTTGTCCGTCGTGTAGCCCTTCGGCAGGATCATGCCGTTGGTCTGGCCGGAGATCAGGTTGATCGCGCCGGGCGTCGACGGGCCGAAGGTGGTCGAGAAGGACCTGTCGCTCATGGCGAAGTTCTGGGCGTAGTTCCAGAGCGCCGTGACGGTGTTGCCGTCATAGTAGCCCATCACCTGGCCCTTGGTGGAAAAGGTGCCGGCGCCGCCCTTCGAGCCCTTGCCGGTCTCGAGCGGGAAAAGGTCCATCTTGAAGCCGTCGAAGGCGGCCTGCTCGGCAGTGTAGCCGTGGTTCTGGTCGGCGGTCGCCGCCTGGCTGCGATCGAGCCGGAAGGGCAGGGCCGCATCCGGGCCGTTCTTCGCGTTGGTCTTGTTCGGATTGCTCTTGATCAGGTTCGCATGCTCGAGCGTGTCGACGCTGTCGTTGCCGGACAGGCCGGGCGTGCCCTTCGCCGCGGTGAACGTCGGCTCGCCGTCCGGATTGGTCGCGTGCGGATAGGTGGCGAAGTAATGGTCGAAGGAGACGTTCTCCTGGAAGATCACGACCAGGTGCTTGATCGGGGTCGAGGTGTCGGCGGAGCTGTTGGCCGCAAGGGCGCTGCCGGAGAGGGTGAGCGCCGCGACGCCGGACGCCAGCGCTGCCACACTGCGCGAAGCACGAGCCATGATGGAGTTTCCTTCGGATGGTTGCCGGAAGCCTAGAATGGGCTGCAGGAGGCGGGGTAGCAACTGCGCATGACACTTGCGTTGCAGCGGCTGCCGCACGGCGAAACCTTACGGAAGATTAATGATTCTAGGTCGTTGAGAGTAGCCGGCGGAATCCCGTTGCCACGGTACCTGCCCGGCAAAAGAAAAAGGCCGATGCGACGGGATCGCATCGGCCTTCTGCATATTCGGGTTGTCCGTCGTCGGAACGGCGGAAGAGCCTCAGCTAGTCTGCACCTGCTGACGCGCCTGTTCCTCGGCCATGCGCTGCTGGAACAGCTTGGCGAAGTCGATCGGGTCGATCATCAGCGGCGGGAAGCCGCCATTGCGGGTGACGTCGGCGATCACCTGGCGCGCGAAGGGGAACAGCAGGCGCGGGCACTCGATGAACAGCATCGGCAGGAGATGCTCCTGCGGGAAGTTCTGCAGCCGGAAGACGCCGCCATATTCGAGCTCGACATGGAACAGCCGGTCGGCGCCTTCGCCGGCGCTGGCGTTCAGCGTCAGGCGGACGTCGAAGTCGCCGTCGGCATCGTTGAGGGCGTTGGCGCCGACATTGACGCCGATGTTGATCGACGGGCCGCGCGGCTGGCCGCGGAGAATGCCCGGCGCGTTCGGAGCCTCGAAGGAGAGGTCCTTGATGTACTGCGTCAGGATGTTGATCGTCGGCTGTGCGCCGTCGGCGTTCTCATCCGCGCCATTGGCGCCGTTCGCTTCGCTCGTTTGCGACATGATCGACCTTTCTGCTTGGCTTGTCTCTGCCTGGCTGGCGACGGCCCGAAGAGGCGGGCGCTTCGCGGATCTGCCGGAGCGCGCGGAACCGCGACGGGACCCGGCGCCCCGCTTTCGCGGCGAGCGCTACCATGCGACGCGGCGTCACCACAAGGCGCAAGCGCCCAGCGCTCTCGGCCGATCGGCTGGACCGGTCAGTGCAGCGTCCGGTCCGGCGGGATGTCAGGACCGGACGCGCCACGGTTCCAGGGCGACTGCGGGTCGGGGTGGCGATGGTAGTCGTCGCCCGACAGGTCGACCACGTCCGGGCCCGAGCGGCGCGGCTGCGGCCCCGTCGAGGTGCCCCCCGCGGCGGCGCGGAAGCCGCTGCTCGTCACGACCGTCATGCGGCTCTTCAGGGCGGACCAGACCGCCTGGCGGACGGCGGGCACGAAGAGGAGGAAGCCGAGCGTGTCGGTGACGAGGCCGGGCGTCAGCAGCAGGACGCCGGCGACCGCGATCATCACGCCGTGAACGAGCTCGCGGCCGGGCAGACGCCCCGCGGCGATCTCCGCCTGGATCCGCCCCAGCGTTCCCAGGCCCTGGCGGCGCAGCAGCGCCGAACCGATGGCGGCTGTCAGGATGACCAGGCCGAGCGTCGGCCACAGCCCGATGAGATGGCCGACGAGGATGAACACCGCGATTTCGAGCACCGGGACGAGCAGGAGCGCGAACGGGATAAGCGCGAAGGGCATGGACGGTCGTCTCCGTTTCCTTTACCGGCAGCCGCTCCACCGGGAAATCGCCCGGGCCTCTTGGTGGCGGCCCCGAGCAGGTGGTACGGATGTCGCCAGGAATGCTGCGTCAAGTAGATAGGCATCCCCGAAGCGCATTTGAATGCGCCGCGACCGACCTCTATATGAAAGTCGGTTGCAGAGCGAAATGACGGTTCGAGGTGACGACGCGCGATGAGTTTCGGGACGATCTTCTTCATAGTGCTCGCGGCGATCGTCCTGTTCCAGCTGCGCAACGTGCTGGGCCGCAGGACGGGCCATGAGCGGCCGCCCTTCGACCCCTATTCGCGCCCCGAGCGGCCGCGCGAAGAGGTGGCCGGCAACGGCGCCAACGGCAATGTCGTGACGCTGCCGCAGCGGCGCGGGTCCGAGGAGGGCGAGGGCTATGCCCGCGTCTCCTACGAGGCGGTCGACAAGGTGGCCAAGCCCGGCTCCGCCCTGAACGTGGAACTGCGGCGCATCCGCGACGCCGATCCGAACTTCGAGCCCGGCGAGTTCCTGGAAGGCGCCAAGGTCGCCTACGAGATGATCGTCAACGGCTTTGCCGACGGCGACCGGCAGCTTCTGAAGAACCTTCTGTCCGCGGAGGTCTACGACGGCTTCGAACGGGCCATCGCCGAGCGCGAGCGGCTCGGCCAGCGGATGCAGTCCTCCTTTATCGGGATCGACGATGCGGCGATCATCTCGGCCGAGCTGAAGGACCGCGAGGCGCTGGTGACAGTCCTCATCGTCTCGCAGCTGATCTCGTCCGTGCAGGACGCATCCGGCGCGGTGCTCGACGGCGACCCGGAGACGGTCGTCGAAGTGCGCGACATCTGGACCTTCGCCCGCGATACCCGTTCGCGCGATCCGAACTGGAAACTCGTCGGCACCGAATCCGAAGAGAGCTGATACCGAAGCGATCGCGACCATGGCCGTCTTCGAGCGTTTGAGCTTTGCCGATCTGCCCGGTTGGGCCGAGGCGGATCATCGGCTGGCGCTCGAGGCCTTCGTGCGCAGCGCCCGCCGCCTAAGCGGCGGCGCGTTTCCGCGGGGCGAACTCGGCATCGATCCCGCCGCCTTCGGCGCGGCGGCGGAGGCGGCCCTTGCGGGCAGCGATGCGATGGAACCCGCGGAGGCACGCGGCTTCTTCGAAAAGCATTTCGTGCCCATGCGCATCCACCCGGGCGACGCCCGGGGGACCGGCTTCGTCACGGCCTATTACGAGCCGGTGGTCGAGGCCTCGCCGGTGCGCACCCAGCGTTTCCGCTTTCCGCTCTACGGCGTTCCGGACGATCTCGTGAAGGTCGACGACACGAACCGGCCGGCGGGCCTCGACCACGACTTCCGCTTCGCCCGCCGCCTGCCGGACGGCAGCCTCGCCGAGTACCCAGACCGCGCCGCGATCGAGGCAGGGTTTCTGGCCGGGCGCGGCCTCGAACTCGCCTGGCTGGACGATCCGGTCGAGGCGTTCTTCATCCATGTCCAGGGATCGGCCCGCCTGCGCCTTCCGGCCGGCCGCGACATGCGGGTCGGCTACGCCGCCAAGACCGGCCATCCCTTCACCGCGGTCGGCCGCATCCTGGTCGAGACGGGCGAGCTGACGCGGGAGCAGGCCGACATGGACGGCATCCGCGCCTGGCTCGGCGCGCATCCGGACCGGGTGCGGGCGCTCTTGAACCGCAACCGTTCCTTCATCTTCTTCTCGGAATTTCCGGTCGCGGACGCGGATCTGGGTCCCGTCGGCGCCGCCAAGGTGCCGCTGACGCCGCTCGCCTCGATTGCGGTCGACCGGCTGCTGGCGACCTACGGCATTCCCTATTTCATCTCGACGCCGGACCTCGTCATCGAGGGGAAGGCCTTCCGCCGACTGATGATCGCGCAGGACACAGGCTCGGCCATCCTCGGTCCCGCACGGGCCGACATCTTCATCGGCTCGGGCGCTGCCGCCGGCGCCGTCGCCGGCCGTGTTCGCCACGCCGCCGACTTCGTCGTCCTGCTGCCGCCGGCTCTGGCGGAGAGGCTGGCGCGATGAGGAGGCGCCGCGGCCTGTCGGCCGACGACGCGCGCGTCTGGGCCGAGGTCGCGCGTTCGGCGACGCCGCTGCAAGGGAAAGCCCATCCGCCGGTGCCGAAGCCGCCGCAAGCGCCGGCGGCCAAGCCCACGCTTGCCGAGGGCAGGCTTCCGGCGCCGGCCGAGCAGCCTGTCTCCCCGGCGGCGGAGCGGGCGCGCCGGAGCCTGACGCAGCATCCGATCGAGCGGCCGACGCGGCGCAAGATCGCCAAGGGGCGCCTGGCGATCGAGGCGAGGATCGACCTGCACGAGATGACCCAGGCGCGCGCCCACGACGCGCTGATCGGCTTCCTCCGGCAGGCACAGGCGATGGGGCTTCGCCATGTCCTGGTGATCACAGGGCGCGGCTCGGCCTTCGGCTCGCGCGGCGTGCTGCGGCGCGTCGTGCCGCAGTGGTTTTCCGGCAACGAATTCCGCCCCCTCGTCTCCGGCTTCGACAGTGCCGAGCGGCATCACGGCGGGGAGGGCGCGCTCTATGTGCGCGTCCGCAAGCGCCTATGACGCCGTTCGGCGAACGCGTGCGGGCGCTGCGCAAGGAAAAGGGCGTCACCCAGCGCGACATGGCCGCCGCGCTGAACGTCTCCAGCGCCTATCTCTCGGCGCTCGAGCACGGCCGCCGCGGTCGCCCGACCTGGGATCTCCTGCAGCGCATCATCGGCTATCTCAACGTGATCTGGGACGACGCCGAGGAACTGGAGCGCCTCGCCGAAATCTCGCACCCGAAGGTGACCGTCGAGACCGCCGGTCTCGGTCCGGAGGCGACGGCGCTCGCCAATCGCCTGGCCGAGACGATCGCCATTCTCCATCCCGACGACATCCGCCGGCTGCTCGCCGAGGTCGAAGCCGCCGGCGCGCGGGCCGAGGCGGCGCAACGCCTGCGACGGGAACGCAGCCGAAGGTGAGAACATGCGGGGCCGCCTTGCAGCCGCCATCGACAGCTTCGATTTACGTTTACGTAAGAGCAAAATAATCTAACCGATTGGATTTCCTGACCCCGCTTTTTGAATGTTGCAAGCCGGGGACAACGGGTCTAAGCCAGCCCGCGACGGTGGCACCGTTGCAGCGCAAACAGCCTCATCGCGGCTTCATCCGGTTGTCGGGAAAGCCTGCGACAGGATCGCTGCGGCCTTGCCGGCCGGGTTGGATTCGGCGAGACGGGCCGGTGCTCGAATTTGCTGCATCTGCGAAATCCTGGACGCCGCCCGGCCCCCGGCCGCGACGCGGCCGCAGTTGACGGAGGAAAGACACCTTGGCGCGTAGCAAGATCGCACTCATCGGCTCGGGCATGATCGGCGGCACCCTCGCCCATCTCGCCAGCCTGAAGGAACTCGGCGACATCGTCCTCTTCGATATCTCCGAGGGCACGCCGCAGGGCAAGGCGCTGGACATCGCCGAATCCGGACCGGTCGAGGGCTTCAACGCCAGCCTGTCCGGCGCCAACGACTATTCCGCCATCGAGGGCGCGGACGTGTGCATCGTCACCGCCGGCGTGCCGCGCAAGCCCGGCATGAGCCGCGACGACCTTCTCGGCACCAATCTGAAGGTGATGGAGCAGGTCGGCGCCGGCATCGCCAAATACGCGCCGAACGCCTTCGTGATCTGCATCACCAACCCGCTCGACGCCATGGTCTGGGCGCTGCAGAAGTTCTCCGGCCTGCCCAAGGCCAAGGTCGTCGGCATGGCCGGCGTGCTCGATTCCTCGCGCTTCCGCACCTTCCTCGCCGAGGAATTCAAGGTGTCGGTCGAGGACGTCACCGCCTTCGTGCTCGGCGGCCACGGCGACACCATGGTGCCGCTGCCGCGCTATTCGACGGTCGCCGGCATCCCGCTCACAGACCTCGTCAAGATGGGCTGGTGCTCGAACGAGCGTCTCGGCGAGATCATCCAGCGCACCCGCGACGGCGGTGCCGAGATCGTCGGCCTCTTGAAGACCGGCTCGGCCTACTACGCGCCGGCCGCCTCGGCGATCCAGATGGCCGAAGCCTATCTGAAGGACAAGAAGCGCGTCCTGCCCTGTGCGGCCGCCCTGAAGGGCGAGTACGGCCTGAAGGACATGTATGTGGGCGTTCCCTGCGTCATCGGTGCGGAGGGCGTCGAGCGCGTCATCGAGATCGACCTCGATGCCGACGAACGGGCGCAGTTCGACAAGTCCGTCGGCTCGGTCAAGGGCCTGATGGAAGCCTGTCAGGGCATCGCGCCGAACCTGAAGTAAGCCTCTCCCGGGCCGCTCGATCGAGCGGCCCGCTCCTTATTCCCGAGCCTCTCGAGGACCCGTATCCCATGAACATTCACGAATACCAGGCCAAGGAAGTCCTGAAGAGCTACGGCGCGCCGGTGGCTGCGGGCGTGCCCATCACCAGCGCCGACGAGGCCGAGGCTGCGGCGAAGAAGCTTCCCGGCCCCCTCTACGTCGTGAAGAGCCAGATCCATGCCGGCGGGCGTGGCAAGGGCAAGTTCAAGGAGCTCGGTCCCGACGCCAAGGGCGGGGTGCGGCTCGCGAAGTCGGTGGCCGAGGTGGTCGCCAACGCCAAGGAAATGCTCGGCCACACGCTCGTCACCAAGCAGACCGGCGAGGCCGGCAAGCAGGTGAACCGCCTCTACATCGAGGACGGCGCCGACATCGACCGCGAGCTCTATCTCTCGCTGCTGGTCGACCGCTCGGTCGGCCGGATCGCCTTCGTCGCCTCGACCGAGGGCGGCATGGACATCGAGACGGTCGCCGAGGAGACGCCGGAGAAGATCGTCACCGTGGCGATCGATCCGGTCGCCGGCGTCACCGCCGCCGATGCCGAGAAGCTCTGCTCCGCCCTCAACCTCGGCGGTGCCGCCAAGGTGGACGGGATGCAGCTCTTCCCGATCCTCTACAAGGCGTTCACCGAGAAGGACATGAGCCTGCTCGAGATCAACCCGCTGATCGTCATGACCGACGGACATCTGCGCGTGCTCGACGCCAAGGTCTCGTTCGACAACAACGCCCTGTTCCGCCACGAGGACATGAAGGCGCTGCGCGACGAGACCGAGGAGGACGCCAAGGAGATCGAGGCGTCGAAGTACGACCTCGCCTATGTGGCGCTCGACGGCGACATCGGCTGCATGGTCAACGGGGCCGGCCTCGCCATGGCGACGATGGACATCATCAAGCTCTACGGCAAGGAGCCGGCGAACTTCCTCGACGTCGGCGGCGGTGCCAACAAGGAGAAGGTCACCGCGGCCTTCAAGATCATCACCGCCGACCCGAACGTGAAGGGCATCCTCGTCAACATCTTCGGCGGCATCATGAAGTGCGACGTCATCGCCGAGGGCGTCGTCGCGGCGGTCAAGGAGGTCGGTCTGAAGGTGCCGCTGGTCGTGCGCCTGGAGGGCACGAATGTCGACCTCGGCAAGAAGATCCTCAACGAGTCCGGCCTCGCCATCACCGCGGCCGACGACCTCGACGACGCGGCGAAGAAGATCGTCGCGGCGGTGGGTTGAGCGGGTACACATAATCACACATATTGATCCTGTGTGATTATGTGGAGGTGAGCCATGAAGAACGTCACCCTCGCCATGGACGAAACGCTTCTGGAGCGCGCTCGCGCGCTCGCGGAACGGCGCCACACGACGCTCAACGCAATGGTCCGGTCGCTGCTCGCGCAGGAAGTCGAGCAGGACGCGCGGATCGAGTGGGCTCGTGCCGGCATGCGGAAGCTGATGGAAGAGTCGACGCTCGAGTTCGAGCCCGGAACGAACGTGAAGGAGCTGAGCCGTCGTCATGGCGCCGATGAGCTTCATGGACACCAATATTCTGATCTGGGCGGCGGAGAGGCGTCCGATCGATGAACGCAAGACGTCCATCTCGCGCGACATCGTGCTGGGCAACATCTTCGGCGTTTCGGCTCAAAGCATCGCCGAATTCGTCAACGCCTCGACACGGGCAAAGGTGGAACTGCCGGTCGATCAGATCGAGCGCTGGATCGAATTTCTCTCTTCGATGCCGTTCACTGTGGTCGATGTCGACATCGTCCGGCGGGGACTTTGGCTTCAGCAGCGCTACCGCATCCAGTATTACGACGCCGCGCTTCTCGCGGCGGCCGAGCGCCTCGGCGCGCCGATCTTCTATTCGGAAGATCTCAACAACGGTCAGACCTACGGGTCTGTCCGCGTCGTCAATCCATTCCTCTAAGGCCGACTGACCGCAAGGAGTCGAACACGCCCATGTCCATTCTCGTCGACAAGAACACCAAGGTCATCGTGCAGGGCCTGACCGGCAAGACCGGCACCTTCCACACAGAGCAGGCTCTCGCCTATTACGGCACGCAGATGGTCGGCGGCACGCATCCGAAGAAGGGCGGCGAGATGTGGGAAGGCCATGCCGGCGGCAAGGCCGTGCAGCTGCCGATCTTCACCTCCGTCGCCGAAGCCAAGGACAAGACCGGCGCCACCGCCTCGGTGATCTACGTGCCCCCGGCCGGCGCCGCCGCCGCGATCGAGGAGGCGATTGACGCCGAGGTCGCGCTGATCGTCTGCATCACCGAGGGCATCCCGGTGACCGACATGGTCAAGGTCAAGGCCAAGCTGGAGAAGTCGAAGTCGCGCCTCATCGGGCCGAACTGCCCGGGCGTCCTGACGCCGGAAGAGTGCAAGATCGGCATCATGCCCGGCAACATCTTCAAAAAGGGCAATGTCGGCATCGTATCGCGCTCGGGAACGCTTACATACGAGGCGGTCTTCCAGACCACCAACGAGGGCCTCGGCCAGACCACGGCCGTCGGCATCGGCGGCGATCCGGTGAAGGGCACCGAGTTCATCGACGTCCTCGAGATGTTCCTCGCCGACGATGCCACGCAGTCGATCATCATGATCGGCGAGATCGGCGGCTCGGCGGAGGAGGACGCGGCGCAGTTCCTCAAGGACGAGGCGGCGAAGGGCCGGAAGAAGCCGATGGTCGGCTTCATTGCCGGCCGCACTGCGCCGAAGGGCCGCACCATGGGCCATGCGGGCGCGGTCGTCTCCGGCGGCAAGGGCGGCGCCGAGGACAAGATCGCCGCGATGGAGGCGGCGGGCATCCGCGTGTCGCCGTCGCCGGCCCAGCTCGGCAAGACGCTGGTCGAGGTCCTGAAGGGCTGAGACGCGGGAAGGCTGCGGCGGTAAAGTCTGCCGCAGCGGCATTTTGAGCCGTTCAGCGGGCGCGATCGCAAAGAAATCGCAACGCATCGCGCGCATGAACGGTTGGCGGGCAGGAAGGAAAAGTGGCGCGACGGGCTCCCGCGCCACGGCTTTGCCCAAGACGGAGTCCAACGGGTCCCGAACGACGATGCCCGGCCGGCAGGCGGCCGCCGGGGTCGGCGCGGACAATGACAGGAGGCGGCGCGCGCGGCGCGTCGCAAACGGCACCGATGGCACGCAATCAGGCGAACGAGAACTTCGCGCTCACCTCCTTCCTCTATGGCGGCAATGCTGACTACATCGAGGAGCTCTACGCCCAGTACGAGGCGGATCCCTCCTCGGTGGATGCCGGATGGGGCGATTTCTTCAAGGAGCTGAAGGACGAGAAGCGCACCGTCCTGAAGAATGCCGAAGGTGCCTCCTGGGCGCGCCCGAACTGGCCGATCACGCCGAACGGCGAACTCGTCTCCGCGCTCGACGGCAACTGGGGGCCGGTCGAGGCGCGAATCGAGACCAAGGTCAAGGCGAAGGCGCAGAGCGCCGGCGTCGACCTCTCCTCGGAGGCGGTGCACCAGGCGACGCGCGATTCGGTGCGCGCGCTGATGCTGATCCGCGCCTACCGCGTGCGCGGCCATCTCCACGCCAAGCTCGACCCGCTCGGCATC
Source organism: Jiella sp. M17.18 (assembly GCF_041027365.1). Classification (NCBI taxonomy): domain Bacteria; kingdom Pseudomonadati; phylum Pseudomonadota; class Alphaproteobacteria; order Hyphomicrobiales; family Aurantimonadaceae; genus Jiella; species Jiella sp. M17.18. The sequence goes on along the minus strand of NZ_JBFTEH010000011.1, from coordinate 13,720 downwards.
GCCAAGCCCGCCGACGACGACTACAACGAGCTGTCGCCCAAGGCCTACGGCTTCACCGAAGCCGACTACGACCGCAAGATCTACATCGACAACGTGCTCGGCATGGAGTTCGCGACCATCCGCCAGATGGTCGACATCCTGGAGCGCACCTACTGCTCGACCTTCGGCATCGAGTTCATGCACATCTCCAACCCGGACGAGAAGGGTTGGCTGCAGGAGCGCATCGAGGGGCCGGACAAGGGCGTCGCCTTCACCGACGAGGGCAAGCGCGCCATCCTCAACAAGCTGATCGAGGCGGAAGGCTTCGAGAAGTTCCTGGACGTCAAGTACAAGGGGACCAAGCGCTTCGGCCTCGACGGCTCGGAGGCGCTGATCCCGGCGCTGGAGCAGATTATCAAGCGGGGCGGCCAGCTCGGCATGAAGGAGATCGTGCTCGGCATGGCGCATCGCGGCCGGCTGAACGTGCTCTCCCAGGTGATGGGCAAGCCGCACCGGGCGATCTTCCACGAGTTCAAGGGCGGGTCGTTCAAGCCCGACGACGTCGAGGGCTCGGGTGACGTCAAGTACCACCTCGGTGCCTCCTCGGACCGCGAGTTCGACCAGAACAAGGTGCATCTGTCGCTGACCGCGAACCCCTCGCATCTCGAAATCGTCGACCCCGTCGTGATGGGCAAGGCGCGCGCCAAGCAGGACGCGCTGGCCGGCCGCGCGCGCAACGAGATCGTGCCGCAGGAAACGCGGGCGCAGATCCTGCCGCTCCTGATCCACGGCGATGCGGCCTTCGCCGGCCAGGGCGTCGTCGCCGAGTGCTTCGGCCTGTCGGGCCTGCGCGGCCACCGCGTCGCGGGCACGGTGCACTTCATCATCAACAACCAGATCGGCTTCACCACCAATCCGCGCTTCTCGCGCTCCTCGCCCTATCCCTCGGACGTCGCCAAGATCGTCGAGGCGCCGATCTTCCACGTCAACGGCGACGATCCGGAAGCGGTGGTCTATGCGGCGAAGGTCGCGACCGAGTTCCGGATGAAGTTCCACAAGCCGGTCGTCATCGACATGTTCTGCTACCGGCGCTTCGGCCACAATGAGGGCGACGAGCCGGGCTTCACCCAGCCGATCATGTACCGGACGATCAAGGACCATCCCTCGACGCTGGAAATCTACGCCAGGAAGCTCGTCGCCGAAGGCATGCTCACCGAGGAGCAGGTCGAGGAGCGCCGGGCCGAGTGGCGCCAGACGCTGGACGAGGAGTTCGAGGCCGGCCAGTCCTACATGCCGAACAAGGCCGACTGGCTGGACGGCGCCTGGTCGGGGCTTCGCAAGGCCGAGCAGGAGGACGAGCCGCGCCGCGGCGTCACCGGCGTCCCAATGAAGACGCTGAAGGACATCGGCGCCAAGCTCGTCGCCGTGCCGGACGGCTTCAACGTCCACCGCACCATCCAGCGCTTCCTCGACAACCGCTCGAAGATCTTCGAGAGCGGCGAGGGCGTCGACTGGGCGACGGCCGAGGTGCTCGCCTTCGGCACGCTCGTCACCGAGGGCCATCCGGTCCGCCTGTCCGGTCAGGACTCCGAGCGCGGCACCTTCTCGCAGCGCCATTCGGTGCTCTACGACCAGGAGACCGAGGACCGCTACATCCCGCTGGCGAACCTCGCCAAGGGCCAGGCCGTCTACGAGGTCATCAACTCGATGCTCTCGGAAGAAGCCGTGCTCGGCTACGAATACGGCTACTCGCTCGCCGAGCCGAACGCGCTGACGCTCTGGGAGGCGCAGTTCGGCGACTTCGCCAACGGCGCGCAGGTGGTCTTCGACCAGTTCATCTCGTCCGGCGAGCGCAAGTGGCTGCGCATGTCCGGCCTCGTCTGCCTGCTGCCGCACGGCTATGAGGGGCAGGGGCCGGAGCACTCCTCCGCGCGCCTCGAGCGCTTCCTGCAGATGTGCGCCGAGGACAACATGCAGGTCGCCAACTGCACGACGCCGGCGAACTACTTCCATATCCTTCGGCGCCAGCTGAAGCGCGAGTTCCGCAAGCCGCTGATCCTGATGACGCCGAAGTCGCTGCTGCGCCACAAGCGGGCGGTCTCGACCCTGTCGGAGATGGCGGGCGAGACGAGCTTCCATCGCCTGCTCTGGGACGATGCGGAGATGCAGAAGGATTCGCCGATCAAGCTCGTCAAGGACGACAAGATCCGGCGCGTCGTGATGTGCACCGGCAAGGTCTACTACGACCTCCTGGAGGAGCGGGAGAAGCGCGGCGTCAACGACGTCTACCTGCTGCGCCTCGAACAGCTCTATCCGTTCCCGGCCAAGGCGCTGATCAACGAGCTCTCGCGCTTCAAGGGCGCCGAGATGGTCTGGTGCCAGGAAGAGCCGAAGAACATGGGCGCCTGGGCCTTCATCGATCCGTATCTGGAATGGGTGCTCGACCACATCGGCGCCGAGACCCGGCGCGTGCGCTACACCGGCCGCCCGGCTTCGGCCTCGACCGCGGCCGGCACCATGGCGAACCACCTGAAGCAGCTGGCGGCCTTCCTCGAGGATGCGCTCGGCTGACCGGCCGCCGCCCCGACTGAACACGAAGAACCCGAAAGACGAAACGAGAGCGATGAGCACCGACATCAAAGTCCCGACGCTGGGCGAGTCCGTCACCGAGGCGACGGTCGGCCAGTGGTTCAAGCAACCGGGCGACCGGGTCGAGCTCGACGAGACGATCGCCGAGCTGGAGACCGACAAGGTGACGGTCGAGGTGCCGGCGCCGGCGGCGGGCGTCCTTCAGGACATCACGGTTCAGGCGGGCGAGACCGTCGAGGTCGGCGCGGTGATCGGAGCGATCGGCGAGGGCCAGGGCAAGGCGCCCGGTGACGTAAAGCCGACGCAGAAGGCCAAGAGCCAGGCCGCCAAGGCGGACGCGGCGTCAGACACGACCGCCGACTACGGCGGCGGCGCCAAGGGCGATCAGAAGGCGCCGGCGGCCTCCGGCAATCTCGTCGCGGTCAACGTGCCGGCGGCGGGCGAGTCGGTCACCGAGGCGACGGTCGGCCAGATCTTCAAGAAGGTCGGCGACGCCGTCGCGGTCGACGAGTCGCTGCTGGAACTCGAGACCGACAAGGCTGCGCAGGAGATCCCGTCGCCCGTCGCCGGCGTCATCCGCGAGATGGTCGTCAGCCAGGGCGACGAGGTCCAGGTCGGCGCGCTGCTCCTGAAGATCGAGGAAGGCGCTTCGGCCGGGTCCGGCAATGGTGCCGCCGCTCCGCAGCCGAGTGCCGGCGGGACCGACCAGCATCCGCGGCGCGCCGCCGAGGCGGAGGCGAACGGCGGCCGTCCGCCGGCGCCGTCCGCCCGCAAGATGATGGAGGAGAAGGGCCTCTCCTCCGGCGATGTCGAGGGCTCGGGCCGCAAGGGCCAGGTGCTGAAGGGCGACGTCCTGGCAGCGATCGCCCGCGGCGCGCCGTCGACCACGCAGGAGCGCCCGGCAGAAGCCAAGGCGCCGCGCGCGCCGTCGTCGCAGAGCGACGAGGCTCGCGAGGAGCGGGTGAAGATGACCCGCCTGCGCCAGACCATCGCGCGCCGGCTGAAGGACGCGCAGGACACCGCGGCCATGCTGACCACCTTCAACGAGGTGGACATGACGGCGGTGATGGAACTGCGCAAGAAGTACAAGGACCTGTTCGAGAAGAAGCACGGCGTGAAGCTCGGCTTCATGGGCTTCTTCACCAAGGCGGTCTGCCATGCGCTGAAGGAAGTTCCGGCGGTCAACGCCGAGATCGACGGCACCGACCTCGTCTACAAGAACTACGCCCACATCGGCATGGCGGTCGGCACCGACAAGGGCCTCGTCGTTCCGGTGATCCGCGACGCCGACCAGATGACCGTCGCCGAGGTCGAGAAGGAACTCGGCCGCCTCGCCAAGGCGGCGCGCGACGGCAAGCTCGCCATGGCCGACATGCAGGGCGGCACCTTCACCATCACCAACGGCGGCGTCTACGGCTCCCTGATGTCGACGCCGATCCTCAACGCGCCGCAGTCCGGCATCCTCGGCATGCACAAGATCCAGGAGCGGCCGATGGCGATTGGCGGCCAGGTGGTCATCCGCCCGATGATGTACCTGGCGCTCTCCTACGACCACCGGATCGTCGACGGCAAGGAAGCCGTGACCTTCCTCGTCCGCGTCAAGGAGAGCCTGGAGGATCCGGAGCGCCTGGTGCTCGACCTGTAGCATTGCCGGCGATCCGGGAATGATCCGAGAAGGCCGCGGCTTTGTCCGCGGCCTTTTTGTTTTCCGCTTCCGGAGGCGCAGGACGTTGCGGAGTCTGCAGCTCCATGTTTATGTTATGTTCTGAAGTTGGCGTCGAGCGATGGGCGGGCCGATGAACGACAGGGTGATGATCGTGACGGGCGGCTCGCGCGGAATCGGTGCCGCGACCGCGGTCCTGGGGGCCGCCGTTGGCTACGCCGTCGTCGTCAACTATGCGTCGAACCGTGACGCCGCGGACGGTGTCGTCGCGACGATCGAAGCTGCCGGCCGCAGGGCGATCGCCGTGGCCGCCGATGTCGGCTTCGAAGCCGATATCGCCGAGTTGTTCGAAGCGGCCGACCGGTTCGGCACGCTCACGGCCCTCGTCAACAATGCCGGCATCGTCGATCAGGTCATGCCGCTCGCCGAGATGAGCGCCGCGCGCATCGAGCGGATGCTGCGCGTCAACGTCACCGGCAGCCTCCTCTGCGCCCGTGAGGCGGTGCGCCGCATGTCGACCAAGCGCGGCGGCCGGGGCGGCGGCATCGTTAACGTCTCCTCCGTCGCGGCCAAGCTCGGCGGTGCGGGGCAGTATGTCGACTACGCCGCGTCGAAGGGCGCGATCGACACCTTTACCGTCGGCCTCGCCAGGGAGGTGATCGACGAGGGCATCCGGGTTTGCGCGGTGCGTCCCGGCATCATCGACACCGACATCCATGCCTCCGGCGGTCAGCCGGACCGGGTGGCCGAGATGGGCCCGGGCCTGCCGATGCGGCGCGCCGGTACGGCCGAGGAAGTGGCGCGCGCGATCCTCTGGCTTTTGTCGCCCGAGGCGAGTTATTCAACAGGTGCAATCCTCGATGTCTCCGGCGCAAGGTCTATCCTGCCATGATTGAAACAAAGCGCATCCTCGCGGGCCTGTCGGCCGCGACCGTTCTCGCCGCCGCGGCACCGGCTTCCGCGGCCGGTCCCGCGAAGTATCTCGACAACCGCTCGACGGCGGTGACGCTGGTCCGATCGCTCTACAACGCCGTCAACCGCCACGAATATCTGCGCGCCTGGAGCTATTTCGCCGACAGCGCCGGGCAGGGCAGCTTCGACAGCTTCGCCAAGGGCTACGAGAACACCAAGAAGGTGCGGGTGAAGTTCGGCAAGCCGATGGACGACGGCGCCGCCGGCTCGATCTACACCAACCTCCCCGTCGTCGTCGAGGCGACGACAACCGACGGCAAGAAGACGGTGTTCTCCGGCTGCTACGAGACGCGCCTCGTCCAGCCGGCGGTGCAGGCGACACCGCCGTTCAAGCCGCTGCAGATCGTCAAGGCGAAGCTCCAGCCGGCGACGGGGGCGTTCAAGGCGACCGAGGGAAGCTGTCCCGACGGCGGTCTCGGATGACGGTGCGCGGGCGCGAGCCGCCGGAGGGCTACGCGTGGCGAGTGCTGCGCCATCCCCGGCTGTCGGACCGCACCCTCGTTCGCTATGGGCTCCGCCGGCTGACGCTCGGCACGCTCGAACTGCCGACCGGTCGCATCCTGGTCGGCGACCCCACCGCCTATACGAAGGATCTCGTTCCGCTCGCAGAGCGCGTCGCGCCCGGCCGCTATCCGGTTTACGCCTACCAGAAGAGTTTCACCTACGACAGCTGGGATCATTTCATCCTCGCGCTCGTCGAACTCCGGATCTCCGACGCGCCGCCCGCCTCCCATGCCTTGGCACTTCGTGAGGGACAGGGACCGGAAACCGACATCTACGACGCCAGCTATGCGGTGGAGGCGGCGGCCGGCTGCTTCTGCGACGCCGCGGCGAAACCCCATCTCGTTTACGCCGAGGAGAATTACGATCCGGAGGGTGACGACGACGTCAATCTCCTCGATCTCGCCTTTGCGAGCGACGAGGGCTTGGAACACCGGTTCAAGAGCACGGACCTCAACGCCTTCTTCTTCCGCACCGGCGACGGCGACGGCAGCTATCCCTGCTACTGGGCCTACGATTCGTCCGGTGCGCCGGCGAGGCTGATCACCAGTTTCGGCATCGTCGAGAAGGAGTTCGAATGGGAGGCCGGCTTCCCCGAACCGTTCCGGGCTCCGTGACCTGCATCTGCCGTCGGCCGTGTTGCGGGGCCTGAGGGTCGCGGCGGGAAGGCGACAGGGCGAAGGGGCTTTCTGTCGTATCGGCTGCGGCTCCGCTGCCGTTTGACATATTCCGCTGGGGAATGCTCTCTGGCAGGGTGCGCCTGTCTTTCCCGACCGGAGTGACCGTGATGGACACCACCACGCCTGCCGCCGCCCTCAGCATGCCGACCGAGCTGTGGCTGCTCGGATGGTCGGTCGTTCTCGCCCTCGTCATGCTGGCAGTCCATATCCTGACGGCGACACCAGACCTCGGGCTCAGGACCGCCGTCAGTCCGCGCGACGACAATCCGCAGCTCTCCGGCGTCTTCGCCGGCCGTGCGAAGCGGGCCTGGTCGAACTTCATGGAGACCTATCCGCTGTTCGTCGCGCTGACGCTCGGCCTCGTCGTCTCCGGCCAGACCGGCGGGATCGGATTGTCGGGCGCCTGGCTGTGGTTCTTGGCGCGTTTGGTCTATGCACCCGTCTATTATGCGGGTATCCCCTGGCTCCGAACCCTCGTCTTCGTCGGCTCGATCCTCGGGCTGATCCTCATGGTCTTCGACCTCCTTACCTGACGGGCCGGAGAGGTCCGTCCCGAATCTGACAGGACTTCTTCCTCATGGCTGACACTTTCGATCTCGTCGTCATCGGCTCGGGCCCCGGCGGCTATGTCTGCGCCATTAAGGCGGCGCAGCTCGGCCTCAAGGTCGCCTGCGTCGAGAAGCGCAAGACCTATGGCGGCACCTGCCTGAACGTCGGCTGCATCCCGTCGAAGGCGCTGCTCTACGCCTCGGAGCGCTTCGAGGAGGCCGGTCACTCCTTCGCGACCCTCGGCATCAAGGCGACGCCGGAGCTCGACCTGCCGTCGATGATGTCCCACAAGGACAAGACGGTGAAGTCGAACGTCGACGGCATCGCCTACCTCTTCAAGAAGAACAAGATCACCGGCATCACCGGCACCGGGAAGATCAAGTCGGCGGGCGTCGTCGAGGTGACCAGGGAGGACGGGTCTACCGAGACGCTGCAGACGAAGAACATCTGCATCGCGACGGGCTCCGAGGTCGCCGGCATTCCCGGCGTCGACGTCAAGTTCGACGGGAAGGCCATCGTCTCCTCGGACGACGCCATCGCGCTGGACAAAGTGCCGGAGAAGATGGTCGTCGTCGGCGGCGGCGTCATCGGCCTCGAGCTCGGCTCGGTCTGGTCGCGGCTCGGCGCCAAGGTCACCGTGGTCGAATATCTCGACAAGGTGCTCGGGCCGATGGACGGCGAGGTCTCCTCGGCCTTCCAGAAGCTCCTGGTCAAGCAGGGGCTGGAATTCCATCTCGGCGCCAGGGTCACCGGCGTCGCGGCCAAGGACGGCGGCGCCTCCGTCACCTTCGAGCCGGCCAAGGGCGGCGAGGCGCAGACCCTCGACGCCGACGTCGTGCTCGTCGCCACGGGCCGCAAGCCGTACACCGACGGCCTCGGCCTCAAGGAAGCCGGCGTCGCGCTGGACGATCGGGGCCGGGTCGAGATAGACGCCCACTTCAAGACGAATGTCGACGGCATCTATGCCATCGGCGACGTGGTGAAGGGCGCGATGCTCGCCCACAAGGCCGAGGACGAAGGCGTCGCACTCGCCGAGATTCTCGCGGGCCAGGCCGGCCACGTGAACTACGAGGCGATCCCCTCGGTGGTCTACACCTCGCCGGAAGTCGCCTCGGTCGGCCGGACCGAGGAGGAGCTGAAGAAGGCGGGCGTTGCCTACAAGGTCGGCAAGTTCCCCTTCATGGCCAACGGGCGTGCCCGGGCGATGCTCCAGACCGACGGCTTCGTGAAGGTGCTCGCGGACGCCGAGACCGACCGGGTGCTCGGCTGCCACATCCTCGGCGCGGACGCAGGCGACATGATCGCCGAAGCCGCGCTCTTGATGGAGTTCGGCGGCGCCTCGGAGGATCTCGCCCGCACCAGCCACGCCCATCCGACCCTGTCGGAGGCCGTGCGCGAGGCGGCCTTCGCGGCCTTCGCCAAGCCGATCCATATCTGACGGCCGCCTGCCGGGCCGCGGGACGGCCCGCTCGGCGCATCCGCGTGCAGGGAGCGTCCTCCTCTTCGGGAGGGCGCTCTTTTGCTATCCGGCTGCGCAGGACCTCGTTCTATCTCGCTGCGGAAGGCCGTGGACCTCTCCGCCTTCCTCCGGGGATCGTCGCATCTGCCCGTGGGCCTGGCCGGATCAGCCCTTGTCTTGCTTCACCACCGTCTCGGCCTTGGCCGGTGCGGCCGTCGCCGGAAGCGACGGCAGGTCCGACCGCGTGGTCTGGGCGGTCTCGATCGGCGTCATCGGCGCCTCGGTCCCGGCCGTACGCTGGAAGTCGCAGGCCAGCGCGCCGGCGGTGCCGGAGATCAGAAGGCCGAGGGTCGTCACTGCGAATATGGCTCTCATGGCATTCGCTCCGCGGTGTGTGTCGAACGCAGCGATGCTACCCCTCCTTCCGCAGGGTGAACAGCAACGGCGAGGTCGCGAAGGAGTCACGTTTGCGTGGGCTGCGGGGCAGGCAGCTCCGTGGCGGCCGGGGCGTCGCCCACCGTGCGCTCCCGGCCGTCAGTCCGCGCGCGTGACCGTCCAGCCGTCCTTGCGCAGCAAGGCGACGACGCCCTTCTCCCCCGGAAGATGCAGCGCGCCGACGGCGACGAAGGCGCCGCCCTTCGAAAGGATCGGCTGCAGGCGCTCGGCCATCCGGACGTTGCGGTCGGTGACAACCCGTTCTTCGAAGGCGGCATCGCCTTCCGTGGTCCCGACGATGAGACCGCCATTCGGCACTGCGGCCTCGATTGCCGGCATGATCATCGCGATGTCGCCCTTCAGATAGAGCGAGATCATCGTCTCCAGGATGTCCGGCATGCGGTTCTCGACCTGAAGCGTCGCCACCAGGCTGTCGGCCTGCGTCTTCAGCGGGATCCCGGCGAGCGCGGACAGCTGCTCCTCCGCCGTCTCCAACCCTTCGACGGGCTTGCCGGCGGCCTTCGCGCGCTTGGCGAGTTCGACGTCGAGCACCGGCTCGCCGGATTGCTTGCGCTCGGTTTCGCAGGCCGGCAGCATGAAGGACGCCGAGGTGAACCAGGGCTGCAGCGTCTGGATCGTCGAGAAGGGGATCCCCCGCTTCTTCAGGGCCGCCTCGACCGCCGCCTTCTCCTTGGCATCGAGATAATCCGACAGGGTCTTGCCGTCCGGAAGGTTCAGGATTTCCGGATGCAGCAGCAGGGCCGCCATCGCCTTCTTCTGGTCGAGCACGTCCGTCGTCTCGATGACCAGCGTCTTCGCCTTGTCGAAGGCGGTTTCGGCCGGCCCGGACAGGGTGAGCACGCGCGGATCGGTGAGATGCATGGTGCCGAAGATGTAGGACGGGGGAAGCCCGTCCTTCTCGATGCGGAAGAGCTTGCCGGCGCCGTTCGGCACGGCCTTCGCCTTGGCTTCCACGCCGGCGAGCTTGCCGTCCGCGCGAAGCGCGTCGACGAGATTCTTTCCGTGACAGGTGGCATCGGCGGGCTTGTCCTCGGCGCGTGCGGCGACGAGGCCGACGAGGAGGCAGGCAAGGATCAGCCCGGGAACGGCAAGGCCGAGCCGGAACAGGATCTTGCCGAGCTGATCGAGGCCGAAGCGGTGGAAAATGTCGCTCATGGGCGTGCCCTTGTCGTGTCCGCTTCGAGAGATAGGGACGAAAAGCGACCAAAGCCTGAAACGCGGACCGGCTGGCCCGCATTTCGCCGTGGCGGACCGGCGACGACTCACGGAGCGCTGCGGCCCCGCCGCCGCGCGCGCGGATGCGCCGACTGGTAGACCGACATCAGCCGGGCGGAATCGACGGCGGTGTAGTTCTGCGTCGTCGACAGGCTGGCATGGCCGAGCAGGTCCTGGATCGTCCGGAGATCCCCGCCCGCCGACAGGAGATGCGTCGCAAAGGAGTGGCGCAGCGCGTGCGGCGTCGCCGATTCGGGCAGGCCGAGCGCGCCGCGCAGGCGGGCCATGTTCCGCTGGACGATCTGCGCCTTCAGCGGTCCGCCGCGGGCGCCGCGAAACAGCGGCTCGTCCGCCGCCAGCGCGTAGGGGCACAGCCGGCGATAGTCCGCCACCGCCTCAAGCACGGCGGGAAGCAGCGGCACGATGCGCGTCTTGCCGCCCTTGCCGAGGATCGGCATCGCCCGCTGCTGCGGATCGGTCAGCGCATCGCCGGGCAGGGACAGCGCCTCGGAGATGCGCAGGCCGCAGCCGTAGAGCAGCGTCAGCACCGCCACGTCGCGCGCCGCGATCCACGGCTCCACCGCAAAGCTGCCGGCCTCTTCCGCGACCTCGACGGCATCGTCGACGCTGAGCGGCCGCGGCAGCGACTTCGGCTGCTTGGGCGCGCGCATCGCCCGCGCGCCGGCGGAGGAGGCGAGGCCCTTGCGCTCGAGATGGCGCAGGAAGGAGCGCACGCCGGCAAGCCCGCGGCCGAGCGATTTCGCGCCGACGCCGTCGCGGCGCCGCGCGGCGAGGAAGGCGCGCAGCTCCGCCGCCTTGACGTCGGCGAGATCGGCGAGCGCGGCGGGGCGGCCGTGATAGCCGGTGAGGAAGGTCAGGAACTGCCGCAGGTCGCGCTCATAGGCGGAGATCGTATGGTCGCTGGCGCCGCGCTCGTTCGACAGCGCCGCGAGCCAGGCGGTCTTCTCGTCGAGCACGGCGCGGTCGGCGTGAACGAGCAGGGCCTCAGTCATTCAACTCTCCGTCAAGCGCGCCGCGACCGGCGTCCCGCAGGAAGCGGTGGTGCGCGCATGTTCCTGCCGGTGAACGGGAATTCTCGCAAGGCCGGGTGAACGGGCGGTTTCGACGCAGATCCTTCGGAAATGGCTCTGCCGCCTTAGATGCGATGGCGAAGGTCCGGACCGGCCGCCGGGAACGGCGGGCGCGGTCCGGTCCGTCCAACGCGAACCGACGGAGATTTTCATGAAACGGCATGCCACCGCCATCTGGAAGGGCGCCCTCGCCGACGGCACCGGCGCGATCACCACCCAGTCCGGCGCGTTAAAGGACCAGGGCTATTCCTTCAAGGCGCGCTTCCAGGACGAAAGCGGCAAGTCGGGCACCAACCCGGAAGAGCTGCTGGCCGCCGCCCATGCCGGCTGCTTCGCCATGCAGCTCTCGCATTTCCTCGCCGAGAACGGCACGCCCGCCACGGAGCTGAAGGCGACCGCGGCGGTGAATGTCGAGCAGGTCTCCGAGGGCTTCGAGATCAAGGGGAGCGCCATCACGCTGGAGGCCAAGGTCCCGGGCGTCGATCCGCAGACGTTCGACGACCTGGCGAACAAGGCCAAGGCCGGCTGCCCGGTCTCCAAGGCGCTCGGCGCGATCACCGTGACGCTCGACGCCAAGCTCGTCTGAGCGGACGATCCGGGCGGCGCCGGACCGACGAGAGGTCCGTCGCCGCCCAGGCATCCGCACGCCGGCCTCGCGCGCGGCTGCAGGGGCAGGGGGAACCATCCGCCCGGCCGCTTGTATCGCTTACGACGAGAAACATGCGCCGGGAGTGCGGGTGAAGAACGACAGCTACGGAACCGGATCGGGCCTCGGCTTCCGCTCGGAAGCCGGCGAAGCCTCGCTTGGCGAATCCCACCGGTCGGTGGCGGTCGGATCCGGCAGCGTCCTCAAGCGGTTCGCCGCCTTCCTCGGTCCCGGCTTCCTCGTCGCCGTCGGCTACATGGACCCCGGCAACTGGGCGACCTCGCTCGCCGGCGGATCGGAGTTCGGCTATACGCTGCTCACCGCCGTCCTCCTGTCCTCGCTGATGGCCATCCTCCTGCAGGCACTCTGCGCGCGGCTCGCCATCGCCACCGGCCGCGATCTCGCCCAGGCCTGCCGGGACGCCTATCCGAAGCCGGTCTCCCTCGGCCTGTGGCTGCTCGCCGAAATCGCCATCATCGCCACCGACCTCGCCGAGGTCATCGGCACCGCCGTCGGTCTTCAGCTCCTGTTCGGCCTGCCGCTGGTCTGGGGCGTCCTCGTCACCGCGCTCGACGTCTTCCTGATCCTCTTCCTGCAAGGGCGGGGCTTCCGCTGGATCGAGGCCTTCGTCACCGCGATGATCCTGGTCATCGCGATCTGCTTCGTCGGCGAGCTCGTCCTGGCGCAGCCGGCGATCGCCGCGATCTTCGACGGGCTCCTGCCGACGCCGGAGATCGTCACCGACAGCCGGATGCTCTATCTCGCGCTCGGCATCCTCGGGGCGACGGTGATGCCGCACAACCTCTACCTCCACACCGGGATCCTGCAGACCCGCGCCTATCGCGAGGACGAGGCCGGGCGGCGGACGGCGATCCGCTTCGCGACGCTCGATTCGACCATCGCGCTCTCCTTCGCCTTCCTGGTGAACGGCGCGATCCTGATTCTCGCGGCCGCCGCCTTCCATGACCGCGGCGCCGGCCCGATCACGGATATCAGCCAGGCGCACGGCCTCCTGCAGCCGCTGCTCGGCGCGGCGATCGCGCCGGTCCTGTTCGCGATCGCGCTGCTCGCCTCCGGCCTCTCCTCCACCATCACCGCGACCATGGCCGGACAGATCGTCATGCAGGGCTTCCTGCGCATGCGCATACCGCTGGTGGCGCGCCGGCTGGTCACGCGGGGCATCGCGATCGTGCCGGCCGCCGCCGGGATCATCCTCTACGGGTCGAAGGGCGCGGGCGAACTCCTGGTGCTGAGCCAGGTGGTCCTGTCGCTGCAGCTGCCCTTCGCGGTCGTGCCGCTCGTCCAGTTCTCGGCGGAGCGGCGGAAGATGGGCGCCTATCGCGCCTCCAGCTGGATGCTGGTCCTGGCGGGGGCGATCGCCGTCCTCATCGTCATCCTCAACGCCAAGCTGGTCTACGACTTCGCCGTGACGGGCACGGCCTGACCCGCGCCCGCCTGCTGCAGGCCTCCCGCTTCCGGCGCCCGGGAAACCGTCCGCCGGGGGAGCGCGCGAAAAGGCCAGCGGATTCAGTGCGCTCATCCGGGATGACGGGCGGATGACGCGAGGGAAGGAACGATCTCAAGGGGTTAGGCCGATTCCGGAAAAAATCGCTGCACTGCACTTTTTCGAAAAAAGGCTGTTGACTTGGAAAGCGGGCAGGGCCTATAAGCCACTCATCGACGGCGAGGGCGCCGCCGGCGAGCCAAACAGCTCGCTCCGGAGTTGGCCCAGCCGCTGAGTTTCAGAAGAGTTCGCCGGCAACGGCAAGGTCTTCAAAAGGGTGGTTTCGACGGAAGTCGTGATTGGCCCACCGCCGACTGATGTCGGCGTGTTATTTGACATTGTGATATGAGAGAAGAAAGAGAAGCGTGGGCGGCGGTAAGTCTGCGGCTCTGCTGGACCGGTATCCTTTCCGGATT
>NZ_JBFTEH010000010.1:0-186660 GCF_041027365.1 Jiella sp. M17.18 | reverse complement strand
TGGCCGGCCATGCGCACGGTGAGGTCGCCGGCCGACAGCCGGTCGAAGCCCACCTCGACCATGCCGACGAAGGCCCGGAGGTCCTCGGCCTTGGCATTGTCCAGCGCCGCCTGACGCTGCTTGGCCTGGTCCTGCGAAATCCGCGCCGCCTCGGCCTCTTCGGCGAGGCGGTCGCGCTCGATCGCCTGCTCCTTGAACACCTGCACCGCGCCGGCCATCTCGCCGATCTCGTCGCCGCGGCCGATACCGGGAACGGTGACCGCCTTGTCGCCCGAGGCGAGGCGCCGCATCGCAGCGGTCATCCGGTCGATCGGCCGGGCGATCGCCCGGGCCAGCAGCCAGCCGAGCCCGCCCGTCAGCAGGATCAGCACCGCGATACCGGCAACGAGCGCGAGCGTCGCCGTCTGCGTGGCCTCCATCTGCCGATCCGAGCCGGCGAGCACGGCCTGCGTCTCGGCGAGGCGGACTGCGTCGATCGCGTCTTCCGCGGCGCCGATGGCCTTGTCCGCATCCGCGCTCTGGAACAGGGTCAGAGCACGGCTGAAGCCGTAGGGGCTGCGGACGCCGGCGATGATGGGATCCACCACCACCTTGCGCCAGTTGGCGATGGTTTCGGCGATCTGATCGATCTTGGCCGCCTGATCGGGTGCGACGGCCCGCAGGTTGCTCAGTTCCTTGTTGATCGAGGTTTGGCGCACCTCGATGGCCTTGGTGTAACGGTCGTTCTTGGTCAGCATGAAGGCGCGCATCGCGGCTTCCATGCGCGAGACCGCCATGCGGATGTCCGTCGTCGAACTCATGACGCTCGAGTGGTAGCGCATGTCGCCGTTGGCGGTGCCGATGCTCGCGAGATGCGAATAGACCACGCCGCCCATCGCGAGGACGACCAGGATCATCACGGCGAAGGTGGCCGCGAGCTTGCGGGAGATTTTCAGATTGGTCAGGGACACGTGAGGAACCTTGGTGCGGTGCAAAAAGGAACGCGAGAATCGGAAGACGCGGGGTTCCGCCCGCCGCACATTTGCTCGCAATTCCTAATAGTTCGTGAGAATGTAAGTGCACCGCAGCAATTCTTGCGCCCCTTACGGCGGCGGCTGGCACCCTCGGGCGCTCAGGCTGACGAGTGCGGGCAGGCTCACCCGCCGCGCCTTCCGCCGCCCAAACGGAAACGGCGGCCCCGGGTCATCCGAAGCCGCCGTCGCTGGGAGCGGAGGAACGCTCGCGAACCTCCGGCAGGATGACGGGACGAGGCCTCAGAACTCCTCCCAGCTTTCCTCGGCTGTTGCGGCGGCGGGCTTGCGGGCGGCGCCGCCGGATCCCGCGGCGCGCAGCTGCGGCACGGCGCGGGGTGCGGGGGAGCGATGAGCCGCGGCCGGGGACGCTTGGGCTGGCTGCGGGATCTTCGCCGCGCCGGTTGCACTCGTGATCTTGAAGCGGCCCATCGCGGCGGCCAGATCGCTGGTCTCGGCCGCCAGCGTCTGCGCCGCAGCCGTCGCCTCTTCGACCATCGCCGCGTTCTGCTGCGTGACCTGATCCATCTGGTCGGCGGCGGTCGACACCTCCCGCAGGCTCACCGCCTGCTCGCGCGCCGAGGCGGCGATCGTCGCGATCACCTCGGTCATCGAGGAGACCTCCGCGACGATCTCCTCCAGCGACTGGCCGGAGGCCGTCACCAGCTCGACGCCTGCGACGACCTGCTCGCCGGACGCCTGGATCAGCCCCTTGATCTCCTTGGCCGCTTCCGCCGAACGCTGGGCGAGCGCCCGCACTTCCTGCGCCACCACGGCGAAGCCCTTGCCGGCTTCGCCGGCGCGCGCCGCCTCGACGCCGGCGTTCAGCGCGAGGAGGTTGGTCTGGAAGGCTATCTCGTCGATGACGCCGATGATCTGGCTGATCTGCTGCGACGAGGCCTCGATCTGGCTCATCGCGTCGACCGCCTTCTGAACGATCGCGCCGCCCTTCTCGGCCTTCAGCCGCGCGGAACTCGCGACCTTCTGGGCATTGCCGGCGCCGTCCGCCGTCCGGTTGACGGCTCCCGTCACCTCGCCGAGCGCCGCCACGGTCTCTTCGAGGCTCGCCGCCTGCTGCTCGGTGCGCTGGGCGAGGTCGTTGGAGGCGGTGGTGATCTCGGAGAGGCCGGTGCGGATCGAGCCGATCGTTCCGGCCACCTGCCCCACGGCCTCTTCCAGCGCCGCCACGCTCTCGTTGAACAGCGCGCGCACGCCCTCGTAGTCCTGGGTGAACGGCTTATCGAGCCGGATCGTCAGATCGCCGCCCGCCAGCTTCCGGAAGCCGTCGGTGACCTGGCTCATGAAGAACTCGTGCGCCCGGACATAGCCCTGCGACGCCTTCTCGTTCTCGACGATCTCGGCTTCCTTCTGCGCCTGATGCGCCCTGGTCTCGCCTTCCAGGCGGTCGCGCTCGATGGTCGCCTGGCGGAAGGTCTCGACCGTCGCCGCCATCTCGCCGATCTCGTCGCCGCGATCCGAGGCAGGCAGGGCAATCGATGTGTCGCCCGACGCGAGCCGGCGCATCGCCCCGGTCATCTGGTTGATCGGACGCGAGATCGAACGGGCCAGCGGCCAGGCGGCCAGGCCGAGGCCGACGAGCATGAGCGCGAGCCAGCCGAGCGACTTCATCGCCGCGGTGAAGAAGATCTGCTGCAGGTCGTCCATGTAGACGCCGGTGCCGATCATCCAGTTCCAGCCGGGCACTTCCATGGAATAGCTCAGCTTGTCGACCGGCGGCGTGTCGGCCTTGCGCGGCCACAGATAGGGCGTGAAGCCGCCACCCGCCTTGGCCGCCCGGATCAGATGCTGAAACAGCGGGTAGCCGTCCGGGTCCTTCATGTCCCACAGGTTCTTGCCGATCAGCTTGGCGGTCGGATGGTACAGCATCGTGCCCGACATGTCGGTGACGAAGAAATAGTCGTCCTTGCCGTAGCGCACCGACTGGAGGACCGCTCCGACCCGCTTCTGCGCCTCCGCCTCGCTCATCACCCCGTCCGCGACCTGCTGGCGGAAGGCATTGGCGATCGAGACCGCGGACTGGACCTGCGACACCAGAAGGCGCTCGCGCTCCTGGGTGATCAGGTTCTTCGTCGTGTAGAGCTGCACGGCCGTCAGGACGAGGCAGACTGCCGCCGACAGCGCGATCAGCAGGCCGAGTTTGCGGGGAATGGTGAGACGCATGCTGGCAGATCCATTTGATAATCGACCTGCCTATTGAAGCAGCAGCGGCTTAAACGAAGATTATCAAATGCGACATTTCAGCAATCGGAAGCCGTACTTACGAAACGGGACCTGACGCGTGCGATTCCGAGAGGGATTCGGCCCCCCGCCAGACCCGGCGCCCCGGAGCGGGGCAGGCGCGCCAGCGATCCCCGCACGATCCGCCCCACCGCAAGGGGCGGAGCGGCCGACCGCCGCTCCGCCCCGCCAAGTGACGGCGCCCGCCGTCAGGCCCGGCCGTAGCCGCCCGGCGTCGGTGTCGTGACGATCACCGCTTCGCCGGCCTTGAGCACGGTCTGGTCGCAGCCCGCCAGCCGCTCCAGCGTGCCGTCCAGCCGCCGCACCTCGGTGGCGCCCATCTCGCCGTCGGCGCCGCCGTCGATGCCCTTCGGCGGCAGCGTGCGGTGCGAGGAGAGGATCGCGCAGTCCATTTCCTTCAGGAAGCGGATGGTGCGCTTCGTCCCGTCGCCGCCGCGCTTCGCGCCGGCCCCGCCCGAGCCCACGCGGATGTGGAAGTCCTCCAGCACCACGGGATAGCGCATCTCCAGGATCTCGGGATCGGTGAGGCGCGAGTTCGTCATGTGGACGTGGACGCCGGCGGTTCCGGCGAAGCTGCGGCCGTCGTTCATCCGGCCGGCCGGCGAGCCCGAGCAGATCGTCTCGTAATACTGGTAGCGGTCGTCGCCGAAGGTGAGATTGTTCATCGTCCCCTCCGAGTTCGACAGCGCGCCGAACGCCCCGAACAGCGCGTTGGTGACATGCTGCGAGGTCTCGACATTGCCGGCGACGACGGCGGCGGGATAGCGCGGCTTCAGCATCGAGCCCTCCGGCACGACGATCTTTACCGGCCGCAGGCAGCCGGCATTCATCGGGATCGGCTTCTCCACCATGACGCGGAAGGCGTAGAGCACCGCCGCACGGGTGACCGGCTCGGGGGCGTTGAAGTTGTTCGCCATGGAGTCCGACGTGCCGGTGAAGTCCACCGTCGCCTCGCGCGCCGCCTTGTCGACCGTGACCGTGACCTTGATCACCTGGCCGGAGTCGGTCGGGTATTCGTAGGCGCAGTCGGAAAGGCCGTCGATCAGCTGGCGCACGGCCTCGGCCGCATTGTCCTGGACATAGGCCATGTAGGCTTCGACCGTCCCGAGGCCGAAGGTGCCGACCATCTTCTTCAGTTCGGCGACGCCCTTCTCGTTCGCCGCGATCTGGGCCTTCAGGTCGGCGATGTTCTGCTGCGGATTGCGGGCGGGATAGGGATGGTCGGTCAGCACCCGCCGCAGCTCCTCCTCCTGGAAGACCCCGCCCTTCACCAGCTGCAGGTTGTCGATGAGGACGCCTTCCTCGTCGACCTTGGTCGCGCGCGGGGTCATCGAGCCCGGCGCGATGCCGCCGACATCGGCATGGTGGCCGCGCGAGGCGACGTAGAAGAGAATATTCTGCTTCTGATCGTCGAAGACGGGCGTCACAACGGTGATGTCAGGCAGATGCGTGCCGCCATTGTAGGGAGCGTTGAGCGCGAAGACGTCGCCGGGGCGGATCCTGCCCTCGTTCAGCGCGATCACCGTCTCGACGGACCGGTCCATCGAGCCGAGATGCACCGGCATGTGCGGCGCGTTGGCGACGAGCGCGCCGGTGTGGTCGAAGACGGCGCAGGAGAAATCGAGCCGCTCCTTGATGTTCACCGAGGAGGCGGTGTTCTGCAGCGTCACGCCCATCTGCTCGGCGATCGACATGAAGAGGTTGTTGAACACTTCGAGCAGCACCGGATCGGCGCCGGCATCGGTTCCGCCGCCTTCGGTAGCCTTCGCCGTGCCGAGCGCGGCGTGGCGCGGCTTCCTCTCGGTGCGCGTCAGGAGGACGTCGTCGCGCGCCGTCAGCTCGGCCGTCCAGCCGGGCTCGACGACGATCGTCTGGTTCGGCTCGACGACCAGCGCCGGTCCCTTGATCCGCGCCCCCGGCCGCAGCGCCTCGCGGCGGAAGACGCGCGCCGCGCGGCTCTCGCCCGAGGTGAAGATCGTTTCGGTCGCTCCGGCCTCGGGTTCGTAAGGCTCGGCTGTCGCCGCCGCGGAGCCGTCTTCCGCCGCGCGCCGCTCCGCCGCCTCCACGGAGACGTTCTCCACGACGATCGGCCTGTTGTCGTAGACGAAGCCGAACTGCGCCTTGTGCGCCGCCTCGAAGTTCGTTCTGGCTGCGGCGAGGTCGCCCTTATAGGCGACCGGCAGCGTCGTGTCGGTGCCGTCGTAGCGAAGCTGCAGGAGGACCGTGTGGTCGATCGCCTCCGCGGCGAGCCCCTGCTTCGTCAGCTCGGCCGTCACGGCGTCCGAGAGCTCGGCTGCGAGCGCCCCGATCTCGGCCTTCGCCCCCTCCTCCAGCGGCGCGACCAGCGCCTGGCTGCGCGAGGCGAAGAGCGAGGACAGGCCGATGCCGTAGGCCGAAAGCAGGCCGGACATTGGATGGACCAGCACCGTCTCCATCGACAGCGCGTCGGCGACGAGGCAGGCGTGCTGGCCGCCGGCGCCGCCGAAGGAGTTGAGGAGATAGCGCGAGACGTCGTAGCCGCGCTGGACGGAGATCTTCTTCACCGCATTCGCCATGTTCTCGACGGCGATGGTGAGGAAACCCTCCGCCACCTGTTCCGGCGTGCGGCCGTCGCCGATCTGCTCGGCGAGCGCGGCGAATTTCTCCCGCACCACGTCGGCGTCCAGCGGCCGGTCCTGGTTCGGGCCGAAAACCGCCGGGAAGAGATGCGGCTTCAGCTTGCCGACCATGACGTTGGCGTCGGTGACGGTCAGCGGCCCGCCGCGGCCGTAGGCGGCGGGGCCGGGATTGGCGCCGGCCGAATCCGGCCCGACCTGGAAGCGGCCCTGGTCGAGATGCAGGATCGAGCCGCCGCCGGCCGCGACCGTGTGGATGCGCAGCATCGGCGCGCGGATCCGCACGCCCGCGACCTCCGAATCGAGCGCCCGCTCGTAGGCGCCGGCATAGTGGGTGACGTCGGTCGACGTGCCGCCCATGTCGAAGCCGATGACCTTGTCGAACCCGGCGGCCCGCGCCGTCTCGGCCATGCCGACGACGCCGCCGGCGGGGCCGGAGAGGATCGCGTCCTTGCCCTGGAACATCTCGGCGGCGGTGAGGCCGCCCGACGACATCATGAACTGCAGCGACGGCGCGGCGCCGTCGCTCATGTCGGCGCCGAGCGCCGAGGCGACGCGGGAGACGTAGCGCGACAGGATCGGCGTCAGATAGGCGTCGACCACCGTCGTGTCGCCGCGCCCGACGAGCTTGACCAGCGGCGAGACTTGGTGGCTGACCGAGATCTGCGAGAAGCCCGCGGCTTCCGCCAGCGCCCGCGCCTTCGCCTCGTGCTCCGGATAGTGCCAGGCATGCATGAAGACGATCGCGACGGCATCGATGCCGTCCGCCTTGGCGCGATCGAGCGCCGCCCGCGTCGCGTCCGCGTCCAGCGCAAGCTCGACCGTGCCGTCTGCGAGCACCCGCTCCGGCACCTCCTCCACCCGTTCGTAGAGCTGTTCCGGCAGGATGATCTCCTTGGCGAAGATGTCCGGCCGCGCCTGGTAGGCGATCCTCAGCGCGTCGCGGAAGCCGCGGGTGATCAGGAGCAGCGTGCGGTCGCCCTTGCGCTCCAGCAGCGCATTGGTCGCGACGGTCGTGCCCATGCGCACCGTGCCGATGCGCTCCGGCGGGATCGGCGCGCCGGTCTCAACGCCGACCAGCTGCCGGATGCCTTCGAGCGCCGCGTCGTCGTAGACGCCGGGGTTCTCGGACAGGAGCTTCTTCGGATGGAGTTGGCCGGCAGGATCGCGTCCGATGACGTCGGTAAACGTGCCGCCGCGATCGATCCAGAAGTCCCACTTGCCCGCATCCGCTGCCCGCATTTTCGGCACTCCGCCTGAAGTTTCACCAACATCGATAATTTATCGGGAGATTATCAGCGTATTTGACGGCACGCAAATTTCGTGGAAGTCTTCACCGGTCCGTTACGACAGGAGCCCAGGAGACCCCGATGAAGCATCTGCCGACAGCCGTCCTCGCCGCCGCCCTTGCCTTCCCGAGCGCCGCCTTCGCGCAGGCGGCCTGGGATTTCCCGACGCCCTATCCGGAAGGGAATTTCCACGAGAAGAACATCGCCGAGTTCATCTCCGACGTGAACGACAAGGCTGGCGACGCGGTGAAGATTACGCTGCATCCGAACCAGTCGCTGATCCCGCATGCGCAGATCGAGAGCTCGGTGCGCGACGGCATCGTGCCGATCGGCGAACTCCTGGTCTCGCGGCTGGAGAACCAGAGCCCGATCTTCGGGGTCGACTCCGTGCCCTTCCTCGCGACCAGCTACGACGAGGCCTGGAAGCTCTACCAGGCGCAGAAGCCGTTCATGGAAGAGGCGCTGAAGAAGGAGGGGCTGAAGCTTCTCTTCTCCGTGCCCTGGCCGCCGCAGGGCCTCTACACCAAGCAGAAGATCAACGACATCTCCGACCTCTCCGGCAAGACCTTCCGCGCCTACAACAAGTCGACGGAGGAACTGGCGAGCGACGCCGGCATGGTGCCGACGCAGATCGAGGCCTCCGACATCCCGACCGCCTTCTCGACCGGCCGCGTCGAGGTGATGATGACCTCGCCCTCCACCGGCGTCGACTCGAAGGTCTGGGACTTCCTCCAGGACTATTACGAGCTGAACGCCTGGCTGCCGCGCAACATGGTGATCGTCAACCAGTCGGCCTTCGACGCCCTGCCCGCGAGCGCGCAGAAGGTGATCACCGACGCCGCGGCCGCGGCCGAGAAGCGCGGCTGGGACGCCTCCAAGGAAGAGACGCGCCGCACCACCGAGCTTCTGAAGAAGAACGGCATCCAGGTGATCCAGCCGTCCGACAAGCTGAAGGCCGAGTTCAAGAAGATCGGCGAGAAGATGACCGAGGCCTGGAAGCAGTCCGCCGGCGAGCAGGGCGAGAAGCTGCTCGAGGCGTATAAGAAGTAAGGGCGGACGTGTCTGCCGGGAGGGAGGCCTGCGCGCCCCCCTCTGCCTGCCGGCATCTCCCCCACAAGGGGGGAGATCGGCCGCTTCGGCGGACGGCACCTCATTCTCCGGCTGAAGGCCAGATACGGCGAGTCAGATCGGTGTAAGCGTTTGCGCGAAAATCGATCTCCCCCCATGCGGGGGAGATGTCCGGCAGGACAGAGGGGGGCGCGAAGGGCGCGGACCTTCGCACTTTGCCCTCGACACGCCGCGAAAGCGGCCCAACCCCCAAACCCCAAAGGCTCCGCCCGCCATGCGACGCGCTCTCGACATGCTCTACCGAGCCGCTGCGGGCCTCGCGGCGCTCTGTCTCGTCGCCATTCTCGTGATGGTGGCCGTGCAGATCGCCGCTCGGCTGCTCGATTTTGCCCTGGTCAAGCTCGGCCTGCCGCCGACGCGGTTCATCGTGCCCTCGCTCGCCGAGATCTCCGGCTTCCTGCTGGGCGCCGCGACCTTCCTGGCGCTCGCCGATACGCTGGCGAAGAATGTCCACATCCGCGTCGACCTTTTGACCACGCGGCTGCCTGACGGGGTGCGGCGCGTCGTCGACGGGATCGTCGCCCTGCTCGGCGCCGGCGTCTCCGGCTTTGCCACCTACGCGATGGCCGCGCTGGCGCTGAAGAGCCTCAGCTACAACGACCTGTCCTACGGCATGGTCGCGGTGCCGCTGGCGCTGCCCCAGGCGGTTCTGGCGCTCGGCCTCCTGATCCTCACCGTCGCCCTCGTCGACGAGGGCGTCCTCGCCTTCACCGGGAACGACCGCATCACCGGCGGCGGAGCCAGCGTCTGATGAGCGTCTTCGAACTCTCGCTGCTGGTCGTCGTCGTCCTGTTCGGCGCGCTCGCCTCCGGGCTCTGGGTGGCCGTCGCGCTGACGCTGACCGCGCTCGCCGCGCTTCTGTCGCGCCCCGCCCTGCCGGACGCGCAGATCCTCGCGACTTCCTTCTGGTCGGCCTCGACCTCCTGGGACCTGACGGCCCTGCCGATGTTCATCTGGATGGGCGAGATCCTGTTCCGGTCGAAGCTGTCGGACGACCTCTTCGCCGGCCTCGCGCCGCTGATGCGCAAGCTCCCCGGCCGGCTCGTCCACGTCAACATCGTCGGCTGCGCGATTTTCGCGGCGATCTCCGGCTCCTCCGCCGCGACGACGCAGACGATCGGCAAGATCTCGCTGCCCGAGCTGAAGGCGCGCGGCTACGACGAGCGCCTCGCCATGGGCTCCCTCGCCGGCTCCGGCACGCTGGGGCTCCTCATCCCGCCCTCGATCATCCTGATCGTCTACGGCGCGGCGGTGGAGGAATCGATCGCGCGGCTGTTCATTGCCGGCATCCTGCCGGGCCTCGTGCTGGCGCTGCTCTTCATGGGCTATGTCGCGATCGCCGCGACGCTGAAGCCCTCGCTGATGCCGGACAATGCCGACGTCCTCGCCAAAGAGAGCAAGCTCACCGCGGTGAAGCGCATCGCGCCGGCCGTGCTTCTGATTGCCGGCGTCATCGGCTCGATCTATGGCGGCATCGCCTCACCCACCGAGGCGGCGGTGATCGGCGTCGTCATCGCCCTCGTCATCGCGCGGGCGCAAGGGGCGCTGTCCTGGAAGGAGTTCACCGAGGGCCTGCTCGCGGCGACCCGCGTCTCGGCGATGATCGCCTTCATCCTCGCAGGCGCCGCCCTCGTCACCACCGCCATGGGCTTCACCGGACTGCCGCGGGAGCTGGCAAGCTGGATCGGCTCGCTCGGCCTTTCGCCGTATGCGCTGCTCTTCGCCCTCACCATCTTCTTCATGGTGCTCGGCTGCTTCCTCGACGGCATATCGATGGTGGTGCTGACGACGTCGGTGATTATGCCGCTGGTTCAGCAGGCCGGCTTCGACCTCGTCTGGTTCGGCATCTATCTCGTCATCGTCGTCGAAATGGCGCAGATCACGCCGCCGGTCGGCTTCAACCTCTTCGTCATCCAGGGCCTCACCGGGCAGAACATCTTCAGGATCGCCGCGGCGACGGCGCCGTTCTTCCTGCTGCTGGCGCTGATGGTGGTCCTCCTCGCACTCTTCCCCGACCTCGCGCTGTTCCTGCCGCGCACCATGTTCGCGGGAGGCTGAAGATGGCTGCGAACGACCGCGACGACGCCCCGGCCGAACCCTTCGGCCCGATCGTCTCCTCCGCCCATCTCGCCGACGGGGCCATGCCGGCGCTGTCGGAGGTGGAGTTCGGCATGATCCTTGCCGGCCACGCCTTCGAGCGGTGGATGGAGCGCTGCATGACGGCTGCCGGCCAGCCCGGGCTGACGGCGACGGAGATCCTCGTCCTCCACACCGTCACCCATCGCGGCAAGGCCAAGCGCCTCGCCGACATCTGCCTCGTCCTCGGCATCGAGGACACGCATCTTGCGACCTATGCCATCAAGAAGCTCGAGGCGAAGGGGCTGGTGACGCGGGAGAAGGCGGGCAAGGAGCGGCTGGTCTCGATCACCCGCGCGGGCGAGACCGCCTGCCGGCGCTACCGCGAACTGCGCGAGAAGATCCTCGTCGCCGGCGCCGGAGAGACCGGCATCTCGCCGGAGGCGATGTCGAAGATCGCCCATCTCCTGCGCGTCCTCTCCGGCCACTACGACCAGGCCGCCCGCACCGCGGCGACGCTCTGAGGGCGGCGGCCGGCGCCCGCCGGCCTGTGCCGCTCGCATCATCCTCTCACGCCCGCTCCCGCGCCTGATAGCGACCGAAGCCGGACGGGCGCGAGGCCTCGCTGCTCAGGGGTAGAGCCGCTCGATCGACCAGTCCGTCTCGGGGTCCGGCCGGCGGAAGACGATCCGGTCGTGCAGGCGGAAGGCGCCGTCCTGCCAGAACTCGATCTGCACCGGAGTCAGCCGGAAACCCGACCAGTAGGGCGGGCGCGGGATCTCGCCGTCGCCGTAGCGCTCGGCATATTCGGCGACGCGCTGCTCCAGGAGGGCGCGGCTGGACAGCAGCCGGGACTGATCCGACGCCCAGGCGCCGATCCGGCTCTGGCGCGCCCGGCTGTCGAAATAGGCGTCGGCCTCCGCGTCCGTGACGGTGTCGAGCGCCCCGCGCACGCGCACCTGCCGGCGGCGGGACTTCCAGTGGAAGCACATGGCCGCCTGCGGATTTTCGCGGATCTGCCGGCCCTTGGCACTGTCGAAGTTGGTGTAGAAGACGAAGCCCCGAGCGTCGAACGCTTTCAGAAGCACCATGCGCACGTCCGGCAGGCCGTTCTCGTCCGCCGTGGCGAGCGCCAGCGCCGTCGGATCGTTCGGCTCGCTTTCCTCGGCAGCCTTGAGCCAGGTGCCGAACAATGCGATCGGGTCTTCGCCGACCCGGGTTTCACCGAGCGTTAACTGATCCTTGCTCATGATGCGCTCATCTCTTGTCCGTCGCGCTCCTGATTCGGCGCGGCCACAGTCATATGAGATCGATGCAAAGGTTCAAAATCCTCGCTGCGGCAATCTGCCTGGCTCCGCTGGCCGGCTGCGTCGTTTCGGGACCGGGCCTTTCCGACATGGTCGACGACACGATGATCACCGGCTCGGTGAAGCCGGCTCCGGTGCCGGAGGACCAGCTTTCCGACGAGCGTATCATCCGCAACGCCGTCTCTGCCGCCGACCTCGAAAAGGGCGACGGCCGCTATCCCTGGTCCAATCCGGAGACCGGCGCCAGCGGCGTCATCGCCAAGCTCGCCGAGGAGCGCAGCGGCACGCGGATCTGCCGGCGCTTCGAAACCTCCCGCCAGCGCTTCGACGGCGTCAACCTCTACGACGGCGAAGCCTGCACCGCCGGACCGGGGCAGTGGGTGCTGGTCGACTTCGCGCGCCGCACGTCCTGACCGGCGCAAAGAGGCGCGCCCCGGTCTTCAATTACGCTTGTTTCCCATCCATATAGGGGGCAACGCGAAGCGCGGCGGTCGCAGCTTCGCCCCTTTCTCATGCCCTTTGGCTCATGCCCTTTGGAGGACTTTCGATCCCATGCGCGATCCCTACTCCGTCCTCGGCGTATCGAAAACGGCGAGCGACAAGGAGATCAAGTCGGCCTTTCGCAAGCTCGCGAAGAAGTACCACCCGGACGCCAATTCCAAGGACCCGGGCGCGTCCGCGCGCTTCAACGAGGCGAATCAGGCCTATGAGATCCTCGGAGACAAGGACAAGCGCGGCCAGTTCGATCGCGGCGAGATCGACGCCGAAGGCAAGCCGAAGTTCCAGGGCTTCTCCGGCGGCAGCCCGTTCGGTGCCGGCGCGGGCGCGCGTGGCCCGTTCGGCGGGCGGGCGGGCGCGCAGCCCGGCGGGTTCGAATACCGTTCCTCGACGCGGGCGCAGGACTTCGATGCCGAAAGCATCTTTTCCGACTTCTTCGACCAGGCCTTCGGCGGCCGCGGCGCGGCGTCCGGCGGGGCGCAGAAGTCGGCCGGCCGGGCCGGCTTCGGCGGCGCTCGGGAGGGTTCCGTGAAGGGCGCCGACATCACCGCCAACCTGACGATCGAGCTCGAGGACGTCGTCTCCGGCGAGAAGGTCGAGGTGGCCTTTCCCTCCGGCAAGCGTCTCGCCATTTCTCTGCCCGAGGGCGTCGAGGACGGCAAGCAGATCCGCCTGAAGGGCCAGGGCCAGCCGTCGCCGCAGCCGGGCGGGAAGGCGGGTGACGCGCTGATCACCATCCATTTCGCCAAGCATCCCCGCTTCCGGGTCGAGGACCGCAATCTCGTCCTCAACCTTCCGGTGCCGCTGAAGAGCGCCGTCATCGGCGGCAAGGTCGAGGTCGAGACGCTGGACGGGCGCATTGCCCTCAGCGTTCCCGCCTGGACCAATTCCGGCAAGACCTTCCGCCTGCGCGGCAAGGGCCTCACCCGGAAGGAGGGCGGCCGGGGCGACCTCCTCGTCTCGACGCAGATCATGCTGCCGGAGGGCGATCGCGAGCTCGAGGCGTTGATGCGCCAGAGGGCCGAACGCGAGCCGGCGGCCTAATCCTCGCGCTCCGGCGCGCGCATCCGCCGCAGCTGCCTGATCGGCCGCGCTTGATGGGGCGGCGGCCCTATGCCATACCCGCCGCCGCCAGTGGTTTACACGATTCCGGCCGTCGCATCGCGGCGGGGCGGCCTTCCGCCGACCGGACGCGCGACCCGCCGGCCATCGCATCGATGCTTGTGGGGCATCGGGATACGGCACGTGGTCCTGCGCATTCTGCCAGGCACACCGATGCCGGCCCGGCTCCGCTGGCAAGGCTTTCGCAACGATCCCGGAGGATTCGCCCCATGGCCCCATCGACCGGTCTGATGAACGGCAAGCGCGGCCTGATCATGGGCGTCGCCAACAACCGCTCGATCGCCTGGGGCATCGCCAAGGCTCTCGCCGACCAGGGCGCCGAACTCGCTCTGACCTACCAGGGCGACGCGCTGAAGAAGCGGGTCGCCCCGCTCGCCGAGGAGCTGGGCGCGAGCCTTGCCGGCCATTGCGACGTCACCGACGAAGCCACGATCGACGCGGTCTTCGACGGGCTCAAGGAGAGATGGGGCGGGCTCGACTTCGTGGTGCACGCCATCGCCTTCTCCGACAAGGACGAGCTGACCGGCCGCTATGTCGAGACCAGCCGCGACAACTTCCGCAAGACGATGGACGTCTCCGTCTACTCGCTCACCGCGGTCGCGGCCCGGGCCGAGAAGATGATGCCGAACGGCGGCTCGATCCTCACGCTGACCTATTACGGCGCCGAGAAGGTGATGCCGCACTACAACGTGATGGGCGTCGCGAAGGCCGCCCTCGAGGCGTCGGTGAAGTATCTCGCGGTCGACCTCGGCAAGCAGGCGATCCGGGTCAACGCCATCTCCGCCGGCCCGATCAAGACGCTGGCGGCCTCCGGCATCGGCGACTTCCGCTACATTCTCAAGTGGAACGAGTACAATTCGCCGCTGAAGCGCACGGTGACCATCGACGAGGTCGGCCAGTCGGCGCTCTATCTCCTCTCCGACATGTCCCGCGCCGTCACCGGCGAGGTGCATCACGTCGATTCCGGCTATCACACCGTCGGCATGAAGGCGGTGGACGCGCCGGACATCTCTGTCGTCAAGGACCTGCCGTAAGCGGCTCTCGAGGTAGAACCGCGATGAGCGCGACGCCAGCCGCGGCCCTGCCGCTTCTCTACCTCTGCCGGCACGGTCAGACGACCTGGAACGCCGACGGGCGGCTGCAGGGCCAGGAAGACGTCCCGCTGAACACGCTCGGCCGGCATCAGGCCAGGCGGAACGGCCGGTATCTCAAGAACGTCCTCGGCGAGCGGGCGAAGGACTTCCGCTTCCTGTCGAGCCCGATGGCCCGCGCCAGCGAGACGATGCGGATCATCCGCAAGGAGCTCGGTCTTCCCCCCGACGACTTCGCCACGGATGGGCGCCTCATCGAGCTGAACTTCGGCGACTGGCAGGGCCAGACGACGCGCGAGATCCGGGCCTGGGACGCGGCCGGGCTCGCCGCGCGCGACGCCGACAAATGGCATTTCAGGCCGCCCGGCGAGCGGGCGGAATCCTACGCCATGCTGGCGGCCCGCGCCCGCCCGGTCTTCGAGGGCCTGACCGGCCCGACCATCGTCACCGCGCATGGTGGCATTTCCCGCATTTTCCTCGCGACCTTCGCAGGCCTCGCCGAGGACGAGGCCGCCTATATCGGGATCCCGCAGGATCGCGTCCTGGTGGCGGAGCGCGGCCAGATCGAATGGCGCTGAGCCGGCGGCGGGGATTCGGGAGGATGGCGAGGCCGCGACCGCTCCTCCTCGTCGCTTTGGCACTGATCGTCTCCTGCGCCACGGTCGACGCTGCGAACCTGTCGGGCACGGCGCTGCGACTGGTCGTCGATGCCTGCTCCGCCGATTCCGCGGTGACGTCGTTGCCGGCGCCCTGTCTGAAGGTCGTCCGCTCGCCGGACGGGGGCTATGTCGTGCTGCGCGAGCCGTTCGGCCTGCGACGCACGATCCTGTCTCCCATCGCCGCCATCCCGGGCATCGAGGACCCTCGCCTTCTTGCACCGAACGCTCCGAATTTCTTCGCGATGGCCTGGCAGGAACGCGGCGAGGCGACAGGAGCCCCTTCAGGCCGCGATGGCTGGATCCGCATGGCGCTGGCGATCAACTCGCCGCAGTCGCGCACCCAGGATCAGCTTCACATTCATATCGCCTGCGTCAAACCGGTGGTCGCCGCAGCCCTCGCGAAGGCCGCCGCCCGGATCGGCACCGGGCGCTTTCGGCAGATATGGTTCGCGCGCAAGGCTCCGCCCTACTGGGTGGAGCGCATCAAGGCAGACAGCCTCGCCGGCCACAATCCCCTCCAGCTCGTCGCGCACGGGGTTCCCGGGGCCGAACGGCATATGGACGAGATGACGATCGCCGTCGTCGGCGCGTGGTCAAGGAGCGCCGGGCCGGGCTTCTGGATCCTGGCCACCCAGTCGAATCCCAGGATCCGCTTCGCCGCCGAGGCGGAAGGCCTGCTCGACCGGGGCTGCCGGGCATGGCGCTGAGCGTCGCCGGAAGGATGTCCTCCCGAAATCGCGCCCGCGCGGCACCGTCACGCGGAGATCGCTTGTCTCCACCATCCGCCTGAGCCGGTCGGCCCGTGCCGAGACCGCTTCAAGCGTTCCCGCCAGCCCCACGGGGTCCGCGGCAGGACGGCTGCCGGCCCTTCAGGCGGAGCAAGGGCAGCCGTCCCGCGCGTTGTCAGATCGCCCTGAGCGACCGGTTCTCGCGCGTGTCGTCGTAGATCACCACGACCTGCATGCCGGGCGCCACGGCGCCGAAGTCGAAGTCCGACGGAACCTCGTAGATCTCGCCGTCCGACAGCCGAATGGTGGCATGCTCCATGTCGATGTCCTCGATGACCCCGTCGCTCTCCCGCGCCATGGCGGGAATGGTCAACGCGACGGTGAGGAAGGAGGAGGCGAAGAAGGCGATGATCCGACGTGTCATGGCGTGACCCTCATGTCTGCGTTCTCCGGCGGCAGGCCCGGAGAGCTCGGTTTCCGTCCCTCCCGGCATGGCGAGAGACGGAAGACGTTCGCTGCGACGGCCGCGTGGGTTCGTCGCAGTCCGGGGATTTGCGCTACCGATTATGACTTTTCTCGGCAGCGAATGATGACGTTTCGTTTCAGCGCGTGACGCCGGACGGTTTGACCGGCATGCGGGCGATGGCTTAACCCCTGCAAAAGGCCGCGAAGGGCGTTCCGAAGCCTTCTCATCCGCGGATTCACGGATCGTACACCATGTCCCATAACAGCTTCGGCCATCTGTTCCGCGTCACCACCTGGGGCGAAAGCCATGGGGCCGCCATCGGCTGCGTCGTCGACGGCTGCCCGCCGGGCATCGCCTTCACGCTGGCCGAGGTCCAGGCAGAGCTCGACCGCCGCAAGCCCGGCTCCTCGCGCTTCGTCACCCAGCGACGCGAGCCGGACACGGTGAAGGTGCTGTCGGGCGTCCTGGAGGACCCGGAGCGCCCCGGAACGCTGATCACAACGGGCACGCCGATCGCGCTGGAGATCGAGAACGTCGACCAGCGCTCGAAGGACTATGGCGAGATCGCCCGCCAGTACCGGCCGGGCCATGCCGACTACACCTACGACGTCAAATACGGCATCCGCGACTATCGCGGCGGCGGCCGGTCGTCGGCGCGCGAGACGGCGACGCGCGTCGCCGCCGGTGCGATCGCCCGCAAGGTCGTGCCCGGCCTCGTGGTGCGCGGCGCGGTCACGCAAATCGGCACCCGCGAGATCGACCGGGCGAACTGGGACTGGACGGTGGTCGAGCGGCAGGACAATCCGTTCTTCACGCCCGACGCTGCGGCGATCCCGGTCTTCGAGGACTATCTCGACGACATCCGCAAGGCGCACGACAGCGTCGGCGCGGTGATCGAGATCGTCGCGGAAGGCGTGCCGGCCGGCCTCGGCGCGCCGATCTACGCCAAGCTCGACACCGATATCGCTGCGGGACTGATGTCGATCAATGCGGTGAAGGGCGTCGAGATCGGCGAGGGCTTCGCCGCGGCCCGGCTGACGGGCACGGAGAACGCCGACGAAATGCGGGCGGGCCCGGACGGCAAGCCCCGCTTCCTCTCCAACCATGCCGGCGGCATCCTCGGCGGCATCTCGACGGGCGAGCCGATCGTCGCCCGCTTCGCGGTCAAGCCGACCTCCTCGATCCTCTCGCCCCGTCGCTCGATCGACACGGACGGCAACGAGGTGGAGGTGGTGACCAAGGGCCGGCACGACCCCTGTGTCGGGATCCGCGCCGTGCCGATCGGCGAGGCGATGGTCGCCTGCGCCATCGCCGACCACTACCTCAGGCACCGCGGCCAGACCGGGCGGATCTGAGGCGGCGGCCGAGCCGTCCGCGCGACGCTTGCCGGCGGACGCAGCCCGGCCGCTTCGCCTCAGAAATCAGCCGTCATCGGGTCCGGCCCCATGCGCGCGTCCGCCGAGTCCAGTCCGGCGATCGCGGTCATGTCCTCGGCGTCGAGCGAGAAGCCGAACACGTCGAAATTCTGCCGGATGCGGTCCGGGTTCGACGACTTCGGGATCACGGCGAGCCCCTCCTCGATGTGCCAGCGGATGATCACCTGCGCGGCGGTCTTGCCGTGCTTGTCGGCGATCTTCTTGATCACCGGACTGTCGAGCATCTGGCCGCGGCCGAGCGGGCTCCAGGATTCGGTCTTGATGCCGAGCCGGTCGTGGACGGCGCGCAAAGGCTTCTGCTGGAAGTCCGGATGCAACTCGATCTGATTGAGGACGGGCGTGACGCCGGTCTCGCCGATGATCCGCTCCAGATGCTCGCCGGTGAAGTTGGAGACGCCGATCGAGCGGGCGCGGCCGTCTTCCTTCAGCTTCACCAGCGCCTTCGAGGTCTCGACATAGAGGCCCTTCTTCGGCATCGGCCAGTGGATGAGGTAGAGGTCGACGGCGTCGAGGCCGAGGCGCTCGGCGCTCGTATCGAAGGCCTTCAGCGTCGCATCGTAGCCCTGGTCGTTGTTCCACAGCTTGGTGGTGACGAAGATGTCGTCGCGGGGAATTCCGGCGGACCGGATGCCCTCGCCGACGCCTTCCTCGTTGCCGTAGGCGGCAGCGGTGTCGACATGGCGGTAGCCCGCGGCGAAGGCGGCCTCGAGCGCCGCGGCGACGCCCTCGTTGGGTGTCTGCCAGACGCCGAGCCCGACCTGCGGGATGCGCCGGCCGTCATTGAGCGCAAGGAATGGTTGGTCAGCCATACTGATCTCTTCGGATTGACCTAGGTCTGGGGAAAGCCATCGGCCGGCGGCAGGGAGCCGCTCAGCCGAGAAGGGCGTGGGGCAGACGCCAATTAAGACGCCCCATCGCCAAAGCAAATTGCGCTGGCGGGCCGCCAGGGCTAATCCTTGGGATCATGATGACCCGCCTCTACTTCCACTCGATCTTCGCCGAGCATCTGACCGGGCCAGGGCATCCGGAGCGGCCGGAGCGCATCCAGGCGGTGATGGCGGCGCTGGAGGACGAGGCGTTCCACCTGCTCGACCGCTGCGAGGCGCCGGAGGGATCGCTCGAGTCGATCTATCGCTGCCATCCCGAGCATTACGTGCGCAGGCTCGCGACGGCCGTTCCGGAAGACGGAATCATCCGGCTCGACAGCGACACCATCCTCAGCCCGAAGAGCTTCACCGCGGCCCTGCACGGGGTCGGTGCGGCCACCGCGGCGGTCGATGCGGTGATGGCGAAGGAGGCCGACAACGTCTTCGTCGCCGCCCGCCCGCCCGGCCATCACGCCGAGACCGCGACGGCGATGGGCTTCTGCCTGTTCAACAACGCCGCGATCGCGGCACGTCACGCCCAGGCCGTGCACGGGCTGGAACGGGTCGCGATCTTCGACTGGGACGTCCATCACGGCAACGGCACGCAGGACATCTTCTGGTCCGATCCGAGCGTCCTCTACTGCTCGACCCATCAGATGCCGCTCTATCCCGGCACCGGCGCCAAGGACGAGGTCGGCGCCGGCAACATCGTCAACGCCCCGCTCTCCGCCGGCACCGGCGGCGGCACCTTCCGCGAAGCGATGAACGAGCGCATCCTGCCGGCCCTGCGGTCGTTCCGCCCGGAGCTCGTCATCATCTCCGCCGGCTTCGACGCGCATTACCGCGACCCGCTGGCCAATCTGAAGTTCATCGACAAGGACTTCGACTGGGCGACCGGCGAAATGCTCGACATCGCCGACCGCTATGCGGAGGGCCGACTTGTGAGCCTGCTCGAAGGCGGTTACGACCTGTATGGGCTGTCGACCTCAGCGGCGGCCCATGTGAAGCGGCTGATGACCGGCTGAGAGCTGCAGCCGAACGTCCGGCCGCAGAGATTGCGCCGGACCACGTGCCGCGCCACCGAGATCTGCCCCGAAAGGCGCCCGCAATGTCCGCCATCGAAGAGACCGCCCTTCCCGCCGACGATTCCGACATCAAGCGCATGAGCTTCGAGGAGGCTCTGGCGGCGCTGGAGCGGATCGTGGCCGATCTGGAGCGGGGCGACGTGCCGCTCGACCGCTCGATCCGCATCTACGAGCGCGGCGAGAAGCTGAAGAACCACTGCGACCGGCTGTTGTCGGCGGCCGAGGACAAGGTCGAGAAGATCAAGCTGAACCGGGCCGGCAAGCCGGTCGGGACGGAACCGCTGGATCCGTCCTGAGCCCGCTGCCGCTGCGCGGCACCCGGCTTCGCGGCAGCGCGCTTCGTTACCCGCCTGACGAGTTTTCATTCGTCATACATGCTTTCGCCGTCATCGCTGCCGGCCGCCGCCTTGAAGCAATCGGTTTGGAACCGATGTAGACTGCCTGTTCGCGAGTCACGTGGCGGAAGGGGGGAGACCCCTTTTCGAGAGTGGATTGCGGAGAGACCGAGACGGGATTGCGCCGCTGGCGGCAGGCCCGTCTCGTCGCGTATCGAAAGGGTTCATCCGTGCCGAAAGAGTCGACCACCCCGCTTCTCGATCAGATCGCATCGCCGGCGGATCTGCGCCGCCTGAAGGAGTCGCGGCTCGGCCAGGTCGCGGACGAATTGCGGGCCGACCTGATCGATGCGGTGTCGAAGACCGGCGGCCATCTCGGCGCCGGGCTCGGCGTCGTCGAACTGACGGTCGCGCTGCACTACGTCTTCGATACGCCGCGCGACCGGCTGATCTGGGACGTCAGCCACCAGGCCTATCCGCACAAGATCCTCACCGGCCGCCGCGAGCGCATGCGCACCGTGCGCCAGGAAGGCGGCCTGTCCGGCTTCGCCAAGCGCGCCGAGAGCGAATACGACGCCTTCGGCGCCGGCCATTCCTCGACCTCGATCTCGGCCGGCCTCGGCATGGCGGTGGCGCGCGACCTCTCGCACGGCACCAACAACGTCATTTCGGTGATCGGCGACGGCGCGATGAGCGCCGGCATGGCCTACGAGGCGATGAACAATGCCGGCGCGCTCGATGCCCGGCTGATCGTCATCCTCAACGACAACGACATGTCGATCGCCCCGCCGACCGGCGCGATGAGCGCCTATCTCGCCCGCCTCGTCTCCGGCCAGACCTACCAGTCGCTGCGCAACCGCGCCAAGGACTTCACGCGCCACCTGCCCGGCTTCATGCGGGAGGGCGCGCGGCGAACCGAGGAATATACGCGGGCCTTCTTCACCGGCGGCACGATGTTCGAGGAGCTCGGCTTCTACTACGTCGGTCCGATCGACGGCCACGACCTCGACCATCTCCTCCCCGTCCTGAAGAATGTCCGGGACGCCAAGACGGGACCGATCCTCGTCCATGTGGTGACCAAGAAGGGCAAGGGCTACGCTCCGGCCGAGCAGTCCGCCGACAAGTATCACGGCGTGTCGAAGTTCGACGTCATTACCGGCGCGCAGGCGAAGTCCAAGGCCAACGCGCCGAGCTATACCAGCGTCTTCGCCGAGAGCCTGATCCAGGAGGCCCGGGAGGACGACAAGATCGTCGCGGTGAACGCCGCCATGCCCGCCGGCACCGGCCTCGACAAGTTCGGCGCCGTGTTCCCGTCCCGTACGTTCGACGTCGGCATCGCCGAGCAGCATGCGGTCACCTTCTGCGCCGGCCTCGCGACCGAAGGCTACAAGCCCTTCGCGGCGATCTATTCGACCTTCCTGCAGCGCGCCTATGACCAGATCGTCCACGACGTCGCCATCCAGCACCTGCCGGTGCGCTTTGCGATCGACCGCGCCGGCTATGTCGGTGCGGACGGGCCGACCCATGCCGGCTCCTTCGACACCTGCTTCCTGGCACCCTTGCCCGGCATGGTGGTGATGGCCGCCGCGGACGAGGCGGAGCTGAAGCACATGGTGCGCACGGCGGTCGAATACGATGCCGGCCCGATCTCCTTCCGCTATCCCCGCGGCAACGGCACCGGCGTCGACATGCCGGAGCGGGGCAAGGCGCTGGAAATCGGCAAGGGCCGCGTCGTGCGCGAAGGCACCAAGGTCGCGATCCTCTCCTTCGGCACGCGTCTCGCCGACGCGGTCAGGGCGGCGGAGGAACTCGACACCTACGGCCTGTCGACGACCGTCGCCGACGCACGCTTTGCCAAGCCGCTCGACACCGACCTCATCGCGCGGCTGGCGCGCGAGCACGAGGTGCTGATCCTCGTCGAAGAGGGCGCGAGCGGCGGCTTCGCTGCACAGGTGCTGCAGTATCTCGCCACCAGCGGGATGCTCGACCAGGGCCTGAAGGTCCGCCCGATCGTCATGCCCGACAGCTATCTCGACCAGGCCGCGCCCGAGAAGATGATCGCCCAGGCCGGGCTCGACGCCAAGGGAATCGTCGAGACGGTCTTCCGCACTCTCGGCCGGGAGGAGAGCCGCGTCCTGCAGGCGTGAGGCCGGTCCGCGGGTTCTGATTTCCCGACGGGCGCTTTCTCCGGCAGCCGCTTGCCCCTTGCCGATGCGTGGCAGGGCCTGCCAGAATGCCGGTCAGGAGAAGCGACATGGCGACGATGCACCTGTCCCTGCCCGATCCGATGAAGGATTGGGTGGACGCTCAGGCCGAGAGCGGTCGTTACGGCAATGCCGGCGACTATGTGCGCGACCTGATCCGCCGCGATCAGGAGCGGGCGGCGAAAATTGGCAACATGCAAAGGCTGGTGACGGAAGCCATCGAGAGCGGCATCGCCGACGAGACGTTCGAGGAGATCGAGGCCGCCGCTCGCCGCGACTTTCTTGCCGGCGCTTCGGAAAGTGAGCTTTAGGCTCAGCCGCAGGGCCGGTATCGATCTGCGCCGAATCTACTTCGCGAGCGCTCGCCTGTTCGGCCCGGCTCAGGCGGACCGCTACTCCCGGCGTCTGCGCAGGGCGATCGAATTGATCGCGCGAAATCCGCAGCTGGCGCATGAGCGCCAGGACTTGTCGCCGCCTGTTCGCGTTCATCCCTGCGGCTCGCACATCATCATCTATATCATTGAAAACGACGCGGACGTCCTGATCCTTCGCATCAGGCATGCAAGGGAAGATTGGGCGAAGGATTGATGTTCGCTTGCCAACTGGCCTCGTCTGCACGCATGACCCGCTGATGACAGCATACCAAGAACAACATCCGATCCGCATCCGTCTCGACGTGCTCGTCGGCGAGCGCGGCCTTGCGGCGAGCCGCGCCCGGGCGCGCGATGCGATCCTGCGCGGCCATGTCCGCGTCGACGGCGCCGTCGTCACCAAGCCGAGCCTCAACGTGCCGGCCGATTGCGTCCTGACGCTCGACGATCCCGCCGCGGACTACGTCTCGCGCGCCGGGCTGAAGCTCGAGGCGGCGCTCGACGCCTTCCAGGTCTCCGTGGACGGGCGGCACTGCCTCGACATCGGCGCCTCGACCGGCGGCTTCACCGAGGCGCTGCTGAGGCGCGGCGCCGCCCATGTCGTCGCGGTCGATGTCGGCCACGGCCAGATGCATCCGCGCATCGAGGCGGATCCGCGGGTGACCCTCATCGAGGGGCTGAACGCCCGCGAGATGACGCGCGAGGACATCGGCGGGCGCAGCTTCGATCGTCTCGTTGCCGACGTCAGCTTCATCTCGCTGCGCCTCGCGCTGCCGCCGGCGCTGGAGCTCGCCGACCCCGGCGCCAGCGCGGTTCTCCTCGTCAAGCCGCAGTTCGAGGCGGGCCGCGACGCCATCGCCAAGAACGGCCTGCTTCGCGATCCCGACACGGCGCCGGCCGTCGCGGAGGCGGTGCGCGACTGGCTCGGCCGGCAGCCGGGCTGGACGGTCCGCGGCCTCATCCCCTCGCCGCTCCCGGGTGGCGACGGCAACCATGAATTCCTGCTCGCGGCGGACAAGGCGCCATGACCGAGTTCCGCATCGACCGCCTCGGCGCGAAGGGCGACGGAATCGCAGAGACGTCGGATGGGCCGGTCTACCTGCCGTTCACCCTGCCCGGCGAGCGCGTGGCGACGAACCCGCTCGGCGGCGAGGCCGAACCGCGGATCCTCCAGGCTTCGCCGCATCGGCGGGAGCCTTCCTGCCCGCATTTCGGCGCCTGCGGCGGCTGCGACCTGCAGCATGCGGACGACGAACTCTATCGCAGCTTCAAGCGCGACGTCGTCGTCACCGCCCTCGCCCGCGCCGGGATCGACGCCGAGGTCGCGCCGCTCGTCCCCTGCCCGCCGGCCTCCCGGCGACGCGTGACCCTCTCGGCGGCGCGCGCCGGCGGCCGCGTCCTCCTCGGCTACAACGCCCCGCAGTCGCACCAGATCGTCGCGATCCGGACCTGCCCGATCGCGCTGCCGGCGATCGAGCGGGCGCTGCCGGACCTGCGGCGCCTCGCCGCCATCCTCGTCGACCGCAAGCGTCCCCTGAGGCTGACGGTCACCGCGACGGCGAGCGGACTCGACATCGCCGCGGCGGGCGGCGCCAGGCTCACCGACGGAATGCGGGGCGATGCCATCGGCCTTGCGATGGATGCCGGCTTCGCGCGCCTTGCCGCGGATGCCGAAGTGCTGGTCAAGGCCCGTGCGCCGCTGATCGACTTTTCCGGCATCACGGTGGAGCCGCCGCCCGGGGCCTTTCTGCAGGCGGTTTCGACGGCGGAGACGGCGATGGCGGAGCGCGTTCTCGGCCATGTCGACGGCGCCAAGCGCGTGGCCGACCTCTTCTCCGGCTGCGGCACGTTCTCGCTGCGCATCGCCCGCCGCAGCGCCGTGCATGCGGTGGAGGCGGAGGATGGACCGCTTGCGGCGCAGGTCGCCGCGTGGCGGTCCGTGCCCGGCCTGAAGCCGCTGACGACCGAGAAGCGCGACCTGTTCCGCCGCCCGATCCCGGCCAAGGAGCTGAAAGGCTTCGACGCCGTGGTCTTCGATCCGCCGCGCGCCGGCGCGGAGGGTCTGTGCCGCGAACTCGCGAACTCCTCGGTCGACCGCATCGCCGCGGTGTCCTGCAATCCGGCCACCCTCGGCCGCGATCTCGCGATCCTGGTCGCCGGCGGCTATCGCATCACCTCGGTCACGCCGATCGACCAGTTCCTCTGGTCGCGCCATGTCGAGGCGGTGGCGCTGCTGGAGCGCTGATGACGATCCCGGGGGCCGTGCCACGGGCGCGAAATTGGCGTATGGAGGCGGCTGAGGCGGCCACGGGGACGCCGCGGGCTGCGTCTGCACGCAGGCCCGTTGGCCATGCCGGCGCCGCCTGACGAGGACATGATGACGACACTTCCATCAAAGCGCGCCGATCCCTGGGGCGTGCTGAAGGCAAAGCCGCATTGACCGAATATCTCAGCCAGTACGGCTACGCCTTCCTGTTCGTCGTCGTCCTGTTCGAATCCACCGGACTGCCGCTCCCCGGCGAGAGCCTCATCGTCGCCGCCGGCCTCCTGTCCGGCCAGGGCGATCTCAACATCCTGCTCGTCATCGCGGTCGCCTGGGCGGCTTCGATCGTCGGCGACAACACCGGTTACCTCGTCGGCCGCCGGTTCGGCAGGAAGATCGTCGTTCGATGGGGCGAGCATTTCGGCCTCGGCGAGAAGCGCTTCGCCATGGTGGAGGAGCGCTTCCAGAACTACGGCTTCGTCGTCGTGCTGATCGCCCGCTTCGTCATCATCCTCAGGCAGCTGAACGGCTTCGTCGCCGGGACGATGCACATGAACTGGGCGGTGTTCTTCCTCTACAACGCGATCAGCGCCGCGCTCTGGGCCGGCGCCTATGCCGGCGGCGCCTATCTGTTCGGGGCGGCCTTCAAGCACTTCTTCAAGGGCTATCCGACCTGGCCGCTCTACGTCGCCGCCGGGATCATCTGCGCCATCGGCATCTTCGGGACCTACAAGTTCCTGTTCCGCAAGGATGACGACGACGAGCCGGAAGCCGGCCCGAAGCCGGCTCGCGAGACGCGGGGCTGACGGAAGAGAGTCCCGCGCTTGCGGAAGGCGCCGGTCAGCGCGCCATGAACGCCTGGAACGCCGCCTTCGCCTCGCTCGACATCAGACGGTCGGCGAAGTAGCCGATCTCTTGGTCGATCCGGGCCGCGACGTCGTCCTGGGTCCCGCGAAGCAGCGCGCGCGCGATCGACAGCGCCTCCGGCGGCTTTGCCGCCAGCCGCTTCGCCGCATCCAGCGCCGCCGCTTCCGGATCGTCGGTGACGGCATAGACCAGCCCGGCGGCCTTTGCCGCTTCCGCGTCGAAGGCCTCGCCCAGCACCAGCAGCGCGAACGCGCGCGGCAGGCCCATCAGCCGCGGCGCGATCAGGCTGGAGCCCGCCTCCGGCGTCAGGCCGAGGTCGAGGAAGGGCGTGCGGAAGACCGAGGCGGGTGCGGCATAGGTGAGGTCGCAATGCATCAGCAGCGTCGTGCCGATGCCGATCGCCAGCCCGTCGACCGCCGCGATCAGCGGCTTGCGCGCGGCGACCAGCGCCTGCAGGAAGTCGCGGATCTCGCCCGGCAGCGCCCCGCCCTCGGCGATCGCCAGGAAGTCCTTGATGTCGTTGCCGGCACAGAAGGCGCCGGGCACGCCGCAGAAGAGGACGGCGGCGATTTCCGCCTCCGCCTCCGCCCGTTCGAGGGCCGCCGTCATGCCGCGGTACATGTCGCGGGTGATGGCGTTCTTCTTCTCCGGCCGGTTCAGCCGGACCGTCAGCACGCCGTCGGCGAGCGCGGTGGCGATGTGTTCGCTCATCACGCCGCCCCGGCCAGCAGGAGGTCGTGCGCCGCGGCGAGGCTCGCCGCGCCGGAGAGGACGCGCCGCTTCAGCGCCGACGCCTCGGTCAGGAGGTTCTCCGCCATGAACCGGGCGAGCGCGATCCGCTCCGGCCCTGCCCCCTCCGCGATCGCGCCCTTGGCGAGATAGACCGCGCCCGCCGTCAGGCCGAACTGCCGGAGATAGGCGGTCGCGCCCGCCTGCGCCGTGTCCGCCTCGCCGGCGGCGAGCGTCTCGAGCAGGAACCGCGTCGATTCCTTCAGATCCGCCAGCGCGATGTCCAGAGCCCCGGCCGTGTCGCCGAATTCCGGCTCGTTGCGGCCCCGCACCGCCGCCACCGTCTCGGCGAGCTCCGCGAAATAGGCCGTCACCGCCTCGCCGCCGGACTGGCCGAGCTTGCGGGCGACGAGGTCGATCGCCTGGATGCCGTTGGTGCCCTCGTAGATCGGCGCGATCCTCGCGTCCCGCAGAAAGCGGGCGGCGCCGGTCTCCTCGACATAGCCCATGCCGCCATGCACCTGGATGCCGAGCGAGGCCGCCTCGACGCCGATGTCCGAGCCGAACGCCTTGGCGACCGGGGTCAGGAGGTTGGCGCGCTCGGTCCAGCGCTTCGCCGCGGCCGGGTCGGCCGCATGCGCCTTCGCCATGTCAAGCGAGAAGCCGCAGTCATAGGCGACGGCCCGGGCCGCGCCCGACAGCGCCTTCATCGTCAGGAGCATGCGGGCGACGTCCGGATGATCGACGATCGGGCTCATCTGGCCGGAGGGCTCGGGGTTCTTCGCCAGCCGCGTCGCCCGCCCCTGCCGGCGGTCTCGCGCATAGGCGAGCGCCTTCGCATAGGCGCCTTCGGCGATGCCGATGCCCTCGATGCCGACCATCAGCCGGGCGTTGTTCATCATGGTGAACATGCAGGCGAGGCCGCGATTCTCCTCGCCGACGAGATAGCCGACCGCGCCCGGCTCCTCCCCCGCAATGTCGCCGTCGCCATAGATCATCGTGCAGGTAGGGGAGCCGTGGATGCCGAGCTTCTCCTCGATCGACACGCATTTGACGTCGTTTCTGCGGCCGAGCGAGCCGTCCGGCTTCACCAGGAACTTCGGCACCAGGAACAGCGAGATGCCCTTGACGCCCGCAGGGGCGTCGGGAAGCCGGGCGAGGACGAGATGCACGATGTTGTCGGTGAAGTCGTGCTCGCCATAGGTGATGTAGATCTTCTGGCCGAAGATCCGGTAGCTGCCGTCGCCGGCGCGCTCCGCCCGGGTGCGCAGCGCCCCGACGTCCGACCCGGCCTGCGGCTCGGTGAGGTTCATCGTGCCCATCCACTCGCCGGAGACGAGCTTCGGGCCGAAGGTCTCCTGCAGTTCCTTCGAGCCGTGCGCGTGCAATGCCTCGACGGCGCCGCTGGTCAACAGCGGGCCGAGGGCGAAGCCCATGGCGGAGAAGTTCCACATCTCGGAGATCGCGGCGTAGAGCACTGTCGGCAGGCCCTGGCCGCCGAACGCCTCCGGCGAGGAAAGCCCGTTCCAGCCGCCCGCGATCCAGTCGGCATAGAGCTCCTTCCAGCCCTTCGGCGTCGTCACCGCGCCGTCCTTCAGCGAGGCGCCCTCGCGGTCGCCGGAGACGCCCAGCGGCGCCATGCGCTCGGCAGCGAATCGTGCCGCCTCTTCCAGGATGGCGTCGAGAAGATCCGGCGTCAGCTCGCCGGTGAGGCCATTCTCCATAGCCGCCTCAAGGCCGACTATCTTCTTCAGCGTGTAGGCGATATCGCCCACGGGCGGCGTGAACATTCGGGATTCTCCTCCGGCATGGCTCGGCCGCCTTCGCGGCGGCGGCACGACTTGCCGCCCAGCTTAACGGACCGTCGCCGAAGGGCAAGGAACCGAAGCCTCGCTGGAGCCATTCCAGCGATATTGGATGCGGGAGGCAATCGATGCGATTCGTACGGTTCGGCGAGCGGGGTTCGGAGCGGCCGGGGGCGGTGGACGCCGACGGCGGCATCCGCGACCTGTCGGACCACGTGCCGGCCCTCTCGGACGGATCGCTCGACCCCGACGTCCTCGGCGAATGCGCCTCGCTCACCCTCTCCGACCTGCCGGCCGTACCCAAGGGTACGCGCCTCTGCAAGCCGATCGACCGGATCGGCAAGATCGTCGGCATCGGCCCGAACTACCGCGATGCCGCGAGCCTTGCCGGCTTCCGGATCAATCCCGAGCCGACGATCTTCCTGAAGGCGGCCTCGGCCGCCTCCGGGCCGAACGATTCGATCGAGCTGCCGCGGCTCGCCAACCGCGTCGACTGGGGCGTCGAACTCGCCATCGTCATCGGCCGGGTGGCGAAATATGTCAGCGTGGAGGACGCGATGCGGTGCGTCGCCGGCTTCACGCTCTGCAACGACCTCACCGAGCGGGCCTTCCAGCTGCAGCGCGGCGGCCAGTGGACCAAGGGCAAGTCGCACGACACCTTCGCACCGCTGGGGCCTTGGCTGGTGACGCCGGACGAGCTGCGCGATCTCGACGCCGTGGAACTCTGGCTCGACGTCAACGGCGAGCGCCAGCAGCAGGCGAGCGCCGGCGGCATGATCTTCAAGGTCCCCTACCTCATCTCCTACGTTTCGCGCTTCATGCGGCTGGAGCCGGGGGACATCATACTGACCGGTACGCCAGGCGGCGTCGGCCTCTCCTTCGACCCGCCGCGCTTCCTCAAGGCGGGCGACCGCATCCGCCTCGGCGGCACCGGCCTCGGCGAGCAGGACTACGAGTGCGTCTCGGCCTGACCTGCGGCTAAACCCGCCGCGTGCGGGCGAGCCAGAGGGCAGCGCGAAGCTCAGACATTGCCCTCGGCATCGGCCAGCCGCACGAACGTGACGCCCCGCGCCTTCAGGGCCAGCAGCCCCTTCACGAGCCCCGCTCCGGCGCTGCGCGTCGGCTGGTTCACATGGGCGATGAGGACGTCGCCGTCGCGCGCCCGTTCGACGTTCCGCTCCGTGGCGGCCGCGCTCAGCTGCGCGCCTTTGTCGCTGTTGAGCGAGAAGCCGGCAACCCGGAAGCCGAGCTTGCGGATCTCGGCGATCGACGTCGGGGTGTATTTGGCTGTCGCGCCGCGGAACCAGCCGGGCTTCGCAAAGCCCGCCTTCGAGAGAGCCTCAGCACCGCCGAGAACTTCCTGCGAAACGGCTTCCGGGCTGCCGGCGCTGGCGATGCCGTAGACGCGGAGCGGCCGGTCGATCGCCGGCAGGTGGCGCGCCCCGTGGTCCTCGACCTCGAACAGATCCGGATGCGCCTTCAGCACCGCGACCGCCTCCGGATTGCGCCGCAGCCACAGGCCGGTCGCGAAGATCGTCGCCGGGATGCGGTTCTCGACGAGGGCGGAGAGGATGCGGTCGTCCGTCCGGCCGCCGCAGGCGTCGAGCGTCAGCGCGACACGCACCTGACCGCCGGTGGCGGAGGGCGGCAGTCGCAGGCTCGGCTCGATCAGCTTGGACGGCCCGGCCGTCGCCGCATTCGCGGCGAGCAGCAGAGCGGCGAGCGACAGGGCGATGCGCATCGAGGTGACCCCCAGAGGAAAGGCGGCCGCGAGATGCGCCCCGCTTGCGGCCAAATTGGGGTGGGCGGTCGACCGACCGGCGCCTCACCCCTTCAGCCGCTCCCAGCCAGCGTCCGGCCTGAACCGGGCGCCGTGCTTCTCCTCCAGCGCCGACAGCTTGGCGACGATGTCGTCGATCCCCCGCGTCCTGGCGTAGTGGATCGGGCCGCCGCGGAAGGGGGCGAAGCCGGTGCCGAAGATCATCGCGCCGTCGGCGATGTCCTCGCGCGCGATGACCCCTTCGCGCAGGCACGCGACGACGGCGTTCAGCATCGGCAGGATCATCCGGTCGAGAAGATCGGGATCGTCCTTGGCAGTGTCGGGCAGCGCATCCAGCTTGCGCTTCTTCGACTTGCCGTCCTTGTCGTATTCGTAGAGGCCCGCGCCGGTCTTGCGGCCGAGCTTGCCCTCCTCGACCATCTTCTTCAGCCAGTCCGGCGTCTCCGGAAACTCGGTGTCGAGATCGGCGCGGAGCGACGTCGCGACGTCCAGCGCGATGTCGAGCCCCACCTGGTCGGTCAGCTCGATCGGCCCCATCGGCATGCCGAACGCTTCGGCCCGCGCGTCGATCCGCTCCTTCGGGATGCCCTCGTCGACCATGATCAGCGCCTCGGCCATGTACGGCGTCAGCGCCCGGTTCACCAGGAAGCCCGCCGCCGACATGACCGGCGCCGGCAGGCGCGAGAGCTCGACCGCAAAGGCGATGGCCCGGCGCGCCGTCTCGGGGGCGATCGCCTCGTGCGAGACGATCTCGATCAGCTGCATGCGCGAGACCGGGTTGAAGAAATGC
Organism: Jiella sp. M17.18; assembly: GCF_041027365.1. Lineage (NCBI taxonomy): Bacteria > Pseudomonadati > Pseudomonadota > Alphaproteobacteria > Hyphomicrobiales > Aurantimonadaceae > Jiella > Jiella sp. M17.18. The sequence continues at coordinate 155,881 of NZ_JBFTEH010000010.1, read as the reverse complement.
AGGCCGACGAAGCGCGAGGGATCGGCGAGACCTTCGGCAAGGTCCGGCAGCGGCAGGGCGGAGGTGTTGGTCGCCAGCAGCGCCCCCTCCTTCAGCTGCGGCTCGATCTCCGCATAGATCTTCCGCTTCAGCGCGATCTTCTCCGGCACCGCCTCGATGACGAGGTCGGCGTGGCGGATGCCGTAGCCGCGCAAGTCGGGGGTCAGCCGGTCGAGCGCGTCGCGGACCTTCAACGGGTCGCGCAGGGCACGCTCCAGCATCTCGGTCGCCGCGCCCATGGCTTTTCCGACCGGCTTCTCCGCGACGTCGCCGAGCGTGACGTCGAAGCCTTGCGCGGCCGCCCAGGCTGCAATCTCGCCGCCCATCGCGCCGGCGCCGACGACATGCACGCGGCGGATGTCCGAGGCGCCGTCCTTCAGGGCGCGCATCGCCTCGCGCAGGAAGAACACCCGCACCAGGTTCTGCGCCGTCTCGGTCTCGATCAGCTCGGCGAAGCTCGTCAGCTCCGCCGCCTGCATCGCCTTGGCGTCGCCGCCGTGCTTCTCCCAGAGGTCGATCAGCCGATAGGGCGCGGGATAATGTTCCTTCGGCGCCTTCTCCGCCGTCTTCTTGCGCATCTGGCCGGCGGCGAAGGCGCGCGCCGGCCTGAAACCGAAGGCCTGGCTGCTGATGCTGCCGGCCTTCAGCCGCAGCTCGTTGTAGAGCGCCGCCTGCACGGCGGCCCGCACATGCCGCTCCTCGACGACGGCATCGACGAGGCCGATCGCCTTGGCTTTTTTCGCCCGCATCGAACGGCCGGTGAGCATCATCGTCATCGCCTTGACCGGATCGGCGATCGTCGTGGCGCGATAGGTGCCGCCGAGGCCGGGATGCAGGCCCAGCATCACCTCGGGAAAGCCGAGGCTCGCGTCGGAGATCGCAATGCGCCGGTCGCAGGCGAGCGCGATCTCCAGCCCGCCGCCGAGGCAATGGCCGTGGAGGATCGCGATCGTCTTCGTCTCGAGGCTCGCCAGCCGGTCGAGCACCGCATGCGCCTCGCGCAGGCCCGCCTCGACCTCCTCGCGCGAGATGCCGACGAACTGCTTGATGTCGGCGCCGGCCGCAAAGCCCGACGGCTTGGCGGAGCGGATGACGACGGCCGAGGGCCGCTGGGCGATGATGCGGTCGACATGGACCGCGAGTTCTTCCATGACGCTGCGATCGATCGTGTTGACCGACATGTCCGGCCGGTCGAGCACCAGCCAGGTGACGTAGTCCTCGTCCGTGGCGACGCGCCAGTTCCCCTCACGCTCGACATTGCGGGCCGGGCCGAGTTCGAGGGTCCGGTCGGAAAGCGCGTTCAGCATTCTGCCCATGGGTCGTAGTCTCGTCTGTCTGCGGCGGGGTGGGAGCCGCGATCGGCTCCCACGGGACATGGATATCAGTCGCGGCGCAAAGGCTGGCCGCCGGCGTCGCGAGGCCGGAGCCTCAGGCGGCTTCCAGCAGCATGGCGCCGCCCTGGCCGCCGCCGATGCATTCGGTGGCGATGCCGCGCCTCTTGCCGAGACGCTTCATGGCGTTGGCGAGGTGGAGCGTGATGCGGTTGCCGCTGGTGCCGACGGGATGGCCGAGTGCGATCGCGCCGCCGTCGACGTTGAGCGCCGCGTGGTCGATCCGCCCGCCCCGCCCGTCGAGACCGAGCACGCCGTCGGCGACGGCGGGATCGTCCAGCGCGGCGACACAGGCGAGGACCTGGGCCGCGAAGGCCTCGTTCAGCTCCCACAGCTCGACGTCGGAGACGCCCATGTCCTGCCGCTTCAGGATCGGCGCGGCCGAGACCACCGGGCCGAGCCCCATGATCGACGGGTCGAGCGCGCCCCAATGGGAATCCACGATCTTCGCGATCGGCTGCATGCCGTGTTTCTCGACGGCCTCCTCCGAGGCGAGGATCGTCCAGGAGGCGCCGTCGGTGATCTGCGAGGCGTTGCCGGCCGTCACCTTGCCGAACGGCCGCTCGAACACCGGCTTCAGCTTTCCGAGGGACTTCACCGTCGAGCCCGGCCGCACGCCGTCGTCATGGTCGAAGACCTCGCCGCGGCGCGAGAAGGCCGGCAGCATCTCGTCCTTCAGCCAGCCTTCCCTGGTGGCACGGTCGAGCCGGTCGTGGCTCTCGGCGGCATAAGCGTCCGCCTCGCGCCGCGAGATATCGAAGAGATGCGCCAGCACCTCGGCGGTCTGGCCCATGTTCAGCTCGGTGATCGGGTCGGTCAGGCCCCGCTCGAGCCCGATCATCGGCTTCAGGAACTCCGGGCGAAGGCCGGTGAAGGCCTTCAGCCGGGCGCTCGTCGTCCGCGCGCCGTTCAGCTCGGCGAACCAGCTGACCGCGCCCTTCCGCAGGATCAGCGGCGAGTGGCTCAGCGCCTCGGCGCCGCCGGCCAGCACCACCTCCGCCTGACCGTTCTCGATGGTGCGGTAGGCGGTGTCGATCGACTGCATGCCGGAGCCGCAGTTGATCTGGACGGTGAAGGCCGGCGTCTCGTCGGAGAGGCCGAGGCGGAGCGCGGCGACGCGGGCCGGGTTCATCTCGTCGGCGATGACGTTGACGCAGCCGAGGATCACGAGGTCGATCGCATCCGGCCCGAAGGCCTGCCGCATCAGGAGCGGCCGCCCGCACTGGACGGCGAGATCGACGGGGGTGAACGGGCCCGGCTTGCCGCGCGCCTTGATGAACGGCGTCCTGGCGCCGTCGACGAGATAGACCGGACGCGTCATTCGCTACTCCGCCGCCTCCCTGGAAGCTTCCTCGGTTCCCTGCGCCTGCCGATCGCGGCGATCGTGCTGGGACGCGATCGGGGATATATCCGCGCCGGGGAAGGCGTCGACCGCCACGACCTTGGCGACCGCCACCTTGACCTCCGCCAGTTGGTCGAACTCGGCGGCGGTGATGACGCCGGCGTCGCGCGCGGCCTGCGGATCGCGGACCTTCGCCTCGCGCATCTTCTTCTCGATCGGCGCTGCCGCATTGACCAGTTCGAAGGCGTGTTCGAGGTCCCGCACCGGATGGTCGTCGCGGCCCTCGCCGAGATAGAGGTCGGGCGTCAGCCGGTCGCGCTGCGAGGAGGCGCGGGTGATGATCGACGCGACCTCGCCCATCAGCTCGTCCGACGGCTCCTGATAGGGCACGCCCAGCGGGAAGGCGACGAAGCGGACGAAGCCGGCCGCGAAGCGCGAGGGCAGGTTGTCGAGCACGCCGGTGAAGGCGAGCGCGAGGCGGCAGTAGCCCTTCTCCATGATGTATTCGATCAGCGGCCGGTCGGCCTCCGGCCGCCCCTCCACCTCGAAGCGCTTCAGCACCGCACCGAGCAGGTAGAGTTCCGAGAGGATGTCCCCGAGCCGGGCCGACAGCATCTCCTTGCGCTTCAGCGCACCGCCGAGCGTCAGGAGCGACAGGTCGGCGAGGAGCGCGAAGGCCGAGGCGTAGCGCGACAGCTGCCGCCAATGGCTGGTGAAGGCGGCGTTCTTCGGCGCCGGCGCCGCCATGCCGCCCGTCCAGCCGCGCACGAAGGCACGCACCGTGTTCGTCACGGCGTGGCCGACATGCGCCCAGAAATGCTTGTCGAAGTCGGCGAGGCCCTTCTCCCGGTTGGTCTCGGAGAGCGCCTCCATCTCCTTCAGCATGTAGGGATGGGCGCGGATCGCGCCCTGGCCGAAGATCATCAGGCTGCGGGTGAGGATGTTGGCGCCCTCGACGGTGATGCCGATCGGCACGGCGCGGTAGGCCTGGCCCATGTAGTTCTTCGGCCCGTCGATGATCGCCTTGCCGCCGTGGATGTCCATGGCGCGCTCGATCGACTCGCGCATGCGGTAGGTGGCGTGCGCCTTCATGATCGCCGAGATCACCGAGGGGCGATGGCCCTCGTCGAGCGCGGCGACCGTCAGCCGGCGCGCGGCGTCGACGAGATAGGCGTTGGCGGTGATGTCGGCGAGCGGCTGCTGGATGCCCTCGAACAGCGAGATCGGCACGTTGAACTGCGTGCGCACCCGCGCATAGGCGCCGGTGACGCGGGCGCACATCGCCGCCGAGGCGGACGACTGGGAGGGCAGCGAGATCGAGCGACCGGCCGCGAGCGCCGTCATCAGCATGGTCCAGCCCTGGCCGATCTGCTTCTCGCCGCCGAGGATCCAGTCCATCGGGATGAACACGTCCTCGCCCGTCAGCGGCCCGTTCTGGAAATAGGTCATCTGCGGGATGTGCCGGTCGCCATGACGGACGCCCGGGGTCGAGGTCGGCAGCAGCGCGACGGTGATGCCGAGATTCTCGCCGCGCCCGAGATGGTTCTCGGGGTCGTACATCTTGAAGGCGAGCCCCATCACCGTCGCGATCGGGCCGAGCGTGATGTAGCGCTTGTGGAAGTTGAGACGGATGCCGAGCACCCGTTCGCCCTCGTGCTCGCCATATTCGACGATGCCGGTATCGGTCATCGCCGCGGCGTCGGAGCCGGCATCCGGCGAGGTCAGGCCGAAGCAGGGGATCTCGCGCCCGTCGGCGAGCCGCGGCAGCCAGTAGTCGCACTGCTCCTCGGTGCCGAAATGCAGCATCAGCTCGCCGGGCCCGAGCGAGTTCGGCACCATCACCGTGACGCCGGCGACGACCGAACAGGAGGAGACCTTGCGCACCACCTCCGAATGGGCAGCGTTGGAGAAGCCTAGCCCGCCGTACTTCTTCGGAATGATCATGCCGAAGAATTTCTCGCGCCGCAGGAAGTCCCAGACCGCCGCGGGAAGATCGTGATCGACATTGGCGATCTTCCAGTCGTCGACCATGGCGCAGAGCCGGTTCACCGGCCCGTCCATGAAGGCCTGCTCCTCCGGCGTCAGCCGCGCCGGCGGCATGGCGAGGAGCTTGTCCCAGTCCGGGTTGCCGGTGAACAGCTCGCCGTCCCACCACACCGTGCCGGCGCCGATCGCCTCGCGCTCGGTCTCGGAAATCGGCGGCATGACCGTCTTCGCCCAGCGATAGATCGGCCGGGTCAGCTTTTCCCTGCGAAAGGACATGGGTTGGCTCCGCTTGGCACCCTTGCGGGCGAATCTAGGATCAGGCGGATTGTTTCCACCGCCGCGGCGGGAGAATGACCAACTCTTACGTAAACGTCAAACAACATCGTGGCGACCCCGTATGCCCGGCCTCCCCGTCTGCAGGGACCGCGCCGGCCTGCCGGCGCGCCCCGCACACGCAAAGTTGAGCACACGCGAGGCGCCCGCATTCCGGTGAGGGGGCGAACGGCGGGGTCAGCCGCCCGGACGCATGGCCGAGCGCAGCACGCGCATGACGTCCTCGACCGCGAGTTCCCTGTGGTCGTCCTCGACGGCGATGTGGATGCCGCAGGACACGTGCTGGGAAATGATCAGCAGCGCCACCTCGCGCAGCGCTGCGGTCATGGCGTTGATCTGCTGGACCTCGTCGAGGCAGTAGCGGTCCTCGGCGATCATGTTCTGGAGGCCGCGCACCTGGCCCTCAATGCGCTTCAGCCGCTGCAGCAGGGGACGCTTCTCGTCCTCCGTGCGCCGGAGCTCGATCCGGTCGTCCTTGATCTCGCCGTCCAAGACCCTCTCCGTCACTGGCGCGCGGCCGCGCCGCACCCCGCCGGATCGTCGTCGAAGGGATCGCCGGCCTGTCGATGGCGCGGGCCCCGCTTTCGCCACGAGACCCGCGCTTCATGCCTTAGCCGATCTGCTCACTCTGCGCACCACTGTCCGGACGCGCCGGGCCGAGGTTCGGCTCCTCGCCGAGCGGCTTGTTCTGGAACACGGTGAAGTTGCCCCTGCCGTCGAGCGAGGGGCCTTCCGTCCAGCGGCCGGCGGGCGGCATCGAGCCGTCGGCGGCGGAGCCGAAGAAGTCGTAGCTGTGCTCCTGGTCTTCCATCTCCTGCGGGAAGGAGTTGGGGATCGGCAGCGTGCCCTTGTGGCCGCCGAGTTCCTCGATCACCGCCAGCCACTGCTGCTGGTGCATGGTGTCGCGGGCGATCATGAAGTGCAGCATGTCCTTCATGCCCTTGTCGTGCGCGGCGTTGTAGAGGCGCACGGCGAGGACGCGGCCGGTGCTCTCCGCCGCGACGTTGCAGTACATGTCGGCGGCGAGATTGCCGCTGGCATAGATGTGCGACATGTCGAACGGCACGCCGTCGGAATTGGCGGGATAGGCCGCCATGCCGGTCGACAGCACGTGGCGATGCAGCATGCCCTCGATGACGTGGCGCGGCTTCTCGCCGCCCATCACCGCGCCGACCACCGCATCGGCGGCGCCCTCTTCCTGCAGCGAGGTCTGCGCCTTTTCGAGGTTCATCGCGACGGCGGTCGCGAGCATCTCGACATGGCCCATCTCCTCGGTCGCCGTGTTGAGGAGCATGTCGCGGTATTTCGGCGTCGGGCCGCGCGCGCCCCAACCCTGGAAGAAGTACTGCATGCAGACGCGGATCTCGCCCTCGATGCCGCCGATCGCCTGCTGGAGCATGCGCGCGAACTGCGGGTCCGGGTTCTCCACCTTCACCGGATACTGAAGTCGCTTGTCGAGATAGAACATGGTCCTGGTCCCTTGGGAAAAGAGGCCGGCGCCTGCACCATGCAACCGCCCTTCCTATACCCTGTCGGGGTATCGGCCCCTCGCCGGCGTTAATGCGAGCGGCGTACTCAGGTTTCGCGATCGGGAAGACAGATAGCAGTCGTGACTACAGACAGTTAGCTGCGGATCGCAGGCCGAGGGCGGCTCTGGCAAGGCCGGCTCCACGGTGCGTCGGGGATCGCCGGTGGCGGACCCCCGCGCGGCAGTCGCCGTCGCCCGCACGCGGAATGCTTGCGGGAATCGCGGCCCGCCGCCATATCCTGCGGGATGGCAAGGACGAACATCCGGGCGGCGCGACGTTGATGGGCATCGAGACCCCGTGCACGAAGGTCTGCAGGCTCGACCCGCAGAGCGGGTTCTGTCTCGGCTGCGGACGCACCGCCGACGAGATCGCCGGCTGGCTCGGCTTTTCGCCCGAGGTCCGGCGCGAGGTCATGGCCAGCCTTCCGGCGCGCCTCGCCGGCCGGGCCGCGGAGACGGAATCGCTTGCCCGTGACGCGACGACAAGGGCGCGGCAGTCTGCCGCCGGGCGGCGCGATGCGCAGTAACCTGTTCCTCTGGGGCATCCTCGCCGTTCTCGGCGTCGCCTGCCTGGCGCTGGTGCTTCATCAGGGCGGCGCGATCGCCGGCATACCTGACGACAAGTTCGCCAGCCTCGCCTATGTCGGCGTGTGGGGCGCGGTCCTCGCCTCCGGATTGGTGATCCTTCTTCGCACCCGGCTCGCCTTCGCCCTCAAGAGCGCCATCGTCTGGGGCCTGTTCTTCGTCGTCCTCGTCGGCGCCTATGCCTATGCCCCGGAGTTCCAGGCGCTGAAGAACCGCATCTACGCGGTCCTCGTTCCCGGAACCCTGGTCGCGGTCGACGGCTCGAAGGGCCGCCAGTTCATGGCCGTGCGCGGGTCGGACGGCCATTTCCACCTGAACGGCACCATCGACGGCGAGGAAGCCCCGATGATCGTCGACACCGGCGCATCGACCGTCGCCATGGATGCCGAGACGGCGCGGCTGATCGGCATCGACCCGAAGGCGCTGAACTACACCCAGCAGGTGATGACGGCGAACGGCCTCGCCCGCGCCGCGCCCGTGCGGCTGAAGACGGTGAAGATCGGCGGCATCGTGCGCCACAACGTCTCCGCCGCCGTCACCGAGGGCGAAGGCCTCGGCGTCGTCCTGCTCGGCATGAGCTTCCTCGACACCCTCACCTCCTACGACTTCCGCGGCAACCGGCTGATCCTGACCGACTGAGGCCGCGTCCCGTCAGATCAGGCTGTAGGCGAAGCGGGCCGCGACGATCAGCAGGAAGCAGCCGAAGCCGAGCTCCAGCTGGCGGCGCGTCAGCCGGTGCGCCAGGCTGGCCCCAAGCGGCACGACGAGGATCGACACCGGCGCGACCAGAAGCACGGCGAGGACGCTGACATAGCCGAGGCTGACCGGCGGCAGCCCCGCCTCGCCCCAGCCGCCGACGATATAGGCCAGCAGCCCCGGCACCGAGATCAGCGCCCCGACGCCGGCGCTGGTCGCCACCGCCTGGATCATCGGCCGGCCGTAGAGCGTCATGAAGGTGTTGTTGAGGACGCCGCCACCGATCCCCATCAGCGCCGACAGGACGCCGATCGCAAACCCCGCGATCGATCGTCCGGCAAGGCCCGGCAGGTCGGTGCCGAGCATGAAGGTGATCCGCCCGAGGATCAGCTTCAGCCCCAGCAGGAAGGCGAGCACGGCGAAGATGGCACGCAGTTCGCCCGACGAGGCCGCCGCCGCGACGAGCGCTCCGGCGACGGCGCCGAGCGGCACCGCCACCACCCATTCCTTCAGGAGCTTGCGGTCGACCGCTCCCTTCTTCCAGTGCGCCATCAGCGAGCGCAGCGAGGTCGGCACGATGATCGCGATCGAGGAGCCGATGGCGAGGTGCATCGTCACCGCATGCGGAATGCCGAGCCCCTCGAAGGTCTGGTAGAGCACCGGCACGTAGATCGCCCCGCCGCCGATGCCGAACAGGCCGGCGAGGAATCCGGCGACGAGCGCGGCGGCGATCAGCGGAGGAACGAGGGTGAGGAGGTGGGCGTCGGCGAGGCTGGTCATGGCCGCGTCTTAGGCCGCATCGGCGGCGAATGCATCAAGGCCGGTCGCGGGAGCCGGCGGTCCCGGCGTCGATCGGTCTCCGATGTCGCGACTTACGGCGCCCCGACCCGTTCCGGATCTCGCCTCAAGCCGCGTCGCGCGCGCCCGCCGCCGGCTCCAGCCGCACCTGCGCAAACGCCTCATAGATCAGCCGCGGCGAGGCGTCCGGCCGGTTGGCGCCCTCCGAAAGGATCTGCCGCCAGCGCCGCGCGCCGGGAAGGCCGGTGAATAGGCCGGTCATGTGGCGGGTGACCTGGCCGAGCTTGCCGCCGGCCGCCATGTGCCGGTCGGCATAGTCCGCCATCGCCGCGACCAGCGCGGGATAGTCCACCGGCCGCTCCGGCTCGCGGTAGAAGGCGGAATCCACCTCGCCCAGGATGTCCGGCGTCTGGTAGGCGGCGCGACCGAGCATCACCCCGTCGAGCGGCCCGGTCGCCTCCTGGGCCATCCGGATCGTCTTCAGCCCGCCGTTGAGGCCGACGAAGGCCTGCGGCAGCCGCGCCTTCAGCCGGTGCACCCGGCCGTAGTCGAGCGGCGGGATGTCGCGGTTCTCCTTCGGGCTGAGCCCCTGCAGCCAAGCCTTGCGCGCATGCACCCAGATCGTCCTGACACCGGCGGCGACCGCGGCATCCGCCAGCGCGTCGAGCGCTTCCTCCGGATCCTGCTCGTCGACGCCGATCCGGCACTTCACCGTCACCGGAACCTTGCTCGCCTCCGCCATCGCCGCCAGGCATTCGCCGACGAGCCCGGGCGTGCGCATCAGGCAGGCGCCGAAGGTGCCGGACTGCACCCGGTCGGACGGACAGCCGACATTGAGGTTGATCTCGTCATAGCCGTACTCGGACGCGATCGCGCAGGCCTTCGCCAGCCTCTGAGGATCCGAGCCGCCGATCTGCAGCGCCACCGGATGCTCTGCCGCATCGAAGCCGAGCAGCCGGTCGCGGTCGCCGTGAAGGATCGCCTGGTCGACGATCATCTCCGTGTAGAGCAATGCCCGCCGCGTCAGCTGCCGATGGAAGAAACGGCAGTGGCGATCGGTCCAGTCGATCATGGGTGCCACGGCGAAACGGGCGCCTGGGGCGACGGGATGGGCGGCTGAATGGGTCATGCGACGGTCGGAAGGAGTTCTCGGGTCAAGGACAGGCTGCGGGCTGCGACACCGCATATGGCCTTCGCGGAAGCGCCAGGCAACCGCCGGGCGCAGCGCGGGGGTTGCCGGTCCCCGGCTGACGTCAAACCGTCACTTGACGTCCGCCGCGGGGATCGACCAGATGCCGCTCCGCAACGGAGCTGCGCGGTGACGCGCGACTCAGCAGCGGCGGCGACCGGACCGCCCGGGCGCCGTCCCCGCGGACCTGGCCGCCACCACCCGAGAGACGCCTGCGATGCCCGCCGAGACGATCCTGACCAACGCCCAAATCGTGACGCCCGAGGCGATCGTCGAGGGCCATCTCGTGCTGCGCGACGGCAAGATCGCCGAGGTCGCGGAAGGACCTTCGCGCTCCGGCGAGGACATGGGCGGCGATATGATCATTCCCGGCCTCGTCGAGCTCCACACCGACCATATCGAGGGTCACTACCACCCGCGCCCGCGCGTCATCTGGAACCGCATGGCGGCGATCCAGGCGCATGACGCGCAGATCGCCGCCTCCGGCATCACCACGGTCTTCGACGCCCTGCGCGTCGGCACCGACGAGAACCGCATCGCCAGTTCCGACGATATCGCGGCCATGGGCCGCGCGATCGGGCAGGCGGTCGACGAGGACCGGGTGCGCGCCGACCACTTCATTCACCTGCGATGCGAGGTCTCCGCCGCCGACGTCATCGAGGGATTCGAGAAGGTCGTCGACAATCCGCGGCTGAAGCTCGCCTCGCTGATGGACCACGCGCCCGGCCAGCGCCAGTTCGCCGACCTCGGCGCCTACCGCGCCTACTATCAAAAGAAGGACGGGCTGACCGACGCCGAGTTCGACGCCTTCTGCGAGCGGCGCATCGCGGAATCCGAGCGCTATGCGCCGGAGGGCCGCCGGATGATCGCCGCCGCCTGCCGCGAGCGCGGCATCGCGCTCGCCTCGCATGACGACGCCAATGCCGAACATGTCGCCGAGTCGGTGGCGCTCGGCGTCGATGTCGCCGAGTTCCCGACGACGATCGAAGCGGCCGAAGCCTCGCGCGCGGCCGGCCTGCACGTCCTGATGGGCGCGCCGAACATCGTGCGCGGCGGCTCGCATTCCGGCAATGTCTCGGCGCTGGAGCTGATGCGCCACGGCGTGCTCGACATCCTCTCGTCCGACTACGTGCCGTTCTCGATGCTGCAGGCGGCCTTCCAGCTGTGGGACGCCGGCGAGACGCAGCTGCCGGCCGCGATCCGGCTCGTGACCGAGGCGCCGGCCGAGGCCGTCGGCCTCACCGACCGCGGCGCGATCCTGGCGGGCCGGCGCGCCGATCTGGTGCGGGTGCGCGTGCACAAGGGTGAGCCGCCAGTGGTGCGCTCGGTCTGGCGCGAGGGCCGGCGGGTTGTCTGAGGCAGACGAGAGCGGGACCGGCCCGGGCGCAGCCTCCGGCGCCGCTCCCTCCGCATCCCCCTCCCCCGGCCTGTTCTGTGCCGTCGTCGGCCCGAGCGGGGCCGGCAAGGACACGCTGATCCGGCTCGCCGCCGAGCGCCTGCCGCAGGACGGCAGCGTCCTCGTGGCGCGGCGCGTCGTCACCCGGCCGGCGCTGGCCGCGGTCGAGGACCACGACGTGATGAGCCCGGAGGCTTTCGCAGCGGCCAAGGCCGCCGGCGCCTTCTGCCTCTCCTGGGAGGCGCACGGCCTCTGCTACGGGCTGCCCGCCGCGCTCGCCGCCCATGTGGCCGCCAGCGGCACGGTGATCGCCAATCTCTCGCGCCGCACGCTCGACCAGGCGGCGGAACGCTTCCCCCGCCTCGGCGTCGTCGAGGTCACGGCGCCGCGCGCCGTGCTTTTGTCCCGCATCGCCGCGCGCGGCCGCGAGAGCCGCGAGGAGATCGCGGCCCGGCTCGACCGCGCCGTGCCGCTGCGCCTGCCGCAGGCGGCCGAGCGCTTCGCCCGCATCGTCAACGACGCCGCGCCCGAGGACGGCGCCGATAAGCTGGTGCGGTTTCTCGGCCTCGGCGCCCCCTGCTACTCCGTGTTCGCGCAGTAGGGCCAGGCGAGCAACGTTTTCGAACCCGGCCACCGCCGGGCCGCATCCCGTCCCGGACCGCGCCCCGCTGCCTCTCACTCGCCGACGGTGATCGTGACGATCTGGTAGAGCCCGCCGAAGCGGCGCTCGGCCGTCATCGCGGCGACCGCGGCGCCGGCGGGCAGAAGATCGGGAAAGTCGGTCCGCCACAGATCCAGCGCGAAGGGTTCCAGCGCCGCGAGCACCGGCCGGAAGAGGTAGCGCAGCGGATGCCACCATGTCGGCCGGGCATATTCGACCACGACGATCCGCCCGCCCGGCCGGACCACCCGGAACGCCTCCTTCAGCGTCGCGCTGCGCACGGCCTCCGGCTGCTCGTGTAGCAGGAAGAAGATCAGCGCCCGATCGTAGCTGGCGTCGGCGGCCTTGAGATCTGCCGCGTCCGACCGCAGCAGCCGCACCGGCAGGCCGTCCGGAAGCTTGCGCCGCAGGTTGCCGAGTTGCACCGCCAGCACGTCGACGACATCGAGCCGGCCGCCGCTCGCCGCCGCCCGCGCCGCGATCCGCTCGGTCAGGTTGCCGTAGACGCAGGCGATCTGCAGCGTGCGCCCGGGCAGGCGCTCGCCGAGCGTCTCGAGGGCAGCGGCCGCGAGGCGGCGATAGTTGCCCCAGAGGATGATGTTGGCGAGCCACTGGCGCTCAAAGATGCGCACGGCGTTCGGGTGGACATAGGCCCACCAGTAGTGGGTCTCGAGATAGGCCGGGACCGCGGCACGGTGAGCGCGCGGCTCGGCCGTCACTGCGTCGCCCGCGGCGACGCAGGGGTCTGTCATGGCTGTCATGGTGAGGATCGCTCGGCTGGTGATGCTCGGAAGGATCGGCGGGCGGTCAGGCCGTCAGCCAGCGCAGGGTCTGGCTGCTTTCGACCACCTTGTTCTTCGCGACCCAGCCGTCGAGGCCCCAGTAGTGGCCGGCATGGCGGACCATCAGGATGCCCAGCGCGGCGGCATAGACGAGGTGGTAGTCGATCAGGAAGTCGTTGACCGAGCCGATGAACGGAAAGTCCATATGCGCGGTCCAGTAGAGCAGCATGGTGAGGATCGCGAAGGGCGCGCTCACCCGAACGAGCAGGCCGGAGATCAGCGACAGGCCGATCAGCAGGTGGCCGTATTCGACCAGGAAGGCGACGACCGGCAGGAAGGACGACTCCGCCAGCGGCCCGTAGATGAAGTGAAACGTCTTGGTCGAAGACAGGAAGCCGTGGACATAGGCGTTGCTGCCGAAATGGTGGATGGCGGCCCAGAGGAACATCCAGCCGATGGAGATGCGGATCAGGAAGAGCAGGACGCGTTCGGCCTGACCGGGTTCTTCCGTGAGGGACATGACGATCGTTCCTTTTGGTTGACGAACGACCTCGGGTGACGGGGTCGACGCTGATCATCATGACGATCGATAAGCCTGCCGCATTGATCCGGATCAGATCGGCCAGATCGGAGCGCGGCCGGCTTTGCCTGACGGCATGGCGTCCGCCCGCGCGTTGACAGGCGGCGACGGCGCGACAGCTTGCTGCGCGAGCCAGTCTCCCTGCCACCCGCGAACCCAAGAGCCCCTCCCTTGTCCGACAAGCCCGCCGTCCTGTTCGTCTGCCTCGGCAATATCTGCCGCTCGCCCCTCGCCGAGGCCGCCTTCCGCGCCGAGGCGGACCGCATCGGCCTCGACGTCGCGGCGGATTCCGCCGGCACCGGCGACTACCATCTCGGCCATCCGCCGGACCGGCGGGCGCAGGCGGTGGCCCGGCGCGCCGGCATCGACATCTCGCATTACCAGGCGCGGCAGGTGACGCCGGAGGACTTCCGCCGATTCACCCATGTCGTCGCGCTCGACCGCGACAATCTCAGCAATCTGCGGCGCATCCGTCCGGCCGACGCGACGGCGGAGTTGACCCTCCTCCTCGATCATGTCCCGGGGCGCGAGGGCGAGGCGGTCGCCGATCCCTATTACGGCGACGATGCCGGCTTCGACGTCACCTGGGCGGACGTCACCGAAGGCGCGCGCGAACTCGCCCGGCGGATTCGGGACGAGCGATGAGCGGCCTTGCCGAACGCGGCGCCGCGCTGATGGGCGGGACGCTGAGGACAAGCGGCGCCTCCGGCGGCGGCTCGCTGTCGGATCTCGTGACGATCCGGCTTGGCGACGGGCGCCGGGCGGTCGTCAAGACGGGCCCGAACCCGCGGATCGAAGCGGCGATGCTGCGGGCGATCCGCGCGGCGGCCGCCCCCGCCCCCGAAGTCTACGGCGCCGACGAGACGGCGCTGGCGATCGAGCTGCTGCCGAGCGACGGCAGCCTGCCCTCCGCTTGGGGCGACCTCGGCACGGTCCTGCGGCGGCTGCACAATACGGTCGGCGACACCTATGGCTGGGAGGGCGACTACGCCTTCGGCAGGGTTGCGATCGAGAACGCTGCGGCCGACGACTGGCCGCGCTTCTACGCCGAGCGGCGGCTGCTGACCCACTGCCCCCATGTCCCCGGCGATGTCGCCCGGCGGCTGGAGACGCTCGCCGGCGATCTGTCGAACCGCCTGCCGAAGACCCCGCCGGCCGCGCTCCTGCACGGCGACCTGTGGGCCGGCAACGTCCTTGCTGCGGGCGGGCGCATCTCCGGCCTGATCGACCCCGCCTGCTATCACGGGCATGGCGAGATCGACATCGCCATGCTGGAACTCTTCGGCAGCCCCGGCCCCGCCTTCTTCGAGGCCTATGGCGACCTCGATGCCGGCTGGGCCGAGCGCCGCAACCTCTACCAGCTCTGGCCGGCGCTGGTGCACCTCAGGCTGTTCGGCAGCGGCTATCGCGGCATGGTCGAGCGGCTGCTGGACGCGGCGGGAGCCTGAGTCAGACCATCCCAGCCTGCTGGAACACTGCCGCCCCTCCCGGCGCGCCGGCGCGTTTCGCGTGCTAGTTCCCGGTCTGGCCCTGGCTGATCGCGGTGTAGGGGATCTTGAACGCGGAGTCGGCGATCTTGCTGCCGGTCTTGACGTTGTAGATCATCACCGTCGTGTCCTTGCCCTGCTGGTCGTGGATCGTCCACTGCTTCAGGTCATAGGTGTGGGCGTCGAACAGCATGGTGATGCGCGAGGAGCCGAAGACCGAGTGATCGCCCATGACGATCGTCACGACGTCCGGGTCGACCTTGACGCTCTGGATGTTCGCCGAGGACAGGTCGATGTGCCGGTCGAGCAGCAGCTTCATCGGCGTCTTCGACAGGGGATAGAGATCCCAGGTGTTCAGCTGCTTGTTGTTGATCGCGACGTTGGAGCCGTCGGCGATCACCCGGAGCGGGCTCGAGGCATAGTCGAAGCGGACCTTGCCCGGCCGCTCGATGTAGAACTTGCCCTCGCTCTGCCGGCCGCCCGGATCGAACTGGATGAAGTCGCCATACATCGCCTGGATCTGGGCGAAGTGGTCGGCGATCTGCTGCGCCGTCTGGGCGTCCGTCGCCGCCGCGGCCGGCAGGCTCGACAGCGGCAGCGCCGTCGCGGCGGCGAGTGCCAGGGCGGCCGCCGGGCGCAGGAGACGCTGACGCAGGCGCTTGATCTGATGGAGAACGGTCTTGCTCATGTCGGCGATCGGAATCCTCTTGCGCGTCCGCTGGTGGCCGGTTCCGCAAGCGTGTCGCTCCCGGCGGCGGGCCTCTCGGCCCCGGCGAGATCGACGCCGGACGAAGGTCCGGCCGCCGGACCTGCCATGGCCCTTTGCGGTTGATATGTTGGACGCGAGCTATGCCGAGGCAATGGGGCCGCCGAATGGCGGCGCCCGCCTCGGCGGTTCACGCCTCGGTCAACCGGCCCGACATGCGGCCTTGCCCGGGAGGAACGCTCCGGCCGAAAACGGCTCCGGCCGAAGGCGGGATCCCGCTTCCCGCGCGGCGCTACATCCGCGCCTCTTCCTCGGTCGGCACCAGGATTTCGCGCTTGCCGGCGTGGTTGGCGGGGCCGACGATGCCCTCCTGCTCCATCCGCTCGATGATCGAGGCCGCGCGGTTGTAGCCGATGCCGAGCCGGCGCTGGATGTAGGAGGTCGACGCCTTGCCGTCGCGCAGCACCACGGCGACCGCCTGGTCGTACGGGTCTTCCGAGTCGTCGCCGCCCGACGCGTTCGATCCGGCGGAGCCGGAGCTCGAGCCGCCGCCCGAGGCGCCGCCGTCCTCGTCCTCGTCCTCCAGGATGGCGTCGAGATAGTCCGGCACGCCCTGCGACTTCAGATGCGTGACGACCTGCTCGACTTCCGGATCGTCGACGAAGGGGCCGTGGACGCGCTGGATGCGGCCGCCGCCGGCCATGAACAGCATGTCGCCCATGCCGAGCAGCTGCTCGGCGCCCTGCTCCCCGAGAATGGTACGCGAGTCGATCTTCGAGGTCACCTGGAAGGAGATGCGGGTCGGGAAGTTGGCCTTGATCGTGCCGGTGATGACGTCGACGGACGGGCGCTGCGTCGCCATGATGACGTGGATGCCGGCGGCGCGGGCCATCTGCGCGAGGCGCTGGACGGCGCCCTCGATGTCCTTGCCCGCGACCATCATCAGGTCGGCCATCTCGTCGATGATGACGACGATGTAGGGCAGCGGCGAGAGGTCGAACTCCTCGGTCTCGAAGATCGGCTCGCCGGTCTCGCGGTCGAAACCGGTCTGGACGGTGCGCGAGATCGTCTCGCCGCGCTCCATCGCGCCCTTCACGCGGGCGTTGAAGCCGTCGATGTTGCGCACGCCCACCTTCGACATCTTGCGATAGCGGTCCTCCATTTCGCGGACCGTCCACTTCAGCGCCACCACCGCCTTCTTCGGGTCGGTGACGACCGGCGAGAGGAGGTGCGGAATGCCGTCGTAGATCGAGAGCTCCAGCATCTTCGGGTCGATCATGATCAGCCGGCAGTCGGCCGGGGTGAACCGGTAGAGCAGCGACAGGATCATGGTGTTGATCGACACCGACTTGCCCGAGCCGGTGGTACCGGCGACGAGGAGGTGCGGCATCTTGGCGAGGTCGGCGATCACGGCTTCGCCGCCAATCGTCTTGCCGAGCACCAGCGGCAGCTTGCCCTTGTGCTGGGAGAAGGTCTCCGAGCCGATCATCTCGCGGAAGTAGACCGTGTCGCGGCGCTGGTTCGGCAATTCGATGCCGATGGCGTTCTTGCCGGGGATCACGGCGACGCGGGCGGCGATCGCCGACATCGAACGAGCGATGTCGTCGGCCAGGCCGATGACGCGCGAGGACTTGATGCCGGGGGCCGGCTCCAGCTCGTAGAGCGTGACGACGGGGCCGGGGCGCACCTCGATGATCTCGCCCTTCACGCCGAAATCCTCAAGCACGCCTTCCAGGAGGCGGGCGTTCTCCTGCAGCGCCTCCGGCGACATCGACGTGTCGCGGCCCTTGGCCTTTGGCACGGTGAGGAACTCGATCGAGGGCAGTTCGAACTTCACCGGGTCGGCGACGGTCATCGCCTGCGGCTGCATGGCGAGCGCCCGGCCGGAGCCGGTGCGCAGCCGCTGCTGGTCTGCGGTCACCCGCGTCTGCGGAACCACGCGCACGCTCTGATCGGGCTGCGGCGGCCGCGGCTCGGGCCGGCGCGCGGCGGGAGCGGGCGCTTCGGACGGCCGCGGCTCGGTCCGCGCGTCCTGCTGCGCCTTGCGGTCCTTGCGGCCGGGGAAGGCGACGATGTTGCCGGAGAGAAGGCCGCGCCAGCCGCTGGCCTCTTCGGCGGGCGGCGCCGCATTGGGCGAGACGCGGTCCGTCGGCTCGATCATCATCGAGTCGTCTTCGGGCTGCGCGTCGTGGCCGAGCTCGCCGCCGAGTGCCGCCTCGAATTCCTCTTCGAGCGAAGCCGCCCAATCCTCCGAAGCGTCCCCCGCCTCGTCGAATGCCGGCTCTGCCTCGTCGAAGGCCGGCTCCTGGCGGCTCGGCTGTGGATGAGCGGGCTCGGCACGCCCGGCCGGCACGGGGTCGAAGGCGAGATCGTCCTCTTCCTCGATGTCGCCGACCGGATCGACATAGCCGCGGTTCGCCTGCGGCATCGCCACCCGGATCGGCCGCTGCACCGGACGCGGCGGGGGCGGCGGCGCGAAGTCCTCAGCCTCGTCCTGCCATTCGTCGAAGCGGTCGCCGAACTCGCGCGGGGCCGACGCCGCGGCGCGGCGCTCCTCGGCCCGGCGCTGCCAGGCCGCCTTGGCGGAATAGACCGTGTGGGCGAGCGCACCGACCAGGAGGTCGAGCTTGCTTTCGGCATCGTCCTCCTCGATGTCATCGCGGCGCCCGGCCCCCCGGCGCTTCTGCGGCGCCGGCGCGCGGTTGCGGTCGATCAGCGCCGCGCCGTTCAGATACAGCCAGGCGGCGGGCGCGGCGAGGAGCGCTGCGACGACGATGCCGAGGACGCCCTTCGGATAGTCCCCGATCAGCATCGCCGGGAACTTCAGGGCGATGTCGCCGGCGACGCCGCCGAGGCCGATCGGCAGCGGCCAGGTCGAAGGCGCGTCGAAGCAGCCGAGCGCCGCGCAGGCCAGGACGACGCCGCCGACCGCGTACCAGCCCCTGCGCCACACGCCGTCGACCGTGCGGCCGGACAACAGCAGCAGGCCCCAGATCGCCGGCAGCGCCACCACCAGCGCCGCCCCAATGCCGAAGACCTGCATCATCAGGTCGGCGACGATCGCGCCGGACGAACCGGCCCAGTTCTCCACCATGTTCTGGTTGGACTGGCTGAGCGACGGGTCGGTGACCGTCCAGGTGGCGCAGGCGAGGCCGAGATAGCCGGCGAGCCCGACCAGTCCCGCCGCCGCCAGGATTTCGCCCTGCCGCTTGAAGAAGGAGACCTGCCGTTCGCCTCTCGCCACGGCCTGCCGCTCGCCCACCGTCGTCACTGTCATCTGCCTGACCCATGTCGTCGCGCTTGCGCGTCGCGGCCGTGAAGCCGAAACGCGCTTCTTGCGCCGGACCCTAGCGGAGCGCGGGTTAAGGCTCGCTTAAGTTTAAGCAGACGTTAGCGAAACCGCTCGGATGGGAGCAGGCCGCGAAGGTCCGGAAGCGGCGGAAATGTCACTGGAAGCGACCGCCCCGCTCGAGAACCTCGATCTTGTAGCCGTCGGGGTCCTCGATGAAGAAGAAGCGCGCGAGCGGGCGGCCCTCGTGGCTCATCTCCTTGATGTCCTTCGGCGACAGGCCGGCGGCGATCATCCGCCGATGCTCAGCCTCGAGATCGGCGACCGAGACGGCGACATGGCCGTAGCCGTCGCCGAGGTCGTAGGGCTCGTTCCGCCCCTTGTTCACGGTCAGCTCGATCTCGTGCCCGCTTTCCCGGTTCGAGAGATAGACGAGCGTGAACGACTCGAACTCGTAGCGATCCGCGAGGGTCAGGCCGAAGGCCGTCTCGTAGAAGGCGCGCGAGCGCGCCTCGTCGAGGACGCGGATCATGGTGTGGATCGTCTTGGCCAAGATGTCGGTCCTTCTTCGTTCGTTCGCACGGCGCCGGCCCTCCCGCCGCAGCACGATCCGGCGCAAGCCTACATGTGCTCGGCGAGCTTCTTCGCCAGCTGGCGCCGCTTGCGGCGCGAATGCATCTGGTGGGTCTCCACGGTGCGCGGAAGGATGCGGGCCCGCTCGCCGTCGCGGCGCAGATCGAAATGCCGCTCCGCCCCGACCGGGTCACGCTCCGGGCCGTAGAGCGCGACCGCGATGATCTCGATCGTCTCCACCTCCTCCTTGTCGGCGATCCGGTGGTCCGCTTCGGAGAGCGCCCCGACGAGATCGTCGAAATGCCCGATGTCGAGGTAGGAGCCGGGCATCAGGCTGCCCTGACGCATCGCCGAGCGCGGATCGGTGCCGAGATCTTCGGGAAGGTCGCGCAGATCGGTCAGCGCGAACTCCACCCGGTCGTGCTTGGTCACCAGCGTCGCGATCAGGCTGGTCACGTAGATCGCTTCGGCGCTCATATTGGTGATGAGGCAGCGCGAGTGCAGCCCGGAGCCGGCGCCACGCGTGATGACGATCGACGGCCGCCGCTGGCGACGGTGGCTGTTGAGAAGCAGCTGGAGATAGACGATCCAGACGCACAGCATGGCGGCATTGATCGCCAGATTGACGACCGCGCTGTGCTCCGACAGCCAGGCGAACATGTCAGCGTTCCTCCTGGCGGCGTCCCGAGGGCCGGCCGGATCGTCCGGCGCACATCGGGCCCTTCGGCCGACGCCGCGCCTGCGCAAGCCGCGCGCCGATCGCGCCGGCCCGAACGTCCATGATCTGGGGTGGACGAGAGATGTTCCGACGCAAGGAAAGTGCGCGGACCCGAGGGAGGAGGTCGGGCCCGCGCGAAACAAGCGGTCGGAAGGTGGGAGGAGGAGGTCTTCCGTCCGCCTGCATGTCAGTCCAAAGTCGCTACATGACTCTCCGGAGACCGTGGATATCCGTAGATGTCCGCTCCGGCATGCTGCACCAAGGCAAAACGCCCTGCGAACGTTCCGGACGGCGTTCCAGGAAGTGCGTCGCCGCCTATCGGCATCGCAGCAAGTCGCTGGACTTCAACATCGATACACGAGGCATGGACTGCCGCGGCACGATCGGCGAGAACGTGCGGCATGACCGACCTCCGCCCCCGCCGCTCGCTGCTCTTCGTTCCCGCCGCCAATGCCCGCGCACTGGAAAAATCCGCAACGCTTCCCGCCGACGGCCTGATCTTCGACCTCGAGGATTCCGTCGGGCCCAAGGAGAAGCCGGCGGCCCGCGAGGCGCTGCGGGCGCATCTTGCCGCCGCGCCGGCGACGGGGGAGCGGATCGTGCGGATCAACGGTCTTAATACGTCCTGGGGCACCGAGGATCTGCTGATGGCGCGCGGCGCCGGCGTGGACGCGATCCTGCTTCCGAAAGTCGAGAGCCCGGCGGCGGTCCTCGCGGTCGCGACGGCGCTCGCCGACATGGACGCGCCGGACGATCTCAAGCTCTGGGCGATGATCGAGACGCCGCGGGGCATCCTGGAAGCTGCCTGGATCGCGGAGGAAGGCGCCGAGAGCCGGCTCGCGGCTCTCGTCGTCGGGCCGAACGACATCAAGCTCGCGACCGGCGTTGCGCCTGGGCCGGAGCGTGCGGAACTCCTGCCCTGGCTGATGCAGATCGTGCTGGCGGCGAAAAGCTTCGGCCTCGCCGTCCTCGACGGCGTCTATGCCGACTTCCGCGACGCGGAGGGATTTGCCGGCGAATGCGCCGCCGGCCGGCGCATGGGCTTCGACGGCAAGACGCTGATCCATCCGGCGCAGATCGCCCCCGCCAACGCCGCCTTCGCGCCGGACCCGGAGGCGATCGCGGCGGCAGAGCGGATCGTTGCGGCCTTCGCCGCGCCGGAAAACGCCGCAAAGGGCGTGATCTCGCTGGACGGCCGCATGGTCGAGCGGCTGCATCTGGAAGAGGCGCAGCGGCTCCTCGCCCTCAACGACCGCATCGCCGAAACGCAACAGGTTCAGAAACGATGAAACTCTACCGCTTCCTCACTGGCCCGGACGACTCGTCCTTCTGCCACAAGGTCTCCCTGGCGCTGTCGAAGGGCTGGGAACTGCATGGGGACCCGACCTACGCCTTCGACGCGGCCAGCGGCGCCATGCGCTGCGGCCAGGCGGTGACGAAGACGGTGGAAGGCAAGGACTACGACCCGGAGATGAAGCTCGGCGAGCAATAGGCACCGGACGGCACGTGCCCCGCCGCCGATCCGGCGACCGGGGTTCGCGCCCGGGACCGAACGCCCTACCATGGGCGAGCCGGCAGGCGCCGCGATGCGATTCGCGGCATCGGCCGGCTTTCGCGCGGCGGATTCCGCTGTGCGGTTTTCCGAAGGATCGAACGGCCCCGGCAAGGGCATGAGGGAACAGGATGAGACGAGCAATCGCGCTGGCGGTTATCGCCGGACTGACGGCGGCAGCCGGCTGCAGCACGAACGAGCGCGCGGCGCCGCCGCTGGCACCTGCGGCACGCCTGCCCCCGCCGAGCGCCGGCCAGGCTCCGATCTCATCGCGAGGCGCCCCTGCCCCCGGCGGCTTCGGCGGCGCGGGCCCCGCAGGCGGAGCCGGAACCTGCAACGCACAGGCGGCCGGCTTCCTCGTCGGCCAGATCGCCAATGTCGAGGCGAACGACAAGGCGAAGGCGGCAACCGGCGCCGAAAAGGTCCGCGTCCTCTTCCCCGGCCAGCCGATTACCCAGGAATTCGAGCCCAACCGCCTCGACCTCGAGACCAACGACCAGAACCGCATCACCTCGGTGCGCTGCGGCTGATCGCGGTCGATCCATACGGGGCTTGCGGCCGGGTCGATGAGGAGAGGCTGTCGTCGCCGCTTCGTTATCCGGCGTCCGGATAGAACGCCGGATCGAGGACCTGCTCGATCGTGAACGGGCAGGTTTCGGGGAAGATCGCCTCGGGAAGGTCGGTCTCCCCGGCCGCCTTCAGCCGGGCGATCTCGTATTCTTCCGCCAGGATCGCGGCCGGGTAAGGCCGCAGGCTCGGGCTTCGACGGAGGCGCCGGGCAAGGCGGGAGCGCTGCTCGACGATCGTCCCCTTCCAGCCGGACGAGCGGTGCGTCGGCTGGAACCGCCATTTGAGAAGGTGCACGAGCAGGATGGCCAGGCGGCTTTCGATCTCGCTGCGCTGCGACTCCCCCAAATCCTCGACCTCCTCGGCCAGACGGTCCCAGTCGATCGCGTCACCGGCGGTGCCTCGGCCTGCACGGCTTCTCAGCACGGCCGCCTGCTCGCGCGTCCAGGCGTAGAAGTCGTGATCGTAAAGGCTTTTCGCCTTGTCGAGGACGTCAGCCATCGCCCTGCTCCGCAATTCTTTCGGCCTCGCGTCTCTTATCTAGAACAGGAAATACCGCTGCGCCATCGGCAGCACGGTGGCCGGCTCGCAGGTCAGGAGTTCGCCGTCGGCGCGCACCTCGTAGGTCTCGGGGTTCACCTCGACATGCGGCGTCGCCGAGTTGTGGATCATCGCGGCCTTGGAAATGCCGCCGCGGGTGTTCTCGACCGCGAGGAAGGTCTTCTCGCAGCCGATCCGCTCCTTCAGCCCGTCCGCCATCGCCGCGGCCGAGACGAAGGTGACGCCGGTCGCGCCGACGGCCTTGCCGAAGGCGCCGAACATCGGTCGGTAGTGCACCGGCTGCGGCGTCGGGATCGAGGCGTTGGGGTCGCCCATCGGCGCGGCCGCGATCATCCCGCCGATCAGCACCATCATCGGCTTCACCCCGAAGAATGCCGGGTCCCAGAGCACGAGATCGGCCCGCTTGCCGACCTCGATCGAGCCGATCTCCTTCGACATGCCGTGCGCGATCGCCGGGTTGATCGTGTATTTCGCGACATAGCGGCGGGCGCGGAAATTGTCGTTGTCGCCCGACTCCTCCTTCAGCCGCCCGCGCTGGCGCTTCATCTTGTCGGCCGTCTGCCACGTCCGGATGATCACCTCGCCGACGCGGCCCATCGCCTGGCTGTCGGAGGCGATGATCGAGAAGGCGCCCATGTCGTGCAGGATGTCCTCCGCGGCGATCGTCTCCTTGCGGATGCGGCTCTCGGCGAAGGCGATGTCCTCGGGGATCGACGCGTCGAGATGGTGGCAGACCATCAGCATGTCGAGATGCTCTTCCAGCGTGTTCGCCGTGTAGGGCCGCGTCGGATTGGTCGAGGACGGCAGGACGTTCGGCAGGCCGCAGACCTTGATGATGTCCGGCGCGTGGCCGCCGCCCGCGCCCTCGGTGTGGAAGGCGTGGATCGTGCGACCCTTGAAGGCGTCGACGGTGTTCTCGACGAAGCCAGACTCGTTCAGCGTGTCGGTGTGGATCATCACCTGGACGTCGTAGTCGTCCGCCACCGACAGGCAGTTGTCGATCGCCGCCGGCGTCGTGCCCCAGTCCTCGTGGAGCTTCAGCGCGCAGGCGCCGCCCCTGACCATTTCGAGGAGTGGCGCCGGCAGCGAGGCATTACCTTTGCCGGAAAAGCCGAGATTCATCGGGAAGGCGTCGGCCGCCTGGAGCATGCGCGCGAGATGCCACGGCCCCGGCGTGCAGGTCGTTGCGAGCGTGCCGTGCGCCGGGCCGGTGCCGCCGCCGAGCATGGTGGTGACGCCGGAGAACAGCGCCTCCTCGATCTGCTGGGGACAGATGAAGTGGATGTGGCTGTCGAAGCCGCCGGCCGTGACGATCTTGCCCTCGCCGGCGATCGCCTCGGTGCCGGGGCCGACGATGATCGTGACGTTCGGCTGGGTGTCGGGATTGCCGGCCTTGCCGATCGCCGCGATGCGCCCGTCCTTCAGGCCGATGTCGGCCTTGTAGATGCCGGTATGGTCGAGGATCAGCGCATTGGTGATCACCGTGTCCACCGCACCGTCGGCCCGGGAATGCTGCGACTGGCCCATGCCGTCGCGGATCACCTTGCCGCCGCCGAACTTCACCTCCTCGCCATAGGTGGTGAGGTCCTTCTCCACCTCGATGAACAGCTCGGTATCGGCGAGCCGCACCTTGTCGCCGGTCGTCGGACCGAACATCGCGGCATAGGAGGAGCGGGAGATGGTGGCGGGCATGGGCGGTCTCGCGTCTGGGTCCCGGGATGAGGCTGGCACGACCGCGGCGCTTGCGGTTGCGGCGCACCATGCGCGACCATATGTCGGTCTCGAAAGCTTGTCTTCCCTCCGCGCCGCGGATGCAGAAGCTGGGGGAGATTTTTCCCAACCTCTTGGCCGGTGCCTGGCCATGAAAGGCCCTGATGCTGCCGCGCCTCGCACTTCTGACCACCCTTCTCGCCCCGACTGCTCTCGCCCCGACCGACGCCCTGGCCCAGCCCTTCGATCCCGGTCCGCCACCGGGCGTCCCGGGTTCGTCGATGTCCGGTATGACGATCGGCGGCGCGCCGCCGCAGCCGGATGGCGTGCGCATCCGCGGCGCCCACGTCTTCGGCGAGACGGTCGAGCAGCGCGCCTATGGCCGCGACTACGACGACAGCTACCTCCATCCGGACATCGCGGGCGGCAAGCGCGGGAAGGCGCCGACCACCGAAGAGCGGGCGATGGAAGGCCGGGGCGACCTCAACGGCGTCAATGCCGGCAGCTTCGCGCGCGGCGGCCCCGCTGCGATCGGCAGGAGCACGGTCACCCGCGGGCGCTCCACCGGCCCGCACCGCGCCATCATCCGGCGCCCGAGCCACGCCCCGCGGAACGGCAGCGACAAGTAAGGTCTCCCTGGGCGAGCGCCGTCTCAGGATCCGACTGGCACGACCGGTTCTGATGGCAGCGTCGCGCCGACGCCGGTCGGGGCCTCCGACACTCATCGCATCGTGAGACGGGCGAGCGGAACCCTCGCAGGGGCGCGCGGTTCCTGCCATACTAAGGCACCGTAGACGCGCCCATCCGGCGAGACCGCCGGCAGAGCGCCTTTGTGTTGGAGTGACCGATGCGTGTCCGTTCGACCTTCGTCCTGTCCCTCGCATGCTCCCTGGCGGCGGGGCCCGCCTTCGCCCAGACGTCGACCGGCGCGGCGCCCGCCGGTGGTTCGAGCAGTCTCGGAACGTCGAGCAGCGGCCTCGGCACGTCGGGGACCTCGGGCCTGAACGGAACCGCGACCGGCACGGGCCTCTCGGGCCTCGGCAGCAGCACTTCCACCGGCATGTCCGGCACGACGGCCGGAAGCGGCACGGGCACGGGCACGGGCACGGGCACGGGCACGGAAAGCTACGGCGTCGGCAACAGCGCCGGAAGCACCAGCGGCAACGACACGAGCGCCGATGTCGGCGTCTCCCCCATCGTGACGGGCGACGGGACGAGCGGCGCGACCATGACCACGCCGGGCACGGCTTCGGCGTCCGGCACCAGCCCCCAGTCGCTGGCGACCGAGGGCTCGTCCAGCATCAACAGCACCAATGTCGACACGCTGGCGCGCTCCGGCACGATCGGCACCACTTCAGCGACGACGCTGAATTCCGGCACGACGTCGTTCAAGTCGACGGCGGGCTCCGGCTCATCGGCGCAGTACAATATCCCGGAGCCGAAGGTCGGCGTCGAGCTCGGCGCCATCCGCCGCGGCCTGCGCGCGGCTCCGAGCGCGACGCCGGACGCCTACGGGAACTGAGGCATCGGATTGCCGGTAACGTCTCGAAACGGCTGCGGCCGTGGAAGCAGTTTCCTGCGCCCACGGCCGCCGAATGATGATCGTGGGACGCTTGCCTACCAAAGCGAGTAGCGGATGCCGGCCTGGAAGGTGTGGCGATCGAAGCCGCCGTCCTTGCCGTCGATCGTGTAGGTGGTGCCGGCATTCTCGGCGGTGATCTTGCCCATGTTGCCGCTGCCGACGTTCAGATAGCGGTAGCCGACATCGATCTTCAGGTTCTTCGACACGTCGTAGGACACGCCAGCCATCAGCGCGTAGGCGAAGCGCCAGTCCTGGCGGTTGTCGATGGTGGAACTCCCGAAGGCGGAGCTGCAGCTTGAACCGTTGGAGCTGCAGGAGGTGTCGTAGTCGAGGTGGACCGCGCCGATGCCGCCGCCGACATAGGGTGTGAAGCCGACATAGGTGCCGAGATCGGCATAGGCGTTGGCCATCAGCTCCCAGGCCTTGGCTTTGGAGTCGATCCCGAAGTCCCCGAAGGTCGCGTTCGAGACGTCGTGCTGCCAGTAGTTCGCCGTCAGGTCGCCGCGGAAATAGTCGGTGAACTGGTAGCCGAAGCCGCCGCCCGCCGCGAAGCCGGGGTCGATGGAAAAGCCGTCCAGGGAGCCGGACGCGAGGTTGGTCCGGGGCCCGGAGCCACCAATTGTGCTGTAGGCGTCGAAGCTGGGCTTCAGGTCGGCCTTGAGGTCGTAGGAGACGTCGCCGCGCAGGTACCAGCCGGTGCCGACCTCTACGGGCTGCATCTCCGGAACGTTCTCGTAGGAGGGCACGGCGTAGAGCGGCGGAAGATCGGCGGCCGCGGCGCCCTGCCATCCGGCCGCCGTCGCCGCGGCGCCGATCACCAAAATCTTCAACAGCTTCATCGACCCGCTTCCCCTTGCGAAATCCGGCCGACGCACGCCTTGCCATGCGTCGCTTCCCTCTCCGGACATTCGCAGCGAAACGTTAACGCGCGATTAACCGTGTTTTTTAACCATCCGGAAATCGCCCATCGGGGGCCGGCGAGCCGTCCCCACGCCGCGTCTCGGCGCGGGGACGAGCCGGATCAGGCCTGTCATTCGGCCGCGGCCGGCTCCGCGATCTCGCGCTCGGCGCGTTCGCGCAGGGCACGGCGGACGATCTTGCCGCTGGTCGTCAGCGGCAGATCCGCGACGAAGGCGACCTCGCGCGGATATTCGTGCGCCGACAGCCGTTCGCGCACATAGCGCTGGATCTCGAGCGCCAGCGCGCCGCTGGGAGCGCAGCCCTTTGCCAGGACGACATAGGCTTTGACGATCTCGGTGCGCAGCGGGTCGGGCTTGCCGACGACCGCCGCGAGCGTGACGGCGGGATGGGAGAGCAGGCAGTCCTCCACCTCCCCCGGCCCGATGCGATAGCCGGCCGAGGTGATGATGTCGTCCTCGCGCCCGATGAAGGCGACATAGCCCTCCGCGTCCATCACGCCCTCGTCGCCGGTGAGCAGCCAGGCGCCGGCAAACTTTTCCGAAGTGGCTTGCGGGTTCTGCCAGTAGCCGAGGAACATCACCGGGTCCGGCGCCCGCACGGCGATCGTCCCGGTGCGGCCGGCGGGGACGGGTGTGCCGCCCGGATCGACGATCGCGACCGCGTGGCCGGGGACCGCCTTGCCGATGGCGCCCGGCCGGGAGACGCCGAGGGCGGCGGAGGAGCCGAGCACCATGTTGCACTCGGTCTGGCCGTAGAACTCGTTGACCGTCAGGCCGAGGGTCTCCTTCGCCCACAGGCCGGTGGCGCGTGGCAGCGTTTCGCCGGCGGAGCCGATGGTGCGCAGCGACAGTGCCGCGACCGCCTCCCTGGTCGCCGCAGCCTTCATCATGCGCAGCGCGGTCGCCGGCAGGAAGGCGTTGCGGACGCGGTGCCGCGCCATCAGCGCGAAGGCTTCGCCGGCGTCGAAGCGCGCGGCCGAGAAGACCACCGGCACGCCGAAATAGAGCGACGGCAGCAGCGCATTGAGGAGCCCGCCCGCCCAGGCCCAGTCCGACGGCGTCCAGAGCCGGTCGCCGGGCAGCGGAAAGCCCTCATGCGCGAACTGCATGCAGGGCAGATGGCCGAGCAGCACCCGGTGACCGTGCAGCGCGCCCTTCGGGGCGCCGGTGGTGCCGGAGGTGAAGATGATCATCGCCGGATCGTCCGGCGTCGTCTCCGCGTCCGGCACCGGATCGTGGGGCCCGCGGAGCAACGCGTCGAAGTCGAGGAAATCCGGCCGTTCAGCTCCGACCGCGACCACCGTCTCCAGTGCCGGCAGCGCCTCCCGCACCCTGCCGAACGTGTCGAGGCCGGAGGCGTCGATCACCGCCAGCTTCGCGCCGGACGCCTCGAGCCGGAAGCCGAGCGCGTCCGGCCCGAAGCGCAGGGCCAGCGGCACGGCGATGGCGCCGAGACGGTAGACGGCGAGATGGGCGATCGCCGCCTCGAAGTTCTGCGGCAGCACGATCGCGACCCGGTCGCCGCGGCGGATCCCCTTCGCGGCGAAGGCGGCGGCGAGGCGCTTCGAGCCTTGCGAGAGTTCGCCGAAGGTGAGGGTATCGGGCGCGGCGGCGCCCCGGTCGGCGATCAGCGCGATGCGTTGCGGCTCGTGCGCTGCCCATACGTCGGCGCAGGCGCTCGCGATGTTGAAACGCGCGGGCAGGTTCCAGGCGAAGTCGCGATAGAGCCGGTCGTAAGGGGTCACCGCCGGCCTCCGACGTGGCCGGCGGCACCGATGCGGCCGCAAGGTGCCGGCCTGCAGCCGCTCGCGGAGCCCCGCCGAACCGCGTCCTGCCGATGCTTCATGCCGATCTCCCGCGGCTCGGTCGTCGCGGCCGAGCGCCTGTTCCTCGCGCAGTCGCGCCAGGAGGATGCGGAATGATCGCGCAAATCTGGCACTGCAGCAAGCCGCCTCGGCGCTGCAGCATTTCTCGAGGCGCAACCGCCGCTAGGAGCCATCACGATCGGAGGCCCCAGCGTGACAGGTCGGGCGAGAGGCCGGCGGGATGCAGCGAGGCGCCCGCCCCGGCCTCCCGACGATGGGCTCCTCGTGATGCGGCCGGCCTCAGATCCGGCCGAGCAGGATGAGGATCAGCACCACGACGACGATCAGGCCCAATATGCCCGAGGGGCCATAGCCCCATCCGCCGGAATAGCCCCAGGTCGGCAGGGCGCCAATCAGAAGCAGGATGACGATGATCAGGACGATCGCGCCGATGCTCATGGAAGAACTCCACACATGCCGAAAGGACAGTCGCCTCACAAACCGTTGAAGGCGATTTCCGTTCCCGGCAAAGCAAGCGGCGCTGACGATCAGTGTGCGATGGGAACGCCGGCAGGAGAGGGTCCGAGGCCGCCGATGGCGACGAAGACGGCGATCAGGAGGAAGATGATCCCGAGGATCATCGTCGGCCGGTAGCCCCACTGGCGCGAATAGGGCCAGGTCGGCATGACGGCGATCAGGGCGATGAAGACGAGGACGACGACGATCGGCCCATATCCGACGGGCATTGGCTTCTCCCGGATGAAACGGTTTCGTGCCTTCGCATAAGGGGCTCAAATCCCGCCGTTCAAGGGCGGGGCGCCAAGCGGCGGCAGCCGCGCCGGGTTGTCATCATGCCGTCATCTCGGCTCCCTTCAATTGACAAGCCGCGCGTGCGGCGCCACCTCGCTCCTGAAGTCTGCTGTGCATCGGGAACCGCCATGAACATCCAGTCGCCCATCGAGACCATCGAGGCCGATCCGCTTCCGCGCCGCCGCACCGTCGCCGTCGACGTCGGCGGGGTCCGGGTGGGCGGCGACGCGCCGGTCGTGGTGCAGTCGATGACCAACACCGACACCGCCGATGTCGACGCGACGGTCGCGCAGGTGGCGGCACTCGCCCGGGCCGGCTCGGAAATCGTGCGCATCACCGTCGACCGCGACGAATCGGCCGCCGCCGTGCCGAAGGTGCGCGAGCGGCTCGACCGGCTCGGCGTGACGGTGCCGCTCGTTGGCGACTTCCACTATATCGGCCACAAGCTGCTCGCCGAGCATCCCGCCTGCGCCGAGGCGCTGGCGAAGTACCGCATCAACCCGGGCAATGTCGGCTTCCGGGACAAGCGCGACAAGCAATTCTCCGACATCGTCGAGATGGCGATCCGCTACGACAAGCCGGTGCGCATCGGCGTCAACTGGGGCTCGCTCGACCAGGAACTCCTGACCCGTCTGATGGACGCCAACAACGCCTCGCCCGAGCCGCGTTCGGCCCGGGCGGTGACGCGCGAGGCGATCATCCAGTCGGCCCTCCTCTCGGCCGCCCTTGCCGAGGAGATCGGCCTGCCGCGCAATCGCATCATCCTGTCCGCGAAGGTGAGCCAGGTGCAGGACCTGATCGCCGTCTATCGCGACCTCTCCCGCCGCACCGACCATGCACTGCATCTCGGCCTGACCGAGGCCGGCATGGGCTCGAAGGGCATCGTCGCCTCGTCCGCGGCGATGGGCATCCTCCTGCAGGAAGGCATCGGCGACACGATCCGCGTCTCGCTGACGCCGGAGCCCGGCGGCGACCGCACCAAGGAGGTCCAGGTCGCGCAGGAACTGCTCCAGACCATGGGCTTTCGCCAGTTCATCCCCGTCGTCGCCGCCTGCCCCGGCTGCGGACGGACGACCTCGACCGTCTTCCAGGAGCTCGCCGAGAAGATCCAGAGCGACATCCGGGTCAACATGCCGGTCTGGCGCGAGCGCTATCCCGGCGTCGAGGCGCTGAACGTCGCGGTGATGGGCTGCATCGTCAACGGCCCGGGCGAGTCCAAGCATGCCGACATCGGCATCTCGCTGCCCGGCACCGGCGAGACGCCGGCGGCGCCGGTCTTCGTCGACGGCAAGAAGACCGTGACGCTGCGCGGACCGAACATCGCCGAGGAGTTCCAGACGATGGTCGCCGACTATATCGAGCGGCGCTTCGGCACGGGGGCCGCCGCAGCCGAATGATCCGACGCGCCGGGCGATCGGCTGCACCCCTGCTGGCCGCCGCGCTGATCGTTCTGCCTTCGCCAGCCCTGAAGGCTGCCAGCCCGACCTTCGGCAAGGATGGCGGGATGGTGCTGCCGGCGCTGGCCTTTCCGCCGAGCCCGCCGGCCTTCGGCGAGGCCGTGGACGGCGCAGCCGCCGCGAGCGAGCCTGACGCCACGCCCCCCGCCCCTTCGCCCGCTCCGTCGAAACGCCGGCCGGACGACGCGGCTGCCGGCGCCAAGCCGACCGCCCGCACGATCTGCCGGCTGATCGCCCGGAATGCCGACGCCGTCGGCATGCCGAAGGACTTCTTCGCCCGGCTGATCTGGAAGGAGAGCCGGTTCGACGTGAAGGCCGTGTCGCCGGTCGGGGCGCAGGGCATCGCCCAGTTCATGCCCTATACGGCAGCCGAGCGCGGGCTGGACGATCCGTACAATCTCCGCGACGCGATCCGCCATTCGGCGGAATATCTGGCGGACCTGCGCGCCGAACTCGGCAATTGGGGCCTGGCGGCCGCCGCCTACAATGGCGGGATCAACCGGGTGAAGGGTTGGATCCTCAACGGCGGGTCGCTGCCTTTCGAGACCGAGGCCTATGTCAGCGCGATCACATTCCGGCCGGCCGACTGGTTCAAGGAGGACGGCCACGAGGTCGAGCATCACCCGCTGCAGGACGGCCGCGACTTCCTCGACGGATGCTCCGAGCTTCCGGTGATGAAGACGCGCTCGATGTTCGGCCAGGTCGCCGGCGTCGACAGCGCGCCGATGAAGCCCTGGGGCGTGCAGGTCGCCGGCAACGAGAACCGCTCGATCGCCATGCGCATGTGGCAGCGGGTGCAGGCGGCGCACCCGGCGATCCTCTCCGACAAGCCGATCGTGATGCGCGAGAGAACGAGCCCGCGGCGCACGATCTACGCCGTCCGGATCGGCCGCGACAGCCGCTCGCAGGCCGACGAACTCTGCGGGCGG
Organism: Jiella sp. M17.18; assembly: GCF_041027365.1. NCBI lineage: Bacteria > Pseudomonadati > Pseudomonadota > Alphaproteobacteria > Hyphomicrobiales > Aurantimonadaceae > Jiella > Jiella sp. M17.18. The sequence continues at coordinate 123,909 of NZ_JBFTEH010000010.1, read as the reverse complement.
CTGAAGAGCGCCGGCGGCTTCTGCATCGTCCTGAAGAACTGACGCGGGCCCCCACGGACGACCGCCCGGATCGGACTGGGACCGGCACCTCGGATCATCGCCGAAACGGGAGCGCGCTCGCGCCCGTGCCCCCGGACGCGAAGGTCGGCCGGTTGCCGGCCCCCGGCCGAGGCGTCAGTTCACCTTGCAGCCGCGGCGGCGCTCCTCGGCCTTGATCGCCTGCACGCGCTGGCGCTCGCCCCGCGACAGATGCGGGTTGCTCGTCCAGCAGTCGAAATTGGCAAATGTCCGCTTGCCGAGGTCCGTCTGGAAGCAATAGCCGTTCTGCGCGTAGATCAGATTGCGCTGGTACCAGAGGTCGGCGCAGCTCGCCGCCTGCGCGGCGCCGGCGATGAACAGTCCGCCGGCAAAGACCAAGCTGCAGGCGAGTCCCGCCGCAAGACGCATCGCAACCTCCCCTAACGTAAGACGTGACTGACCCTATCGGAGTTTCCCGTGCGGTCAAGCCTGATGCCGACGACCCTCGAGCGGCGGGACGGACCAGCGCCCGCCTTGGAAGCTTGGCCCGCCCTCTGGCGCTAGTTCTTGCGCCAGGCGACGAAGCGGGCGGCCTCCAGCAGGGTCTCCGCCTTCTCGCGGAAGGGCTGCATCAGTTCCTCGGCCTCGGCGACGAGCGCATCCAGCCGGTCCTCCAGCACGCGCCGACCATAGATGCGGCCGAGCGTCTGCTTGCCCTTGGCCTTGTCCTTGCCGGTCGCCTTGCCGACGACCTTGGCGTCGCCGTACTCGTCCAGCAGATCGTCGGCGAGCTGGAAGGCGAGACCGATGAGGTCGCCGAAATGGCGCAGGCGCACCCGTTCCTCGTCGGAGGCGCCGGACAGGATGACGCCGGCCTCGCAGGAACAGCTGATCAGCGCGCCGGTCTTCATCGCCTGCATGCGGGTGATCTCGATCTCCGACCGGCCGTCGCCGGCGAGGATGTCCAGCATCTGTCCGCCCACCATGCCCGGCGCGCCGGCGCGCTTGGCGAGCAGCGTCACCAGCGACGCCCGCGCCGGTGCCGGCAGCGTCTCGAGGCTGGAGACCAGCCCGAAGGAGAGGGTCAGGAGCGCGTCGCCCGCGAGAATCGCCGTCGCCTCGTCATAGGCCTTGTGGACGGTCGGCTTGCCGCGCCGCAGATCGTCGTCGTCCATCGCCGGCAGGTCGTCGTGGACGAGCGAATAGGAGTGGACGCATTCGATGGCCGCGCCGACCTGCAGCGCCGCCTTGGCATCACCGGAAAAGAGCCTGGCCGTCTCGACGACCAGGAAGGGCCGCAGCCGCTTGCCGCCGTTCAGGACGCCGTGCCGCATGGCGCCGAGCAGCCGCTGCGGCGTGCCCGCTACGAGCTGGTTGGACTTCAGAACTTCGTCGAGAAAATCCCCGACGGTCTTCGCGGTCGTCGCAAGCTTTTCCTCGAAATCCGCTCGTTTCATCTTCAATCCCGTGTCTCAAAGCGCATTCTTGTTTGATAATGCGGCCAGACCGTCAGCATCTCGTCGTTCAGCGTCGCCGGCCATTGCACCGGCTATGTAGCATCGATAAGTAAAGACCGTCCTTCTCGCCGACATGCAGCGAATCCTCCCGCCGAGGTCAACCGATCCCCGATGTTTAGACGAACGCTGCGCATAGGGACATGGCTGGTCGCGGCGCTTGTTCTCCTTCTCGCGGTTCCGGTGGTGCTGACGCCGGTCTACGCCATCCGGGCGATCCATCCGATGTCGACGCTGATGCTGTACGACCACGTGACCGGGCAGCCGGCGAAGCGCGACTGGGTGCCGATCGAAGACGTCGCACCGGTGCTCCTGCATTCGGTGATCATGTCCGAGGACGGGCAGTTCTGCCGCCACCACGGCGTCGACTGGGGCGAGATGCGCGCCGTCGTGCGGCAAGCGCTCGCCGGCAAGGAGACGCGCGGCGCCTCGACCATCACCATGCAGACCGTGAAGAACCTGTTCCTGTGGAACGACCGCTCCTTCCTGCGCAAGGGGATCGAGCTGCCGCTGGCCCTCTACTTCGACTTCGTCCTGTCGAAGCGCCGGATCATGGAGATCTACGTCAACATCGCCGAATGGGATCGCGGCATCTACGGCATCGAGGCGGCGAGCGAGCACTACTTCCACAAGCATGCCGCGCAGCTGACGCCACGCCAGGCGGCGCTGATCGCCGTCACGCTGCCGGCGCCGGACGCGCGCAACCCGGCGCGCCCGTCGGGCGAGCTCAACCGGCTGGCCCGGCGCATCGAGCGCATGGCGAAGCATTCGGGCGCCTATGTCGGCTGCGTCGGCGAGGACGACGGGAGCTGAGCCCCCGCAAGACCGGCGCAAGGAGGCTCATGGCATAAAGCCCGGATCGTACGACCCGCTGAACTTGCGCCGCCTTCGGGCAACAGCGCGAAAGAGTTTGCCGGCAAACGGGCTTCTCGCGTTGCCCGAACAGCGGAAGTGGCGGATATCGGACGGGCGGCTCTGCGCCGCGAATCAGGCGGTGCTTGGGGGCATCCGGTACATGACCTACTGCGTCGGGCTTCTGGTCGACCGCGGGCTCGTCTTCATGTCCGACACGCGGACGAATGCGGGCGTCGACAACATTTCCGTCGTCTCGAAGATGAAGACCTGGGAGGTGCCGGGCGAGCGCTTCCTGTGCCTGTTGTCGGCCGGCAATCTGGCGACCACCCAGGCGACGGTCTCGCTGCTCGACGAGCGCATGGTGGCGCCGGCCGAGCGCCAGCCCTCGATCCTGACGCAGCCGTCGATGTTCCAGACGGCGCGGCTGATCGGCGAGACGGTCAAGGAGGTGATCTCCGGCACCGCGAGCGGCGGCCAGACGGCGGAATCGGTGTTCTCCGCCAGCTTCATTCTCGGCGGCCAGATCCGGGGCGGGCGTCCGTGCCTGTTCATGATCTATCCCGAAGGCAACTTTATCGAGGCGGGGGCCGACAATCCCTTCTTCCAGATCGGCGAGCACAAATACGGCCGGCCGATCATCATCCGTACCTACGATCCGTCGATGTCGCTGGAGGAATGCGCCAAGCTTCTGCTGGTCTCCTTCGATTCCACCATCAAGTCGAACCTGTCGGTCGGCCTGCCGATCGACATGCAGTTCTACGAGACCGACAGCTTCAGGGCCGGCTACCGCCGCCGCTTCGACCAGCGCGATCCCTACTACCAGACCATCTCGGAAGGCTGGTCCGAGGCGCTGAAGAGCGCCTTCGACGCGCTGCCGCCGTTCCGGCGTTAGACGATCCGCCGGCGACGCATCGGCGATCCGCGGCGGCCAGGAATCGCGACCAGCCCCTTCCCCTCCCGCACGCTTTCACGTTACCAAGGAGCCCGATGGTTCTGCCGGGCGTCGCAACGATCGTCCGCAGATTAAAAGGGAACACGGTGAGGCGTACCCATCAGGGGCCGAGACCGTGGCTGCCCCCGCAACTGTAAGCGATGGGCCGGCTTCACGATGCCACTGGGACCAGTCCCGGGAAGGCGAGGCCGGCAGCGACTCGCGAGCCAGGAGACCTGCCATCACCGGACGTCAAAGCGGAGCATCGGGCGGGGTGTCCTGATGTGGCGAAGCTGCCCTTGCCGGCGGCCTCACCGATCCGTGGCGACAGGCGACGTCACAAGGCAAGTTTCCTCATGTTCTCGACCATCCAGCGACTGTTCGACGACAGCGCCCCCGATCTCAGGGGCCGCCTCGTCACCCTCTACGCCGTCCTCGCCGCCCTCAATATCGGGGCCTGGCTCTGGGCATTCATCGCGTTCCGCCACTCGCCGACCCTCCTCGGCGTGGCGCTGCTCATCTACGGCCTCGGCCTGCGCCATGCGGTCGACGCCGACCATATCGCCGCCATCGACAACGTCACCCGGAAGCTGATGCAGGAGAACAAGCGGCCGGTCGGCGTCGGCTTCTTCTTCGCCCTCGGCCATTCCACCCTCGTGGTCATCGTCGCGGCCGCCGTCGCCGGCGCGGCGACGGTGCTCGGCGGCTTCGAGAGCTGGCAGGGGATCGGCGGCACCGTCAGCACCAGCATTTCGGCGCTGTTCCTCCTGGCGATCGCGGCGATGAATGTCGTCGTCTTCGTCTCGGTCTACCGGAGCTATCGCCGCGTGCGCGCCGGCGGCACCTATGTCGAGGCCGACCTCGACCTCCTCCTGAACAATCGCGGCTTCCTCGCCCGCATCTTCCGGCCGCTGTTCAGGCTGGTGACGAAGAGCTGGCACATGTTCCCGCTGGGATTCTTGTTCGGGCTCGGCTTCGACACCGCGACGGAGATCGCGATGTTCGGCGTCTCGGCGGCGCAGGCCTCGAACGGGGTGCCGCTCGAGGCGCTGCTCGTCTTCCCCGTGCTCTTCGCGGCGGGCATGTCGCTCGTCGACACGACCGACGGGGTGATGATGCTCGGCGCCTACGACTGGGCCTTCGTCAAGCCGATGCGCAAGCTCTACTACAACATGACGATCACGCTGGTCTCGATCGTCGTCGCTGTCGTCATCGGCGGGATCGAGGCGCTCGGCCTTCTCAGCGACAAGCTCGGCCTCTCCGGGGGCGCGTGGGACGTCGTCGGGACGCTGAACGAGAACCTCAACACTCTCGGCTTCGCGATCATCGGCCTCTTCGTCGCTGCCTGGGCGATCTCCTACACGGTCTATCGCCTCAAGCGCCTCGACGCGGTCGAGGTGCGCAGCGCCGGCTGAAGCCGGCTTCAGCCGGCGCGGGTCGCCGCACGCGGCGGCCCGTTCACCCTGGTCGAACTGGCCGCTTGGCAAGCGCCGGAATCCTGCTATCCGGTAGGGCCATGGGGATGTTTCGGCAGCTGCTTCGGGATCGCGCGACGGCCTTTGCGGCCGCGCTGATCCTCGTCCAGCTGCTCCTCGTCCAAGCCGTCGCCTCGATGTTCGGCTGCGCGGCGGCGGGCGCCGCCGGCATTGCCGGCGTCACCGTGATCTGCCACGGCAGCCTTGCGGACACCGGATCGCCCGGAGCCCCGGCGCGCCCCCACGACTGCTGCCTCGACTGCCAATGCGGCATCGCCTGCGACAGCGCGGCACAGCTTCTGGCGGACCTGCCGCCGCAGACCGATCTCGGCGCCGCCTTCGTCCTTGCCGGAGCAGGCGCCGACGGCTTCCCGCCCGGCCGGCAGACGCCGGAAACCCGGCCGCCGCCCGTCATCCTCCCCCAGCCGCGCGGTCCCCCGTTCCTCTCCGCCTGATCCGATCCGCGCCCGCTCGCTTCGAGCGCGCGGCGCATCCGATTGACGAACACGGAGAAGAAAAGTGGCTCATTTCAACAGACGGGTGACCCGAGCGGCGCTCGGCGCCCTCCTCGCGCTCGCCATGACGTCCGGCGCGCTCGCCGCGGACGCCAAGGCCGGCGGCATCGCCGTCGAGCACCCCTGGACACGGGCGACGCTACCGAACGCCCCGGTCGCCGGCGGCTACATGACGCTGACCAACACCGGCAAGGATGCCGACCGCCTCGTCGGCGGCTCGACGCCGATCGCCGGAAAGGTCGAGGTCCACCAGATGTCCATGCAGGACGGCGTGATGAAGATGCGCAGTCTGCCGGACGGCCTCGAAATTCCCGCCGGGCAGTCGGTGACGCTCAAGCCGGGCGGCTATCACCTGATGCTCCTCGATCCGAAGCGGCGGCTGAAAGAGGGCGAGCACGTCCCGCTCACCCTGCGCTTCCGCAAGGCCGGCGCGGTCACCGTGGAACTCGCCGTCGAGAGCGTCGGCGCGATAGGACCGGCGGGCGCGGCCGGCGGCAACGCCATGCCCGGCAAGTCCTCCGGCCCGTCCGGCCCGAAGACGAAGTAGCCGCGCATCCGCAGGGTACCGCCATCCGCGCGCCCTGCTCCGCCACCTTTCGCGCGCGGCAAGCGGTCCTGCGCGGTCTCCTGACGCCCTCGCGCGCCACGGTAGTGCCGACGGCCTGCGCCATCCGGAAAAGCCATCCACCATCATCAGGAAAGGAAGATCCATGATCCGATCGAAGACCATCGCACTGGCGCTCGTCGCCTCGACGCTCCTCGCCGCTCCGGCCTTCGCCCATGCGCACTTGAAGTTCGCGACGCCCGCGCAGGACGCGACCCTCGAGATGCCGCCCTCGCAGCTCGACCTGACCTTCACCGAGGGGCTGAATCTCAGCTTCACCGGCGTGATACTCACCGGGCCGCACAAGAAGGTCATGGCGACGGGCAGGGAGCGGTTCGCCCCCGGCACCGACACGACGCTGGCCGTGCCGATCATCGACCAGCTCGAGGCCGGCACCTACACCGTCCAGTGGCACGCTCTGTCGACCGACGGCCACAAGTCCAGCGGCAGCTACCGCTTCACGGTGAAGCCCTGATCGGCCCGGAGGCGGTTCTGGCGGCGGAGCGGCTCGTCCGCGACGTCGCGCTTCTCGGCCTGTGGGGCGGCTCCGCCTTTCTCGCGGCGCTGGTGCCGCGGGATCTGTCGATGCGCATTGCGGCCGGGCTCGGTCCGGCGCGCCGGGCCGCAATCGCGGTCGTCCTCGCGGCGACGGCGCTGGCCCTGCCCTGCCAGACGGCGATGATCGGCGACGGCTGGCGCGACGCGCTGAGCGGCAGCATGCTTGGCGCGGTGCTGTTCGAGACCAGCGTCGGGGCCGCCTGGGCGGCCGAAGCCGCCGCCGTCCTGCTGCTCGTCGCAACGCTCGCCTTGCCGAGCCGCCTCGCGCCCGCCGGCACTGCCGCAGCCTCGGCGCTGGCGCTCGCGGCACTGACGCTCACCGGGCATGCGCAGATGCACGAAGGCTGGCTCGGCGCGCTCCACAAGGCGAACGAGGCGCTGCATCTCCTCTCCGCCGGCGCCTGGCTCGGCGCGCTCGTGCCGCTGCTCCTGATCCTGAGGCGTCTCGGCGATCCCGCCTGCCGCGGCGACGCGGTCGTAGCGCTCCGGCGGTTTTCCGAGGCCGGTCATGCGGCCGTCGCGCTCATCTTCCTCACCGGACTGCTGAACAGCTGGCTGATCCTCGGCGGGCTGCCGCTCGACCGCGCGGCGCCCTACCAGGTGCTGCTGTCGGTCAAGATCGTCCTCGTCGTCGCGATGGCGCTCCTCGCGATCCTGAACCGCTACGCCATCGTCCCGCGCCTGCGGCAGGATCCCGAGCGCTCGCTGCAAACGATCCGGACGATCACCCTCGCCGAAATCGGCCTCGGCACCGCGGCGATCACCCTCGTTGCGGTGTTCGGCCTGATGGAGCCGATGCCGTCCTGACGCGGCACGGCCGGCGGAGGCATGCCTGCCCCGCCGGCCGTTCCGGATTTCCGCTGCTCATTCGGGGCTGGCGACGGGCGGTCCGGATACCCGGCCGCCGCCGCGCCGGATCAGACGCCCTGGACGCCCTCGACATACCAGTCGAGCTTCAGAAGCTCCTCGTCCGGGATCTTCACGCCGTCCTTGACGCGCAGCTTGCCGGACTTGTCCTTGATCGGCCCGGTGAAGACGTCGTAGGTGCCGGCCTTGGTCTCGTCGACGATCTTCTGCGCCGCCTTCTGCACGTCCTCGGGCATTCTGGGGTTCCACGGAGCCATCTCCAGGATGTCCTCCTTCATGCCCCACCAGACCGAGCGCGGCTTCCAGTCGCCGGCCAAAAGCCGGTTCACCTCGTCGACATAGTACGGACCCCAATGGTCGACGATCGCCGTCATCTGCGACTTCGGCGCGAACTTCGTCATGTCCCAGGCCTGGCCGAAGGCGATGACGCCGGCCTGCTCGGCCGCCTGCAGCGGCGCCGGCGAGTCGGTGTGCTGGCTGATCACGTCGACGCCCTGCGACAGGAGCGCCTTGGCGGCTTCCGCCTCCTTGGCCGGATCGTACCAGGAGTTCACCCAGACGACCTGCGTCGTGAACTTCGGATTGACCGCCCGGGCGGCGAGCGTGAAGGCGTCGATGCCCATCACCACTTCCGGGATCGGGAAGGAGGCGACATAGCCGCCCTTGCCGGTCTTCGACATCATGCCGGCGATGGTGCCGAGAACGGCGCGCCCCTGGTAGAAGCGCGAATTGTAGTTCCCCATGTTCTTGGCGGTCTTGTAGCCGGTGGCATGGTCGAAGGCGACGTTCGGAAACTGCCTCGCGACCTTCAGCGTCGGGTTCATGAAGCCGAAGGACGTGGTGAAGACGATGTCGTTGCCGGCCTGCGCCAGCTGCCGGATGACGCGCTCGGCGTCCGGACCTTCCGAGACGTTCTCGACATAGTTGGTCGAAACCTTGTCGCCGAGCTTCTGCTCCAGATACTTGCGGCCCTGGTCCTGGGCGAAGGAATAGCCGTAGTCGCCGACCGGGCCGACATAGACGAAAGCCGCCTTCACCTTGTCCTTCTTCCCGCCGATCTTGGCATAGGCGGGAAAGCCGACGACGGAGACGGCGGCGAGCGAGGCGGCGCCGGTCAGGAGGCCGCGGCGGTTGGTTTCGAACATCGGGAAAACTCCTTCGGGATGGTTCGGTGTCGGGATCAGGTGCTCGCCCGGAACGGGCGGCCGAGACAGGCGGGGGCGGCCGTCTTCGCGCTCTTGCGGCCGGCGGAGATGATGGCGAGGACGACGATGGTCGCGAGATAGGGAAGGCTCGCCAGAAGCTCCGGCGCGAAGAAACTGAAGCCGGCGGCCTTGGACTGCAGTTCCAGCGTCATCACGGCGCCGAAGAGATAGGCGCCGATCAGCACCCAGCCCGGCCGCCAGGAGGCGAAGACGACGAGGGCGATGGCGATCCAGCCGCGGCCCGCGGTCAGCCGCTCGGCCCACATCGGCGTCAGCACCAGCGAGTAGTAGCAGCCGGCGAGCCCCGCCATGGCGCCGCCGAACAGCACCGCGAGATAGCGGACCTTGAGGACGGGATAGCCGATCGCATGCGCCGCCTCGTCGGATTCGCCGACCGCGCGCAGGATCAGGCCGGCGCGGCTGTGCTTCAGGAACCACCACACCGCGACCGTCAGGGCGAGGCCGACATAGACCAGCGGCGAGTAGCCGAACACCACCTTCAGGACGGGATGATCGGCGAGCGCGGCCGGGAAGATCGGGCCGAGCACGGCGGTGGTAATGCCGACGTAAGGCGCGCCGAGGAGCGCCGATATGCCGGTGCCGAAGATCGTCAGCGCGAGACCCGTCGCCACCTGGTTCGCCATCAGGGTGAGCGTCAGCACGCCGAAGATCAGCGCCGCGAGCGCACCGGCCGCCATCGCCGCGACGGCGCCGAGGGCCGGCACGCCGGTCGTGTAGCTGACGGCAAATCCGGTGACCGCGCCGATCAGCATCATGCCCTCGACGCCGAGATTCAGGACGCCGGACTTCTCCACCACGAGTTCGCCGAGCGCGGCGATCAGCAGCGGCGTCGCCGCCGCGGCGATGCTCATCACGATGGCGACGGCGAGCGGGACGGTCATAGGGCGGCTGCCTCGGTTCTTTCGCGCTGGATGCGGTCGCCGGCGGGAGGCGGTGGCTCGCCGGGGCGGCCGGATCCGGCGGAGGGCTCGCCGGCCGCGGCGGCCGGGGCCGTCCGCGCCGGCGCCGGCGTCGTCCGCGTCAGGCGGTAGCGCACCAGCATGTCGGTCGCGAGCAGGAAGAACAGCATCATCGCCTGGAAGACGCCGGTGGCCGCCGCCGGCAGGCCGATCACCGTCTGGGCGCTCTCGCCGCCGACATAGGTCAGCGCCAGGACGAGCGCGGCGAGGAGGATGCCGAGCGGGTTCAGCCGGCCGAGGAAGGCGACGATGATCGCGGTATAGCCGTAGCCCGTCGGAAACTGCGGGACCATCTGGCCGAAGGGTCCGGCCGCTTCCAGGACGCCCGCGAGCCCCGCCATGCCGCCGCCGACGAGCATCGCCAGCCACATCGTCGAGGCCTGGCGGAAGCCGCCGTAGCGCGCCGCGTCCGGGGCAAGGCCGATGACGCGGATCTGGAAGCCGGTGATCGAGCGGACCATCAGGAACCACGCCGTCAGCCCGAGTGCGGCGGCGATCGGCACGCCGATGTGGATCAGCGTGCCCGGCACCGCCATCGGCAGCGTCTGGTCGGCCGAGAACATCGCCGTCTGCGGGAAGTTGAAGCCTTCCGGATCCTTCCAGGGCCCGCGCATCAGATAGTAGAGCAGCTGGATCGCCACGTAGTTGAGCATCAGGCTCGACAGGATCTCGTTGACGTTCAGCCGCGTCTTGAGGAATGCCGGGACGGCGGCCCAGGCCATCCCGCCGAGCACGCCGGCGAGGATCATCAGCGGCAGGATCCAGCCGCCCTCCAGGTCGAGCGTCTGCAGCGCGACGCCGGTGCCGGCGAGGCCGCCGAGGATGTACTGGCCCTCGGCGCCGATGTTCCAGATATTGGCGCGGAAGCCGACCGACAGGCCGACGGCGATGATCGCCAGCGGCGCCGCCTTGACCAGGAGGTCCTGCCAGCGGTTGAGGCTGAGGAGCGGGGCGACGAAGATCTGGTAGACAGCGCCCGGCCCGTTCTCGCCGAGGAGGGTGAAGACGATGGCGCCGGCAATGAGCGTCGCCACGACGGCGATGACCGGCGCGGCCAGCATCATCGCGCGGCTTTCCTCGCGCCGCGGCTCCAGCTTCCAGCCCATCAGGCCGCCTTCTCCGCCGCGTCGCCGCCGGCATGGGCGCCGTGGACGCCGCCCATCAGCAGACCGACGCGCTCGATCGAAATGCCCTTGACGTCCATCGGCTCGGACAGGCGCCCCGTGTTGATCACCGCGATCCGGTCGCACATCTCCAGAAGCTCGTCGAGATCCTGGCTGACCACCAGGATCGCCGCGCCCCTGGCGGCGAGGTCGATCATCGCCTGGCGGATAAAGGCCGCGGCACCGGCGTCGACGCCCCAGGTCGGCTGCGAGACGACGAGCACCGAGGGGTCCTGCATGATCTCGCGGCCCATGACGAATTTCTGCAGATTGCCGCCGGAAAGGCTCTTCGCCGCAGCGCCGGGGCCGGTCGCCTTGACCGAAAAGGCCTCGATCACCTTCGCCGCATAGCGCCTGGCGGCGCCGCTGCGGATGATGCCGCCGCCGACGAGCCCCATGCGCGAGCGGGCGGAGAGGATGGCGTTCTCGGCGAGCGACATCGCCGGCACGGCGGCATGGCCGTTGCGCTCTTCCGGGACGCTCGCGAGCCCTGCCGCGCGCCGGCCTGTGACGGAGAGGCCGGTGATCGGCTTGCCGTCGATTGCAATAGTGCCGGACACGCCGTCCCGGCGCTCGCCGGAGATGACCGAGAGGAGCTCGTTCTGGCCGTTGCCGGCGACGCCCGCGATGCCGAAGCACTCGCCGGCGCGGACGTTGAAGGAGATGTCCTTCAGCGCCGTGCCGAAGGGCGGCTCGCCCGGCGCCGACAGGCCGGCGACCGTCAGCCGGGCCGCGCCGGTCAGCGCGGCATCCTTGCCGGTGAGGTCTTTCAGGCTGCCACCGATCATCAGCTCGGCCATCGCGCGGGTGGATTCCTCGCGCGGGTCGCAGGTCGCGACGACCTTGCCGCCGCGGAGGATGGTGGCGGTCTCGCACAGCGCTTTGATCTCGTGCAGCTTGTGCGAGATGTAGAGGATCGAGCAGCCTTCGGAGGCGAGCCGGCGCAGCGTCTCGAACAGCTTCTCCACCTCCTGCGGCGTCAGCACCGAGGTCGGCTCGTCCATGATCAGGAGCTTCGGCTTCTGCAGGAGGGCGCGGACGATCTCGATGCGCTGGCGCTCGCCGACCGACAGCGTATGGACGTCGCGATGCGGGTCGAGCGCGAGGTCGTAGGTGTTCAGCACCTCGCGGACCCGGCCCTCCAGTTCGCGCCGCGGCGGCGGATCGTCCATGCCGAGCGCGATGTTCTCCAGCACCGTCATCGCCTCGAACAGCGAGAAGTGCTGGAACACCATGCCGATGCCGAGCGCCCGCGCCTCCTTCGGCGAATGGATCTCTACCGGCCTGCCGTCGAAGGCGAGACCGCCCTCGTCGGCGCGCTGCACGCCGTAGATGATCTTGACGAGGGTCGACTTGCCCGCGCCGTTCTCGCCCAGCAGCGCGTGGATCTCGCCGGGCGCCACGGAAAAGGACACCGCATCGTTCGCGACGACGCCGGGAAAGCGCTTGGTGATCCCCGAGAGCTGCAGGCGCGGCGTCATTGCGGTGGTGGTACCCCTTCCGAGTCTTCCGGACCACTATGGCATTGGGAAATGCCGGCTGCCAAGCGAGCCGGCAGCTTTTCCGCCTGATCCGAAAAGAGGCATGTGGCGATTTCCGCGGCAGTCAGCGCGGCGATCACCGTCGGGCGCTTGTCGCGCAGGGCCGCTCCGCCGATCGGCAGGACGAGGCGCGCAATGTCCGCTTCCCGCCCCGCCTCGGCCAGATGGCGGCGAAAGCGCTCGCGCTTCGTCGCCGAGCCGATCATGCCGACATAGGCGGCGTCGGAGCGGGCGAGCGCCGCCGCGGTGATCAGGAAGTCGAGGGCGTGGTCGTGGGTCATGACGACGAAGGCGCTGCCGGGCTGCGCCTTGGCCACTTCGGCCTCGGGCATGGCGGCGGCAATCGTCGCCACGGCCGGCGGCAGGCCCTCCAGCGTCTCCGGTCGGCTGTCGACCAGCCGCACGGTCAGCGGGAGCGGCGCCAGCGCGGCGGCAAGCGCCCGGCCGGTATGGCCGGCGCCGAAGACGAGGACGCCCGGCTGCCGCGCCATCTCGGCCGCCGCCTCGCTCTCCAGCCGGTCCAGCAAGGCGGCATCCACGCGCTCCAGCGTGAGCAGCACCCGGCCGCCGCAGCACTGGCCGATCTCGGGGCCGAGCGGCACGTCCATCGAAGATGATGGCGCGTCGCCGACGATCATGTCGCGGGCCCGGGCGATCGCGTCGAATTCCAGCCGGCCGCCGCCGATCGTGCCGGCGACATCGGCGGCCGTCACCAGCATCCGCGCCCCCGCCTCGCGCGGCGTCGAGCCCAGGGCCTTCGCGACGGTGACGAGCACGGCAGGCTCCCGCGTGCCGGAGACCCGGCGAAGAGGCTCGCCGAAACCGCTCACGCCGACGCGTCCGCGGCCGCAGGGGTGAGCGCCGGGCTGCGCGCGATCCGTTCGCCGATGCCGTCTCTCAGCCCGCTCATCCCGCCTGCGATCCTTGTCCGGAGAGCCCGTCCCCTCAGCCCGCATTGTTCATGAGCGTCTGGCCCCGCGCAAGCGCTCCCGCGGGAAAAGCCAATGCCGTCCGCGCCCTGCGCCTTGCGAATTGTCAGTGCGGCGGCGGCTCGCTATGTCACGGCGATGCCGCTCACCGTCGCCGCCTTCTACCGCTTCCTGCCGCTCCACGACCTGCCGCGCCTGCGGGACGACCTCCTCGCCTTCTGCCGCGAGAGGTCGCTGCGCGGCACCATCCTGATCGCGCCCGAAGGCGTCAACGGCACCGTCGCCGGCACTCCGGCGGAAGTCGACGCGCTGGCCGGCGAACTCGATCGCCGCTTCGCCCTGCCGCCGGGCGAGATCAAGTTCTCCGGCGCTTCGGGCTGGCCGTTCGCGCGGATGAAGGTGCGCATCCGGCCGGAGATCATCACCATGCGCGCGGCGGAGGCCGATCCGAGCGCCCGGGTCGGCACCTATGTCGCCCCCGCCGACTGGAACGCCGTCATCGACGATCCGGACGTGCTCGTGCTCGACACCCGCAACGTCTACGAGACCAAGGTCGGCAGCTTCGCGCGCGCTGTCGACCCCGGCATCGACAGCTTCACCGCATTCAAGGACTACGTCGCCGGACACCTCGACCCGGCGCGCCACCGCAAGGTGGCGATGTTCTGCACCGGCGGCATCCGCTGCGAGAAGGCTTCGGCCTTCATGCTCGCGGCGGGGTTCGAGACGGTCTACCACCTCAAGGGCGGCATCCTGAAATATCTGGAGGAGGTGCCGGCGGAGGAGAGCCGCTGGCAGGGCGACTGCTACGTCTTCGACGGCCGCGTCGCCGTCGGTCACGGGCTTGCCGCCACCGGGTGGAGCGCCTGCTACGGCTGCGGCGCGCCGCTGTCGGAGGCGGATCGCGCCTCGCCGCTCTACGAGGAGGGCGTCGCCTGCCCGCACTGCGCGGCGACGCTGACCGAGGACAAGGCCGCGGCGCTGCGGGAGCGCCAGCGGCAGATCGTCAGCGCGCGGGGCTGAGACCGCGCCCGGCGCGTCAGCCGGAGATCGCTTCCCGCGCGTCCACCATCTCGCGCCCCAGCGACTGCGCCACGGCGCGGTTGGTGACATGGCCGCGGTGGACGTTGAGGCCGGCCAGCAGATGCGGATCTGCCTTCAGCGCCTCCAGGCCGCGGTCGGCGAGCGCCAGACCGAAGGGGAGCGTCGCGTTGTTCAGGGCATGCGCCGAGGTGATCGGCACGGCGCCCGGCATGTTGGCGACGCAGTAGTGCACGACTCCGTCCACCTCGAAGGTCGGCTCGGCATGGGTCGTCGCATGCGAAGTCTCGAAGCAGCCGCCCTGGTCGATCGCGACGTCGACGAGGACGGCGCCCTTCTTCATGCCGGACAGCATCTTCCGCGTCACCAGCTTCGGTGCCGAGGCGCCGGGGATCAGCACCGCGCCAATCACCGCATCGGCGGAGAATACCGCCTCCTCGACCGCCGTCGGCGTGGAGTAGCGGGTCTCGACCCGGCCGGCGAAGAGGTCGTCGAGCTCGCGCAGCCGCGGGATCGAGCGGTCGAGGATGGTGACGTCAGCGCCGAGGCCGATCGCCATCTTCGCCGCCTCCTTGCCGACGACGCCGCCGCCGAGAATCACCACTCGGCCCGGCGCAACGCCCGGCACGCCGCCGAGCAGCACGCCGCGCCCGCCATAGGCCTTTTCCAGCGCATGCGCCGCCGCCTGGATCGACAGCCGGCCGGCGACCTCGGACATCGGCGCGAGCAGCGGCAGGCCGCCGCGCGCGTCGGTCACGGTCTCATAGGCGACGGCGGTGACGCCGGAGGCGATCAGCCCCTCGGTCTGCTTCGGATCCGGCGCCAGATGCAGATAGGTATAGAGGATCTGCCCCTCGCGCAGCTGCGCCCATTCGGCCGGCTGCGGCTCCTTGACCTTCACCACCATGTCGGCGCGCGAGAAGATCTCGCCCGCGTTGCCGACGACCTTCGCGCCCGCGGCGGCATAGGCCTCGTCCGAGGCGTCGATGCCGGCGCCGGCGCCGGTCTCGACCAGCACCTCGTGGCCATGCGCGACATATTCGCGGGCCGCCGCCGGGGTCAGTCCGACGCGGTATTCGTGGTTCTTGATTTCCTTGGGGCATCCGACGCGCATGAGCTTCCTCCGAGAGCAGGCGAGAGCCTGGAGGAGACGACGGGGCCGGCGCAAAGTCCTCGCGCGCTGCCCCTCTTCTGGACGCTGGTGCGCAAGCATCTTGCGCGGCCTAGCCGCGTCAGGCAAAAATCCCGCGCATGGAGCCGCTCGACCGTTTCGACATCGCCATCATGCGCGCCCTGGAGCGCGAGGGCCGGCTGTCGAACAACGCGCTGGCGGAAAAGGTCGGCCTCTCGCCTTCGGCCTGCTCGCGCCGGCTCGACCGGCTGGAGGCGGCGGGCGCGATCGCCGGCTATCACGCCCGCCTGTCGAACCGGGCGCTCGGCCACCCGATCACGGTGATGGTGCATATCGGCCTGTCCGGCCAGAGCGAGCGCCAGCTCTCCGAATTCGAGGCGGCGGTGCGGCGCTGTCCGAACGTCCTCGTCTGCTTCCTGATGTCCGGCGAATACGACTATCTTCTCCGGGTCGTGGCGCGCGACCTCGCCGACTTCGAGCGCATCCACAAGACGCATCTGTCGGCCTTTCCGCATGTCGTGCGGATCAACACCTCCTTCGCCCTCAGGGAAGTGCTGGATCGGCCGGCCGTCTCGCTCGATCCCGGCTGCTGAACAGCCTGATGGCGCCACGGCGGCGGCGCTGAAGCGTCCTGCCGCCGGCGCGGATGCAACTTCGCGCCCGGCGCCGGGACTTCCCAGAACTTCCCGCGCCCTTCGACGTTTCCGCGAAAAGAGGAAACGGAGATCGGCCATGGCCAAGCAGTCGAATAAGCAGAAGGAAACCGTCTCGCGCGTGATGCACGAATACAAGCACGGCGAGCTTCGCATCAACGGCGACGGTCCGAAGGTGAAGAGCCAGAAGCAGGCGGTCGCGATCGCCCTGCACGAAGCGGGCGCGACCAATCAGGAAAGCCCGAAGAAGAACAGGGAGAACCTCTCCCGCACCAAGGCGAAGGAGCGAAAGGGCGAGACCGCCGAGGCCGAAAAGGAAGGCAAGAAGGCGCAGGACCGCACGAAACGGGAAGCCACGGGCGGCAAGGGCTCGGGCGGCGGCTCGCAGAAGACCAAGGCGGAACTCTACGACGAGGCGAAGAAGCAGGACATCTCCGGCCGCTCGAAGATGTCGAAGCGCGAGCTGGAGAAGGCGCTGCACTGAGCCGAACGCGAGAGCTCGCCCGGGTCGGCAGGCCGCCGGGCGACTTACTCGGCGGCGGCGAGAACCGCCGTCCCGGCAAAGCCGATCGATCCCCTGTGGCTCCGCTTCGCGGCGTAGAGAGCGGCATCTGCCTTGTCGACGAGCGTGCCGGGATCATTCGCGTCATCCGGGGCGAAGGCGATGCCCACCGTCGTGCCGATGCGGATCACCCGGCCGCCGACCGCGATCGGCTCCTCCAGGGAGCGCACGATCCGGGCCGCCAGACGTTCCGCCTCGCTCCGATCCGTGAGCCGCGGCTGCAAGACGACGAACTCGTCGCCGCCGAAGCGCGCGACGACATCGCTCATGCGCACCAGCCCCAGCAGCCGTTCCCCGACGATCCGCAGGACGTCGTCGCCCGCCCCGTGACCGAACTGGTCGTTGGCTTCCTTGAAGTGGTCGAGATCGAGAAAGTGGACCGCGACGACTTCGCCGGGCGCCCGCCGCTGCAGCGCCTCGCGCAGATGGCTCTCCAGCGCGAGGCGGTTCGGCAGCTGCGTCAGGCGGTCCCGCCTGGCCAGATCCGAAAGGCGCCGCTGCAGTTCGAGGCCGCGGCCGACATAGCCGTGAACGTGATGGATGGTCTCCAGGCTGCCGGCGAGCATGATGACCGACAGCAGCACCACGCCGACATAGGCGGGCTCCCACTGCGTCGCCAGCGCGAGGGCGAACGGCAGGTTGGCCAGCAGCAGGCTTCCCTTGCAGATCCAGGGGCGAACCGAAAGGCGCGCGACGACCCCGGCGCAATAAGCGTAGACCAGCGCGACGCCGACGATCTGCGCCGAGGAATCGGGCTGCAGCAGGATGAGCGCGGACGTGATGCCGACGATCGCCGCGAAGACGAAGCTCCCGGCCGCATAGACCTGTTCGCCCCAGCGCGGGTCGCGCAGAGCGCGGGCCTGCATCGGGGCGCTCAAGGTTGCGAGCCGCCCGAGACCGACGACCGGCCCGAGAACGGCGAGGACGACGAGCAGGCCGCCCCCCGCCTGGACAGCAGCCGGGACGGCGACGGCGGCCTGGGCCAGCGTGACGGCAACGACGGCGGCGCGATTCTTGGTCAGAAGCGTCGCCATCTCCTGCTCAGTCTGGTGCGACAGCGGCTCGGTGCCGGCATCGTGCTGGAGGCGTTGCATGAACATGGACCGGGGATAGCCCCCAATCCTTCACCATCCCCTAAGAACCTGCCAGCAAACCGAAGCAAATCGCCGTGATGACGCCGCTTTTGATAGTAAGCCCTCTTTACGCTCCGACGCAATTCACCCAGAATTACTGGGTTGCAAGTCCAAGCAACTTGAGGGTGCCGGCATCCTCCCTGCCGTCGCAGTAGCGTTCGAGAGCGTTTCGGAACGCCGTCTCCTCCCCGCCCGATGCCTGCCGGAACAGCGTCATCGACGAGTGGAATTTCAGGTCGTCGGGCGAGCCGAAGATTTCCTGCAACGACCGGCCCGTCACGCCGAGAACCGCGTCGGTGGCCTCGATCAGGCGGGGCCCGAGAACGGGATGGGCGAGATAGGCCCGCGCCTCCTCTAGCGAGACGATGCCGTAGTACTGGGCGGTTGAGGAGCGCCCCAGCCCACGCAACTGCGGGAAGACGAACCACATCCAGTGGCTCTCCTTGCGGCCGGCCCGCAGTTCCGCCAGCGCCGTCCGGTAGATGCCGTCCTGCGCCGTGACGAAGCGGTCGAGGTCGAAGCGGTCGCCGTCTGCCATCTCATCCCTCCTTCGGCTTGCGCCGGCGCGTGGTTCGCCGGTCTGCCGCAGGGGCAATGCCGGGCTCGGCCAGTTCGATCCATGCCGGGGCGTGATCGCTGGCCTTGTCGAAGCCGCGAACTGTCCGGTCGACGCCGCCGGCGGCGAGCCGGTCGCGGATCGAAGGGCTCAGGAGCAGGTGGTCGATCCTCAGCCCGGCGTCGCGGCCGAAAGCATTCCGGAAATAGTCCCAGAAGGTGTAGATCCGCTCCTCCGGATGCAGCGTCCGGATCGCGTCCGTCCAGCCGTCGGCGAGGAGCGCCGCGAACGCCGCCCGGACCTCCGAGCGGAACAGCGCGTCGTCCTGCCAGCGCTCCGGCTTGTAGACGTCGATGTCGGCCGGCATGACGTTGTAATCGCCGGCGAGCACGACCGGGGCGCCGGCGTCGAGAAGCGCTCGCGCATGGGCCCGCAGCCGCTCCAGCCAGCGGAGCTTGTAGTCGAATTTCGACCCCGGCGCCGGATTGCCGTTGGGGACGTAGAGGCAGCCGATCAGGACGCCGCGGACGGCCGCTTCGAGATAGCGGCTCTGCGCATCCTCCGGATCCCCCGGCAGGCCGCGCCGCGTCTCCAGCGGCTCGCCTTCGCGGGCGAGGATCGCGACGCCGTTCCAGCGGGGCTGCCCGTGCCAGATCGCGCGGTAGCCGGCCTTCTCGATCGCGGCAGCGGGAAACTTTCCGTCCGGCGCCTTCAGCTCCTGCAGGCAGACGACGTCGGGCCTCGCCTCGTCCAGCCAGCGCAAGAGGACGGGCAGGCGGCCGTTGATGCCGTTGACGTTGAAGGTCGCGATCCTCATGCGGTCTCGGTGCCGCCGGTTGCGGTGCCGGAACCCCGCTGGTGGCAGAGGATGTTGACCAAGCGGCCGAACGGGTCGCGGACGAAGAAGCGCCGGACGCCCCACGGCTCCTCCGCCGGGCCGTATTCGACGGCGAAGCCCGCCGCCGCCATCCGATCGCGCGCTGCGCCGAGATCGTCCACCTCGATCGAAAGGTCGGGGACCGGCGCGCCGGAACCGCCCTCAGCGGCGAAGCTGATCTGGACCGGTGCCGCCTGCCGCGACCCATAGGTGGCGATCCACCCGAAATCCATCAGAAGGTCGAGGCCGAGCACGTCGCCGTAGAACCGCTTCGCCTCCCCCGGTCTGTCTGTCGCGATATTGGTGACGATCCTGCGGACCTGCATGCGGCTGCCTCCTCTTTTGCAGGCTGAACGCCCCGGCCCGCTCGTGGGTTCTGCACACCGCACGCAAGCGCTCCGGCCGGCGGCGTCACCCGAAGCAGGAACCGCCGCGGCTCATCCGCCGTCGGTCAGGAGGACGCGGTGATCGAGGAGATAATGCGCGAAGAAGGGCAGGCTGGCCGCGCCGATCTCGCGCGCCGAGGCGCCGATCGTGCCGGCCCGAACGGCGATCGGCGACAGGCCCTGCCGCTTCAGCCGGCCGAGCGCGCGCTCGGTAGCCGCCACCAGGCCCTCGCGCACCTGCGGCGGAAAGCTGCCGTCGACCATGGCGCATTCGAAGTCGTAGACCGAGCTCGCCGCGACGATCGCGAAGGCGAGCCCTTTCGCCGCGATCTCCAGCCAACGCTCGACCGCCGGCCGGAACGTGCCCCAGGGGGCCTCGTCGCGCCACAGGTCCAGCGGATCGCCGCCCTCCGCCTCGATCATCTTTTCGAGGACGTGGATCGAGGCGAAGTTGATCAGCTGGTCGATGCCGCCGTCGGCGGAAGGGATCGGCATCGAGCCGAGCGCGCCGGCATTGCCCGTGCGCCCCTGGACGAGGTCGCCGTTCATGACGATGCCGCCCCCCGCGAAGGCACCGACATAGAAATAGACGAAGTCCGACGAGCGGTCGGTGCCGAAGACGTTTTCCGCCGCGCAGGCCGCGGTCGCGTCGTTGGCGAGATGGATCGAGCGGCCGGTGAGATCGGTGAGATCGGCGAGGGCCGCGACGATGTCGAGCGTGCGCCAGGCCTCCATCGCCTCCGGAGCGGCGCCGATCTCCTCGGCCCAGGACCACAGTTCGAACGGCATGGCGACGCCGAGACCGGCGATGCGGGGCCTCAGATTCTCCGGCAGCGCCGCGCTGACGCGCGTCTCGGCGGCCTTCACGAAGTCGAGGATCGGCTGGACTTGGGGGAAGCCGTAGGTCTCGCGCTCGCGCGCACGGATCGCGCCGACGAAATCCATCAGCACCAGTTCGACGGAGCGGCGGCCGATCTTCAGCCCGAGCGAGAACGCGCCGTCCGGGTTCAGCCGCATCGGGACCGAAGGCTGGCCGACGCGGCCGCGGCGCGGCTTGCCGCGCAGGACGAGCTCCTCCTTCTCCAGCGCCCGCATGATCACCGACGCCGTCTGCGGCGAAAGGCCCGTCCGCCGCGCGATGTCCGCCTTGGCGAGGTGGCCGTGCCGGCGGATCAGCGTCAGCACGGCGCGCTTGTTGTGGCTGCGCAGGGAGGACTGGTTGGAGCCGCGCATGCGGCTTTCCCCCGGAAAATCGTCGCCGTCGGCATCCGCCGCTGTCATGTGGTCCATCGCATTCTCCCTCGCGGGGACCCGGTAAAGCCTCGCCTGCAAGGACGCCAGAGGATTTGACGCCGGCTGCCGGGCCAAGGCAGAGTGGCTGATGATCGGCGGTGACGTCAATAAATAAATCCTTTTGATTTACATACGTTGACAAGCGGTCGCCGCTGGTGTTCGATCGGCTTCGTCGGGACGGTGTGGAGGCCGCCCCACCCGCAGCGGCGGCACGCCTGTGCGCCGGCGGGAGAACAGTTCTGGGAGGACTACACGTGACATTCCGTACGCTGCTCGCATCCTCGGCGCTGGCCGCCATGACCGCCTTTGCCGCGCCCGCTTTCGCCCAGTCCGGCGGCGACACCGTCTGCCTGATCACCAAGACCGACACCAACCCGTTCTTCGTCAAGATGAAGGAGGGCGCGGAGGCCAAGGCGAAGGAACTCGGCATCAACCTGCAGTCCTATGCCGGGCGCATCGACGGCGATGTCGAGAGCCAGGTCGCGGCGATCGAGAGCTGCATCGCCGGCCGGGCGAAGGGCATCCTGATCACGCCTGTCGACACCAAGGGCGAGGTCCCGATCATCAAGAAGGCGCGCGACGCCGGCCTCCTGGTGATCGCGCTCGACACCGCCTTCGATCCGATCGACACGGCCGACGCCACCTTCGCCACCGACAATTTCGAGGCCGGCAAGCTGATCGGCCAGTGGGCCAAGGGCACGCTCGGCGACAAGGCGAAGGACGCCCATATCGCCTTCCTCGACCTGATCCCGGCGCAGCCCTCGGTCGACGTCATGCGCGACCAGGGCTTCATGCAGGGCTTCGGCATCGACGTGAAGAACAAGAACGTCATCGGCGACGAGAACGACCCGCGCATCTCCGGCCACGACATCACCAACGGCAACGAGGAAGGCGGCCGGCAGGCGATGGAGAACCTTCTGCAGAAGGATCCGAACATCAACGTCGTCTACACGATCAACGAGCCGGCGGCGGCCGGCGCCTACCAGACGCTGAAGTCGCTCGGCAAGGACTCCGACACGCTGCTGGTCTCGATCGACGGCGGCTGCCCGGGCGTCCAGAACGTCAAGGAAGGCATCATCGGCGCGACCTCGATGCAGTATCCGCTGAAGATGGCGGCGCTCGGCGTCGAGGCGATCGCCCACTACGTCAAGACCGGCGAAAAGCCGAAGAAGACCGAAGGCCTCGACTTCACCAACACCGGCGTCGATCTCATCACCGATAAGCCGGTGGACGGCGTGCCGTCGAAGGACACGGCCTACGGCGCCAAGGCCTGCTGGGGCTGATCGACAGACAGCACCGGCAGAGAGGCGGCGGAGGCCGCCCGGCCGGGACGCGTGAGGGCGGCCGGCACGATTGATGCGCGGCCGCCGCAGGCGACGGACGGAGTTTCGCCCGTCGCTCCAGTGTATCTGAATGCCATGGCCGCCTCGGGAGGAGGAAGACGATGAGCCAGCCGACGGAAACGGCACCCCCGGCCCGGTCGCGCCGGACGGGCGAGGACTTCGAGGCGGACCTGTCGAAGAGCGACGCGAGCGTCGCGAGCTTCACCGGCCATCGCAGCGCGCTCGGCGGGCTGCAGCACGTCCTGCACGGCAATCCGACGCTGGTGCCGGTGATCGTGCTGGCCGCAGCCATCATCTTCTTCGGCGTCGTCGTCGGAAGCCGCTTCTTCAATCCGCTGACGATGACCCTGATCCTGCAGCAGGTGACGATCGTCGGCATCGTCGGCATCGCCC
The DNA here is from genome assembly GCF_041027365.1 of Jiella sp. M17.18. NCBI lineage: Bacteria > Pseudomonadati > Pseudomonadota > Alphaproteobacteria > Hyphomicrobiales > Aurantimonadaceae > Jiella > Jiella sp. M17.18. The sequence continues at coordinate 101,388 of NZ_JBFTEH010000010.1, read as the reverse complement.
AGACGCTGGTGATCCTCACCGCCGGCATCGACCTCTCCGTCGGCGCGATCATGGTCCTGTCCTCGGTGATCATGGGCCAGCTGGCGATCACCCACGGCCTGCCCGGGCCGCTGGCGCTGGTCATCGGCCTGTGCGTCGGCATGCTGTGCGGCCTGATCAACGGCGCCCTCGTCGCGCTCGTCCGCCTGCCGCCCTTCATCGTGACCCTCGGCACCTGGTTCGTCTTCGAGGCGGCGAACTTCATCTATTCCGCCAACGAGACGATCCGGGCGCAGGACGTCTCGTCCGGCGCGCCGATCCTACAGTTCCTCGGCACCACCTTCCGCTTCGGCGGCGCGATCTTCACCTATGGCGCGGTGTTCATGGTGCTGCTCGTGGCCGTGTTCTGGTACATCCTCGCCAACACCGCCTGGGGTCGCCACGTCTACGCCGTCGGCGACGACCAGGACGCCGCACGGCTCTCGGGCATCAGCCTCTCCGGCACGCTGATCTCGGTCTACGTCGCCGCCGGCTTCGTCTGCGCGCTCGCCGGCTGGGCGATCATCGGCAGGCTCGGCTCGATCTCCCCCACCTCCGGCTACGAGGCCAACATCCAGGCGATCACCGCGGTGGTCATCGGCGGCACCTCGCTGTTCGGCGGCCGCGGCTCGGTGGTCGGAACGCTGGTCGGCGCCCTGATCGTCGGCGTCTTCGCCATGGGCCTCAGGATCTGGGGCACCGACCCGCAGTGGACGCGGCTCACCGTCGGCGCCCTCATCATCGCGGCCGTCGCGGCCGACCAGTGGATCCGAAAGGTCTCGGCATGAGCCCCGTGTCCGGCAAGCAACCGATCCTGTCCGCCCGCAACCTCGTCAAGCGCTACGGCCGGGTCGTCGCGATGGACCATTGCGACTTCGACCTCTATCCCGGCGAGATCCTGGCGGTGATCGGCGACAACGGCGCCGGCAAGTCGACCATGATCAAGGCGCTGACCGGCGCGGTGCGCCCCGACTCCGGCTCGATCACCCTCGACGGCGCCCCGGTCGCCTTCGAGCATCCGCTGGCGGCGCGGGATGCCGGCATCGAGACCGTCTACCAGCAGCTGGCGCTCTCCCCGGCCCTGTCGATCGCCGACAACATGTTCCTCGGCCGCGAGATCCGCCGCTCGGGCTTCGCCGGCAAGTATCTGCGCATGCTGGACAAGCCGGCGATGCGCAAGATGGCCCGCGAGAAGCTGTCCGACCTCGGCCTGATGACCATCCAGAACATCGACCAGGCGGTGGAGACGCTGTCGGGCGGCCAGCGCCAGGGCGTCGCGGTGGCACGGGCCGCCGCCTTCGGCTCCAAGGTGCTGATGCTCGACGAGCCGACAGCCGCGCTCGGCGTGAAGGAGTCGCGCAAGGTGCTGGACCTCATCCTCGAGGTCCGCTCGCGCGGCCTGCCGATCGTGCTGATCTCGCACAACATGCCGCATGTCTTCGAGGTCGCCGACCGGATCCACATCCACCGGCTCGGCCGGCGGCTCTGCGTCATCGACCCGAAGACCGCGACGATGAACGACGCGGTCGCGCTGATGACCGGCGCCAAGGCACCGGAGCAGATGGCGGCCTGACCGGCGCCCCAAGCGCAGGTTCTGAGCGGGCCGCGGCCCCGAAGCCGCGGACTCATCGCGGGCCGGAAAGTCGCAGCATCCCTTTGTGGCTGCGACTGCGGCTCGCGCGCTTTACGCCGCGATCATGCCGTTGCGGCGAAGTCCCGCCTGCAGGGCCGCCGCACGCTGGCGCGCCGGGCCTTGCGATGCCGTGCCCTGTGCCGCCGAAGCGGCGGTGCGGATCGCCGCCATCGCCTGCAGGAGCTCGGCCGCCGCGTCCTTGAGGCCGGCGGAGACGGCCGCGGCCTCTTCCACCATGGCGGCGTTCTGCTGCGTCGTCTGGTCCATCTGGCCGATCGCCGTCGAGACCTCGGCGATGGCGCTCGCCTGCTGCGTCGCGGTCGCGGCGATCTCGGAGACGCTGGCGGTGATCTCGCCCGAGCGCGAGACGATCTTCTCCAGCGCGGTGCCGGTGCCGGCGACGAGTTCCACGCCGGTCTCGATCTCTTCCGAGCTCTGCGTGATCAGCTGCTTGATCTCCTTGGCGGCTTCCGCCGAGCGTTGGGCAAGGCCGCGAACCTCCTGCGCCACCACGGCGAAGCCCTTGCCCGCCTCGCCGGCGCGGGCGGCCTCGACGCCGGCGTTCAGCGCGAGCAGGTTGGTCTGGAAGGCGATCTCGTCGATGACGCCGATGATCATGCCGATCTTGTTCGACGACTGCTCGATCCGGCCCATGGCCTCGATCGCCTGCTTGACGATCGCCTCCACGGCCTGAGCTTCGCGCATCGAGCCCGCCACCGTCTCGGATGCCTGGGTGGCGCGCCGCGAGGCGGTCTGGACCGTGGCGGAAAGCTCCTGCAGCGCCGCCGTCGTCTGTTCGAGGCTGGCCGCCTGCTGTTCGGTGCGCCGCGCGAGGTCGTCGGCGGCGACCGAGATCTCGCCGGCCCCGTTGCCGACCGTCTCGGCCGAGCCGCGCGCCTGGCCGACCATCTCGCCGAAGGCGGAGACGGCCTTGTTGAAATTGTCCTTCAGGGTCTGGAATTCCGGCGGGAAGTCCGCGGTGATCGGCTGCGAGAGGTCGCCCTTGGCGAGCCGCTCCAGCGCAGCGCCGACCTCGCCCATGACGCCCTTGCGCACCGCCTCGGCCCGCTCCTTCTCTGCCTCGAGGCTTTTCTGGGCGGCCTCGCGGGTCAGGATGTCGAGGTAGTTCGAGATCGACAGCTCCATGTCGATCAGGCCGACGCGGACAAGGGCCTCCAGCGAGGCCGCGATGTCCTCCGCCTTGCCCTTGCCGAACAGGCCCTTCGGCCAGAGCGCCACCGTCGCCTTGTGGACCAGCGCGCCGAGCAGCGCGCCATAGCCGGCGACGAAGAACTTCGGCTCCAGCCCGATCCGGGCATGCGCCGCGCCGATCCGGCGCGTGCGCTCGGCATGGGCCGCATCGACCGCGCCGCGGGCCAGCGCCTGCCAATGCGCCCGCTGCTTGCCGTGCGCCATCTTTAGATGCTGCTCGTCGGCAAAGAAGCTCTTCATCTGCGGATGAGCCCGAATCACCGCGTAGAAGTCGTCGAGGGCGCCGTCGAGCGAGGCTTCGACCACAGGCGTGATTCGGGCCAGGGCCGCGGCTTCGGCGGCGCCGATCTGCCCGATGGCGACGGGCGTGCTGTCGGCGGAGTGGGTGGCGGCCATGGCGTTCCTCGGCAGGTCGGTGTCACGGAGCGCGCGGTGGAACCATGACCAATCAGAATGAGCGGGTTGCGGCCGCCATTCATGCCTTTCGAGGATTACCAATGAGTTGATCTTGTCTAAATTATTTCTCACGCAGGTTGCAAGGCCGCCTGACCTTAACGTTTGAAGATCATACGGGAGGCGGACGCTTCCCGCGCCTCATGGCTCGCCGGTCCGCACGACGTCCTCGGCGAACAGGCAGGCGGCGCGGTGCCCTTCGCCGACCGGGATCAGCGGCGGCGGCTCGCTGGCGCAGACGTCCTGGGCGATCGGGCAGCGGGTGCGGAAGGCGCAGCCGGAGGGCGGGTTGATCGGCGACGGCGGATCGCCCTCGAGCACCGTGCGCTCGCGCGTCCGAGCGACTTCCGGATCGGGAATCGGCGCGGCGGAGAGCAGCGCCTTCGTATAGGGATGGCCGGGGCGCCGGAAGACGTCGCGGCGCGGCCCGATCTCGACGACCCGGCCGAGATAGAGGACGAGGATCCGGTCGGAGACGAGGCGCACGACGGAGAGATCGTGGCTGATGAAGATCAGCGTCAGCCCCATCCGCTCCTTCAGCGCCTTCAGGAGGTTGACGATCTGCGCCTGGATCGAGACGTCGAGCGCGGAGACCGGCTCGTCGCAGACGATCAGCTTCGGCTCGGTCACGATCGCCCGGGCGATGCCGATGCGCTGGGCCTGGCCGCCGGAGAATTCGTGCGGGTAGCGGTTCGCCATCTCCGGGGCGAGACCGACCTCCTCCATCACCTTCTCGACCCGTTCGCGCCGCGCCGCCCGGCCGAGCGAGGGCTCGGCGACCTTCAGCGGCTCGGCGATGATCTGGCCGACCGTCATGCGCGGGTCGAGCGAGGCGATCGGGTCTTGGAAGATGATCGAGAGGTCCCGCCGCGCCTTGCGCATGTCGGCGTCGGAGAGATCGGTCAGCGAGCGCCCCTGCCAGACGATCTTGCCGTCCGTCGGCTCGATCAGCCGCAGGATGGAACGGCCGAGGGTCGACTTGCCGCAGCCGGATTCCCCGACGATGCCGAGCGTCTCGCCCGCCTCCAGCGTGAAGGAGACGTCGTTGACGGCGGTCAGATGCACCGGCCGCGCGAAGGGCGTCTTGCCGCGCAGCGAGAAGACGGTCGACAGATGCTCGACCTTCAGAAGCGGCTCAGCCATGGGCGGCCTCCTTCGCAGCGTCCGCCCGCGTCCCGGCCTTCGCGTCGGCGAAGGGGAACCAGCAGGCCGCGAGCCGGCCGGGCGCGACCTCGCCGAGCGGCGGGCGCTCGCGCCGGCACTTGTCCTCGGCAAAGCGGCAGCGCGGGTGGAACGGGCAGCCGGACGGCGGGTGGATGAGGTTGGGCGGGCGACCCGGAATCGGCTCCACCGCCTCGACCTCGCGGTCAGGCCGCGGGATCGAGCGGATCAGCGCGGCGGTATAGGGCATCGCCGGCCGCGCGAAGAGCGCCTCCACCGGCGCCTCCTCGACCACCCGGCCCGCATACATGACGACCACCCGGTCGGCGATGCCGGCGACGACGCCGAGATCATGGGTGATCATCACCAGCGCCGTGCCGAGATCCGCCGTCAGTTCGCGGAAGAGGTCGAGGATCTGCGCCTGGATGGTGACGTCCAGCGCGGTCGTCGGCTCGTCGGCGACGATCAGCTTCGGCCGGCATAGCAGCGCCATAGCGATGACGACGCGCTGGCGCATGCCGCCGGAGAGCTCGTGCGGATACTGCTCGATGCGCCGCTCGGCCTCGGGGATGCCGACCGCCTTCAGCATCTTCAGCGCCTCGGCCTCCGCGTCGCGGCGCTTCATGCCGCGATGGATGGTCAGCGTCTCGGACAGCTGCCGCTTGATCTTCATCGCCGGGTTGAGCGCGGTCATCGGGTCCTGGAAGACCATGGCCATGTCGGCGCCGCGCACGGCGTCGAGCTGGCGCGGCGACATCGCCAGGAGATCGCGGCCCTCGAACAGCGCCTGGCCGGACGTCTTCGCATTGCCGGCGAGGAGGCCGAAGACGCCGTTGAAGGTCTGGCTCTTGCCGGAGCCGGATTCGCCGACGACGGCCAGCGTCTCCCCCGGCCGCACGGCGACGTCGAGGCCGTTGACGGCCTGCACCGCGCCGTCCGGGGTGGCGAAGGCGATGCGGTAGTCGGCGAGCTGGAGGAGCGGCTGCGTGTCTTGCGTGTCGGACATGGCCATCACCGGTCCTTCGGGTCGAAGGCGTCGCGCAGGCCGTCGCCGACGAAGGCGAAGGACAGGAGCAGCGTGACGAGGATTGCGCCGGGGAAGAGCAGCAGCCAGTCAGACGCGCCGATCGCCTTGGTGCCCTCGGAGATCAGCGTGCCGAGCGAGGTCAGCGGCTCCTGCACGCCGAAGCCGAGATAGGACAGGAAGCTCTCGGTGATGACGATCTCCGGGATGGTCAGCGTCGCATAGATCACCACCGGGCCGACCAGGTTCGGCACGATGTGCCTGAGGATGATCGGGAAGCTGGAGACGCCGGCGGCGCGCGCGGCTTCCACGAACTCCTTCTCCTTCAGGGACAGCGTCTGGCCGCGCACGATGCGCGCCATGGTCAGCCATTCGAGGAGCCCGATCGCGGCGAAGAGCAGGAAGACGTCGCGGCCGAACATCACCATCAGAAGGATGACGAACAGGATGTAGGGCAGCGCGTACATCACATCGACGAAGCGCATCATCGCGGAATCGACGACGCCGCCGGCAAAGCCCGAAACCGCGCCGTAGAGAACGCCGACGCAGACCGAGACCGTCGTCGCGATGATCGCGACGAGCAGCGAGACGCGCGTGCCGTAGAAGCAGCGCGCGAGGAGGTCGCGGCCGTTCTGGTCGGTGCCGAAATAGTGGCCGGAGGCAAGCGAGGGCGGCGCGGTGAAGGCCGACCAGTCCGGCGTCTCGTAGTCGAAGGGGATGAGGTACGGCCCGAAGATCGCGGCCAGCACGATGAAGACGAGGACGACGAGCGCCGCCATCGCGGCCTTGTTGGAGCGGAAGCGGCGGATCGCGTCGCGGGTCAGCGAGCGCGGCTTGCCACGCGGCAGGCCGGCCTCCTCCTCGCGGTCGATGAAGGCGTCTTCGAGCGCCTGTCGCTTGTCGGCGTATAGGGTCATCGGCGCCGCACCTTCGGGTCGAGCCAGGCATAGGCGAGATCGACGATCAGGTTCAGGAGCACGATCAGCGCCATGTAGAAGATCACCGTGCCGAGCACCATGCCGTAGTCCCGGTTGAGGGCGGCGTTGACGAAGTAGCGGCCGATGCCGGGGATCCCGAAGATCTGCTCCACCACGATCGAGCCGGTGAGGAGATAGCCGGCGGCGGGTCCGAGATAGGACACGACCGGGGTCAGCGCCGGGCGCAGCGCGTGGCCGAGGATGACGCGCCGCCCGCCGATGCCCTTGGCGCGCGCCGTCTTGATGAAGTTGGCGTTCAACGTCTCGATCAGCGAGCCGCGCATCAGCCGCGAGATGCGCGCGATGTGCGGCAGGGCGAGCACGATCACCGGCATCAGCAGGAAGCGGATCGAGCCGTCGCCCCAGCCCCCGACCGGCAGCCAGGCGAGATGGACGCCGAAGACCAGCTGCAGGATCGGCGCGACGAGGAAGTTCGGCACCACCAGCCCGGCCATCGCGACGGCGGCGATCAGGTAGTCCATCGAGCGGTTCTGGTAGAGCGCGCCGTAGATGCCGGCGGCGGTGCCGAGGACGACGGCGACCAGGAACGCCGAGCCGCCGAGGATCAGCGTATAGGGCAGGCCGATGGCGATCTGCTGGCCGACGGTGAAGTCCTTGGTCACGAAGGACGGCCCGAGGTCGAGATGGATCAGCCGGCCGAGATAGCGCAGGTACTGCACCACCAGCGGATCGTTGAGATGGTAGTAGGCGCGCAGGTTCGCCATCACCTCGGGCGGCAATGCGCGTTCCTGATCGAACGGGCCGCCGGGAGCGAGCCGCAGGATGAAGAAGCAGGCGGTGATCGCGATCAGGATGACCGGGATCGTCGAGGCCAGCCGCTTCAGGACGAAGATCAGCATGTCAGGTCGGCTTCTGTTGATGCCCGGGGCTCGTTTTGTGGCCCCGTTGCAATGCGGATGCGTCTGCGGGCGGCCAAGCGCCCCGCCCGCAGACGGTCCCGGTGCGCGGCGAAAAGAGCGATGCTCCCCGCCGCCGGATGGATCAGTCCGACAGCGACATGTAGCGCGTGCGGTGCTTGTCGAAGACGTTGTCGACGAAGCCGTGCAGCTTCGGCGAGACGACGTCCGAGGTGAGGTAGTAGTAGATCGGCAGGGCCGCGTCGTCCTCGAGCGCGATGCCCTCCGCCTGCTTCAGCACATCCGCGCGCGCCTTCAGGTCGAGCATGGTCGACGCCTTGTCGAGCAGCGCGTCGTACTTCTGGTTCGACCAGCGGCCGTAGTTCATCTCGACGCCGGTCTTCAGGAGGTCGAGGAAGTTCACCGGGTCGTTGAAGTCGGCGATCCAGGCGGCGCGGGCGACCTGGAAGTCGCCTTCCCTGAGCGCCGCGTAGTGCACCTTCACCTCGGAATTCATCAGCTCGACATTGACGCCGAGCGGCTTCCACATGGCGGCGATCGCGACGGCGATGCGCTTGTGGTTGTCCGAGGTGTTGTAGCGCAGCGTGACGTTCAGCGGATGATCCGGGCCGTAGCCGGCCTCCTTCAGGAGCTTCTTCGCCTCCTCGACGCGCTGCGGATAGGGCTCCTTCGCCCAGGACAGCTCCGCGCCCTTGTCCGGATAGTTGTTCATGCCCGGCGGCACCCAGCCGAAGGCGGCCGGCTCGCCGCTGGAGAGCACCTTCGGACCGATGACCTCGCGATAGACCGCCATGGAAAGGGCCTGGCGCACCTTCGCATTGTCGAAGGGCGGCTTGGTCGTGTTGAACACGTAGTAGTAGAGGCCGGCATAGGGGGTGAAATGCCCCTGCCCCGGCATATTCTTCTGGATGTAGGCGAACTGGTCGTGCGGATAGTCGGCCATCCAGTCGATCTCGCCGGCCTGATAGCGGCGGAAGCCGGCCGAGACGTCCTCCATCGAGAGGAAGCGCACGCCGTCGATCTTCAGATCCTTGACGTCGTACCACTGGTCGTTCTTGGCGGTCAGCACATGGCTGCCCGGCACCCACTCGACCGGCTTGTACGGTCCGTCGGTGACGATGTTGTCGATCTTCACCCAGTCGTCGCCGACCTTGTCGATGAGGTGCTTCGGCAGCGGATAGGCGGTGTAGTGGGTGAGCAGGCCGAGGAAATAGGGCGTCGGGTGCTCGAGCGTGATCTTCACCGTCTTGTCGTCCGGCGCGGTGACGCCGAGCTGCGAGAAGTCCTTGATCTTGCCCTTGTTGATCGCCTCGGCATTCTTGATCGGGTACTGGATGTAGGCGTATTCGGCCGCCGTCTTCGGGTCCATCAGCCGCCGGAAGGCGTAGACGAAATCGCCCGCCGTCACCGGCACGCCGTCCGACCACTTGGCATCGTCGCGCAGGTGGAAGGTGTAGGTGAGGCCGTCGTCGGAGACGTCGTAGCTCTTGGCGATGCCGAGCACGGGCTTGGCCGCCGCGTCCTCCGTCATCAGCCCCTCGAAAATGTCGCCCTCCACCCGGTCTTCCCAGGTGCCGGACACCTTCTGCGGATCGAGCGAGGTGACGTCGCCAGCGTTGTAGACGACGAGGGTCTTGGCCTGCACGGCGCCGAGGCCGAGCAGCGTCGACAGCGCCAGCGCGCCGGTGAAGGTCTTGAACGAAAACGTCATTGTCAGGACTCCCGCGGATCAGGACGGCGCGCCGACCGGCGCAACCCAGCGTGCATGTGTCTTTAACAGCAACGCTCTGTCCAGAGGGAGGCTGATCTTTTTCCGGGCATGCCCATTCCTGCGGCGCAGCATGCCCGAACGGCATCTTACGTCAAAGTCCAAGTCGCGTCCGCGCCGACGGACCTGTAGGCCGGGCTTGGCGCCGCTTCTCTCCCAGCGGCAGATCGGGGATCGGATCCCATGTGAATAGCGGGGAAAATCTCGCTTCGCGGGCGCGGACCCGGTTCGGCGACCGCGGATCGGACGGGCGGCCCTGGATCGCGCTGCGCCGCGGCACATTCTTCCCCTTCACGAAGCCCACGGAGACACGCATGAACTACGACCTCTATTACTGGCCGATGATCCCCGGCCGCGGCGAATATCCCCGCCTGGTCCTCGAAGCGGCGGAGGCGCATTATCGCGACGTCGCCCGGCTCCCGGAAAGCGAGGGCGGCGGCATGAAGGCGATGAAGGCCTTCCTCTCCGGCGAGCGCGGCCACCTCGCCCCCTTCGCCCCGCCCTTCCTCGTCGACGGCGACATCATCGTCTCGCAGGCCGCGGAAATCGCTGCCTATGTCGGCGAGAAGCATGGGCTGGCGCCGCTGATGGAGGCCGACCGGCAGTTCGCCCGCTCGATCGCCTTCACCACCGCCGACCTCGTCAAGGAGGTGCACGACGTCCACCACCCGCTCGGCAGCGGCCTCTACTACGAAGATCAGAAGCCGGAGGCGAAGCGCTATGCGGAGGGGTTCCGCAACGAGCGCATCCCGAAATTCCTGGGCTGGTACGAGCGCCTGCTGACGAGCAATCCCGAGGAGCCGGACTTCCTGGTCGGCGACCGCCTGACCTATGCCGATCTCGGCCTGTTCCAGACCTGGCTCGGGCTCGAATACGCCTTCCCGAAGCGCATGGGGAACATCGCCGGCGACTATCCGAAGATCCGCGCGCTGGTGGAGCAGGTCTCGCGGCACGGGCCGGTCGCCGCCTATCTCGCCAGCGACCGCCGAATGGCGTTCAACGAGGACGGCATCTTCCGCCACTATCGCGAACTCGACGCGGAATAGGCGCCGAAACGACGACGCCCCGGCCAGAGGGCCGGGGCGTCGAACATCTCGAAGAGGAGGCGGGCGGCCGCCGGATATGGCCTCCGCCCCTCAGCCCTTAGTGCGCGAGCTTGCTCGCGAAGAGCGCCAGCGCCTTCTGGTAGACGCCGGCCTTGTTCCAATCCTTCAGCACCGAGAAGTTCGGCTCGCCCGGCATGTAGCCGGCGCCGGGCCGCCAGCCGTGCTGACGCAGATAGTTCGCGGTGGAAGCCAGGACGTCGGCCTTGGAATGGATCAGGTCGCGGCGGCCGTCGCCGTCGCCGTCGACGGCGAAGCGCAGGTAGTTCTTGGCCATGAACTGCGTCTGGCCGATCTCGCCGGCCCAGGCGCCTCGCATCTGGTCGGCCCGCATGTCGCCGCGGTCGACGACGGCGAGCGCCGCGAGAAGCTCCTCGGTGAAGAAGTCCGAGCGGCGGCAGTCATAGGCGAGCGTCGCCAGCGAATCGAAGGCGGGCATGTTGCCGGAATTGGCGCCGAAGCCGGTCTCCATGCCCCAGATCGCGACGAGGATCTCCTTCTGCACGCCGTAGCGCTGCTCGATCGAATCGAGCAGGCGGCGGTTCTGCGCGATGATCCGCTTGCCCTTGGTGACGAAGGAGGCCGGGGCACGCCGCGCCATGAAGGCGTCGAGCGACAGGTTCATGGAGTGCTGGTTGCGATCGAGGCTGATCACCCGGCTGGAATAGTGGGTCGGCATCAGCGCCGACTGGATCGTGCGCTGGGAAATGCCCGCGCGCGCGGCCTCCTGCGCCATCTGCTGCTTCCACTGGTCGAAGCCGGCGGCCGAGTTGCCGCATTGCGCGGCGAGCGCCGGCGCGGCCGCAAGGCCGAGTGCGAGGGCCGCCGCGGCGGCGATGCTCTTCATGAAGGTCGGTCTCGAATGCATTACGCGTTCCTTGTTCAGCCTGGTCCGCCCGGCCAGGCGGACGATCGTCTCGAAAGTTCGGGCTCGCTTCGCAGGGGCGATCTGCAGCCCCGGGCCCTATTGGCAACCATCGGACGACGGATTTCCGAATAGGACCGCCGAAATCGGCGGGTTTTTCCGGGCGGCGGGCGTCATTCGACGCCCGGGTCGCTCCCGCGCGGGCGGGAAGCCGTCACCGCTGCGCGGTCGCCGGAAGGTCCATCGCAGCGGTCGCGGCCAAATTTCGCTTCTTCTCCCCCGCGATCAGGAAGAGGTTGCGGGCGTAGATGAACAGGCCGGCCGCCTGGCCGAGGATGAAGACCGGGTCCTTGCGGTGCAGCGCATAAACCAGGAGCAGCGCGCCGCCGGCGAGCGAGAAGGTCCAGAAGGCCACCGGCACGACCGAGCGCTTGGCGCGCTCCGAGGCGATCCACTGCACCAGGAAGCGGCCGGTGAACATCGCCTGGGCGACGAAACCGAGCAGGACCCAGAGGTCCAGCCGTTCGATGAAGACATGATTGAGGAAGGTCAGAAGTGCGTTCACTGTTCGCTCTCCAGGCTGTGCTCCTCGACCCGGCCGGGGCTTCGCCGTCCCCGGCGCATGAGCCACCATACGCCGAAGAGGTCGAGCACCCCGCGCATCCCGCGATCGAGAATGCCGTAATTGGAGCGGCCGAAGCGCCGCTCGCGATCCTTCACGTCCAGATGCAGGACGTCGTATCCCTCGCGCAGGACCAGGGCCGGCAGATAGCGGTGCCAGCCGTCGAAAAAGGGCAGCGTGCGGAAGAGGTCGGTCGGCATGGCCTTCAGGCCGCAGCCGGTGTCGCGCGTCGCGTCCTTCAGGATGGCTGTGCGCAGATTGTTGGCGAAGCGCGAGGACAGCCGCTTCATCCGCGTGTCGGTGCGCCCGACGCGCTGGCCCGCGACGAGCCCGGCGCGCACGCCCGCCTTCTCCAGCACCTCCACCAGGGCCGGGATGAAGGCCGGATCGTTCTGGCCGTCGCCGTCGATGGTGATGACGACGTCGCCGTGGGCGGCCATCATGCCGCTGCGCACGGCCCGGCTCTGGCCGGCGGAGCGCTCGTGGCGGATGTGGCGGACCGGCAGTCCCTCGGCGCGCAGTTCCGCCAGAACGGCGCCGGTCGCGTCGGTCGAGCCGTCGTCGACGACCACCACCTCGAAGGTCCTCGCCGAGAGGGCCGCACCGATCTCGCGCACCAGGATGCGCAGGTTCTCCGCCTCGTTGCGCGCCGGCACGACGACGCTGAGACAGGCGAAGCGGCGGCCCGGGAGCTGCCGCTGCGAAAGCGCGTCCTCCGGCCGGTGCCGCGCATCGGCGGATGGTGCCCCGCCTAGACTGCCGTCCATGCCGGCCTCTCCTTCCGTCGGTTCGTTGTGGGCGCGCCGCTGCAGCGCCGCAGGCCCGGTCTTCTCCCGCCGCCGCCAGAGCCGCTCGCCGGCCGCGACGAAGGCGCGGTCCAGCGCCGCGCCGCGCTTGCCGAAGAACAGCGGCCGCAGCGCCATGACGACGCAGAGGACGATGACCCAGGCGAGCAGGACGTCGGACAGGAAATGCCCGCCGAAGGCGATGCGATTCGCCGAGATCGCCGCGGCGATCGCGGTCAGGCCGAGGCCGATCGGCAGCCGGTCCTGCCGCGGCACGACGAAGACCAGCGCGAGCAGCGCCGCGGCCGCCGCCCCCTCGCCCGAGACGAAGGAACAGTTGCCGGAGCAGCCGCCCTCCACCGCCCAGACCGAGGTGAAGATGTGGTCGCCGCCGAAGGCGAAGATGTCGCGCGGGCGGGCTCTTCCGAAGACGTTCTTGAAGATGCCGTTGACGAGGAGGCCGGGTCCCAGGAGATAGACGCCAAGGAGGTAGAGCGCCTGATGCGGCTTCAGGAAGGCCGGCAGGCGGCGCGCGATCAGCGGCACGGCCAGCGCGGCGAGGCTGCCCGCGACGACGGCGACCGTCAGATAGGTGCCGAAGTCGCGCACGAGGTCGAGCGTTTCGTCGTGCGCAAGCACGAACCCTTTGCCGCGCAGGTAAAATTCGCCGCTCACCGTCAGGTCGAGCCCCGGAAACAGCAGGAACACCGCGCTGATCGCCAGGAGCGATCCGACGAGGGTGCGGCCCGGCCGGCGCAGGATGGCCCGGACGATCCTCGTCGCCGACGCTCCCCCGGGGGTGGTGGTCATGTCAATGCTCATGGCGTAAGCCCATCGCGCCGCACTGTCCGCTGGCGCTCAATCCTTGCATCTCGTCGTCCGGGTCGCTTTGCCAGGGGCTGAAGAACCAGGGCGAAGGCCTCAATTTGCGGCGACTAGTCCGGGCTTATGGGCAAAAGATGACACTGGCTACAACCGAGTTCCGAAATTATCGTCCTGTGGCACAACGGCTGCAGGATCAGGATCCAGGCTGGCCGCTGCTGCTGACGGTGCTCGGCCTCCTCACCCTGGCGCGGCTGATCGCGCTCGTCGTCTCGCCGAGCGAACTCGGCTTCGATGAGGCGCAGTACTGGGCCTGGTCGCGCGAGCTCGCCTGGGGCTATTTCACCAAGCCGCCGCTGATCGGCTGGGTCATCGCCGGCGAGACCCGCGTCTGCGGGACGGGCGCGGCCTGCATCCGCGCCGCCTCGCCGCTCTTCCACTTCGGCACCGCGCTCGTCCTAGCCGCCCTGGCGCGCCGGCTCTACGGCCCGGCGACCGGCTTCTGGACCGGCATCTTCTACGCGATCATGCCGGGGATCGCCGTCTCCTCTTTCCTGATCACCACCGACGTCTTTCTGCTGTTCTTCTGGTCGGCCGCGCTGCTGGCACTGCTCGTCTATCTGGAGCGGCCGCGCCTCGGCCCCGCCCTCCTCTTCGCGCTCGCGACGGGCCTCGGGCTCTATGCCAAATATGCGATGATCTATCTGCCGGTGCTGGCGCTCGTCGCCGGGATCGGCATGCGCCGCTACCGCCCGGCGGTCTTCAACTGGCGGGCGCTGGTCGCCTTCCTGGTCATCCTGCTCCTGATTGCGCCGAACCTTCTCTGGAACGCCGAAAACGGCTTTGCGACCTTCGAGCACACCGCGCACGACAACATCGGCTGGAGCCTGTCGCGCATCAACGCCGTCGGCGGCCTGGAATTCCTCGGCGCGCAGTTCGGCGTCGCGGGTCCGGTGGTGTTCGGCGCCATGCTGAACGCCCTGTTCCTCGGCGCGCGCAGCGAGAAGCCGGGAATCGACCGGCTGCTGATGGTCCTGTCCTGGCCGATCCTCGCCGCGATCACCGTCCAGGGCTTCCTCGCCCAGGCCAACCTCAACTGGGGCGCCACCGCCTATCCCGCCGGCGTCATCCTGGCGACCACGCTGATCATCCGGCACCGCTGGGGCTTCTTCTTCTGGTGCAACCTCGTCGTCTGCGGGCTGGCCAGCCTGGTGATGATCGCCGGCACCGCCTTCTACGATCCGCGCAACGCCGCCGGTCCGGCGCATCAGATGCGCCAGCTCGCCGGCTGGGAAGAGACGGCCGACAATCTCACGGCCGTGGGTATCAGGACGCGGGCGCGCCGGGTGGTGGTGGACGGGCGCGGCCTGGCCGCCGGCATGATCTACGCGCTGCGCGACAAGCCGCTCCCCGTCCGCGCCTATCTCGGGCCGGGCGAAGCACCGCGCGACCAGTTCGAGCTTCAGGTTCCGTGGACCGACGGCGATGCGACGGCCGGCACCCTGCTCTTCGGCTTCAGCGCCGACAAGGCGCAGGCGCTCGGCGCGCACTTGGTCGCGACGATCGACGCGCCGCTCTACCTGTCGCACTCGGGAAAGATGACGGTCTACGGCTTCGGCGACGCGCAATAGGCGGGGCGTCCTGGACCGATCGGCGAGGGTCGGCGTCCCGCGAAAGCCGGTCGGCGCGCGAAGGCGACGGCGATCGCGCATGCGTCTATCCCCGGCGACGCGGAGGTCTGCCGAAGGCGAACGGGCTCGATTGTCTGGAAGAAGAATCTGCGGCTGCGGCCGCTGGAATGTCGGAAGGGAGAGCCCCGGCTCACCCTTCCCCCTCTCGTATCGTCTGCGACGCCGGCTGGGTGCCTCGCGTCTCCCCCGAACCCTTCCGGGTTCCTGCAGTCTCGTCCGATCCTTTAAAGGATGTCGAGGCGCACCTTTGCGGTGCCGGAATTGATCATGCCGATGCGCTTGGCCGCGGCCCGCGACAGGTCGATGATCCGGCCGCCGTGATAGGGCCCGCGGTCGTTGATGCGAACCACGACCGACCGGCCGTTGCGCTCGTTGGTGACCTTCACCTTGGTCCCGAAGGGCAGCGTCTTGTGCGCCGCGGTCATGGCGTTCATGTTGAAGCGTTCGCCATCCGCCGTGCGGCGGCCGTGAAAGTCTCTTCCGTAGTAGGAGGCGGAACCTACCAGCGTGTGCCTCGTTCCGGCTTCCGCTTGATGTGCGTCGACCACGACGCCGGCCGTGAGAGAACTCGCGAAGAGAGCCGCCGCGAGGGCGACGTTCGTCAGAAGTTTCATTAGGCTTCCTGTGCTGCGTTGCGTTTCAAGAGCAGCGGCTCAATCGGCGACAAGCTTGACCAAAGCGTGATGACACGCGGGCGTGAGGAAGGTTTTTCCGCGACGAGGGAACTTTTTCCAGCCTCGACCCAGCTGGCGCCGCCCGCAGGAGAAAACTTCTCTCAGGGATGGCCGGGCTGCGACGTGCGACGTCGTTTTCCCGCCGGCCGCCCGGCCCCTTGCCGCGGAGGCTTGCGGCGGTCGCGCCGGACGCCCTTCGGTCCGGAATGCCTCGGCTCAGATCGCCAGGGCCGGCGAGCGCCCCGTCTCTTCCAGCTCCCACTCGGCCGTCCAGCGTCCGGCGGTTCGCGAGAGGACGAGGTAGTTGCGCTCGTTGGTGTAGGTCCCTTTCGCCCCCGGCAACGGCAAGAGGTCGATGCTGGCGCCCGCCAGCGGACAGTCGCCGAAGCGGGCGAGAACGCTCAGCATCAGCGGATAGCCGGGCGTCTGCGGCGGATGCGCGATGCCGGAGGCGACGAGCTGGTGGATCGTCGGGCCCTTGGCTGGGCGCATCTCGCCGCGGGTCGCCAGATGGATTTCGCCGGAAACGACGGTGAGCCCCTTGGCGGAGACCGCCGCGCGGTCGGCAAGCACTTTGAGGAACCGGCGCCATTCCTTCCGGTGGGCCCGGCTCTGCCACTGATCGCGCAGATCGTCCTTGAGGCCGCCGGAGCCCGGCCTGAGGCTCAGCGCCGCCTCGGCCCAGCTGAGCCGGGGGCCGAGCGCCGGCACGCTGGACATCACGATCAGCCGGGCCTCGGGCGACACGTCGGCGACGGCCTGCTCGAACCCCGCCCAGCCAGGCCCCGCCATCACGCGGTCGGGCCGCCGCTCGCTCCTCAGATCCGGCGCGACCACGGAAAGGCCGGGATAGGACAGCGCGACGCCGAGCGAGTGCGCGCCCCGATCGAGGCAGATTGCCGGCAGGTCCGCCTCGGTCGCCGCCAACTGGAAGAGCAGGAACATCTCGCGCGAGGCCCGGAACATCGCCTGGCCGATCGGCGAATCGAGCATGCCCGGCGGATGGCTGCCCCAGCCGTCGACGATGTCGTGGTCGTCCCACATCATCACCGAGGGTACGCGCGCGGCGAGGAAGGCGTAGGGCGTCCGTGAGAAGACCGCGAGATAGTGGTCGAAATAGAAGCGGTGGAGCGCCTCGTCCGCCTCCGGCCGCAGCGCGACCGTGCCCTGCCGGTCCGGCGGCAGCTTCGCCCAAGCTTCCACATCCGGATGGCAGGAGAGCACGTCGTCGGCATAGAGCTGGTCGCCGCCCTGCAGCATCAGCGCGAAGGGATCGCCCTCATGCTCCTCGCGGAGCCGCGTCCACATCGCGTCGCGTTCCGCCGGGTCGCGCTCGAGGTCGCCATGTTCCTTGCCGTTGCAGGAGACATAGGCGATGCGCAGCGCCTCGCGATCCGGCGGCAGCACGTCGAAGGCGTCTGCGCCGACCGTGTAGCGGCCGGTCTCGCCCGGCGCGAAGGCGAAGTCGTAGCGCCAGAGGGTTGCGCCGAAGACGTCGGCGAGACGGCGTGGCTCGACCGGCGCCCCCGCCGCCGTCAGCTGCGGTGGCGGCTCGCCCGCCGGACGCACGAGAAGCGCCGCGACGGCGTTGCCTTCGCGCGTGGCGCCGCGGGCGTAGAGGATCGGGCCGAGCATCGGACGCCCGGATTCGCTGCCGCGTTCGTCCGAAGCCATGCTGATCCCCGCCCTCTTCCGAATCGTCCCCGGCGTCTCCCGCGCGCGAGCGACCGGCACCCCCGCATCGCCCGGTCGAAAATCCGGCGGTGCGGCTTCCCCCGGGAATTTGGTGCCTCAGGGAAATCGTAAAGAGGTGGCGGCGATCAATCCGCGCTGCGGGGCGCCGAATTGTCGATCGCGCCGCGCACGCCGTCCTGGACGCCGGGAAGACCAGCGGAACCGTCGCCCGATCCGGCATTCCCGGACGACGCTGTCGCGGCGACGACGCGACCGCCCTTGCCGTCTTTGGCGCCGGCGTCCGCCGTCGGTGCACGCTCGGCTGCCGCCGCCTGCCGCGGGCGGGTGATGTTCTGCCACAGCGCCAGGAACGGGCTCTTCTCCGCGGCCCTTTCCGGCCGGGCAGCGGTCAGGGCGACGGCGGCCGGAGCGGGGGCTGCGGCCTTGCCGTCGCGCATGGCGTCGATCGCCGAGCCGGCATTTCCGGCCGCCTGCGCGGCGCGCACGTCGGCCTGGCTGGAGAAGTCGAAGTCCGGGTTCATCCGGCGCGACACCTTCTCGTAGAAGGCGTTGCCGCCGGCGATCGCCGTGTAGTTCATGTTGCGATAGGGGAAATGCATGCCGGCGGTGTGGAAGTACATGGCGTCCTTCACCCCCGGATGCCGCTTGCCGGAGAGCACCTCCTCGGCGGTCCGCATGGCGAGCTCCTTGCCGGCCCCCATGTCGCGGGTCATCAGCCCCGGCGCGAACTGGCCGGGCTCCGACACGACGCTGCAGACGTCCGAGGGATACTCACCCGACTTCACCCGGTTCATCACCACCGTGCCGACGGCCAGCATGCCGTCCTCGCTCGACCGGTTCGATTCGAAATACATCGCCCGCGCCAGGCACTCCTGCGCCGGGCCGAAATCCGTCACCTTCTGGAAGGCCTCGTCGGCGCCGGGCGCACCGACGCAGCCGGCGGCCGGCAGGAGCACCAACAGGAGGGGAACGGCCGGGGATCGGCCGAGGCGGCGGGTCGAGGAGCGAAGCGTCGTCATGACGCTGTCGTGATGACGAAACATGTCGGGATGCGGGCCGAATGTGATCGACCCGTGTCGAAGCGTGCTTTCGTCTCGAGCTGTTGCGGCAGAGCCGCAGCGCGCCCGGGTCGCAGCCTATCCGGCAGCAACCCTGAAGCGCCGCGAACACGTTGCAGCGGCGGCCGCCCTCACACCCGCCGTTCGACCATCATCTTGCGGATCTCGGCGATCGCCTTGGCCGGATTCAGGCCCTTCGGGCAGGCCTGGGTGCAGTTCATGATGGTGTGGCAGCGATAGAGCTTGAACGGGTCTTCGAGATTGTCGAGTCGCTCGCCGGTCGCCTCGTCGCGGGAATCGATCAGCCAGCGATAGGCCTGCAGCAGCACCGCCGGGCCGAGATAGCGCTCGCCGTTCCACCAGTAGGACGGGCACGAGGTCTGGCAGCAGAAGCACAGGATGCACTCGTAGAGGCCGTCGAGCTTCTCGCGGTCGTCATGGCTCTGGCGCCACTCGTGCTCGGGCTCCGGCGTCTCGGTCTTCAGCCAGGGCTCGATCGAGCGCAGCTGCGCATAGGGCAGCGTCAGGTCGGGCACGAGGTCCTTGATCACCGGCATGTGCGGCAGCGGATAGACCTTCACCGCGCCCTTGATCTCGTCCATGCCCTTGGTGCAGGCGAGCGTGTTCGAGCCGTCGATGTTCATCGCGCAGGAGCCGCAGATCCCCTCGCGGCAGGAGCGGCGCAGCGTCAGGGTCGAATCGACCTTGTTCTTGATCCAGAGCAGCGCGTCCAGCACCATCGGGCCGCAATCGTCGGTGTCGACGTAATAGGTGTCGATCGCCGGGTTCTTGTCGTCGTCCGGCGACCAGCGGTAGATCTTGAATTCGCGGACGTTCTTCGCCCCGGCCGGCCTGTCCCAGGTCTTGCCCTTGGTGAGGGTGGAGTTCTTCGGGAGCGCGAGTTCGACCATGGTCAATCGTCCGGTGCCAGTTTGGAATCGGTCGCAACATACTGCGTGCGCTGCAAAACGGAAGAGACGAAGCGGGACGCGGCCGGATCGAATCGTTTGAATGTGCGGCGATATCGTCGCAGCCGGGGCCCGTCGGCCGGTAACGGCTGCGATTCTAGCGTTCCCGCAGGGCCGCCAGCACCGCTTCATAGGCCGCCGCATCGATCAGTCCTGCGGCGAGCGCCTGCGCGGCGCCGGGCGCCAGCGTTTCGGCGAGGGTCACCGGAATGCCGCGTTCCGCGAGCGCGGCGAGCGCCGCTTCCGCCTCCGCCGCGAGCAGGCCGCCCGTCACGTCGCGGATGTGGACGGCGAGGACCCGGCCCGGATGGCGCCGCTCGGCCACCTCGTAGATCACCGCGTCGCGCTGGCCGCTGTCGCCGATCATCACGAAGGGAAGTTGCGGGAAGGCCGCCATCACCCGCTCGATCCGCGCCAGCTTGTATTCCTCGTGGCCCCCCGTCAGCCATTTCGTCTCGTCGAGCCCGAAGTCCTTCAGGAGGATGGGCCCGAGCGGAATGTCGTGCAGCACCATGAACCGCTCGAACAGGTCGAAGAGGTTCCAGGGGCTGGACGAGACGTAGAAGACCGGGTTCGTCTCCGGGCCGCCCGCCCCGGCGGCCAGCCCGCGATAGAAGGCGGAGACGCCGGGAAAGGCGGTGCGGCTCTGGGCGGAATTGGCGACGACCGTCCGCCAGTGCTTCAGGAAGTTCGTCGCGCCGGTCTGGATGATCGTGTCGTCGATGTCGGAGATGATCCCGAAGCGCGCCAGCGGCGAGACGACGCGCGCCTGAGCCTTGGCGACCAGCGGCTGCAGCCGGTAGCCGGGCGCCGCGTCGAGCGACAGATCGACCTCGAGCCAGGGCGCCGCGCCTAGCTCCGCCGCGACGGGAAGCACGGCGTCGAAATAGCCTTCCTCGTCGGTAGAGAGGGTCCCGTGCCGGCCGCCGGTCCGCCAGGAGAGAGGCTGGCGCCGCCGACCTCGTCGGTCTCGTAGCGCTTCAGCGTCAGCCAGATGTTGCGCAGCGTCGAATCCGAATGCGGGGCGGTGACGACGCCCTGGTCCTCGAGCACCCGGCCGCGGAGCCAGACGCCGTCTGCCGCGGCGAAGCCGCGATAGGTCATGACGGTCGGCGTGCCGAGCAGGCCGGCGCGCCGCTTCACCGCAAAGCGCGTCCGGTCCCAGAGACGCTCGGCGCGGTGCACGCCGCGGCGAAGGGCCGGCACGATCATTCCACCAGTTCCCGCCGGGGCAGCACCGTCATGCGAGGCAGTCGCGGGCCGGCCGGGCCAGGCTCGGCCCGGCAGGTCCCGTCATCGTCTCATTTCGCCGGCGCATCCGGCGCAGCCGCGCCGTCATTGCCGGGCGCCGCGGGAGCCGACGGCGCCGGGGACGCCGCCGCGCCGCCGGAGCCGGCCGCGCCCTGTTCGGCCTTGACGCAGGAATCCGACGTCGAATTCAGGAAGGCGAAGATCGTCTTCTGGTCTTCCTTGCCGACCTTGTTGTCCTTGACGAGCCGCGCGGCGACCGGCGGGGCGACGGCGGCGGCGATGAGATAGTCGCGCTGCGGCGGGGTCAGCGCGGTCATCGACTGCTCGGCGAGGCACTGGCAGGCGGCCCGGTCCATATTCTTCATCTGCGTGCCGCAGATGTCGGTGATCATCCGGATCTGGTTCTCCGGCGTCAGATGCGGCAGCTCGAACTTGTCGCCGACCGCGTTGCGCGGCTGGTCGAGTTTCTGCTGGTCCGACATGTCCTGAGGCCCCGCCGATCCCGCGGGGCCGCCGGAGCGCGTCGCATCGCTCGCCTCGCCGCCGGCCGCCGCCGGCTTGCGCGGCGTCTCCGTCGCAGCCGGTTCGGTGGGGGTCGGCGCGGCCGCGGCCGGCTGTCCCTGATCCGACGAAGAGGACGACGAACCGGTGGCCGGCTGGTCCGAGCCGGCCGCGGCGGGGCTGGACGACGCTGCGCCGGACATCTCGGCCGGCCCGGCCGAACTCGCGGGACCGCCGGACCTGGTCGCGTCGCTCGCGTCCCCGTCGGCTGCCGCCGGCTGCTGCGGCGTCTCCGTCGCGGCGGGGTTCGTCGCGTTGGGCGCTCCGGCGGCCGGCTCGTCGCCGGTCGTGGACGTGCCGGACTGGGCGAAGGCCGGCCCGGCGAGGAGCGCCAGGGCGGCGGCGCCCGCCAGGGCGGCGCGTTTGAGATCGATCATGCGTTTCCTCCGAACGTATCTGTTCCGGCGCCTGTGCGGGAGCCGGCGCAACGGTGTCCCGGACCCACACCTAACGCGAAACGCTCGCCGGGGCGACCGGTTCGGCGCGGCCATCTCCTTACAAAGCGGACACGGTCCGCGACGCAGCAGGAGACGGGCGGGCGCGGACGCAGCGCGACGCGGCAGACGGTTCGGAAGCGTCGCCGGCCGGCGGAAACGAAAGAGGGCTCCGCAGCGTCGCCGCCGCGGAGCCCCGTTCATCGTCGGTGATGGTCGGTGGTCAGCGCGCGGCGCTTTCCTCGCAGACCGCCACGTGCTTCGCCAGCGCCTCGGTCGAGAGGATCGCGGCGATCGTCCTGATGTCGCGCTTCTCGAACTTCGGATGCTTCTGCAGTTCCTGCAGGCGCTCCAGGAGCGTCGCTCTGCTCATTCCGGCTCTCCTTCACATGCGGCCGGCGACGGCAGAATCGCCGGCCTCTCCGGCGGGCGCCTCAGGCGGCCCGCACACTCGCGGTCGCGGGGATCTCGATGTCGACCTCAAGGGTCGAGACCTGCTCGCCGCGATCCATCTTGACGTGGACCTTGTCCCGGTCGACCTGCACGTGCCTGGCGATGACGGCGAGGATTTCCTCGCGCAGGAGACCGACGAGATCCGAATGGCCCACCGCCGCCCGTTCGTGGGCGAGGAGCACCTGCAGTCTCTCGCGCGCCGTGGGCGCGGAGCTGCGCTTCTGAAACAGGTTGAACAAGGTCATGCCGCCTTCCGACCGAAGAGCTTGTTGAACAGGCCGCGCCGCTCGCCCGGAATGGTCATCGGGACCTGTTCGCCGGCCAGGCGCCGGGCAGCGTCCAGATAAGCCTGGGCAGGCGCGCTCTGGCCTTCGCACAGGGTGACCGGAGTGCCGAGGTTCGAGGCCCTGAGCACGTCCATCGATTCCGGAATGATGCCGATCAGCGGGATCGACAGGATCTCCAGGACGTCCTCGACCTTCAGCATGTCGCCGCGCTCGGCCCGGTTGGGGTCGTAGCGGGTGAGGAGCAGGTGCTTCTCGATCCGCTCGCCACGCTCGGCCTTCGCGGTCTTGGCGTCCAAGAGGCCGATGATGCGATCGGAATCGCGCACCGAGGAGACTTCCGGATTGGTGACGACGACGGCCGTGTCGGCATGGCGCATGGCGAGGGTGGCGCCGCGCTCGATGCCGGCCGGGCTGTCGCAGACGATCCAGTCGAAGCTCTTCCTGAGCTCGTCCATCACCTGCTCGACGCCCTCGGCCGTGAGGTTGTCCTTGTCGCGCGTCTGCGAGGCCGGCAGGAGATGCAGCGTCTCCAGCCGCTTGTCGCGGATCAGCGCCTGGGAGAGCTTGGCGTCGCCCTGGACGACGTTGATGAGGTCGTAGACCACCCGGCGCTCGGCGCCCATGACGAGGTCGAGATTGCGCAGGCCGACATCGAAGTCGACCACGACCGTCTTCTCGCCCCGCTGCGCCAGCGCGGCGCCGAGCGCTGCGGTCGAGGTGGTCTTGCCGACGCCTCCCTTGCCGGAGGTCACCACGATCACTTTTGCCATTTCGTTCTCCTGCATCCAGCCGTGCTGCTTTGCGCCTCAGGCCAGCTTTTCAGCCTTGATGGTGTCGCCTTCGAGCCAGACCTGCACGGCCTGTCCCTTGAATTTCGGATCCATGTCGTCCGGCATCTTGTAGAGGCCGTCGATCGCGAGGAGCTCGGCCTCGAGCTTGGAGCAGAAGATTCGCGCCTTGGCGTTGCCGACCGAGCCGGCCAGCGCGCGGCCGCGCAGCGTGCCGTAGATGTGGATGGAGCCGCCCGCGACGATCTCCGCGCCGGAGGCGACCGAGCCGAGCACTGTGACGTCGCCTTCCGGGAAGATGACGGACTGGCCGGAGCGCACCGGCGCGTCGATGACGATCGAGGCGACGTTGCGGGCCGTCTGCGGCTCGGCCCGCACCACCGCGTCGGCCGCCTCCTTCTTCTTTGCGGCCTTGCCGGCAGCGGGCGCCGCCGACGGCGCGGCGGGCGCGGCCTCCTCCTCCTCCGGCGGCTCGATGTCGCCGGCGGGACGGCCGCCCTTCATGGCGGGCGGCATGCCGAAGCCGAGGATCGACGGCCGCGCGCCCTCGATGCCCATGATCCGGACACTGCGCTCGCCGAGTTCGCCGAGCAGTTCCTTCAGCTGCGCCTGCGTGATGTCGAGGCCTTCGACGTCGAGGACGATCGGGCGGCCGAGGAAGAAGCCGGTGGAGCGGGAGGCGAGATCGTCGAGGCGCGCGAGCCAGTTGTCGAACGGCAGTTCCGGGGAAAGCACGATCGCCAGGAACGACCGGCCTTTGAGGCGGATGGGGCGGGTGTCGGTGAGCGTCTTGGTCATGGCCTATGTGAGCTTGGGGCTGGCAACGTCCGGTTAAGCGATGGTTAACGCCCGGAGCCTGCGCAAGGCTGACGCCCGCAAGCCTCCATGACCTTTCGACTGCCCTTGCCGACGCGCCCGGCCCTGATGCCGCTTACGGCCGCAGCCGGCTCAGGCCGCCGGCGAAGATCGGCTCGAACGGCGATCGAATGCTGGCCATCTGGCACAGGGGGCCACCCTGCCGCAGTTCCCCTGCGTCCCGGAGGACGCGCCCCGCTCTAGCGCGCGGCCTCGAACGAGGCGCCCTGGTGCTCGCCGAGCTTCGGCGCCGGACGGGCATTCGCGACCGCCTCGCCCGACAGGACGATCGGCGTGCGGACGCCCGGCATCCCGCCGGGCGAAATCTGCATGCCGCGGTGGACGATCTGCGGATCGGCGAAGACCTCGCCGACGGTGTTGATCGGCCCGGCCGGCACGCCGAGGACTTCCAGCCGCGCCAGGAGATCGTCGCGCGAAAAGCCCGCGGTCGCCGCTTCCAGAAGCGGCACAAGAACCGCCCGGTTCGCCACCCGCGCCTCGTTGGTCCGGTAGCGGGTGTCGTTTGCGAGATCCGGTAGGCCGAGCACCTCGGCGAGGCGCGAAAACTGCCGGTCGTTGCCGCAGGCGACGATGAGGAAGCCGTCGCTCGCCGGGAACACCTGATAGGGCACGATGTTCGGATGGGCGTTGCCGAGCCGGGTCGGCGCGACGCCGGTGGCGAAATAGTTCAGCGCCTGGTTGGCGAGCACGCCCGCCATGCAGTCGTAGAGCGCCATGTCGACATGGGCGCCGCGGCCGGTCCGCTCCCGCTCGGCGAGCGCGGCCTGGACGGCGATGGTGCCGTAGAGCCCGGTGAAGATGTCGGCGAAGGCGACGCCGATCTTCTGCGGCTCGCCGGCGGGATCGCCGGTCAGGCTCATGATCCCGCCCATGCCCTGGATCATGAAGTCGTAGCCGGCGCGGCCGGCATAGGGCCCGTCCTGGCCGAAGCCGGTGACCGAGCAATAGACGAGCCGCGGATTGGTGGCCGAGAGGCTCTCGTAATCGAGACCGAACTTCTTCAGGCCGCCGACCTTGAAGTTCTCGATCAGGACGTCGGCTTCCGCCGCCAGCGCCACGACCCGCGCCCGGTCCTCCTTCTTGGCGAAGTCGGCGACGATCGACCGCTTGCCGCGGTTGCAGGCGTGGAAATAGGCCGCGGTCCGCTCGCCGTCCCGCTCGACGAAGGGCGGGCCCCATCCGCGCGTGTCGTCGCCTTGCGGGCTCTCGACCTTGATGACGTCGGCACCGAGATCGGCGAGCGTCTGGCCGATCCAGGGGCCGGCGAGGATGCGGGCGAGTTCGAGGACCTTCAGGCCGGCATGGGGAGCATGGGTCATGAGGGTTCGGTGGCGCAGCGCCAGCCGTCTGTCAACGGACGATACCGCGGCGAGCGGCGCACATCCCAAGAGACACGGCGTGCCACGGCATCATGCGGCGGACATCAGGCTGCCGCTCACCCTTTCGACGACTGCAGGCCCTGCTCGATGAACTGCCGAACCAGCCGGGTGTAGGGCACCCCCCGCCGGACGGCGAGCGCCTTGAGCTCTTCGAGCTGCTCCCTTGGCAGTCGCACGTTCAACCGCCCGTCGCTTCTCGGAAACTCGAATTGCATGGGCCGGAAACCCGAAAGGTCGTATTCCGTCAGATCCGCATTCGCGACGAAGTCCTCCGCCTCCTCATCCGTCAGCAGAGCCGGCATCTTCTTCGGAGCTTTGCTGCCGCTCATAGTAGGCAACCTCCTTCTTGTGCATGTAGCGTGCGCTGACCGGCCGGATCAGGGTCGTGTCGCCATTCTCTCGATAGGTGAACGCCACGAGAAGCCAACGTCCCGAGATCGTCTGCCCGACCGCCCGCAAACGTTGTTCGCTCTGGGAATGGAGAGGGTCGGCATAGACGTTCGGCCCCTTCCGGAATAAGGCCTCTATCTCGTCCCGGCTCGCGCCGTGGCGACCGCATTTCGGCCAGTTCCCAGCATCCCAGTCGAAGCCGTCGATCTTCACCGACTGAGGGTGCAGGATAGCGAGCCGGATTTCAACGGCCGCCTCCGATCGTGAACAAGCGGAATCATCGGGGCGACCGACGGAAGGGTCATCCGCAGCGCCGGGTCCAAACACTGTCTGCGAGCGCTCCTCACAAGCTAGACAGTTCGGATCGGCCCTCGGCCGATCCGTCCGGCTCCTGCTTCATCGACCGCATGGAATCAATCCACGAAGGCCCGCTCCACGACATAGGTGTCCGGCTTGCTGTTGGCGCCCTCGACGAAGCCGCGGGAGTCGAGCAGCGCCTCCACCTCCTTCAGCATCGCCATCGAGCCGCAGATCATCGCGCGGTCGGTCTCAGGGTCGAGCGGGGCGATGCCGAGATCCTCGAACAGCTTGCCGTTCTCGATCAGCGCGGTGACGCGGTGGCCGCGGGTTTCGCCCTCGCGGGTGGCGCTCGCATGGAACAGCAGCTTGTCGCCGACGAACTCGCTCATCAGCTCGTCCGCCTTGGTGTTCTCCACCAGCTGCCGGCCATATTCGAGTTCGGCGAGCTGGCGGCAGGTCTGGGTGAGGATCACCTGCTCGAACTTCTCGTAGGTCTCGGGGTCGCGGATGACCGAGGCGAAGGGCGCGATGCCGGTGCCGGTCGAGAACAGGAACAGCCGCTTGCCGGGCTTCAGCGCGTCGAGGACGAGCGTGCCCGTCGGCTTCTTGCGCATCAGCACGGTGTCGCCCGGCTGGATCTTCTGCAGGTGCTCGGTCAGCGGCCCGCCCGGCACCTTGATCGAGAAGAATTCCAGCTCCTCGTCCCAGGACGGGCTGGCGATGGAATAGGCGCGGAACACCGGCTTCTCGGCGTTCGGCAGGCCGATCATGACGAACTCGCCCGAGCGGAAGCGGAAGCTCTGCGGCCGCGTCATCCGGAAGGAGAACAGCCGGTCGGTGTAGTGCTTCACGGCGGTCACGGTCTCAGCGAAGACGCCGGCCGGGATCGGGAACTGCGTGTCCGGCTTCTGCTCCGTATCGACGGCGAGAGAGTTCATCAGGCCTTCCTTTCCGTTCGCCTCGATGCGCGCGATCCAGGTTCGGCGAACGTTCGGCGGCAGTGCCGGTCGTTCGACCGACGGCTCGTCATCCCAGCCATCCGGAGAGGCGTCGCGTTCGCAAGATCGCGCCGTCAGCGCGGCGTATATGATGGTCGGTAGCGAACATAGAACCCCTGCGGCCGTTCTGCAGCGTCGCCAATTCCAATTCTTCCGCCTCGCGCGAGATTTTTTCCGCGTCGCATCGTGCTCGGCAGGAAGGTCACGGCCCGCGGGACGGGAGGTGCCAGCCTCCGAAGCCGCCCCGCCGCTGCTCCGGCTTCGCCATTCCCTGCGCTGAAGCCGCGTGGACCGCCTCGCGCAGGAGGCTGGCGAACTCGCCCCATCGGCCGCGCGGCGGACGGGCAGAGGCTCGCGCTCAAGCTGGCAACGCCAACCGAGCGAATATTCACAGGCAGCTTCCCCTGACGAGGAGGTGCGACGGGAAGCTTCCGGGAACCTCGAGGCCCGCCGCCGCCGAGAAGGGGCGCGCCTTCCGCGGCGCGCCCCTTCATCGTGAACGGATCAGGGTGTGGGGGCAGCGGCCGTCAGCGCGGGCCGGCCTGCGCCGTCGTCTTCGGCTCCGAGGTCCGCTCGATCCACTTGGCGAAGCGGTCGATCCAGCGGTTCAGGAACGCCTTGGTCGACTCGTCGGCGACGTTGTTCTCGGCGTCGAACAGTTCGGGCTTGTAGGTGAAGTACACCTCGGGCTGGCCCATCAGCACCGTGTCGACCACCGTGAGCAGACCCTTCAGCGCGTTCTGGCCGGCCGCCGTTCCGGTCGTGCCGGGCGTCGCGCCGATGATCGCCGAGGGCTTGGCCTCCCAGGAGTTCTTGCCCCAGGGCCGCGTGCCCCAGTCGATGGCGTTCTTGATCGCCGGCGTATAGGAGCGATTGTATTCCGGCGTCACGAACAGCACCGCATCGGCGGCCTCGATCTCCCGCTTCATGCGCAGCACCGAGGCCGGCGGGTCCTGCCAGAGGTCGTCGTTGTAGAGCGGCAGGTCGCCGATCTCGACGAAGCGGAAGGTCAGGCGGTCGCCGGCGAGCTTGGCGATGCTCTCGGCGAATTTGCGGTTGATCGAGTCGCGGCGAAGCGAACCGTTGAAGACGGCGACAGTGGGCATGGATGAGCCTTTCGTTTACAAAAGTGACCGGCTCACCATTTGATACCATTATGCTGCAGCGCAAGACCGCACGTTGAGGAACCTAAGGCACTTTTATGAAACCGAGTGACTCCCGTGATCCCGGCCGCTGCCAGCAGGCGAACGAGGTGATCTCGCTGGTCGGCGACAAATGGAGCGTCCAGATCGTGGTGCTGCTCGGCACCGGCACCAAGCGCTTCATGGAATTGAAGCGTGCGGTGGACGGTGTGTCGCAGAAAATGCTGACGGTGACGCTCCGCGGCCTGGAGCGCGACGGCTATGTCACCCGCACCGTCTATGCGACGGTGCCGCCGAAGGTGGAATACCAGCTGACCGATCTCGGCCGCGAACTGCTCGTGCCGCTGCAGGCGCTCGGCGCCTGGGCGCTGGAGAACCATGCCCGGGTGGTCGCGGCGCGAATCGCCTACGACACCCGCGACGCGGTGGACACGCGTCCTGCATTGTCGGCGTGACGCCGCCGCCGGCAGGGACCCGCTCGCGGTTTCCGCATCCTGCCGCGGTGCGAGGGAGCGGAGGTCGATCGCGCCCCGCAAGCTCGGCGCGGCGCGTCAGCCCTGCTTCGTCGCCCGTTCCGACAGCGGCGCTTCCGGCCGGCGGATCGTCGGCAGCGCTTCCAGCACCAGCGGGTGCAGGTCGGACGTCTTGCCGGCGTCGACTCGCTCGAACAGCTGGGTGCGCATGCGCGGCTCCCAGAACATGTTGATGTGGTCGGCGACGCCGTCCGAGCGCGCCCCTTCCGGCGCCGACTCGAAGAAGGTGGCGATCTGGTTCGCCATATAGGCCAGCTTGTCACGTTCCATGGCGTACGCCCTCCCCGGCATTGTGGTCCGCCGCGCCCGCCTCGCCGTCCGCGCCAGGGGCGCCGGCGATCCGCTGCGGATGGGTGAAGATCTCGAATTCGTCGCCGCGCACCACGGCGACGAGGGTGATGCCCGCTGCCTCGGCCTCCGCGACGGCGAGCGCCGTCGGCGCGGAGACCGCGGCGATGAGGCCGCAGCCCATGACCGCCGCCTTCTGGATCAGCTCGACCGAAACGCGGCTGGTGATCGTCAGGAAGCCGGTGGCCGGATCGATGCCGCGCGCCGCCAGATGCCCGAACACCTTGTCCAGCGCGTTGTGCCGGCCGACGTCCTCGCGCGTGACGACCAGCCCCTCGCTCGGCCGATGGAAGGCCGCGGCATGGACCGCCCGCGTCAGCCGGCTGAGATCCTGCTCGCGCGCCATCGCCCGCACCGCATCCGTCAGTTCGGCCGGCGACAGGCGCAAAGCGGTGTCTGGAACGGCCGGCAGGTCGCGCCCCGCGAGTTCCAGGGATTCGACGCCGCAGAGGCCGCAGCCGACCGGCCCCGTCATCTGCCGCCGCCGCGCCGTATAGGTCGCGGCCTTCTCGTCCGTCAGCCAGAGCCGACAGTCGATGCCGAGGCCGGTCTCCTCGATCTCGATGCGCTCGATCTCGCTCGGCGCCGAGACGATCCGCTCGGTCAGCGCCAGGCCGGGGCCCAGATCGCGGATGTCCGCGGGCGTCGCCATCATCACCGCATGCGTCGATCCATTGACGGAAATCGCCACGGCGACCTCCGCCGGGACGTTGCGCCTCTCCGACGCGAAAGCCCCGCCCTTGTAGGCGAGGCTCCGTATCTGCATCGACGTCGCGTCGGTCATGCCGCGTCCAGCCTACTCCGCCGGCTCGGCCGGGGCGATGCGGCGGCTGTCCATAGTCAGCTCGCGATACTCCTCCTGCCACTCGGTCGGGCCGTTGGAGGGCGAGATCTGCACCGCCGTCACCTTGTATTCCGGGCAGTTGGTGGCCCAGTCGGAGAAGTCGGTGGTGATGACGTTCGCCTGGGTCATCGGGTGGTGGAACGTGGTGTAGACGACGCCCGGCGCGACGCGGTCGGTGATCTTGGCGCGCAGCGTCGTCGAGCCGGCCCGGCTGTCGAGCTTGACCCAGTCCCGGTCGCGGATGCCGCGCTGCTCGGCGTCGTGCGGATGGATCTCGAGGAGATCCTCGTCGTGCCAGACGACGTTCTGCGTGCGCCGGGTCTGCGCGCCGACATTGTACTGCGACAGGATGCGGCCGGTGGTCAGCAGCAGCGGGAAGCGCGGGCCGACCTTCTCGTCGGTCGCGACATATTCGGTGTTGATGAACTTGCCCTTGCCGCGCATGAACTCGCCGACATGCATGACCGGCGTTCCTTCCGGATGCGCCTCGTTGCAGGGCCACTGCACCGAGCCCTTCTCCTCCAGCAGCTCGTAGGTGACGCCGGCGAAGGACGGCGTCGTCTGGGCGATCTCGGCCATGATCTCGGAGGGATGCGCGTAGTTCATGTCCATGCCGATCGCCCTTGCGAGCATCTGGGTGACCTCCCAGTCGGCATAGCCGTTCTTCGGCGCCATGACGCGGCGGACGCGGTTGATGCGCCGCTCGGCATTGGTGAAGGTGCCGTCCTTCTCCAGGAAGGACGAGCCCGGCAGGAAGACGTTGGCGTAGTTCGCCGTCTCGTTCAGGAACAGGTCGTGGACGATGAGGAGTTCGAGGGCTTCCAGGCCCGCCGAGACATGCTTGGTGTCGGGGTCGGACTGCAGGATGTCCTCGCCCTGGACGTAGAGGCCCTTGAACGAGCCCTCCACCGCGGCGTCGAACATGTTCGGGATGCGAAGGCCCGGCTCGTTGTCGATCTTGACGCCCCACAGGTCCTCGAAGGTCTCGCGCACGGCGTCGATCGAGATGTGGCGATAGCCGGGCAGCTCGTGCGGGAAGGAGCCCATGTCGCAGGAGCCCTGCACGTTGTTCTGGCCGCGCAGCGGGTTCACGCCGACGCCCTCGCGGCCGATATTGCCGGTCGCCATGGCGAGGTTCGCCAGCGCGATGACGGCCGTCGAGCCCTGGCTGTGCTCGGTGACGCCGAGGCCGTAATAGATCGCGCCGTTGCCGCCGGTCGCATAAAGCCGCGCCGCCTTGCGCACCAGCTCGGCCGGAACACCGGTGACGCTCTCGACCGCTTCCGGCGAATGGCGCGCTTCGGAGACATGCGCCGCCCAGTCGTGGAACTCGTCGGTCTCGCAGCGCTCGCGCACGAAGGCCTCGTCGACGAGGCCTTCCGTCACGATGACATGGGCGAGCGCCGTCAGCATGGCGACGTTGGTGCCGGGCTTCAGCGGCAGGTGATAGTCCGCCTTGATGTGCGGGGACTTCACGAGGTCGATGCGGCGGGGATCGATGACGATCAGCCGCGCGCCCTCGCGCAGGCGCTTCTTCATGCGCGAGGCGAAGACGGGGTGGCCGTCGGTCGGGTTGGCGCCGCAGACGAGGATGACGTCCGCCTTCTCGACGCTGTCGAAGTCCTGCGTGCCGGCCGACGTGCCGAAGGTCGAGCGCAGGCCGTAGCCCGTCGGCGAGTGGCAGACTCTGGCGCAGGTGTCGATGTTGTTGTTGCCGAAGCCGGCGCGCACCAGCTTCTGGACGAGGTAGACCTCCTCGTTGGTGCAGCGCGAGGAGGAGATGCCGCCGACCGAGCCGCGGCCGTATTTCGCCTGGATCTCCTTGATCTTCGCCGCCGAGAAGGACAGCGCCTCTTCCCATGAGACCTCCCGCCAGGGCTGAGTGTAGTGGTCGCGGATCATCGGATTGAGGATGCGGTCCTTGTGCGTGGCGTAGCCGAGCGCGAAGCGGCCCTTCACGCAGCTATGGCCGCGATTGGCCTTGCCGTCCTTGTAGGGCACCATGCGCACGAGTTCCTCGCCACGCATCTCGGCCTTGAAGGAGCAGCCGACGCCGCAATAGGCGCAGGTGGTGACGACCGAGTGCTCGGGCGTGCCGATCTCGATGACCGACTTCTCCTCCAGCGTCGCGGTCGGGCAGGCCTGGACGCAGGCGCCGCAGGAGACGCATTCCGACGACATGAAGTTGTCGAAGTTGGTGCCCGCCGAGATCATCGAGTCGAAGCCGCGGCCCTCGACGGTCAGCGCGAAGGTGCCCTGCACCTCGTTGCAGGCCCGCACGCAG
Source organism: Jiella sp. M17.18 (assembly GCF_041027365.1). NCBI lineage: Bacteria > Pseudomonadati > Pseudomonadota > Alphaproteobacteria > Hyphomicrobiales > Aurantimonadaceae > Jiella > Jiella sp. M17.18. The sequence goes on along the minus strand of NZ_JBFTEH010000010.1, from coordinate 69,113 downwards.
CGCGAACACACGATGCATTTGGCCGGATCGAACTGGAAGTAGGGGTTGGACTGGTCCTTTTCCTTGGCGAGGTGGTTCTCGCCGTCATAGCCGTAGCGCACGTCGCGCAGGCCGACCGCGCCCGCCATGTCCTGCAGCTCGCAGTCGCCGTTCGCCGCGCAGGTCAGGCAGTCGAGCGGGTGGTCGGAGATGTAGAGCTCCATCACGCCCTTGCGGATGCGCTTCAGCCGCTCGTTCTGGGTCGTGACCTTCAGTCCCTCGGCGACCGGCGTGGTGCAGGACGCGGGCGTGCCGTTGCGGCCCTCGATCTCGACGACGCAGAGCCGGCAGGAGCCGAAGGCGTCGAGCATGTCGGTGGCGCAGAGCTTCGGCACCTGGATGCCCGCATCCATCGCCGCCCGCATCAGCGACGTGCCCTCCGGCACCGTCACCTCGTGGCCGTCGATGGTCAGGGTCACCAGTTTCTCGGCCTTCGAGGCCGGCGTGCCGTAGTCGATTTCGCGGATGAGGCTCATGGGTTCCTCCCTGACGGGCATTCGGACGGAATGGCTTTGGCCGCTTGGCTACGGCGATGATTCTGACAGGAGGCCGCGGTCAGGCGGCTCCGAGATCTTTCCGGACGAGATCCAGGATGTAGTCGTCGATCGAGATGTTCCGCTCCCGCGCGCGATCGTCGATCTTATAGAGCAGTTCGCTGGGCATCGAGATGCTGTAGGTGCTGTTGTCGCCGCGGCGGTTCATCTTCACCGGCTTGAATCCCGAAAGGTCGTATTCCGACAGGTCGGCCTCGTCGACGAAGCGCTCGGCTTCCTCGTCGGTCGCGAAATGCGGCATCGGCTTAAGCTTCGTCCTGCTCATATGTCCGCACCTCCTTTGCATGCATGTACCGGGCGCTGATCGGCCGGGCCAGGAACTGGTCGCCACGTCGGCGGACCGTGAAGACCACGAATATAGATCGTCCTGCATCGTTCTGCCCGATCGCCCGGAAGCGAGGCTCGTGCACCGAGTGCGTCGGGTCGTCGACGATCCGCGGGTTCGTCCGCAGAGCATGTTCGATCTCACTGATCGACACGCCGTGCTTCCGGCATTTCTCCCGGTTGCCGACGTCCCACTCGATCTCGTCGAAGGTCGCAGCCACGCGCCCGTCCGTCGTCCGCTACTCCGCCGCTTCCCTCATGATCTCGCGCCCGCCGTGGAAATCCTCCGGGAAGTGCCGGATCGCGCTCATCACCGGGTAGGGCGTGAAGCCGCCGAGTGCGCAGAGCGAGCCGAACTTCATCGTGTTGCAGAGATCCTCGACCAGCGCGATGTTCTCGGCCACGCGCTCGCCGTCGATGATCTTCTTCACCGTCTCGTAGCCGCGCACGGCGCCCACCCGGCAGGGCGTGCACTTGCCGCAGCTCTCGATCGCGCAGAACTCGAAGGCGAAGCGGGCCTGCCCCATCATATCGACCGTGTCGTCGAAGATCACGATACCGGCATGGCCGATCAGCCCGTCCTTCGCCGCGAAGGCCTCGTAGTCGAAGGGCGTGTCGAACAGCGAGACAGGGAAATAGGCGCCGAGCGGTCCGCCGACCTGCACCGCGCGCACCGGACGCCCGCTCGCCGTCCCGCCGCACACGTCTTCGACGATCTCGCCGAGCGTCATGCCGAAGGCCGCCTCGAACAGGCCGCCATGCCTGACATTGCCGCCGATCTGGATCGGGATCGTGCCGCGCGAGCGGCCCATGCCGAAGTCCTTGTAGAAGGCGCCGCCCTTGGCGAGGATTTCCGGCGTGGAGGCGAGCGTGATGACGTTGTTGATCACGGTCGGCTTGCCGAAGAGCCCCTTATGGGCCGGCAGCGGCGGCTTGAACCGCACCTGGCCGCGCTTGCCCTCGAGGCTGTCGAGCAGCGAGGTCTCTTCGCCGCAGACATAGGCGCCGGCGCCGACGCGCACTTCGAGGTCGAAGGCCTTGCCGGAGCCGAGCACCGACGGCCCGAGAATCCCGGCCTCCTCGGCGCGGTGGATCGCCTTCTTCATCACCTCGATCGCGACCGGATATTCCGAGCGCAGATAGATGAAGCCCTTGGTCGCATGCGTCGCGAGGCCCGCGATCGCCATGCCTTCGATCAGGCAGAACGGGTCGCCTTCCATGATCATCCGGTCGGCGAAGGTGCCCGAATCGCCCTCGTCGGCATTGGCGACGATGTACTTCCGGTCGGCCCCGGTCTGGCGGACGGTGTTCCACTTGATGCCGGTCGGGAAACCCGCGCCGCCGCGCCCGCGCAGGCCGGAGTCGGTCACTTCGGCGACGATCTTCTCGGCCCCGAGTTCGATCGCCCGCTTCAGGCCGTCGAGGCCGCCATGCGCCTTGTAGTCGTCGAGCGACAGCGGGTCGGTGATGCCGCAGCGCTTGAAGGTCAGCCGCGTCTGCTTCGCGAGGAAGGGATGCTCCTCCGGCCGGCCGATGCGCTTGGCATGCTCACGCCCTTCGAGGAAGCCCGCGTCGAGCAGCCCGGCGACGTCGCCGGGTTCGATCGGACCGTAGGCGATGCGGCCTTCGATGGTCTCGACCTCGAGCATCGGCTCCAGCCAGGCCATGCCGCGCGAGCCGTTGCGGATGATCGCGACGTCGAGGCCGCGCTCGTTGGCGAGACGCTTCAGCTCGTCGGCGATCTCGTCGGCACCGCAGGCGACGGCAAAGGAATCGAGCGGGACATAGACGCGGGTCACAGCCGGATCTCCTCGACGATCGGGGCGATCTTCGCCTCGCTCATCCGGCCGATGATCCGCCGGTCGAGCATGGCGGACGGCGCGGTCGCGCAGAGGCCGAGGCAGTAGACCGCCTCCAGCGTCACCTGCCCGTCGGACGAAGTCTCGCCGAACTTGATGCCGAGCGCCGCCTCGATCGCATCGGCGACCTTGTCGCCGCCGGCCGCCTGGCAGGCCTCGGCGCGGCAGACCTTCAGCACGTGCCGGCCCTGCGGCGCCTTGTGGTAGTCATGGTAGAAGGACACGACGCCGTAGACCTCGGCCCGCGACAGGTTGAGCGCGGCGGAAATCTGCCGCACCGCCTCGTCGCCGACATGGCCGTAGCGCTCCTGGAACGCGTTGAGGATCGGCAGGAGCGGGCCCTCCAGATCCTTCAGCTCGTCGATGATGCTGGCTGCTTCCTCGGCATCGAATGCCGCCCTGTAAGCCACCGTGCCGCCTCCCGAATTGCCCTTTGAACGGTTCCAAAAAGCACACACCGGACACGCGAAAAGATCAATGCGCGAAACTCGTTTCGCAATAGCAAATTTCTATCAAAGTTCCGTCTGCAACCGCGCCTCCTCCCAGAAGGCGGCGACGATCGGCGGGCGCATGTCGCGCCGGGCGGTGACGAGGCCGATGCGATAGCTGACGTCGGGCGCGGTGATCGGGATCGCCACCATGGGTTCGGCGAGACCCAGCACGGCGGCGGAGCGGAACGGCATGATGGTTGCAAGGTTCGCCGCCCGGGTCTGCGACAGGAGCGCGATCATCGAGTTCGACTCCATCACCGCGGTGAAGCGCCGGCCGTTGGCGCCGAGATGACGGTTGAGGATCTGGCGGTTCTGCATGGTGCCGCTGAGCAGGCACAGCGGCAGCGTGGCCACCTCCTCCCAGGTTACCGTCTCATAGTCCGAGAAACGGCTGCCCCGCGTCGTGACCAGGCAGTAGCGTTCGGCATAGAGCGAATAGGCGTCGAGCCGGCGCAGGCGCTCGTCGTCGAGATAGGTGAGGCCGACGTCCAGCTCGAAATTCTCGACGCCGGAGACGATCTCCGCCGAGGTGTGGGACGTCACCTCGAAGGTCACGTTCTCGTGACGCGCCCGGAACGGCGTCGTCAGCTTGGCGACGATGGCGAGCGCCGTCGGGATGGCGCCGATTCGCAGATGGCCGGAGAGGCCGCGGCGGACATTGTGGACCTCCTCGCGCATGGTGCGCACGTCGTCGGAGATGCGCCGCGCCCAGGCGAGCACCCGCTCGCCCTCCTCCGTCATGCCCTGGAAGCGCGAGCCGCGGTTGACGAGCGTCGCCCCCAGCCGCTCCTCCAGCTGCCTTATGCCGGCCGACAGCGTCGGCTGGGTGATGCCGAGCCGCTCGGCGGCGCGGCCGAAATGACGCTCGGCGGCCAGCACGATCAGATATTCCAGCTTGTCCAGCATGCGCCGCCTCCCTCCCGCCTGGCGCCGGCGGACCGGCGCCGCCTGCGTCGGGCAACCCTCGCCTCCCGCAAGCTCCGGTCTTCCATAACATTTCGCCGGTCGCTACAGACAAGCCACGCGCCGACCCCGCCCTTGGCGGGCCCGCGGCGCGATCGACCCCACAGACATGCGAAAGGAGAGCCCGATGAACACGGAGGGCCTCACCCAGCTCGGCCACGGCAGCCGCCCGGCCGCCTCGCCGGACGAAGCCGTGCTCGAAACCGTGCCGTACACCCGCGGCGACGGGCCGCCGGCGATCGTGCGCTTCACCTGCCCGGAATTCACCTCGCTCTGCCCGGTGACCGGCCAGCCCGACTTCGCCCACATCGTCATCGACTATGCCCCGGACCGGCGCCTGGTCGAATCGAAGTCGCTGAAGCTGTTCATGACGAGCTTCCGCAACCATGGCGCCTTCCACGAGGACTGCACGGTGACGATCGCGCGCCGCGTCGTCGAAGCGACGCAGCCGCTGTGGCTGAGGATCGGCGGCTACTGGTATCCGCGCGGCGGCATCCCGATCGATGTCTTCTGGCAGACCGGCCCGGTGCCCGAAGGCGTCTACCTGCCGGACCAGGGCGTCCCGCCCTATCGCGGGAGGGGGTGATGCGGCTGGGCATTCGCCCCGGCGTGCAATAGACTTGCGCGACGATAAACCGGAGGCGGTATCCGCAGCCCTGTCGTGATCGAAGACGAACCGATATCCGGCCCGTCCGGAACCGCACCTGCTGCGCCGGAGGCTGGGCGCCCTGCGACAGACTCAGCCGGTGCAGTTGCCGTGGACGCGGCCGGCGGTTCGTCGGCGCTCGCCCACTATGCCGGGCCGAGCATCCTGGACATCCTTTGGATGCAAGGCCTGTCGGACATTGAGATCGAGTCGAACCGGGTCGTTGCGATCACGCGGACGGTCGATCTCGGCTAATGTTCGCCTCGACCGCAAAAGCGCTGGGAAAAGCAGCAGGGTGTAGTCCTTGGCGAGGTAGCGCTGCGCGTTGGGCCCGGCCTTGGTCGAGATGAGCAAGCTCGACCTTCGCCCCGCCCGCCGTGCCGACGCCGGCGACCTCATTGCAGCCAACCGCGACAGCCGTGCCCATCATCGCCCCTTCGTCGAGCCGTTTACCGACGAGGCCGGCTTCGACGCCTGGTTCGACGGGCTCGTCACCGGCGCGAATGTCGGCCTCGTCGCACGGGACGCGGAGAGCGGCCGCATCGTCGGCGTCGTCAACCTCAGCCAGATCTTCCTGAAAGGCTTCCGGAGCGCCTATCTCGGCTATTACGGCATGCGCGGCTTTTCCGGCCGCGGCCTGATGACCGAGGCGGTGCGCCTCGCGACGCGCTTCGCCTTCGACGCGGTCGGCCTGCACCGGGTGGAGGCGAACATCCAGCCGGACAACCATCGCTCGATCGCGCTGGTGAAGCGGCTCGGCTTCCGGCTCGAGGGCTTCTCGCCGCGCTATCTCATGGTCGGTGGCGCCTGGCGCGACCACGAGCGCTGGGCGCTCCTGTCCGACGAGGTCACGGCCGCGACAGAAGCGCGGTCCGTCCCGTCTGCGGCGACCGACCGTCTCGATTGATCGCCTGCCGCAAAGCGACTAAGCCGACGCGACGTTTGGCAAGGGTGACTGTTCCATGGAACTCGACAGGATCGAGGACGCGATCGCAGCGATCGCCAATGGCGAGCTCGTCGTCGTCGTCGACGACACCGACCGCGAGAACGAGGGCGACCTGATCATGGCGGCGTCGAAAGCGACGCCGGAAAAGATGGCCTTCATGATCCGCCACACGAGCGGCATCATCTGCGTGCCGATGACCGGCGAACGCGCCGAGACCCTGAACCTGCCGCCGATGGTCGCGAACAATCTCGACCCGATGCGCACCGCCTTCACCGTCTCGGTCGACTACAAGGTCGGCATGACCACCGGCATCTCCGCCGAGGAGCGCTCGAACACCGCCCGGGCGCTCGCCAACCACAACTGCTCCGGCGCCGATTTCCTGCGGCCCGGCCACATCTTTCCGCTGATCGCGCGCGACGGCGGCGTGCTCACCCGCTCCGGCCACACCGAGGCGGGCACCGACCTCGCCAAGCTCGCGGGGCTGGAGCCCGCCGGCGTGCTCGCCGAGATCGTCAACGACGACGGCACGGTGAAGCGGCTGCCCGAGCTGATCCCCTTCGCCCGCGAGCACGGGCTGAAGATCATCTCGATCGAGGACCTGATCTCCTACCGCATCCGGCGCGAATCCTTCGTGCGCTGCGTGAAGGAAGAGCCGCTGACCGTCGCGGGCCTCGCCGGCACGATCCGCATCTACGAGACGCCCTTCGACCAGATGCAGCACGTCGTCGCGATCTTCGGCGACGTGCGCGGCCGCGAGGACGTGCCGACCCGCATCCACCGCGAGCAGCCGGTGGTCGACCTCTTCGGCCGCGGCCAGGACGCCCGCACGTGGGTGGAGATCGCCGTCGACACGATCAAGCGCGAGGGCCACGGCGTCCTGATGCTGCTGAGGACGCCCCAGGTCGACGATTTCGAGCCGCAGGCGGCCGACCACCAGGACGGGGAGCGCCACCAGAGCGCGCTGAAGCGCCGCCAGCGCTGGCGGGAGATCGGCGTCGGCGCGCAGATCCTGCGCGATCTGGCGCTGCGCTCGATCCGGGTGATCGCGACGCACGAGCGCGCCTATGTCGGCCTCACCGGCTTCGGCATCGAGGTCACCGGCACCATCCTCGTCGAGGACTGAGCGCGCCGGCAGCGCTCCAGGGGCCGGAGGGCCGGGATCAAGGCCTGGGCGAACGCCCGCGCTCGCGCCTCACCTTGTCGCATCTCAGCCGGCGAAGGTGTCGTAGAGCAGCTTGAAGTTCAGGATGAGGATGATCCCCGCGACCAGCCAGGCGAGGAGCGCCACCGGCCGCGGCACGACGAAGCGGCCCATCTTCTCCCGGTCCGTGACGAACTGCACCAGCGGCACCACGGCGAAGGGCAGTTGCATCGACAGGATCACCTGCGAGAGCACCAAGAGCTCCGCCGTGCCGCGCTCGCCGTAGATCCAGGTGACGACCACCACCGGGATGATCGCAAGGCCCCGCGTCAGGAGCCGGCGCGCCCAGTGCGGGATCGTCAGGCGCAGAAAGCCCTCCATGACGATCTGGCCGGCCAGCGTCGCCGTCACCGTCGAGTTGATGCCGGAGGCGAGCAGCGCGACGGCAAAGAGCGTCGAGGCGATCGACAGGCCGAGCAGCGGCGAGAGCAGCCGGTGGGCGTCGCTGATCTCCGCGACGTCCTGATGGCCCGTGCCGTGGAAGGCGGCGGCCGCGACGATGAGGATCGCGGCGTTGACGAACAGCGCCAGCATCAGCGCGATGGTCGAATCCGCCGTCGCCCACCTGATCGCGTCGCGCCGGCCTCCGTCGGTGCGCTCGTAGGCCCGGGTCTGCACGATCGAGGAGTGGAGGTAGAGGTTGTGGGGCATGACCGTCGCCCCGATGATGCCCATGGCGATGTAGAGCATCTGCGGATTGGTCACGACCGCGCTGGAGGGGACGAAGCCGCCGAGCACCGCCGCGACGTCGGGCGAGGCTGCGGCGAGCTGGATGGCGAAGCAGACCGCGATGACGGTCAGGAGCGCGATCACGAAGGCTTCGAGATAGCGGAATCCCCGCGTCATCAGGAAGAGCAGCAGGAAGGTGTCGAGCGCGGCGATCAGCGCGCCGGCGATCAGCGGGATGCCGAACAGGAGCTGCAGCGCGATCGCCGTACCGATCACCTCGGCAAGGTCGCAGGCGACGATGGCAACTTCGCAGGCGACCCAGAGCATCAGGTTCACCGGCCGGGGATAGTGCGCCCGACAGGCCTGGGCAAGGTCGCGCCCGGTGGCGATGCCGAGCCGCGCCGACAGCGCCTGCAGGAGGATCGCCATCAGGTTGGAGAGCATGATGACCGAGAGCAGCGTGTAGCCGAACTGCGCGCCGCCGGCGATGTCGGTCGCCCAGTTGCCGGGGTCCATGTAGCCGACCGAGATCATGTAGCCCGGCCCGGCGAAGGCGATCAGCCGCCGGAACCACGAGCCGCCGCGCGGCACCTTCACGGAGGCGTTGACCTCGGCCAGGGAGGGATTGGCGTCGTCCTCCGGCGCGGCGAACCGCCAGCCCCGCCGCGGCAGCGCCATCCCCTTCGCATTCGACATTCGCAGAACCTCTCGCAGACGAGAAAAATGGTCGCGTCGCATAATCTGCGACCGTTCTAATCATTATGCAAGAGGCTATATTTTGGGGTGAGGATTCCGGTCCAACTCGCTGCGCGGGCCGGCGCCCGATGACGGATGCGGGCCCGGACCGGATCGCGCGAAATGTGCTAAGGCTGGACCGGAGCGGACGATTCATGCGGAAGCGCCCGCCGCCGCCGGGGAGAGAGACGCATTTGCCTGCCGCACGCCGAGCCAAGAAGCGCGACGAACCGCTGCCTGCGGCGGAAATCCACTCGGAGGGATTCCGGCAGACGCGGCAGGCCCGGCGCGACGCGCTGGTGGAGGACTATGTCGAGCTGATCGCCGACCTCATCGAGGACGGCAACGAGGCGCGCCAGGTCGACATCGCCGCGCGGCTCGGCGTCTCGCAGCCGACCGTCGCCAAGATGCTGGCGCGGCTGACGGCGGAGGGGCTGGTCTCGCGCCGGCCCTATCGCGGCGTGTTCCTGACCGAGGCGGGGCGCAAGGTCGCCTACGAGTGCCGCGAGCGTCACCAGACGGTGGAGAGCTTCCTGCGCTGGCTCGGCGTCAGCCCGGAAACCGCCCGCATCGACGCCGAAGGCCTGGAGCACCACGTCAGCACCGAGACGCTCGACGCGTTCCGCAAGGTGATGCAGTCGGGCTCCTGATCCGGCGCCGCCTGGGGCCTGCAGCTGCCCGGCTGACGCTTGGCGCCCGCCGCCTACCGCTCCCAAAAATCCGGCAAGAGCACGACATAGACCGTCGCGAGCTCCAGGCGGCCGAGGATCATCGCCGCCATCACCACCCATTTGGCGAGTTCCGGCACATGGCCGAAATTCGTCGCCGGACCGACGAGCGGCCCGAGGCCGGGCCCCGCATTCGCCATCCCCTGCGCCACGGCCGAGGTCGAGGACAGGAAGTCGAGGCCGCTCGCCATGGCGAGCATCGAGAGCACGACGAAGGTGACGAGATACATGAAGAAGAAGTTGCGCACCGCCGAGACGGTGTCGTCGTCGAGCCGGCGCTGCTGGTAGGTCAGCACCATGACCCGGCTCGGCGACAGCGTCCGGCGCAGATGGCGCAGCGCGCTGGCGAACAGGATCTGCCAGCGGAACACCTTGATCGCGCCGGCGGTCGAGCCGGCGCAGCCGCCGATGAAATACAGCATGAAGAACAGGCCGATGGCGAAGCTGCCCCAGGTCGAGAAATCGGTCGTCGCAAAGCCGGTGTCGGTGAGGATCGAGGTGACGTTGAAGGCCGAGACCCGCAGCGCATGGTAGGGCTGCATGCCCTCCGAGATGTTCCAGACGGTGGCGGCGAGGATCGCGGCGGCGAGGATGCCGAGAAAGCCGATGATCTGCTCGTCCTCCAGCAGCGCCCGGCGCCCCCGCATCAGGAAGCTGGCGTAGAACACCAGCGGCAGCGCGCCGGCGGTCATGAAGACGATCAGCACCACCTCGATGCCGACCGAATTGTAGAAGCCGACCGAGGCGTCCTTGGTCGAGAAGCCGCCGGTGGCGATCGCCGCCATGGCATGGTTGATCGCGTCGAAGGCATTCATGCCGGCCGCCATCAGGCCGATCGTGCAGGCGAGCGTCAGCCCGACATAGACCGCGCCGATCGCCCGGGCGAACTGGCCGACGCGGGGGAAGGTCTTGCCGGAGACGTCGGAGGATTCCGACAGGAACAGCTGCATGCCGCCGACATGCAGGAGCGGCAGCATGGCGAGCGCCATCACGACGATGCCGATGCCGCCGATCCACTGCAGCAGCGAGCGCCACAGGAGCAGGCCGGGCGCCATGGTGTCGAGGCCGGAAAGCACCGTCGCGCCGGTCGTCGTCAGGCCGGAGACGGTCTCGAACAGCGCGTCCGTCATCGAGATGTGGATCGAGGCGACCGCCAGCGGGATCGAGCCGAAGAAGCTGACCGACAGCCAGGCCGAGAGCGTGATGAGGTAGCCGGTGCGCCGGTCGAGCGTGCCGGTGCGCTCCTGCCGGAAGGCGGCGGCGAGCAGGCTGCCGACGCCGCCGACGAGCACGGCGCAGATCAGGAAGTGCTCGGCGTCCCGGTTGTTGGTGCCGAAGTCGACCAGCGCCGGCACCAGCATCGCGACGCCGAGCCCCATCAGGAGGAGCCCGTTGACGAAGACCGCGAACTGGACGTGCGAGCGGAAGAAGGTCGAGGATGCGGATTGCATGTCGGGCGGCCTCAAGGTCCTTCCAGCCGGGCACCGGGGTGCCCGAAACACGGCGTGGTGCTTCTAGAGCGGGGCGCCCGCCCTGTCACACGAAAAATCGCCGGCGGACGGCCGCCGCCGGCAGAGCCGCCTATCGATCGCGCTTCGCGGCGAGCCCGTCGACGAAGACGTCGACCAGCCGCGTCACCCCGGGCACCCAGTCCGGCTCCTGGCCCATCAGGCACATGCCGATCAGCGCATGCAGGAGGTCCTCGGCGGTGATGTCGTCGCGGATCTCGCCGGCCGCGACGGCGCGTGCCAGCAGCACCCCGACCGCCCGCGTCAGGTGATGGAAGGAGAAGGCGTAGAGATCGCAGGAATTGTCGATCGCGAGCGCCAGCGCGGTCAGCATGCCGCGCTTGGTCGCGATCATCCGGATGTCGGCGTGCAGCCATTGCCGCAGCGCGGCGACCGGCGGCTCGCTCTCGGCCAGCGTCTCCGCCAGCTCCGCCAGCTGCTCGACCTCGCGCCGGTACACCGCCTCGAACAGCGCCTCGCGGGTCGGAAAGTGCCGGTAGAGCGTGCCGATGCCGACCTCGGCGCGCCGCGCGACCGCCTCGAGGCTCGCGTCGCGGCTGCCGGAACGGAAAACCTCGGCAGCGGCCGTCAGAAGCCGCTCGCGGTTGCGGACGAAATCAGCCCTCGGCTTGCGCGTTGCCTTTTTGGGTGCTGCTCCCATGTCGCGAATTTAGAACCTCTGCAGACTTGAAAACGGAGGGGCCCTCCGTATAATTGGCGATGCGGCGGCCGGAGCCATCCCCTGGCTTTCGTCGACCCGCCCCGACTGCTCCCGCGCTTTCGCCCCCGAGACCTGGGCGACGCGCCGGCACTTCCGGTTCGACATATCACTGAAACGGGTGAAGGCATGAACCATTCCATCAGCCTGACGATCAATGGCGCACGGCGAAAGGTCGAGCTCGACGATCCGCGCGTGACGCTCCTCGACCTCCTGCGCGAGCGGCTGGACCTCACCGGCACCAAGAAGGGCTGCGACCGCGGCCAGTGCGGCGCCTGCACCATCCTCGTCGACGGCCGGCGCATCAATTCGTGCCTGGCTCTGGCGGTGAGCTTCGACGGCGCCGAGATCACCACGATCGAGGGCCTCGCCAGGGGCGACGAGCTGCACCCCGTCCAGGCGGCCTTCATCGCCCATGACGGCTTCCAGTGCGGCTACTGCACGCCCGGCCAGATCATGAGCGCCGTCGGCCTCATCGCGGAGGGCCAGGCCGGCGACGATCCGGAGCGGGTCCGCGAGGCGATGAGCGGCAATATCTGCCGCTGCGGCGCCTACAAGGGCATCACCGAGGCGGTGATCGAGGCACAGGCCCATATGACGGGCGCCAAGCGCGGAGAAGCGGCATGAACCGGTTCGACTATGTGAAGCCGCAGAGCGTCGCCGAGGCGGTCGCAGCGGCGGCCGAGCCCGGCGCGGCGTTCCTCGCGGCCGGCACCAACCTCCTCGACCTGATGAAGGGCGGCATCACCAGGCCGCAGCGTCTCGTCGACGTCACCCACCTGCCGGACCTTTCGGCCATCGAGACCTTGCCGGACGGCGGGGCCCGCATCGGCGCGCTGGTGAAGAATTCCGACCTCGCCACCGACCCGGCCTTCGCCAGGCAGTATCCCGCCGTCGCCGAAGCGCTGCTCTCCGGTGCCTCGGCGCAGCTGCGCAACGCCGCGACCGTCGGCGGCAACCTGATGCAGCGCACCCGCTGCGCCTATTTCTATGATCCGGCCAGCGCCTGCAACAAGCGCTCCCCCGGCGCCGGCTGCGACGCGCTCGGCGGCGAGAACCACGGCCATGCCGTCCTCGGCTGGAGCGACAGCTGCATCGCGGTCCACCCCTCCGACTTCTGCGTGCCGCTGGCAGCGCTCGGCGCGATCGTCGAGATCGAGGGTTCGAACGGGCGGCGCGAGGTGCCGTTGACGGCGTTCCACCTTCTGCCCGGCTCGACCCCGGACAAGGAGACGGTGCTGGAGCCCGGCGAGATGATCGTCGCGGTGCGCCTGCCGGCGGAGGCCGCGGGCTTTGCCGGCCACCAGCGCTACCTCAAGGTCCGCGACCGCACCTCCTACGCCTTCGCGGTCGTCTCCGCCGCGGCGGCGCTCCGGATGGACGGCGGCACGATCGGCGCGGCCCGCCTCGCCCTCGGCGGCGTCGCGCTGAAGCCCTGGCGCTCCGAGGCCGCCGAAGCCGCGCTCGCCGGCAAGGCGCCGGGACAGGCGGCATTCGCCGCGGCGGCCGAGGCCGCCTTCGCCGAGGCGAAACCGTCGGGCGACAACGCCTACAAGATCGACCTCGGCAAGCGCGTCGTGATCCGCGCGCTCGCCCTTGCGGCCGCCGGCACGCCGGACCGCCTGCCGGCGCTGCCGGCCTCCCCCTTCGCCCCCGTTCCGGAAGGTGTCCTCCATGTCTGAGACCGCCTCGCTTCCCACCGGCGCGCGCATGCGCCAGGGCTCCAACATCGGCCAGCCGATGACCCGCCGTGACGGCGTCCTGAAGGTCACCGGCCGCGCCACCTATGCCTCGGACAACAATCCGGACGGCCTGCTCCACGCCGTCGTCGCGACCGCCGCGATCGCCCGCGGGCGGGTGACGCATCTCGACGTCGACGCCGCCAAGGCGCATCCGGGCGTCGTTGACGTGATGACGCCTGAGAACCGGCCGGCGCTGGCGCAGGATCCGGACGCCAAGGACCACCCCTTCATGTTCCGCATGGACCTCCTGCAGAACGACACCGTCCGCTACGCCGGCCAGCCGATCGCCGTGGTGATCGCCAAGACGCTGGAGGCCGCGACGGAAGGCGCCGCGCTGCTCGCCCCGACCTATGAGGCCGAGACGCCGCGCGTGGACCTCGACGGCGAGAGCTTCGAACCGCAGGTCGTCGGCCCCGGCGCGCCCGCCCGCGCCGAGACCGGCGACTTCGACGCCGCCTATGCCGGCGCGCCGAAGCGGATCGAGGCGACCTACGACACGCCGCCGCAGTACCACAACGCGATGGAGCCGCATGCGATCGTGGCGCGCTGGGACGGCGACCGCCTGTCGATCGACATGCCGACGCAGGGGCTCGGCATGGCCGTCGGCCGGATCGCCGGCCTGTTCGGCATCCCGGCCGAGAACATCCACATCCGCAGCCCCTTCCTCGGCGGCGGCTTCGGCTCCAAGGGCCTGCCCGCCGGCCCGCAGATGCTCGGCATCATCGCGGCGAAGATGGTCGGCGCGCCGGTCAAGCTCGTCGTCACCCGCCAGCAGATGTATGGCCCGGTCAGCCATCGCGGCCAGACCCGCCAGACGCTCCGGCTCGGCATGGGAGAGGACGGCCGGCTGGCGGCGCTCGAGCACCACACCCTGGCGTCGACGAGCCGCTTCGACGACTTCGTCGAGCCGGCCTCCAACGTCTCCCACACGCTCTATGCGGCACCCGCGATCCGCACGACGCATAAAGCGACGCGCATCGACATCGGCACGCCGGGCTTCATGCGCGCGCCCGGCGAGGCGACCGGCTCGGTGGCGCTGGAGAGCGCCGTCGACGAAGCGGCCTATGCCGCCGGCATGGACCCGCTGGAGTTCCGCCTGCTGAACTATGCCGAGGTCGAGCCGATCTCCGGCAAGCCGTTCTCCTCCAAGGCGCTGCGCGAGTGCTACGGGAAGGCCGCCGAAGCGTTCGGCTGGGCGAGGCGCTCGTTCGAGCCGCGCTCGATGCGCGATGCGGAGGGAAGGCTCGTCGGCTGGGGCGTCGGCACGGCCCTCTTCCCGGCGGTGATGTTCCAGGCCGAGGCCCGGGCGGTGCTCCGCGCCGACGGCAGCGGCGTCATGGAAACCGGCGCGCACGACATGGGCCAGGGCGCCTGGACGGCGCTGCACCAGATCGCCGCCGACGGCCTCGGCCTGTCGATGGAGGAGACCGAGTTCCGCTCCGGCTCGTCCGACCTGCCGGACGCAGGCATCGCCGGCGGCTCCGGCCACACGGCGACGGCCGGCCTCGCGCTGCACCGCGCCGGCGAGGACGTCATCGCCAAGCTCACCCAGATGGCGGTGAACGACGAGCGCTCGCCGCTCTACGGCGCCGGCAATGTCGGCGTCGTCGCCCGCAACGGACGCCTCGTGCGCCAGGACGACGAGAGCCGCGGCGAGGCCTATGCCGAGATCCTCGCCCGCGCCGGGGTCTCCGAGATCGAGGGCCGCGGCCAGGGCGCCGCCGATCCGGCCGAGCAGGAGCGCTACGCCATGGACGCCCACGGCGCGGTCTTCGCCGAGGTGACCGTCGACCCGGACCTTTGCCAGATGCGGGTGACGCGGCTCGTCGGCGCGTTCGCCGCCGGCCGGGTGATCAATCCGCGCATGGTCGAGAGCCAGTACTTTGGCGGGATGATCTGGGGCATCTCCTTCGCGCTGCACGAGGCGGCGGTGCACGACAAGCGCTCCGGCCGGATCATGAACGCGAACCTTGCCGAATACCACGTGCCGGTGAACGCCGACGTGCCCTTCGTCGAGACGATCCTCGTCCACGAGGACGACCCCCACGTCAACGCGCTCGGCGTCAAGGGCGTCGGCGAGATCGGCATCACCGGCACCGCCGGCGCGATCGCCAACGCCGTCTGGCACGCGACCGGCAGGCGCATCCGCCGCTTCCCGATCACGCTGGCGGACCTCGTCTGACCGCGCCCCCCGCACCGGGCTGAACGAACGGCCGATCCGATCAGCGGGTCGGCCGTTCGCATGTGCGAGCGTCCTGTCGACCGACGCCCTCGTGGCCGGCCGTCGCCCCCTCCTCCCTTTCCAGCACCCCATCCGCGCCGGCAGCGCCCGCACGAGGCGCCGGCTTTGGCAGCGGCGCGGGGAAGCGGTAGGGTCGCCGGGAAGTAGCGGGGGAGAATCGGGGATGACCAAGCGGCGCGTCGCGATCGTCGGGCTCGGCATGGTGGCCGACGTGCATGCGAGGAGCCTCGCCGACCTGCCGGACCGGGTGGAGGTCGCCTGCGCCTTCAGTCCCACCGCGGCGCGCCGCGAGGCCTTCGCCGCGCGCCATGGTTTCCCCGCCTGCGAGAGCTTCGAGACGATCCTCGCCGATCGCTCGATCGACGCCGTCATCGTCCTGGCCCCGCCGAACACGCACCGCGACATCGTCACAAGCTGCGCCAGGGCCGGCAAGCATGTGCTCCTGGAAAAGCCGCTGGAGATAACCACCGCGCGCGCCGAGGCCATGGTCGCGGCCTGCGAGGCGGCCGGCGTGACACTCGGCATCGTCCTCCAGCACCGTTTCCGCCCGGCGGCGGAGAAGCTCGCCGGGATCCTTGCGCGCGGCGAGCTCGGTGCGATCGCCGGCTGCTCCACCACCATCCGCCTCTGGCGGCCGCAGGGCTATTACGACGAGCCCGGCCGCGGGACCCTGGCCCGCGACGGCGGCGGCGTCCTCCTGACGCAGGGCATCCACACGCTCGACCTGATGCTCTCGCTCGCCGGCCCGGTCGCCGAGGTGCGCGGCTTTGCGGCGACGAGCCCGCTGCACCGCATGGAGACCGAGGACATGGTCGCGGCCGGCGTGCGCTTCGAAAGCGGTGCGCTCGGCGTCATCGACGCGACCACCGCCGCCTATCCCGGCTTCCCGGAAAAGATCGAGCTGATCTGCCAGAACGGAACCGCCGTCCTTTCCGGCACCGGCTTCGACATCGCCTTCCACGACGGGCGGCGCGAGCGCTTCGCGCCGCTGGACACCGCCGGCGACACCGGCGCCGACCCGATGGCCTTCCCGCACGACTGGCACCGCAGCGCCATCGCCGATTTCCTGGGTGCGCTGGACGAGAACCGCCCGCCCCGCATCACCGGCCGCGAGGCGCTGAAGGCGCACCGGCTGATCGACGCGCTGATCGCAGCCGGCCGCACCGGCGCGAGCGTCGCCGTCGCCAAGGCCTGACGCGATCGCCTGCCGCCCTGCGGCCGCGCCTCAGCGCCCGCGCGCCGCCGCCAGCGCCTTGCCGAAGGCGCTGGCGAAGCTCTCGCGGTCGTCGGGATTGAGGAAGCTGCCGATCTCGGTCGAGCGCCCCTGCGAGGAGACGGTCATCCCCGTGATGCCGATCTCCTCGTGGCGCGAGACCTTGAAGCGCGCGAAGAACGGGTTGTGGTGCGCCTCCCGCACCTCGCCCTTCGGCGAGATCTTGCGGATGGCGCAGTCGGTGCGCGACACCCGCACCTCCTCGCGCGCCTTCGCCGCGCGGTAGTTCGCCGAGAACGCCCACCAGAGCAGCGCGACGTCGAGCCCGAAGAAGCCCACGACGGGCCAGGCGCCGTTGGCGACGAAGAGGAGGCCGGTGACGAGGCTGACGAGGCAGAAGAAGCCCATCACCAGCCGGAAGCCGGTGCGCCCGAGCGAGCGGTAGGGCACGAGCAGCGCCTCGAAGATCGGCCGGTCGCCGCCCATGCGGGCCGTATCGCCGGCGACGGTGCCGGCCGGATCGCCCTCGATTTCCCGATTGTCTTGCATCGGCGGGTCTCGCTATAGGGCACGGGATGGCCGAGAAGATCGATCCCGCCGCGCCCGCGGTCAAGAAAAAGGCAAAAGGCGTCTTGCCGCAGGCGGGTTCCGCCGCCGCGCCCGCCCCGGCCGGAAAGTCCGGCCGAAAGGCCGCGGTAAAGCCCGCCGGCAAGGATGCGAAGAAGCCCGCCAAGCGGGCAAAGCGCGCGCCAAAAATTCCCTATACGCCGGACGAGGTGGCCGAGATCTTCCGGCGCTTTGCCGTCCAGCGCCCCGAGCCGCAGCCGGAGCTCGAACACTCCAACCCCTTCACCCTGCTCGTCGCCGTCGTCCTCTCGGCGCAGGCGACCGATGCCGGCGTCAACAAGGCGACGCGCGGCCTCTTCGCCGCGGCCGACAACGCCGCCGCCATGGCGGCGCTCGGCGAGGATCAGATCCGCGAGCACATCAGGACGATCGGCCTCTACCGCAACAAGGCGAAGAACGTCCTCGCCCTGTCGGAAAGGCTTCTCGCCGAGCATGGCGGCGAGGTCCCGCGCGAGCGTGCGGCGCTGGAGGCGCTGCCGGGCGTCGGGCGCAAGACCGCCAATGTCGTCCTCAACACCGCCTTCGGCGAGGAGACGCTCGCCGTCGACACCCACATCTTCCGGCTCGGCAACCGGCTGAAGCTCGGCCCCGGCAAGACCGTGGACGAGGTGGAGGAGCGGCTGCTGGCGGTGATCCCGCCGGAGTACCGCCGCCACGCCCATCACTGGCTGATCCTGCACGGCCGCTATGTCTGCAAGGCACGCCGGCCGGAATGCGAGGCCTGCATCATCGCCGACCTCTGCAAGGCCGACGTCAAGACGACCGACGTCCCCGCGCCGCTGGTGGAACTCGGCGTCGGCATGGCCGTCGCGGGCGAGACGGCGGGCTGACCCAGCCGTTTCCCCCTCGCCTCGTCGCCGGCCCGCGTCGGCCTGCGGCCGCGCCGCCTGCCGTCCGCCTGCGCCGGCACCCACCGGCACCGCCGGGCGGCTGACCCTCCGGCTACTGGCAGATCGGCAAGGGCCGCGGCGTCGACTTCGGGAGGCTGGCCTTGTAGCGGGCGATCAGCGGCTCCAGCACCGAGGCCGACCAGAACTTCGGCGCCCCGCCGATCGCCTTCAGGCACTGCGCGTTCCAGTAGAGGCCCGAGCCCGGCGGCAGCACGCCGCCCTTCGCCGTATGCGCGACGGCGGCGATGTCGCGGGCTTCCGGATAGATGTAGAGCGTCGTCGGGGCGGCCTGCATGATCGGCAGGATCGTCTGGGCGTCCGCGGGGGACCAGCTGGTGCAGCCGTTGCTGCGGCCGGCGGCATAGCCGACGAGCTTGCCGAAGGGGACGTATCCCTCGCCATTGGCATAAGCATTGCCCGGCGCCTTGATGCGGCACATCGCCCGCAGCACCTCGGCGGGATGCCCGCCGATGACGCGCGCCCTGGCATTCGCCGTCGCCCCCTCGCCGTCGAACTGGACGAAGGAGCGCAGGAAGGGGACGGTCTGGCCGGAGGCGGAGCGGTAATAGCCCTTGAACGAGGTCCGCGTCTCGGCGGTCACATAGTCGCCGCCGGTGGTCAGCTCGGAATCGCTGGCATTGCCGAAATTCTTCACGCACTGGCGCCCGTTGGAGAAGTCGGCGAGCCCCGGCAGCTTGCGCCCGCTGCCATGCCCGGCCGACACCGCCCGGAAGGACTGCTGCGCCTCGCAGATGATGTAGAAGCGCCGGCCGATCCGGTTGTTGCCGAGGTCCGCCGGCCGCGTCGCATCCATCGCGAAATAGCAGGGGTTGCGCACCGCCCCGCTCGCGACCTTCTCCCGGTACAGCGCCCGCGCCCGCTGCAGCACCACCGCCGAGATCTGCCCGTCCGCCTCTCCGACATGCGCGGCGAGCCACGCCGGCACGCCCTGCGCCCCCGCGGCGGACGCCGCCGCCGGCAGGACCAGCAGGGAGCACAGGATGGCAAGCGCGAAAGCCCGCGCCCTCGTCAGCAGAAGTGGCAGTCCCGGCACGTGCACGTCTCCGTCAGGTTGCGTGCTGCCGTGGTGGGAGAGGTTCGTGTCGATTTGAGGGAAAGACATATTTCCTCGCACTTCATCTCCAGAGACCTTACTGCGAAAAGAAGCCCCAACCTGACACGCCCGCACAAGCCGCGCAGGCGTGGTCATGACCGTGCTGCCGTTTTGGAACGGGCGCTAGCAAAGTTGTAGCGGTAGCCGAGCAAAGGACTTCGCTGGAACGGAAGAACGGTCCGCCACGCGTGTCAGCAGGGTTCGGCACAATGCTGCAGTGAACACACACGCGATAATAAAAGCTGAGAGATCGCCGGCGGGTGGCGCATCAACATCTATTTCCATCGGATCACGCGTCCATTGACCTGCAAGCCTCGCCAACGATTCACGACGAGACCGGTTGACCTTTACCGGATTCCAGACGCCGAAACCTTGCCGGTACTGAATCTCATTACGAACCGAACTTAGCCAGCTCGCTCCGACTCCTCGCCGATATATCCTCCTGAGAGCCTCCACCTTTGAGAATACAGCCTTCGCATCTCTGTCCAACAATTGCCCACGAAGAATCTCTTCGGTCAGGCCAGACAGAATAGCATCGAACACCTCCCAAAAAATTTCGTGCGCGCCGCCGACACGGCCTCTAGCGAACGTCATAGTGAAGCCAGTCTGCCCTACGTTTACTGAGCATTTGTATAAGCCAGAGGGGAGATCGAAGGCGACGGGACTGCCACGGGCCGCGAGCAACGCCTTGATAAGGCCTGTCTGTCGACCTTCGAAATATGTGCAGCTATGGCCCAAAAGCCGCATTACACTGTGGCCCGCATAGAACGAAGAGTAATATAGCCGGATCAATGCCCACGGCAGACTATCTGCCCTCTCCAAGGCGGGGATGAGGTCAGCCATCGATGTAAAACAGGCGGAAGCAAGCCGAGAAGCGTCGCCGCCGAAAGCTTCCGAAATGAAAGAAGCTTCGCGGAAGTCAACACGTATCTCGTGCGACAGTTCATCGACATCCAGATCATATCCTGCTTGAGGTGCCTTCGTGATGGTGTCTGAAACATGCTGGATCGACGGGCGTCCGCTCAGCGAGAATAAGGCGCGCACTACTCGCGGCTGCAATGCATCCACGATGATTGACATCAGGCTGTGAAGCCAGAACCGATGGTAAATCCGGTACGCATGCCTTTTTTGAAGATGTCGACCAGTGAAGACGGGCTCTTACCTGGATTTGCTAGTGGTCTGACCGGAACAGAAGAATCCTGATGCGGATTCCGCTGCGCGTCCGCCTATGCGACTCTGCAGCATGCGCAACGGGGTCTCCATCTCGGTCTCCTCCGCCGATCGCCGGCGGCTGGAGTCCATCGTCGCGGGCCGCAGCACGCCGCAGAAGCATGTCTGGCGGGCGCGGATCGTCCTCCTCAGCGCCGACGGCGTCGGCACCAACGCGATCATGAGCGCGACGGGCAAGTCGAAGACAACCGTCTGGCGCTGGCAGGCGCGCTTCGCGGAGGCGGGCGTTGAGGGTCTTCTCGAGGACAAGACCCGGCCGCCCGGCAAGGCGCCGATCGCCGATGCTCGGGTCGCCGAGCTCGTGCGGCTGACGCATGAGCCGCCGCCGCACGAGGCGACGCACTGGACCGCGCGCGCCATGGCCAAGGCGGTCGGCATGGGTGTGGCGACCGTGCAGAAGATCTGGAAGGCGCATGGCCTAGCGCCGCATCGCTGGCGCGCCTTCAAGCTATCGACAGACCCTGCCTTCGCCGAGAAGCTGCATGCCATCGTCGGGCTCTATGTCAGCCCGCCGGCGCACGCGGTGGTGCTCTCGGTCGATGAGAAGTCGCAGATCCAGGCGCTCGACCGGACCCAACCGGGACTGCCGATGAAGAAGGGCCGGGGCGCCACCATGACCCATGATTACAAGCGCAACGGTACGACGACGCTCTTCGCGGCTCTCGACGTGCTCGAGGGCACGGTCTTCGGCCGCAACATGGCCCGCCACCGGCACCAGGAGTTCATCCGGTTCCTCAACGCGCTCGAGCGGGAAATCCCGGCCGGCAAGGTCGTGCACGCGATCCTTGACAACTACGCCGCCCATAAGACACCGGAGGTGCGGCGCTGGCTGGCGCGGCATCCGCGCTGGACCTTCCACTTCACGCCCACCTCGTCCTCATGGCTGAACGCCGTCGAGGGGTTCTTCGCCAAGCTCTCCCGGCGGCGACTGCAGCGCGGCGTCTTTCGCTCGGTGGTCGACCTCCAGGCCGCCATCAACCGCTTCGTCTCCGAGCACAACGAGAACCCCAGGCGGTTCGTCTGGCGTGCCGATCCGGATGAAATCATCGCCGCCCGGACCAGAGGGTTCCAAGCGTTGGAGTCAATCCACTAGATCCGCCCGCCGCACTCGCTCGAACATGGGAGCCAGGACTTCGTCAAAGTTTTCGAGGGTGAAACTAAGCCCATGGCGATCAGCAACTTTTTCCGCAACGGCAGGAAAGAGAATCAGAAGCGCTTTGAACATGGTCGGATTCGTGATGAGGTCCGAGACCTCATTCTGCCGGAGTCCCCCTAGGCAAGATCTTAAGTAGGCCGACAAGACCGCATATACCTCGTCCGAGCTAGCACCCACAAATGTATCTAAGATAGGCTTCAAGGCGCCGTTAAAGGTAACACGTGAAATCTTCCCCTTCTTGCGTTCGAACGGGCTCATGAGGCCAAAGAGGGGGCTTTCGCCTTGATTATTGAAAGCGTCGAATACCTCTCGCATTAATGCTTCGGAGTTGGACTCCGTTTCAGCCATTCGTTTGATATCAAGGATCAGCTCATTAGGAACTGGCCGTTGCTTCGTGTTGATGTCCATGAACAAGCGAGCCTCCTCCGTTCGAGAAAGCCCATTGTAAATTACAACTGGAACGCGAAGTTTGGACGTTGCAAGCCGGAAGCCGTATACGCGATGTTGTCCGTCCAAGATGAGGAAGGCACGGGACATGCGCTTGAAGCTAAGCGTGCGGTTTGGGCGATTGTACTGCAGCTCTGCTTCTGGCTGCGCGGACAAAACGATGGAGCTGGGGATCGTTCCTGTTCCGCTGTCAATGTAAGTTGCTATGTCGCGAGCCCGCCTCTCGTCAAGCGCCCGCTGAAATCCCTCCGCTGGATCGCGGTAGCGAGGCTCTACCATGCAGCTTTCTGCTAAGACATCGCTTGGCATAGACAAGGTGTAGAAGCGATGCTGACCTTGGATGAGGAGACTAGCCGTAAAGCTCTCGCGTCCGCTCTCGTCACGGACTTCGGCAGGATCCTGAACCACCTCGGGCATGGCGTTGTCATGATCGACTTTCGACACAAAATCACTCCAAGGCTTGACCCACGAAGACGGCAGACGGAAGGGCACCAACCATCCCGCACCCAAACTTGCGCCTTTGATGGGCGCTGACAACCCAGCCGTGCTGGCCATAGGGGACCTTGGCGACTTTCGTGGGAACTGTGTGCCCTGAGCGGACCTTCAACAGTTTAGCACCAACAGTGGTCTACGACCATCTCGGGTTTGAGAACGGTGCCCAAGGTCGATCCGGATGGCTTCAAACTGCCTCCCTCTCCAACCCCACCAGGCCGCCCTCCTTCTTCGCCACGCGCTGATGCAGGTGGACCATCAGGCTGGCGGCAAAGAGGGGGGTGAGGAGGTTGAGGATCGGCACCGCCAGGAAGGCGGCGATGACGAGGCCGGAGAGGAAGACGCTGGTGCCGTAGCGGATCCTGAGCGCCTTGGCGTCGGCCTCGCTGCGGTAGCGCATCGCCGCGAACTCGAAATATTCGCGGCCCAGGAGGTAGCCGTTGACGAGGAAG
Source organism: Jiella sp. M17.18 (assembly GCF_041027365.1). Lineage (NCBI taxonomy): Bacteria > Pseudomonadati > Pseudomonadota > Alphaproteobacteria > Hyphomicrobiales > Aurantimonadaceae > Jiella > Jiella sp. M17.18. Next base: position 46,127 of record NZ_JBFTEH010000010.1, on the reverse strand, counting down.
AAGGCGACGACGTTGATCCCCGGCACCCAGAGCAGCGCGAAGGCGATCAGGTTGCCGAGGATGACGACGCCGAGGAACTTCACCGAGATGAACAGGCCCTGGAAGAGCGGCAGCGCCCGGCCGGTCGGAACGCCCGGATAGCCGTCCCGCTCGACGATCTCGGCGACGTCGTCCTGGAAGGCGCCGGCGATCAGCGCGCTGATCGGCGCGATCAGGAAGGCGAGGAGCACGGCGAGCGCGATGCCCGCGGCCCAGCCGGCGAGCGTGCCCGCCTCGTCCAGCCAGTGCGGCGCGTTCGGGAAGAGATGCGACAGGAACGGCACCGCCAGCCATTCGAAGACGCTCTCGACGCCGAACCAGAGGCCGACCAGCACCAGGAGCGTCAGCCCCAGCGTCTTCCACAAGACCGCCCGGAACGGCGGCGACAGGATGTCGGCGAGCGCGAGGCGGGCGGAATCGACGATCATGTAGGGCCGGTCTCCCGAAGGCGCGGCAGGGCCGCGATGCGGCGCTGATGTAGGTGCGGCGCCGGGCGCCCGCAACGCCGCCAAGGCAGAGCGATGGCCGCCTCCGGCGGGCCGCCGCACCGGGCGCAACTTTCCAGCGCGCGCCGCATGCGCTAGGAGCGCGGCAACCCTCGAACAACGGAAGCACTCATGGCCGAATACGACGTCCTGACCATCGGCAACGCCATCGTCGACATCATCGCGCGCTGCGACGACGCCTTTCTCGAGGCGCAGGAGATCCAGAAGGGCGGCATGACGCTGATCGACGCCGGCCGGGCCGAGCATCTCTACGGCGCCATGGGCCCGGCGATCGAGACCTCCGGCGGCAGCGCCGGCAACACGGTCGCCGGCCTCGTCAGCCTCGGCGGCACCGGCGCCTATATCGGCAAGGTCTCGGGCGACCAGCTGGGCGCGATCTTCGCCCACGACATCCGCTCGCTCGGCGTGAAGTACGACACGGCGCCGCTGGAAGGCTTCCCGCCGACCGCCCGCTCGATGATCCTCGTCACGCCCGACGGCGAGCGCTCGATGAACACCTATCTCGGCGCCTGCGTCGAGCTCGGCCCGGAGGACATCGACGCCGCGCTCGTCGCGGCCGCCAAGGTCACCTATTTCGAGGGCTATCTCTGGGATCCCCCGCGCGCCAAGGAGGCGATCGTCGCCGCCGCGAAGATCGCGCACGAGGCTGGCCGCCAGGTCGCGATGACGCTGTCGGACTCGTTCTGCGTCCACCGCTACCGCGCCGAGTTCCTCGACCTCATGCGCTCCGGCACGGTCGACATCGTCTTTGCCAACGAGGCCGAGGCCCTGGCGCTCTACGAGACCGAGGACGTCGACGCCGCGCTCGCCGGCCTTGCCGCCGACACCAAGGCCTTCGCGATCGTCACCCGCAGCGAGAAGGGCTGCGTCGTCGTCGAGGGCGAGGCGCGCATCGCCGTCCCGGCGCTCACCGTCCCGCATGTCGTCGACACGACCGGCGCCGGCGACCTTTTCGCGAGCGGCTTCCTGCGCGGCTATACGCTGGGCCTCTCCCACGAGAAGTCGGCGCGCCTCGGCGTTGCCGCCGCCGGCCACATCATCACCCAGATCGGCCCGCGGCCGCAGACGCCGCTGAAGGACCTTGCCGAGGTGAAGTCCATCTTCGTCGGCTGACGCCGCGGCGGCTCCCGAAGGCCTGCCGGCGCGGCCCGCCCCTTGCGGCTGGCCGTTTCCGGCGCATTTGATGCGAAACGACGGGCCGTGGGATGCGCGGCCCTGCGGAGGAGGAGACCATTCCATGCTGAGATGGGGCATTTTGTCGACCGCGAAGATCGCGCGGCAGCACGTGATCCCGGCGATCTTCAAGGCCGATAACGGCGCGCTGACGGCGATCGCCAGCCGCGACAAGGAGCGCGCCTTCGAGGCCGCCGCCGCCTTCGGCATCCCGCAGGCCTTCGGCTCCTACGAGGAGATGCTGGCCTCGCCCGAGATCGAGGCGGTCTACAACCCGCTGCCGACCGCCCAGCACACGGAATGGACGCTGAAGGCGATCGAGGCCGGCAAGCACGTGCTGTGCGAAAAGCCGATGGGCATGAGCGCCGGCGACATCGAGAGGATCGCCGCCGCCGCGAAATCCGCCGGCGTCGTCGTCTCCGAGGCCTTCATGGTCACCTACCACCCGCAGTGGGCAAAGGTGCGCGACCTCCTCGCCGAGGGCGCGATCGGCCGGCTGATGCATATCGAGGCGGCGTTCAGCTACCACAATGTCGACCCGAACAACATGCGCAACCGCTTGGCGCTCGGCGGCGGCGCGCTGCGCGACATCGGCGTCTATCCCGTCGTCACCTCGCGGTTCGCCACCGGCGTCGAGCCGGTGCGGGTGCGCTCGCGCGTCCTCACCGACCCCGACTTCGGCACCGACAGTTTCGTCACCGGCACGGTCGACTTCGGCACCTTCGAGATGAGCGTCTATCTCGGCACGCGCATGGCGAACCGCCAGGCCATGGTGTTCCACGGCGAGACCGGCTTCATCGAGATCGCCGCCCCCTTCAACGCCGGCCTCTACGACGGCGACAAGGTGCATCTCCACGACAAGGGCCACACCCGCACCAAGACCTTCCGCTATCCCGGCGTCGACCAGTACCTGCAACAGGTGCACGCCTTCGCCGAAGTCGTGCGCGGCCGCGGCGGCGAGGTCTTCCCGCTGGACTCCTCCCGCCGCAACCAGGCGGTCATCGACGCGCTGTTCAAGGCAGGCGAGAGCGGGGACTGGGTGAGCGTCGGGGGGTGATGGGGCGGGGGCCGGAGCGCGGCGTGCGCTGCGGCCTTATGGGCGGATAACGGCCTGCCAGATCAATGACGATCGCGTGACCGGGCGGCGAGCCCAGACGGTTCAAGCGCAGGCCGCACCTTTCCCCCAGTCGTCATCCTCGGCCGCAGGCCGGGGACCCATGCCGAAGCCTCGCCACCGCCGCTCCGCCTCCGGCGGCGTCCCCTCTTTCATGGGATGGATCGTCACCAGCATGGCCCCCCGCGCTTCGCGCGAGGATGACGACGCTGCTGGCTGCGCCCTTCTCCGCAGGGATGCACCCCGCGCAAGCATCGCGTTCCTGCCACGCCCATTCTTGACGCGCCGATCGCTCGACCGCAGCATCCGTCCATGGCGGGACACGTCTATATCATGGCAAGCCAGCGCAACGGCACGCTCTACATCGCCGTGACCGCCGACCTCGCCCGGCGCGTTCACGAGCACAAGACGGGAGCGAATGAGACAAGCTTCACCAGCCGCTACGGCTGCAAGCGCCTCGTCTGGTACGAGGAGCACTTCGACATCCGCGACGCCATTGCGCGCGAGAAGGCGCTGAAGAAATGGGGACGCGCGAAGAAGATCGCGCTCATCGAGGACATGAACCCCGACTGGCAGGAGCTTTATCGCGGGTTGTGGTGGTGAAGCCTGCGGAGACGACAGCAGGCTCTGCCACATCCGCCTCAGGCGCATCCGTTGCCGGCTTCATCTCGGAGGGATCGCCGCCCTCCCCGCCTCGTCATCCTCGGCCGCAGGCCGGGGATCCATGCCGGAGCCTCGCCACCGCCGCTCGGGTGCATCGTGAGCCTCTTCCGCCACCGGACCGCCCCTCCCTGCCGTTCCGGCACGGATCCCCGCGCTCCGCGCGAGGATGACGAAGCCGAGAGGGTGCTGCCCGCCTGAAACGCTCGCGCAGTGGCAGGGAGATGTCCGCGAAAGCGACCGGCATGAGAAGCGATGCCGCTGCGGTGACACGGCGCGACGTCTCAGAAGCGCGCCCGCCCCTCCCCGCCTCGTCATCCTCGGCCGCAGGCCGGGGATCCATGCCGAAGCCTCGGCACCACCGCCGCCCGGATGCATCGGGAGCCTCTTCCGCCATCGGACAGCCCCTCCCTGCCGTTCCGGCATGGATCCCCGCGCTGCGCGCGAGGATGACGAAGCGTTGGTGACAGCGCCCTCTCTCCCCTTGAGGGAGAGAAAGCGATTTCATCGTCTTAGCGGCGAAGCCGGTAAGCGGTAGAAATCGCAAGAGAGGGGTGTGGAGCGGCAACGCATCGGCGGCGGCGCAGGATCGGGCGCCGCTCTTCTTCTCCCCCATGGGGAGAAGGTGCCCGAAGGGCGGATGAGGGGGACGAGCGCGGCGATCTTGCGGAGGGCGCCGGCTGGCACCATCCTGTCCAGCGTCGCGCCAGACGCCCTCATCGCCTGCCGGCACTTCTCCCCATGGGGGAGAAGAAGGAGGCTTCGACGACTTCGCCTTCCCTCCGACCCACTTATCCCCGCCCCTCCCGCCTCCCCCATAATCCCTCGCATCGCCGCCCACGGCGGGCACGGACGATCGCCGGGATCGGTCGGGGGTGGCGAGCGGTGTCCGCGGCGGGGTGTCTTCCGGAGACTTCCCGTCCCGGACGACCCGAGGCTTCGCCGGACCGTCCCCCATGACGAGGGGTCCGCGGACCGATCCGCTTGAGCCCGGAAGGGCGAAGAGCCGGCGGCGGCCAGGAAGCTTCCGCACGCATGCGCGCCGCAGGGCGCGCCGGCGGCGGAGGGGACCGGCTCATTCGGGATCGCCAAGACACCGCGCGGATCGCCGAGGGCGTGCCGCATCTACAAAGTTCCGAGGGCCCGCCCTCGGCGATCCGCCGCCCCGTCGGGCGGCCGCAGGATGCACACCGCCGGCTCGGGGGATCCCGAGCGCGGCGCCGATTTTGCGCGCCTGTTGAATGGGCGGAGACGGCGACGCTGTCCCCTTCTCCCGAAGCGGGAGAAGGTCCCGGCAGGGGGATGAGGGCTTCGTAGGGGACGGCGGAACAGGGGAGCCGATGCCTCCAGGCCAGCGGACGAAGTGAGGGTGATCAAACGGAGAAGCCAGCACGCGGCAGGCCCTCATCCGCTCCTTCGGGATATCGGGGCGAGCCACGCGTCTCGCCCGTCCTTCGGACCCTTCTCCCGCCTGCGGGAGAAGGGGAAGCCGAACCGTCCGCGCCCTCCCCCTGCTCCGACCCATTGCGCTTTTGCCGCGGCTGTCGCATCGCTGCCGCATCACATCCAACCACGAAACACCCAACCACAAGGACCATCCGACATGACCGACATCTGGTTCCGCACCGGCGAGGCGACGGTGCTGGCCGCCGAGGGGCAGTATACCGACGCCATGCCCGAAGTGCTGATCGGCTCGGTGAAGGGCCCGGTCGGCCAGGCCTTTGCCGGCATGATGGGCCAGGTGCAGGGCCACACCCGCATGTTCGTCGTGCGCGACATCAACCAGATGGTGCGCCCGGCGACGATGATGACCACCAAGGCGACGATCGAGAGCCTCGCCTATGTCGAGTTGCTCGGCGGCGTGGTGCAGGCGGCGACGGGCGATGCCATCGTCGACTGCCTGATCGACGGCACCCTGCCGAAGGAGGAGGCCGATGAGCTCTGCATGATCATCATGATCTGGCTCGATCCGCGCTGCGCCGACCATGCCGAGCTCGACCAGAAGGACCTCTACCGCACCAATTACGAAGCGACCAAGCTCGCGATCGGCCGGGCGATGCGCGGCGAGCCGAGCGTCGAGACGCTGATCGAAAACCGCAGAACGGTGAAGCACTACGCGCTCGACGGCGTCGTCGACTACGACTGAGGGCGCGGCGGCGCGCCGGCCCGGGAGGCCGGGCGCCGCGGCGGGTAAGCAAGACTGATCATCCTTGCCACCGTCGATTGACCGCGGCCCGATCGCTGGCTAGCGTAAGGCCACCTGGCCGCGCCACAGGGGAGAAGACCGGGCGACGGCAAGGGTCGGCCGGCGGGCGCCGGCCCTCGGGAGGATTAGGATGAATCTCGGATTGAAACTGGCCGCCAGCCTGGCGGCCGGAGCGATGCTCTGCAGCGCGGCCGCCGTGCCGGCCATGGCCCAGGACAAGCCGACCATGGCCTTCGTCGTAAACGTCGCTTCCGACTTCTGGAAGGCGGCCGAGGCCGGCATGAAGAAGGCGCAGAGCGAGCTGCCGGACTACACGCTGGAATTCAAATATCCCGACCAGGGCACGGTCGCGAGCCAGCAGTCGCTGATGGACAACCTCGCCGCCGCGGGCGTCAAGGCGATCATGGTCTCGGCCGTGGACCCGAAGGCGACCGACGTCCTGAACAAGATCGCCAGCGAGACCGCGCTCTTCACCACCGATTCCGACGCGCCGCAGTCGAACCGCATCGCCTATGTCGGCTCGTCCAACGTCCAGGCCGGCAACCAGGCCGCCGAGATCGCCAAGAAGGCGATGCCCGACGGCGGCAAGTGCATGGGCTTCGTCGGCCTGCTCGACGCCGCCAACTACAAGGAGCGCGCGCAGGGCTTCACCGAGGGGCTCAAGGGCTCGAAGATCACCCTCGTCGACACACGCGGCGACGGCGGCGACCAGACCCGTGCGAAGGCGAACGTCTCCGACGTTCTGACCGCCAACCCCGACATCAACTGCATGGTCGGCTTCTATTCCTATAACACGCCGCAGATCTACCAGGCGCTGAAGGAAGCCGGGCAGCTCGGCAAGATCACCATCGTCGGCTTCGACGACGACCCGATCACCCTCGGCGGCGTCAAGGAAGGCACGATTGCCGGCACGGTGGTGCAGCAGCCGTTCGAATGGGCCTATCAGGGCTTCAAGCTGATGGCCGCCTATCTCAAGGGCGACAAGTCGGGCATTCCGGACAGCAAGCAGATCATCGTCCCGACGAAGATCCTCTATGCCGGCGACATCGACGCCTATGTGAAGAACCTGAAGGCGATGGCCGGTCAGTGAGACGAACCGGGACCGGCCGGGCGCTACGCCGCCTGAGCCGGTTCTCGGCTGCGCAGCCGGGCCGGGACGGCGAACGGTCTCGCCGCCCCGCCTGCGTATGGTTCGAAGCTCGAGCGATCTCATGAGTCCTGCCGCCGCGCCCGCCGCCAGAGCCGGGTCGAAGCCGTTTCTCCAGCTCTCCGGCGTGTCGAAGTCCTATCCAGGCGTCGTCGCGCTCGACGGCTTCTCGATGAGCGTCACGCCCGGCGAGGTCATCGGCCTCGTCGGCGAGAACGGCGCCGGCAAGTCGACGCTGATGAAGATCCTCGGCGGCGTGATCGCGCCGGACAAGGGCACCATCACCGTCGACGGCGTCGCGAAGGCGTCCCTCACCGTCGCCGACAGCATGGCCGCCGGCATCGCCCTGGTGCACCAGGAGCTCAACCTCTTCGACAATCTCGACGTCGCCGCCAACATCTATATCGGCCGCGAACCGCGCACGGGCCTTTTCGGCCTCGTCGACAACCGCAGGCAGCGCGAGATGGCCGCGCCGCTGCTCGAACGGATCGGCGCCACCTTCACCCCCGCGACGCCCCTCGCCAGCCTGTCGCTCGCCCAGCGCCAGATGGTCGAGATCGCCAAGGCGCTGTCGGTCAATGCGCGGCTGGTCATCCTCGACGAGCCGACCTCCAGCCTGCCGCTGTCCGAGACTGCGAAGCTCCTCGACGTCATCAAGGGGCTGCGGGACGAGGGCATCTCGGTCATCTTCGTCTCCCACCGGCTGCACGAGGTCGAGGAGGTCGCCGGCCGGGTCGTCGTGCTGCGCGACGGGACGCTGGCGGGAACGCTCGCCAGGGGCGAGATCGAGCACGACCGCATGGTCCAGATGATGATCGGGCGCGATCTCAAGGTGCAGTCGGCGCCGCCCGCGACGGCCCCCGGCGACGTCGCGCTTGCGGCCGTCGAGGTGCGCACCGCCGCCTATCCCGCCCAGCCCGTCAGCCTGGGCCTGCGAAAGGGCGAGATCCTCGGCCTTGCCGGCCTCGTCGGCGCCGGCCGCACCGAGCTGGCCCGCGCCATGTTCGGCGTCGATCCGATCTATGGCGGCCGCTTCGAGGTCGCCGGCGAACCCTTCCGGCCCGGCCAGGTCGCCGACGCCGTCGCGCGCGGGATCTTCCTGGTGCCGGAAGACCGCAAAGCGCAGGGCGTCCTCCTCGATTTGCCGATCACCCAGAACATCTCCCTGCCGAACCTGTGGGCGCATGCCGCCGGCATCTTCGTCTCGTCGCGGGCCGAGAGCGGAACCGCGGAGAAGCAGCGGGGCAATCTCGCGATCAAGGCGCCGAAGCTGTCGACGCTGGCCGGCCAGCTCTCCGGCGGCAATCAGCAGAAGGTGGTGCTGGCCAAATGGCTGGCGATGACGCCGAAGGTGATGATCTTCGACGAGCCCACCCGGGGCATCGACATCGGCGCCAAGTCCGAGATCTACCGGCTGATGCGGGGCCTGGCGGACGAGGGCGTCGCCGTCCTGATGATCTCGAGCGACATGGAGGAGGTGATCGGCGTCTCCGACCGGATCGCCGTCATGCACGAGGGCCGGATCGCCGGCATCCTCGACCGAAAACAGTTCAGCGAAGAAAACGTCCTGTTGCTCGCCGTCGGCAAGACGGTCGGACAGGAAGCGCCGGCGGACCTGCACGAGGCGCTGCGGGAGGAAATGCGATGAGCAAGAAGGATCTGGGCCTGCTGGCGCTGATCATCGTCGTCGGCGCCGTGGTCGCGCTGATCAACCCGCGCTTCCTTTTGCCGATCAACATCGCCAACACCGCCAATCTCGTCGGCATGTTCGGCTTCATGGCGCTCGGCCAGGCGGTGGTCATCCTCACCGGCGGCATCGAGCTGTCGGTCGGCTCGATGATCGCGCTGGTGGGCGTGCTGTTCGTCGATTTCATCGCGACGCAGGCGATCCCCTGGCCGCTCGCGCTCGCGCTGATGCTGGCCCTCGGCATAGGCGCCGGCCTGCTGCACGGCATCCTGATCACCAAGCTGAAGATGCAGCCCTTCATCGTCACCCTGTGCGGACTGCTGATCTATCGCGGCATCGCGCGCTTCTACACACGGGATGCGACCGCCGGCTTCGGCTTCGGGCAGAACTTCCCGACGCTCGAAGCAATCACCACGAGCCGCAGCTTCGGCGTGCCCAACTCGTTCATCGCGCTGATGATCGTCACGGCGGTGATCTGGATCATCGTGCACCGCTCGGTCTACGGCCGACACCTCTATGCGGTCGGCAAGAACGAGGAAGCGGCCCGCTTCTCCGGCATCAAGACCGACCGGGTGATCATCGGGGCCTATGTGATCTGCCAGGTGCTGACGGTCATCGCCGCGATCTACTTCGCCATGTACACGCGCTCGATCTCGCCTTCGACGCAGGGCAATTTCTACGAGCTCTACGCGATCGCGGCGGCGGTGCTCGGCGGCTTCTCGCTGAAGGGCGGCGAAGGGTCGGTGATCGGCGCCATCCTCGGCGTGATCCTCTTGCAGGAACTCCAGAACCTCGTGAACCTTCTCGGCATCCCCTCGTCGCTGAACTTCTCGGTCATGGGCGGCGTCATCATCATCGGCGTGCTCGCCGACCAGCAATGGAGCCTCTTTCGGGAACGCCGCCGCACCCGCGACGCCGCCCGCGCCAATGCGCCGATGCCTGCGGCAGCCGAGTAGCGGCACGCGGTTGCGCCCGGATGCCGCGAAGCGACAGGCGGCATTCGGCTCGACTGCCCGAGCGAAAGCCGGCCGCTTCGGCCTCAGCACATCAAGCGCGCTGCCCGGCGCGTTCCGGCCAAGATCGACACGCGGGCAGTTTGCCGCGGTGACAGGGCCGATGGAGAAATTCTGGGGAAAACTGGTACGCCCAAGGGGAATCGAACCCCTGTTTGCGCCGTGAGAGGGCGCCGTCCTAACCGCTAGACGATGGGCGCGTAACCAGTGTCGGTGCCTATACCGGCTCGGCGGCGGGGACGCAAGAGGCTTTGCGGCGAAAGCTGCCGCCGACCCGGAACTTCCGTCCGGCCGCTCGCAAGGATCCGCAGCGGCGGATCAGGCGCGTCGGCCGGCAGACAGGCGACGACGACGGCGCGGGCGATGCGCGGCGGCGACCGTTATTTCGGTGCCGCGGCCTGCACATGCACGCGGGTGATCAGGCTGCCGTCGGCGAGCGAGACGAGGCGCAGCTCTTCCGCCCCGTTCACCGTCAGCCGCAGCAGCGCCCGGTCGCCGTCGAGCGCCATGCCCTCGATGACCGCGCCCGCCGGCAGGTTCAGCGCGATTTCGGCGCGGGGCGTGGGCGTTGCCGGCCGTGAGGTCTTGTAGACAATCGCCCCCAGCACCGCCATAACGCCGACGAGCATGATGCCGATGGCGGTGGCGAGCAGCCGCACCATCTTCTTGCGCAGGCGCTCGGTCACCGGGTCCAGCGGCTTCTCGTCCTCGTCCCTCAATGTCATTCCGGCTCCGGCTCGTCCCTGATGGCTTGCACGCCGCCGGTCCTACAGGCGTTCGGATCATGGAGACAAGACGCTTCGTCGTCAGCGATGCCGAGGCCGGCGAACGGCTCGACGCGTTCCTGGCGCGGGCGGTGGCGGGCGACATCTCCCGCAGCCGCCTGAAGGCGCTGATCGAGGCCGGCGAAGTGACGGTGGACAGTGCCGTCCAGACGAGCCCGAAGCGCAAGATGGCGGCCGGCGACGCCGTCGCCCTCGCCCTGCCGGAACCGGAGGATCCCGAGCCGCAGGCGGAGGCGATCACGCTCGCGATCGTTTACGAGGACGCCGATCTGGTCGTGGTCGACAAGCCGGCGGGCCTCGTCGTCCATCCCGGCCCCGGCAACTGGACCGGCACGCTCGTCAACGCCCTTCTCTTCCATTGCGGCGACACGCTCTCCGGCATCGGCGGCGTCAGGCGGCCGGGCATCGTCCACCGGCTCGACAAGGACACGAGCGGCCTCATCGTCGTCGCCAAGACGGATGCGGCGCATCGCGGTCTCGCCGAGCAGTTCGCCGCGCACGGCCGCGACGGGCGGCTCAGGCGCGCCTACCGCGCCCTCGTCTGGGGCCGGCCGCCGCGCCAGAGCGGACGCGTCGACGCGCCGCTCGGCCGTGCGGCGAACGACCGGCTGAAGCGCAGCGTGGTGCCGGCGGGCCGCGCCGACGCCCGGGAGGCGGTCACCCATTACAGCGTCCTCGACACCGCGGCCGACGCACTGGCGAGCCTCGTCGAGTGCCGGCTGGAGACCGGACGCACGCATCAGATCCGCGTCCATATGGCGCATATCGGCCATCCGCTGGTCGGCGACGACGTCTACGGCGCGGGCTTCCGCACCAAGGCGGAGCGGCTGGAACCGGAGGAGCGGGCGGTGGTCGCGGGCTTCCGCCGCCAGGCCCTGCACGCCTTCGAACTCGGTTTCGAGCATCCGGTCAGCGGCGAGGCGATGCATTTTCGGTCGGCTCTGCCGACCGACATGATGGAACTTTGTCGGGCGCTCGGAGTTACCTTCCACAGCACGGCGGCAGCCTGAACGAACGGAGCATGCCGGCGAATTGACCCTTTCATCCGTCCATCGCAGATGGACGGTGCGTCAAGGCGTGCAATCTGCCAACCGAATACCCATATGATGTTTCGTGCGGGTCGGCGCTTTGCGGCCCGTCGTCGGGCCGGCTTCGACGGGAAGCGGCCCTGCAACTGATGGAGGGCTTGAATTCATGGCCCAGGTGAATCTCCCGAGCATTGCTTCGGGCGAAGGCGGCCTCAGCCGCTATCTGGAAGAAATCCGGCGGTTCCCGATGCTGGAGCCGCAGGAAGAATACATGCTGGCGAAGCGCTACGCGGAACATGACGACCGCGACGCGGCGCAGAAGCTCGTGACCAGCCATCTCCGGCTCGTGGCGAAGATCGCCATGGGCTACCGCGGCTATGGCCTGCCGATCGGCGAGGTGGTGTCCGAGGGCAATGTCGGCCTGATGCAGGCGGTGAAGCGCTTCGATCCGGAGCGGGGCTTCCGCCTGGCGACCTATGCGATGTGGTGGATCAAGGCTTCGATCCAGGAATACATCCTGCGGTCCTGGAGCCTGGTGAAGATGGGGACGACCGCCAACCAGAAGCGGCTGTTCTTCAACCTTCGCAAGATGAAGAGCCGCATCCAGGCGCTCGACGAGGGCGACCTGCGCCCCGACCAGGTCAACCAGATCGCCACCCAGCTCGGCGTGTCCGAGGACGAGGTGATCTCGATGAACCGGCGCCTGTCGGGCGACGCCTCGCTCAACGCGCCGATCCGGGCGACTGAGGGCGAGTCGGGCGAGTGGCAGGACTGGCTGGTCGACGATTCGGTCTCGCAGGAAGAGATCCTCGCCGAGCAGGACGAACTCGACCAGCGGCGCGGCATGCTGAAGAGCGCGATGGGCGTCCTCAACGATCGCGAGCGGCGCATCTTCGAGGCGCGGCGTCTGGCGGAGGATCCGCTGACGCTGGAAGCGCTGTCGGGCGAGTTCGACATCAGCCGCGAGCGCGTGCGCCAGATCGAGGTGCGGGCGTTCGAGAAGGTCCAGAAGGCCGTGCGCGACAGCGCCGAGGCCGCAAGGCGCGCATTGCGGCCGGTCGAGCAGGCGCACGCCTGATCCGGTCCGCCGCTCCGGCGGCGCCGACATCGAAGGAAGGCCCGTCCGGCAGACCGCCGGGCGGGCCTTTTTCATTGGGCCCGTGCAGAGAGCCGGGCTGGACGGTCGCCGTGGCGTGGCGCCTGCTGATGCCGGCGGAGGCATGGGGAGGTGGGTCGAGCATCCGGCCCGCTTCGTCTGTCGGCGTCAGGGGCGGCCGGGCGTCAAGGGCGTTCGCGGCATCCGCTTCGGCGCCGGCTTGGACTGGGAGGCCTTTGCCGAACCCGCCGCGGCGTCGGCCTCGGCTTCCGCCTTTGCCTCCTCCTCCGTCGGCGGCGGCGCGTCCGCCGCGACGGCGTGCGGATCGGCGGTCGGGCCGGAGCGGTATTCGCCGTAGGCCCGCGTGAATTCCGCGCCGAAGAGCAGGATCTGCGAGGAGTAGTAGACCCACAGGAGGATCGTCACCAGCGATCCGGCGGCGCCATAGGTCGAGGCGACGCCGACGGCGCCGATATAGACGCCGATGACGAACTTGCCGAGTTCGAACAGCAGCGCCGTCAGGAAGGCGCCGACGAAGACGTCCCAGGTGGCGATGCGCACCTCGGGGAGGATCTTGAAGATCACCGAGAACAGCGCCGTCGAGGCGCAGATCGAGAACAAGGTGTTGACCGCGAAGACGAGGATCGACGCTCCGACGATGCGCCCGGTCAGATAGTTCGCGAGCGCCGTCAGCCCGGTGTTGATCACCAGCGAGACGAGCAGCAGGAAGCCGAGCGTCAGCACCAGCGAGAAGGCGAAGATCTGGCTGCGGACCGCGAGGGTGATCGGCGACAGCTTCGGCTGAGTCTTCCAGATCTGATGCAGGTCGTCGCGCAATTCGACGATCGCCCCGGTCGCCAGCACCATGAAGACGACGACGCCGATCGCCGTCGTCCACAGGCCGGAGCCGAAATGCGCCGCGCTCGCGAGCATCGTCTGGACCGCCTTCGAGGGCGCCTTGCCGATGATGCCGGCGATCTGGTTGACGATGGCGGTCCGGGTCGCCTCGCGACCGAAGAAGAAGCCGGCGATGTTGATCGAGATGAGGAGAACCGGGGCCATCGAGAAGATGGTGTAGAAGGACAGGGCCGCCCCGAGGCTGAGGCAGCGGTCGTTCCACCAGCCGATCAGGCTCGTTCGGATGAGGCGGATGAAGGTCATCGGCGGCGGGTCCCCTTGCTGACGCGCTCGCCTCCATCTAGGCGCGCCGGCCGTCCTGTCTGCCGCCGCGCCGCGCTCGGACGTGCGAAACGCGTCAGCTGACGTAGTGCGAGACCTCGAGGGAGCCCTCCACGATCATCCGCAGCGCCACGAAGAGGATGATGGCGAGGCCGACATAGGCGATCCAGCGGTAGCGATCGAGGAGACGCGCGATCAGCGTCGCGGCAAACCCCATCAGCGCCACCGAGAGGACGAGGCCGAGGGCGAGGACGACGAGATGGTCGCGGGCCGCCCCCGCCACGGCGAGGACGTTGTCGAGCGACATCGAGACGTCGGCGACGACGATCTGCCAGACGGCGGCGCCGAGGCTCTTGTGGGCACCGACCCCGGTGCAGTCGTCCGGCACCGCATCGCCGTCGGCGCCGCGCAGCTCCTGCCACATCTTCCAGCAGACCCAGAGCAGCAGGAGCCCGCCGGCGAGGATCAGCCCGACCACCTCCATGATCTCCGTCGCCATCACGGCAAAGCCGATGCGCAGCAGCGTCGCCGCCGCGATGCCGATCACCACCGCCTTCGTGCGCTGCGCGGGCGCAAGCCCGGCGGCGGCGAGGCCGATCACCACGGCATTGTCGCCGGCGAGCACGAGGTCGATGAAGACCACCTGTGCCAGCGCCACCAGCGAATGGATCGTCAGCCCGTCCATCAGCCGGCGCCCCCGCGGGGCGCATGGGAGCTGTCGTGGTCGACCCGGCTGACTTCCCGATCTGGCTGATCATGGGGAAGTGTCTCGGCGTCTCGCCCGGCGCACTCCGAGGAACGCACCGGGCGAGACGGGACCGGACCGCAGTGGTGGGCACCGACGATCGACGCGAACCGGCCCCTGATCCCCGGATCGTCCGGACGCCCCGACACGGGGCTCCGGGCATCCGGCCGCAGGCGGAGTCCCTGGGGAAAGCGACTGCGTCTCGGGCGGTCTCGCAAATGGGCGGGCTCAGGTAAATTCAGAAGTTGCAAGCAGGGCATAAGGGAAACTTTGTGCGGTCCAGGAGCCGCAACATGGGGACGATCGCCGCTCAGATCAGCACCGAGGCGATCGCCACCGAGAGCGACAGGGCGAGCCCCGCCGCAATCACGAAGCTGCGGTTCCAGACGAGCCCGACCTTCAGCGCCGTGGTGTGGCCGAGGCGGCCGATGAGGAGGGTCGTCGCGGTGAAGGGCGAGGTCGCGCCGGCGAGCGACCAGCCGGCGGTCAGCGCCAGGACGACGACGTTCGGGGAGACGCCCATCGCCGTCGGCGACGGCAGCAGCGGCGCCAGCAGCGACACCGACAGGATCGGGTTCATGCCGGCCTGCCCGAGCAGCGGCACGATCCAGATCATCGCGACGAGGATGACAAAGGGCGGCACGGCACCGAAGTCGATGGCGTGGCCGGCGGTCAGCGGCTTCAGCAGCGCCCCGCCGACGGCACCGATGACGCCGGCCATCACCAGGAGCAGGAGTTCCGAGCGGTAGGACGGGATCTCGGTGAAGGCGAGCCTGGTGAGCCGGCCGCCGAGCCCGAGCCGCGGCCCCTCGCCGCCGCTCACCTGGATGGCGATCCAGCCGAGCGAGATCAGCGGCACGATCAGCATGACGACGCCGATGACCCGGATGCCGGTCAGGAGCTCGATCGTGCCGACGGCGGAAAACAGCAGCGCCAGGAGCAGAACCAGCGGCTGCAGGTCGCGCCAGCTGCCGATCGGCCGGCGGTCGGCGGCGGCCTGCGCCGAGGCGGCGGCGGTGAGCTTCGGCTTGAAGACCGTGTCGAGGCCCCAGCCGATGGCGGTCATCAGCGCAGCGTGACACAGGGCAAGGCCGGCGACGCCGCTCCAGGACGAGCCGGGGACGATCGAGGTCGAGATGGCGATGGCGAAGGCCAGCGGCGACCACAGCAGCGAGGCGCAGAAGCCACGCTGGATCGCGAGCAGCATGCGGCGGTTGCGGATCGCGCCGATCTCGGCGTTCTTCTCGCGATTGGCGATGCTCTCGGTGAGGCCGCCGAGCAGGGTGATCGAGCCGTAGGAGAGGATCAGCGCGAAGAGATGGCCGCCGATGGTCAGCGCCATGTAGCGCTTGCCGGGCGGCTGGCTCGCCAGATACTGGCCGCAGCGCTCGATCGCCGGCGAGGTCGAGGCGGGATTGCGCAGCGAAGCGAGCGCGATGAAGAAGGTCGAGATGAACGAGCCCTCTTCGAGGCCCTTCATCACCACCTGCGGCCAGTCGTGGCGGAACAGGACCGCGATCGCGATCAGCGCCAGACCGATGGCGACGAAGGCCTTGCGCGACCAGCGGGCGGTCGGCGCCGCGAGGACGAGGAAGACGACGAGGCCGGCCGCACCGACGAGCCCGGCCGTCTCGCTGCCGATCCACTCACGCAGGACGACGGCGACCGCGGTGGCGATCAGCACAAACCCAATAACTCGGTCGATCACGGGGGGAGGACGCTCCGGCGGCGGGATGTTTCTCGTCTCTTAGCATCTTCGCGGCCGGCGTCACGCGGCGCGATGCGATTTTCGGGCCGCCGGCGGCGACGGCCCGCGTCCTCCGGAAACTGCCGGCGCGCGGAGGGCTCGCGCCGGAGCCGGCTCAGCCCGCGCCCTGCACCGCTTCCACCGCCCGCAGCACCCGCTCGGGCGTCGCCGGCGCGTCGAGGTCCGGAAAAGCCCGTCCCTCGCCCGCGGCAACGACCGCATCGGTCAGGGCGGAGAAGACCGATATCGCCAGCATGAAGGGCGGCTCGCCCACCGCCTTCGAGCGGTAGATCGTCGCCGAGCGGTTCTCGCCCTTCTCCCAGATCCGGATGCGCAGGTCGTCCGGCCGGTCGTTGGCGGTCGGGATCTTGTAGGTCGAGGGCGCGTGGGTGCGCAGCCGCCCCTTGCCGTCCCACCAGAGCTCCTCGGTGGTCAGCCAGCCCATCCCCTGGATGAAGCCGCCCTCGATCTGCCCCCTGTCGATCGCCGGGTTCAGCGACTTGCCGACGTCGTGCAGGATGTCGGCGCGCAGCAGCCGGTACTCGCCGGTCAGCGTGTCGATTAAGACCTCCGAGCAGGCCGCGCCATAGGCGAAATAGTAGAAGGGCGTTCCGGACGCGGTCTCGCGGTCGTAGGCAATGCCGGGCGTCGCGTAGAAGCCGGTCGAGGAGAGCGAGATGCGGGCGAGATAGGCTTCGCCGACGAGGTCGCAGAAGCGCTTCTCCATATTGCCGATGCGCACGCGGTTGGCCTCGAAGACGACCTGGTCCTTCGGCACGTGGTAGCGTTCGCACGCGTAGTTGATCAGCCGGTCCTTGATCGTGCGGGCGGCGGCCTGCGCGGCCATGCCGTTGAGGTCCGAGCCCGAGGAGGCAGCCGTCGCCGAGGTGTTCGGCACCTTGGCGGTCGTCGTGCCGGTGATCTTCACCCGCTCGATGTCGATCTGGAACTCCTCGGCGACGACCTGCGCCACCTTGGTGAAGAGCCCCTGCCCCATCTCGGTGCCGCCGTGGTTCAGATGCACCGAGCCGTCCTTGTAGACGTGGACTAGC
This sequence comes from Jiella sp. M17.18, assembly GCF_041027365.1. Classification (NCBI taxonomy): domain Bacteria; kingdom Pseudomonadati; phylum Pseudomonadota; class Alphaproteobacteria; order Hyphomicrobiales; family Aurantimonadaceae; genus Jiella; species Jiella sp. M17.18. The sequence continues at coordinate 28,950 of NZ_JBFTEH010000010.1, read as the reverse complement.
GCGCCGGCCTGGTTGAGATGCGCGGTCGTGAAGGAGATGCCGAACTTCACCGGCGTCAGCGCCAGGCCCTTCTTCAGGACCGCGCTCTGCGCGTTGAACGCCCGCACCTGTTCCCGCCGGGCGCGGTAGTCGGAGGAGGATTCCAGCTCGTCCACCAGTTCGGCAATGATCGAGTCGGTGACCGGCATGTGGTAGGGCGTCGGCGCCGGCGCCTCGCCGCTGTCCGCGCCCGGATAGAAGTTGCGCTTGCGCACATCCAGCGGGTCGAGCCCGGTCTCGAAGGCGATGCGGTCGAGCGCGCGCTCGATGCCGACCATGCCCTGCGGCCCTCCGAAGCCGCGAAAGGCGGTGTTCGAGACGGTGTGCGTCTTCAGCCGCCGCGAATGGATGCGTGCGGCGGGCAACAGGTAAGCATTGTCGGCGTGGAACATCGCCCGGTCGGCGATCGCGGCGGAGAGATCGGAAGAGTAGCCGCAGCGCACGAAGTGCCGGAAGTCGGCTCCCGCGATCCGGCCGTCGTCGGAAAAGCCGAGCGCGTAGTCGATCCTGAGTTCGTGCCGCTTGCCGGTCATCTCCATGTCGTCGTCGCGGTCGAGCCGGCATTTCGCTGGCCGGCCGGTCTTCACCGCCGCGAGCGCCGCGACGGCGGCAAACAGCGCCGGCTGGCTCTCCTTGCCGCCGAAGCCGCCGCCCATGCGCCGGACTTCCACCGTCACCGCATGGTCCGGCACGCCGAGCATCTTCGCGACGTTGTGCTGCACCTCGGACGGGTGCTGCGTCGAGGAGTGGACACGAACATCCCCGTCCTCCTGCGGCACCGCATAGGCGACCTGGCCTTCGAGGTAAAAATGGTCCTGGCCGCCGACCTCGACGCGGCCGACGATCCGGCGCGGGGCGCTGCCCAGCGCCGAATCCACGTCGCCGAGCCGCATCTCGTGCGGATCGAGCAGGTCCCGGCTCGCCGCGTCGGCGAAACGGACGGCGTCGTCGATGGAGATCGCCGCCGGCAGATCCTCGTATTCGACCTTCGCCTCGAGCGCCGCGGCGCGGGCGGCCTCCCAGGTGTCCGCCGCGACGGCGAACAGCGGCTGGCCGACATACTGCACGATGGCGCCCTCGCCCTCGAACGGCGGAAAGATCGGATCGTCGCCGAAGACCGGCGAATAGTCGTTGACGCCGGGGATGTCCGCGGCCGTCAGGACCGCGGCGACGCCCGGCGCGGCACGCACGGCGTCGAGGTCGACGGACAGGATGCGCGCATGGGCGCGCGGCGACATGGCGATGAACACCTGCAGCGTGCCCGGCAGTTCTGGATCGTCGTCGGTATAGCGGGCCGCGCCGGTGACGTGCTTGAGGCCGCTGTCATGGGCGAGCGCCGTGCGCACGCCGCCGCGGATCGCGCGCTCCTGGCCCGGCGGACGCTCGCCGAGTTCGGCGATCGCCGGCTGGCCGGCGCCGGAGCGGTCCTGGATGCGGGTCTCGTCCATCACGCGACCTCCGGCGTGTCGGCAAGGCCCCAGGAGGCGATGCGCTGCGTCACCGCACCCGCCTGTTCCAGCTGGAAGCGCTTCAAAAGGTTCTGCGCCGTCTTCAGCCGGTAGGCGTCCGACGCGCGCATGTCGGAGAGCGGAGTGAAGTCGCCGGCCATCGCCGCCATGGCGTCCGCCACCGCCGCCGCGTCGAAGGGCCGGCCGACGAGCGCCGCCTCGGCCTTCGCGGCGCGCTTCGGGATGCCGGCCATGCCGCCGAAGGCGAGCCGCGCCTCGGACACCACAGCCCCCTCGCCCGCGCCCTCGAACGAGAGGCAGAAGGCGGCCATCACCGCCGAGATGTCGCTATCGAAGCGCTTGGAGATCTTGTGGGCGAAGAAGCGCTGATTGTCCCGCAGCCGCGGCACCTCGACGGCGGCGACGAATTCGCCCTTCGCCCGGTCCTGCCTGCCGTATTCGAGAAAGAAGTCCTCGAGCGCCACGACGCGGATGTCGTCGCCCCGGCGCATGAAGATCCGGCCACCGAGCGCGATCAGGCAGGGCGGCAGGTCGCCGATCGGCGAGCCGTTGGCGATGTTGCCGCCGACGGTGCCGGCATTGCGGATCTGGGCGCCGGCAAAGCGCCGTAGCATCTCGCCGAGGTCCGGATGGATGCCGGCGAGGACGTCCCGCGCCACGCGGTGGGTGACCGCCGCGCCGAGATAGACCTTGTCCTGCCGCTCCTCGACCATCATCAGGTCGCGCACCTTGGACACGTCGATCATCACCGGCAGGTCGCGGTGGAGCTTCGTCACCCACAGCCCGACATCGGTCGCGCCGGCAACGAGCACGGCGTCTGGATGCGCGGCATAGGTGTCGGCGAGAGCGTCGACGTCGGTCGGGGAAAACCAGCGCCCGCCCGCCGCCTCGTAGGCGAAGATCCCCGCCCCCTCCATGTCGGAGAGCTTTGCCGCCAGGGCGATATCCTCGAACTGCGTGTCCGGCACCGGCAATGCGGCGAGCTCCAGCCCGGCATCGACGATCGGGCCATAGCCGGTGCAGCGGCAGAGATTGCCGGCGACGAGATCCTTCACCGACTGGCGGTCGGTGATCGCCCCGGTCAGCCAGCCGGCATAGAGCTGCATGACGAAGCCCGGCGTGCAGAAGCCGCACTGGCTGGCATGCTTCTCGACCATCGCCTGCTGCAGCGGATGGACGCCGTCGCGCCCCAGATGCTCGACCGTCTCGATCGCCCGGCCGTTCATCGCGGGCAGGAACTGGATGCAGGCATTGACCGCCCGCCGGCGAATGCCGCCCGTCCCGTCCGGCTCGGCGAGGAGCACGGTGCAGGCGCCGCAGTCGCCTTCCGCGCAGCCCTCCTTGGTGCCGGTCAGACGCTCCTGCCGGCGCAGATATTGCAGGACGGTCGTCGTCGGCGCGACGCCGGAGACGCTCCGCTCTTCGCCGTTGAGGAGAAACCGTATGGGGCCGCTCGCCGTCTCGCTCATCAGCTCCCCCGATAGGTCGAATAGGCGAAGGGGGAGATCAGCAGCGGCACGTGGTAATGCGCCGGCGCCGCGATGCCGAAGCGGATCGGCACCACGTCGAGGAAGGCCGGCTCCGGCAAGCCGACGCCCTTGCCGCGGAAATAGCCGGCGACGGCGAAACGCAGCTCGTAGACCCCGGGCACGACCTCGTCGCCCGACAGCAGCGGCGCGTCCAGGCGCCCGTCGCCGTTCGTCTGTGCCGTCTTCAGCGGACGCGCGAGCCCGCCCTCGATCCGGTGAAGCTCCACGGCGATGCCGGCTGCCGGGCAGCCATGCACGGTGTCGAGCACGTGAGTCGTGAGCCGCGCGGCGTTTTCCTCGGCCATTCAGGCCCTTCCGTCGAATTTGACCATCTGGTCAAGCATTGTGCAACGGGCGGCGGAACGGGAGCAAGGGCCATGTGCCGATGTCGGGCGTGGTGGATGCGCGGTCGGCCCCCGACGCGCCTTCATCGGCTTGCAGCGCCGGTTTCGCCGGCCTGGAGAGAGGTGGGTTCGGCGAATTCGCTTCGTGCCGCAAAGGACGGGCGCGGGGATGTTCCGGACCGGCGCCGAACCCCGGTCTCATGGTCGAGCCCTCGGGAGAACTGGGCCGGCGACACGCCGAACCGTCGCCGGAAGGCGGTCGCGAAGGCGGCGCTCGAGCCATAGCCCACGTCTTCGGCGACCTCTTCAACGCGGCGATGTTCGCCGAGAAGGCGCTTGGCGATCGCCATCCGCCAGGACGTCAGATGCTCCATCGGCGCGACGCCGACCGTGTTGCGGAAACGCTCGAAGAAGACGGTCCGCGACAGGCCCGCCTCCTTGGCCAGTTCGTCGACCGTCCAGGACCGGGCGGTGTTCTCGTGCATGCGGTGAAGAGCGCAGGAAAGCCGCTCATCGGCAAGGCCGCGCAGCAGCCCGGAGGCCTGCGACCCGTCATGGGTCGCGCGCAGCGCCTCGATCAGGAGCACTTCCAGCAACCGCGCGACGATCGCCTCCCTGCCCGGCTGCCGACGAGCGGTTTCCTCGCCGATGAACTCGACCAGAGTCGTCAGGCGATCCACTCCGCGGATGTGGATCACGCGCGGCAGGAGCGACAACAGAAGGGTCGAGTCCGGCGCACCGAACACGCAATAGCCGACGAGCAGCCTGGCGGGCTCGGGCGCATCGTCCGACCCGAGGCGGAAGGTGCCGTCGGGCTGGCGGACGGGGTCTGTGGTGCGGGGCGCGTCCGGCGGCAGGCTTGCCGAACTCATGGCAAAGTTCTGCGCCTCGGGAATCAGAATAAAGTCCCCTGCCTCGAGCGCCCGGGGGTCAGCGCCGTCGATGTCGAGCCGGGCGGTTCCCGACAGCAGAACGCAATAGAAGGGGCGCCCCCGTTCGGTCCGATGGACGCGCCACACCCCGCGGGCGGTCACCAACTTGGAAAAGTCGGCGCTCGGTTGCAGCAGCTGGACAATCTCGGTCAATGGGTCGGCCATTTCCGGACTCTCGATAAAATCTCGCGCACTTCCGCATATGGATCGTCCGGATCGCGCTGTCTATCTCTCGACCCGCAAGCGCTGCCTCGAGCGAACCCGCCGCGCCGCCCTCGTGGGCGGTCCGGCGTCGAGCACACGCTTCCGTTTCTCAGACCGCAGGAGCCTTTCATGACACATGGCATGGACTTTCATGGCAAGACAGCCCTGGTGACCGGGGGAAGCCGCGGCATCGGCGCCGCGATCGCCCGCACCCTTGCGGCGCGAGGCGCCAGTGTGGCGATCACCTATTCGTCCAGCCGGGGCTCGGCGGAGGCCGTCGTCCGGGACATCGAGACCGCCGGAGGCACTGCATTCGCCATCGAGGCCGACCTCGCCGATGCCCGTTCGGCTGCATCGGGCGCAAAGAGCGCGGTCGAGACGCTCGGCGCACGGCTCCACATTCTCGTCAACAATGCCGGTGTCGCCCTGCACGGGCCGCTCGGAACGTTGTCGGACGACGAATTCGAGCGCAATCTCGACGTCAACGTTCGCGGCCTCTGGCATACGACGTCGGCGATCGTGGACCTTCTGGCCGATGAAGGACGTATCGTTAACATCGGCAGCTTCTTCAGCGAGCGCGTGCCGTTTCCGGGATCGAGTGCGTACGGCATGTCGAAGCACGCGGTCACCGGCATGACACGAGGCTGGGCGCGGGATCTCGCCCCGCGAGGGATCACGGTGAACTCCGTGGAACCCGGCCCGATCGCGACCGAGACGAATCCGGAAGAAGGGCCACGCGCCGACCGGATCAAGGCGATGGTCCCGCTGGGGCGGTTCGGCAAGCCCGAGGAAGTTGCAGACCTTGTTGCTTTCCTGGCATCCCCGGCAGCGAGCTACATCACGGGCTCGCAGATTCTGATCGACGGTGGTCTTCTGGCCTGATCCTCGGCGGCGTCCGCTCCCCGATCTTCGCCCGGCCGCATCGCCGCGAGCACAGCGCGGGGCTTTCCGGGCCGTCGGCTGCTCTGCCGCCCCGTCGACCAGCCGCAGTACGGCCGCCTCCACGCGCTTGAGCGCCCAAACCCCCGAGGGAGATCTCTTCGGAGGCGTCGAGCTTCACGTCGCATACAGCCGGAGAGCCGGGGAACTGCGGCGAGAGAGCCGGCCTCTCGGGGCGCGCGCCGCACGGAATACTGGGAGCCAGGGCAGGATCGGAGCCGGGGTTCTGTGGCGCCCGGCATCCCCAGAGGAAATTCGGGCAAGATTCACTCTCTGAGCGCGTTCGGCAGCGCGGCCGTGTCTGCCGTAGAGTGTCTGTCCGGACCGCGCGCGGGGCTGCACCGCTTGCGTCGCCGGTCCTCCCGGTTTAAGAAGCCGTAACTTTGCAAGACAAAGTCATTGGCCGATGCAAGAATACGAGAAGGCTCTGGCGGAGATCAGCGAAATCCGCGAACGCATCGCGGAGAGCACGACCTTCCGCGGCCTCGGCGCGGCGGCGCTCGCCGGGACCGGATTGCTGGCGATACTGACCGCGGCGCTGCAGGCCTGGCTGGTGCCGGATCTCGCCGCGACGCCGCTCGCCTATTTCGGCTGCTGGATCGTCCTCGCCTGCCTCTGCGTGGCGATCCTCGGCGCCGAGATGGTCGGCCGGTCGCGCCGCCGCCATGGCGGCCTCGCCGACGCGATGATCGCCAATGCCGTGCTGCACTTCCTGCCGGCGGGCGTCGCCGGCGCCGGCCTCGCCGCATTGTTCTACGGCTTTGCGCCCGACTCGGCGTGGATGCTGCCCGGGCTCTGGCAGATCCTCGTCGCGCTCGGCATCTTTGCCGGGCTGCGATCGCTGCCGACGGGCATGGCGATCGTCGGCGCCTGGTACTTCCTCACCGGCTTCACGGTGCTGCTCGTCGAGGTCGGCACCCTCGTCCCCTCGCCCTTCGCAATGGGGATTCCGTTCTGCGTCGGCCAATTCCTCTCCGCCGCCGTGTTCCGTTCGAGCGTGGGAGGCATCGATGGCTGAGGCGCCATTTTCCTATCAGGGCCTCGACCGGGTCATTCACGAGAAGGCCCGCCTCGGCATCATGACCTCCCTCGTCGGACAGCGGAAGGGATTGGCTTTCGCGGATCTGAAGCGGCTCTGCGGCCTGACCGACGGCAATCTCAGCCGGCATCTGCAGGTGCTCGAAGAGGCCGGCCTCGTTCGCATCGACAAGAGCTTCGAAGGCAGGCGGCCGCTGACGAAGTGTCATCTCACCGCCGAGGGCCGGCAGCGCTTCCTCGATTACGTCGGCGTGCTCGAAAAGGTGATCCGCGATGCGGCCGAAGCGGGCGGCAGCGAGGCCGCCCGTCCGAGTGCGCCGAAGCGCGCCTGATCTTTCCCCCTTTTTGTCAGGACACTTTGCAATGCAAAGCAATCATTCTCCCGGACCGCATCTCGGCATCATCATGGACGGCAATGGTCGCTGGGCCACGGCCCGCGGCCTGCCACGCGGCCGAGGACACGAGGCCGGCGTGCGGGCCATCCGCCCCGTCGTCGAGGCCGCGGCCGATGCCGGGGTCGGCACCCTGACCCTCTACGCCTTCTCCAGCGACAACTGGAAGCGGCCGCGGGCCGAGGTGGCCCTGCTGATGGGGCTGTTGCGCCGCTATCTCGACGAGGAGATCGAGGCGCTGCGTCGAAGCGGCATCCGGGTCACGCTCGTCGGCCGCCGGGACCGCCTGCCCCGCGGAATGGCGGCGCGGATCGCCCGCGCCGAAGCCGAGACCGCCTCTGCCACGCGTCTGCATCTGCGGATCGCCTTCGACTATTCCGGCCGGGATGCGATCCTCGACGCGGCGCGGCGGTCCGATCCGGCCGTCGACAGGCAAGCCTTCGGACGGCTGGTTTCGGGCGACGGCTCCGGGGACGTCGACCTCCTGATCCGGACCGGCGGCGAGAAGCGGCTCAGCGACTTCCTGCTGTGGGAATGCGCCTATGCCGAGCTTCGATTCGTCGACCGTATGTGGCCGGATTTCGGAGCGGGCGACCTCATGGCCGCGCTCGCCGACCTTGCCACGCGGCATCGCCGGTTCGGCGGCCTCCCCGCGGCGTCCGTCGCCGCCTGAGACGCGCGGCAGCCCCTGGAATGGGATACCCCGGCGTCTTCTCGCCGACGGCGCGTGGCCGCCGATCGGGAGGTGCAGCCGGCCGCCCGGCCGATCCCGCGCCCCCGATGGCGATGAAGGGTTGCCGCGATCCGCTTGACGACCGCGGCAGAGTTCCGCTTCTCCGGTGGGCCGGTAGACCTCTGCAGTGGACCTCCCGCCATCGACGAGGCGAGCGATGCCCCTGAATCCGGCGCGGCTCAGGCGGCCGCGTCGATCTCCGCCTCGGCCTTCTTCGGCACGTAATTCAGCACCGGCCCCAGCCAGCGCTCGACCTCGGCGACGGCCATGCCCTTGCGGCGGGCATAGTCCTCGACCTGGTCCCGCTCGATCTTGGCGACGCCGAAATAATGCGCGTCGGGATGGCCGATGTAGAGGCCGGAGACCGAGGAGCCCGGCCACATCGCATAGCTCTCCGTCAGCTGCACGCCGATCGCGGCCTCCGCGTCGAGCAGCCGGAACAGCGTCGTCTTTTCGGTGTGGTCCGGCTGCGCGGGATAGCCAGGCGCCGGGCGGATGCCGCGATAGGGCTCGGCGATGAGCTCCTCCGGCGCAAAGGTCTCGTCCGCCCCGTAGCCCCATAACTCGCGGCGGACCTTTTCATGCATCCGCTCGGCGAAGGCCTCGGCGAAGCGGTCGGCGAGCGCCTTGACCATGATCGAGGCGTAGTCGTCGTTCGCCTTGGCGAAGCGGTTGGCGATCGCCTCCTCCTCGATGCCGGCGGTGACGACGAAGCCGCCGACATAGTCCGGCTTCCCCGAGTCCGCCGGCGCGACGAAGTCGGCGAGCGCGAGGTTCGGCCGGTCGCCGCGCTTCGTCAGCTGCTGGCGCAGGGTGAAGAAGGTCGCGAGTTCGTCCGTCCGGTCGTCGCCGAGAAAGAGGCGGATGTCGTCGCCGACGCTGTTCGCCGGCCAGAAGCCGACGACCGCCTTCGGCTGGAACCACTTCTCCTCGACGATCTGCGTCAGCATGGCCTGCGCATCGGTGAACAGCGAGCGCGCCGCCTCGCCCTGGCGCTCGTCCTCAAGGATCGCGGGATAGCGGCCCTTCAGTTCCCAGGTCTGGAAGAAGGGTGTCCAGTCGATGTAGCGCGAGAGCTCGGCAAGGTCCCAGTCCTGAAAGACGCGGGTGCCCGTGAAGGACGGCGCGACCGGCTCGTAAGCCGCCCAGTCCGCCTTGAAGGCGTTCGCCCGCGCCTTCGCCAGCGGCAGCCGCTGCTTGTCGCGCTCCGACTTCTCGTGCGCCTCCGCGACCTTGCGGTATTCCTCGCGGATTGCTGCGACCGTCTTCTCCCGCGTCTCCTTCGAGAGCAGGCTGGAGACGACGCCGACGGCGCGCGAGGCGTCGGTCACGTAGACGCTCTGGCCGCGCTCGTATTGCGGATGGATCTTCACCGCGGTGTGGACGCGGCTGGTGGTCGCGCCGCCGATCAGAAGCGGCAGGTCGAAGCCCTCGCGCTCCATCTCGGAGGCGACATGCACCATCTCGTCGAGCGACGGGGTGATCAGGCCGGAGAGGCCGATGATGTCGACGTTCTCCTTTTTCGCGGTCTCCAGGATCTTCGCCGCCGGCACCATGACGCCGAGGTCGATGACCTCGTAGTTGTTGCAGGCGAGGACGACGCCGACGATGTTCTTGCCGATGTCGTGGACGTCGCCCTTGACCGTCGCCATCAGGATCTTGCCGGCCGCCTCGCGCTTGCCGCCGGCCGCCTCCTTCTCCGCCTCCATGAAGGGCAGGAGATGGGCGACCGCCTGCTTCATCACGCGGGCGGACTTCACCACCTGCGGCAGGAACATCTTGCCGGAGCCGAACAGGTCGCCGACGATGTTCATCCCGTCCATCAGCGGGCCTTCGATGACGTGCAGCGGGCGCTCGGCGGCGAGCCGCGCCTCCTCGGTGTCGGCGTCGATATATTCGGTGATGCCGTTGACGAGGGCGTGCGCGAGCCGCTCGTTCACCGGCTTCTCGCGCCAGGAGAGGTCCTTCTCCTTGGCCTTGCCGCCGCCCTGCCCCTTGTAGCGCTCGGCGAGCTCCAGGAGATTCTCGGTCGGATCGCCGCCGGCCTTGGGCGTGCGGTTCAGGACGACGTCCTCGCAGGCCTCGCGCAGCTCCGGGTCGATCGTGTCGTAGACGGCGAGCTGGCCGGCATTGACGATCCCCATGTCCATGCCCGCCTGGATGGCGTGGTAGAGGAACACCGCGTGCATCGCCTCGCGCACGGCCTCGTTGCCGCGGAAGGAGAAGGAGAGGTTGGAGACGCCGCCGGAGACATGCGCGTGCGGCAGGGTCTGCCGGATCGTCCGCGTCGCCTCGATGAAGGCGACGCCGTAGCCATTGTGCTCCTCGATGCCGGTCGCGACCGCGAAGATGTTCGGATCGAAGATGATATCCTCGGGCGGGAAGCCGATCTCCTGCGTCAGGAGCTTGTAGGCCCGCGTGCAGATCTCGACCTTTCGCTCGTAGGAGTCGGCCTGGCCCTTTTCGTCGAAGGCCATGACGACGACCGCCGCGCCGTAATTGCGCACCAGCCGCGCCTTGGCGAGGAACTCCGCCTCGCCCTCCTTCATCGAGATCGAATTGACGATCGCCTTGCCCTGGACGCGCTTCAGCCCGGCCTCGATCACCTCCCACTTGGAGCTGTCGATCATGATCGGCACCTTAGCGATGTCCGGCTCGGCGGCGACGAGGTTGAGGTAGTCGATCATCGCCTGGCCGGAATCGATCAGGCCCTCGTCCATGTTGACGTCGATGACCTGCGCGCCGTTCTCCACCTGGTCGCGCGCGACCTCGAGGGCCGCCGGGTAGTCGTTCTCCTTGATCAGCTTGCGGAATCGCGCCGAGCCGGTGACGTTGGTGCGCTCGCCGACATTGACGAAGGGGATGTCCCTGGTCAGCGTGAAGGGCTCGAGGCCGGACAGGCGCATCAGCGGCTTGACCTTGGGAACCGCGCGCGGCGCATGCTCCTTCAGCGCCTCGGCGATCGCCCTTATGTGATCCGGCGTCGAGCCGCAGCAGCCGCCGACGATGTTCACGAGGCCTTCCCGCGCGAAGATCGCGACCTCCTTCGCCATCGCCTCCGGGCTCTGGTCGTATTCGCCGAACTCGTTCGGCAGGCCGGCGTTCGGATAGGCGCAGACGAGCGTGTCGGCGACGCCCGCGATCTCCGCCAGATGGTCGCGCATCGCTGCGGCGCCGAGCGCGCAGTTGAGCCCGATGGTGAAGGGCTGGGCGTGCCGCACCGAATGCCAGAAGGCGGTCGGCGTCTGGCCGGAGAGCGTGCGGCCGGAAAGGTCGGTGATCGTGCCGGAGATCATCACCGGCAGGCGTACGCCCTTCTCGGCGAAGATCTCCTCGCAGGCGAAGATCGCCGCCTTGGCGTTCAAGGTGTCGAAGATCGTCTCGATCAGCACGAGATCGGCGCCGCCGTCGATCAGCCCGCGCAGCTGCTCGCCATAGGCGATGCGCAGATCGTCGAAGTCGATGGCGCGAAAGCCGGGATTGTTGACGTCCGGCGACATCGAGGCCGTGCGGTTCGTCGGCCCAAGCGCGCCGGCGACGAAGCGGCGCTTGCCGTCCTCCTGTTCGGCGCGGACCGCGGCCCGCCGGGCGAGGCGCGCGCCGTCCCGGTTCAGCTCGTAGACCTGGTCCTCCATGCCGTAGTCGGCCTGGGCGATTGACGTCGACGAGAAGGTGTTGGTCTCCAGGATATCCGCACCCGCGATGGCATAGGCGTAGTGGATGTCCTCGATCGCCTTCGGCTGGGTCAGGATGAGCAGGTCGTTGTTACCCTGCAAGTGACACTCGCAGGCGCCGAAGCGGTGGCCGCGGAAATCCTCCTCCGACAGGCCGAGCAGCTGGATCTCGGTGCCCATGGCGCCGTCGAGGATCAGGATGCGTTCGCTGGCGGCCTTGCGAAGCGCCGCTGCGGCCTCGGCCGGGTTGCGGCCCTCGGTCATGGGTCCGAAGAGCTGGTCGGTCGATGCGGTCATGGCGGAATGGTCCCTATCGTTGAGGCCAGATCACATAAAGATATGCTTATGTCAACAAACGCAGGCGCGGACCGCTTCGGCAACGCCCGTCATTCCGCTTGAAAGCGACGGCCGATCCACGATCTACTGCACGACGGACGACCGAGAGGATCATGCGCCATGTCCAGCCTGATCGCGGAGCCGATCGAAGACCCCGTCGATCCCCCCAACACGACGCGGGCGGCGGAGGGGCTGCCGCGCCGCCGCTTCACCGTCGCGGAGATCGAGGCCTTCGTCGAGGCCGGCGTCATCGCCGAGGACGAGCGGTTCGAACTGATCGGCGGGGAGATCGTGCCGATGTCGCCCAAGGGCATGCGCCACGAGCGGATCAAGATGTGGCTGATGGAGGAGTTGGTCCGCAACCTCCCGCGCCGCTTTGCGACCAATCCGGAGACGACCTTCCGCCTGTCCGAGGACACCTTCCTGGAGCCGGACTTCGTCGTGTTCGAGCGGGCAACGGGGCTCGAAGGCCTCGGCGGCGGCACCTGCCTCCTGGCGATCGAGATCGGCGTGTCGAGCCTCGCCTACGACCGCGGCCGCAAGGCGGCGATCTACGCGGCCTTCGGCGTGCGCGAACTCTGGGTCGTCGATGCGCGCAGGCTGGAGACTCGGGTGTTCCGCGAGCCGGTCGGCGGTAGCTACGCGTCGGTCCGCGACGCCCCCGCGGACGAGACGCTGGAGCCGCTCGCCGTTCTGGGATTTACGTTGAGGCTCAGTGACTTCGAGCGGTTCGAGGGGTAGCGACCGCCGGGCCGTGAGGCGGGAACGGAATCTTCGGACGTCGCTTCCGTCCTGCCGGCAACGCAATCCGCCCGTGGCCATTCCCTGACCGATAGGGAAAGGGGGCTCTGGTGGCGGATCGACGACGGATTGCGATCGCCGGCTTCATCGCCACGGCGGTCACCTTCGGCCCCGGGCGCATGGCCTATGGCATGTTTCTGCCTCAACTGAGGGAAGAGTTCGGCTTCGGCACGGGCGCCAGCGGCGGCATCGCCGGCTTTGCCTTCTCGGCCTTCTTTCTCGCCCTGTTCATCACCGGCCGGCTGGAGCCGCGTTTCGGACCGAGGCTGCCGGTCCTCGTCAGCGGAGGACTTGCGACGGCGGGTTTCGCGCTCACCGCCCTCGCTCCCAGGTTCCTCGTCATGTGCGTCGGCGTCGCGCTGGCGTCGGCAAGTGCCGGCTTCGCCTGGACGCCGTTCAACAGCATGACCGAACAGGGGGTGGAAGAGCGCTACCAGAAGCGCGTCCTGTCGATCGTCAGCACGGGAACCACGTTCGGGATCATCGCCGCGGGCCTGCTCGGTGTCGGCCTTGCGGCCGCTGGGCAGACATGGCGCGTCTCCTGGTGGATCTTCGCCGCCACGGGACTTGCCGTCGTCGTCGTTCCCTTCGCGCTTCTGCCGAAGCCGGGGCGGTTCGAGCGCGGCAACCCGCCTCCGCTCCGCCGCATCCTCGGGCAGCTTCGGCGTCGAAAGGCCGTGCCCCTCTACGGCTTCGCCTTCTCGTTCGGTGCGACGAACGGCACCTACCTGTCCTACTGGATCGAGCACATTTCCCAGTCCGGCGGCCTTGCCGGAATTCCGGTCGATCTGACCGGACCGGTTCTGTTCGTGGTCTTCGGCCTGGTCGGCTCGGCGGGGCTCCTCACCGGCGACATCGAGACCAAGACCGGCCTTCGCGCCCTGCTCGTCGCCCTGTTCGCCGGCTCGGGCGCCTCGCTCCTGCTTCTCGCATTCCTGCCCGACAGCTGGGTCGGCACAGTCGTTTCGGCCGCGCTGCAGGGCATCTGCCTGATGGCGCTGAGCGCGATCTACTCCTTCTGGAGCGAGCGCCTGTTTCCCGACATGCCGTCGACCAGCTTCACGGCCGTCCTCATGCTCTATGCGATCGGCAACGCCACTGCTCCGCCGCTGGCAGGCCTCATGAGCAGCGAATGGGGGCTCGCAACGACGCTGGCCCTGTTCGGCGGCCTGTCCCTCGCCTCCATCCCTCTGGTTTACTGGGTGGAAGAGGTCTGACCGCTGTCGTGGCAGGCCCGGCTGCACCGGGATCGCCCATTGCAGCCAGGCTCCCGCCGGAGCGGAGAGGAGACCGGGCGTGCAGAGCCCGCCCCGGTCGATGCGCTTCCCGGCACCGGGAGTGCGCGTCAGCCCAGCTCGGCCTGCAGTTCGTCGAGGCTCCGCCGCGTCGTCTCGACGATGGTGTCGATGTGCTCTTTCTCGACGATCAGCGGCGGGCAGACCGCCAGCGCGTCGCCGATGGCCCTCAGGATCACGCCGTTCTTCTGGACGAGGCCGAAGGCCTTGGCGCCCATCGTGCCCGGCGGCTGCAGCGAGAGCTTCTGCGGCTTGTCCGTCACCAGTTCGATCGCCGCGATCAGGCCAACGCCGCGGACCTCGCCGACCAGCGGATGATCCTCCAGCGTGCGCAGGCTCTCCTGGAAGTGCGGCGCGAGCGCCCGGACATTGCCGAGGAGGTCCTTCTCCTCGATGATCTTCAAGTTCTCCAGCGCGACGGCCGCGGCGACCGGATGGCCGGCGGCCGTGACACCATGGCCGAAGGTGCCGATCTCCGAGGACTGGTCGGCAACGGGCGCGTAGACCGTCTCGTTGATCAGCAGCGCCGAGATCGGCAGGTAGGAGGAGGACAGCGCCTTCGACACCGTCATGATGTCCGGCTGAATGCCGAAGGTCTCGCAGCCGAACATGTTGCCGGTGCGCCCGAAGCCGCAGATCACCTCGTCGGCGACGAGCAGGATGTCGTATTTCTTCAGGACGGCCTGGATCTTCTCCCAGTAGGTCTTCGGCGGCACGATGACGCCGCCGGCGCCCATCACCGGCTCGCCGATGAAGGCAGCGATCGTCTCCGGCCCCTCGGCCTGGATCAGGGCGTCGAGATCCTGCGCGCAGCGGGTGGCGAAATCCTCCTCGCTCTCCCCGTCGCGGCCCTCGCGCCAGTAGTGCGGGCAGCTCGTGTGGAGGATGCCTTCCATCGGCAGGTCGAATGCGCGGTGGTTGTTCGGCAGGCCGGTGAGGCTGGCGGACGCCCAGGTGACGCCGTGATAGCCCTTGATGCGGCTGATGATCTTCTTCTTCTGCGGCTGGCCGAGCGCATTGGCGCGGTAGCGCACCAGCTTGATCATCGTGTCGTTGGCTTCGGAGCCGGAATTGGTGAAGTAGGCCTTCGACATCGGCACGGGGGCCATCGCGACGAGCTTCTCGGCGAGCTCGATCGCCGGCCCGTGCGACTTGTGGGTGAAGGTGTGGTAGAAGGCGAGCTTCTCCATCTGCCGCGCCGCGGCCTCGGCCAGCCGCTTCTCGCCGAAGCCGACCGCGACGCTCCAGAGCCCCGCCATCGCCTCGATATAGGTCTTGCCGTCGGTATCTGTGACGTGGACGCCCTTGCCGCTCTCGATGACGATCGGCCCGATCTCCTCGTGCTTGCGCGCATTGGTGTAGCTGTGGAGGTGATAGGCGATGTCGCGCGCTTCGATCGAATTCGGCTGGACGGTCATCTGAGGCTCCATTGTGTCGCGGCAGGACGCCGGAGACAGCATCCCGGCGCATGACGAGATCGTCTTGTTGCGCCCGCCGAGGGGCGGCGGTCAATCCGCCGCCGCAAGTCATTCGAAGGCGCAGCGGCAAGTCGTGATCGTCCGGACTGTCCGATCCATAACGGAACCCGTCCGCGCGCGTCATCCCCCTCTCCCACCTTACCGCCAGCCAACCACGCGCTTAAGCTTTCGTAACGGCGCGAAACTTCCCTCCAAACCGTCCGTTTTCTGGTCCATATGAGGATCAGCGGCCGGGGCCCAAGGGGCGGTTCCGGCTCTTGCTGCGGCCTTTTCGAAGCGCCGCATCAGCGCCCGGCGCGGAGCCGACGAGGGCTTCCGCGCCGGCGGGCCGACGAGCCGAGCCAAGGCCCGGGCGGCATGCCGCGGCGCTTCCAACGCATCGACCCCTTCGAGGAAGAACGGATGAGACAGTTTTCGATCCTGAAGAAGCACCGCATCGCTGCCGGCCTCGGCGCCGCCGCGATCGCCGTGCCGCTCGCCACCCTGCCGGTGCTGGGCTCCACCACCGTCTTCGCGCTCGGCGGCGCCTCGCAGGCGCAGGCCCAGACGCAGAGCGCGTCGAACGACAAGACGCCCGTCGACGCCAAGGTGACGAGCGACATGAGCACCGGCTCGCTCGCTCCCATCGTCTCCGCCGACAAGCCCGCGGTCGTCACGATCATCTCGCATATGAGCGGCAGCGAGAACTCGCCGACCGCTGAGCGCGGGCACGGCCACATGGGCCAGATGGACCCGCGGCAGATGCCGTTCGACCAGTTCTTCCGGCACTTCTTCGAGCAGCAGATGCCGGACGGCCAGGGCGGGCCGAACCCGTTCCAGGCGCAGCCGGACCATCAGATGGAAGCGCTCGGCTCCGGCTTCATCATCGACGCCAACGGCACGATCGTCACCAACAACCACGTCGTCCAGGGCGGCAAGGACATCAAGGTGATCCTCGACGACGGCACGCAGCTGCCGGCGAAGGTGCTCGGCACCGACCCGAAGTCGGACCTGGCGGTCCTGAAGGTCGACGCTGGCCATGACCTGCCGACGATCTCCTGGGGCGATTCCGACCAGCTGAAGCTCGGCGACAAGATCCTCGCGATCGGCAATCCGTTCGGCATCGGCACGACCGTCACCTCCGGCATCGTTTCGGCCCGCGGCCGCGACCTCAACGGCGGCCCCTACGACAACTTCATCCAGGTGGATGCGGCCATCAACAAGGGCAATTCCGGCGGTCCGCTGGTCGCTATGAACGGCCAGGTCGTCGGCATCGACACGGCGATCTACTCGCCGAACGGCGGCAATGTCGGCGTCGGCTTCGCCATCCCCTCCGACGAGGCGAAGGCGATCGTCCAGAAGCTGATCACCCACGGCTCGATCCAGCACGGCTTCATCGGCGTCGAGATCCAGCCGGTGACGCAGGACGTCAAGGATGCGCTCGGCCTGAAGACCAAGAGCGGCGCGCTCGTCGCCAAGGTCACCTCGGACAGCCCGGCCTCGCGCGCCGGCATCAAGACCGGCGACATCATCACCGAGATCGGCGGCAAGCCGGTGGACGACGCCCGCGCTCTCGCCCGTGACGTCGCCGACCTGACGCCGGACACGCAGACCAGCGTCACCGTGCTGCGCCACGGCGACCAGAAGCAGCTGTCAATCACCATCGGCAACATGAAGACCCTGGAAGCCTCGAACGGCGGCGGCAACGGCGACCAGTTCCAGGGCGGGGCCGAGACCTCGGCGCTGGGCATGCAGCTTGGCCGGCTGACCGACCAGACGCGGCAGGAGCTGAACCTGCCGAGCGACGAGTCGGGCGTGCTGGTCGAGGACGTCAACCAGAACAGTGCGGCGGCCGACGACGGCCTGTCGGCGGGCGACGTCATCCTGTCGGTCAACCAGCATCCGGTGAAGACGCCGCGCGACGTCGAGAATGCCGTGAAGGAGGCGAAGAACTCCGGCCGCAAGCAGGTGCTGCTGCTCGTCGCCCATAACGACCAGCGCAGCTTCGTCGCGCTGCCGGTTTCCGGCAACAACAACAACGGTAACAGCAACGGCTGATCGGTCGCGCCGGCCTTGCGCCGGCGCGCTCCGGGCTCCGGGCTTCGCGGTCCGGACGTGCTCCGTTGGGCGGCAGCCGAGGCCGGCGTCAAGCCGGACCGACATGCAAAAAAACGGGCGGGCTCGGAAGGGCCCGCCCGTTCGCTTATGCGGTTATGAGGAGGGAGCGGCGGCTCAGCCCTTGGCTGCGGCGCGCGCGTCCTTCAGCCACTTGTCGACCTCCTTCTGGTGGCCGGAGATCCACTGCTTGGCCTGCTTCTGGATGTCCTCGGCCTTGTCGGCGCCTTTGTTCATCTCGGCGTTCTGCGCGAAGATGTCCTTCAGCGGCACCGAGACTCCCTGAATCAGCGTCTTCGCCGCCGGATTGTCCTTCAGGAACTGCGTGTTGACCACCGGCCGGATGTCGTTCGCCGGCCAGCCGAGGCGGCAGGGATTCTCGACGCAGCCGTCGACGCCCTTGACCGTCGCGGCATCGGCCAGCTTCATCTGGTCCTTCGGCAGCGCGATCTTCTTCGGCGTCTCGATCCAGACGACGTCCTTGCCGGGCTTCAGCTCGTTGACCGTCCAGTTCGGCGTCCAGGTGTAGAACAGGATCGGCTTGCCCTGCTGGTGCGCGGCGATGGCATCGGCCATCGAGGCGGAATAGGCGGCCTTGATCGGGTTGATGTCGTCGGTCAGGCCGTAGGCCTTCAGCTGGTAGCCGATCACCTCCTCGCAGCCCCAGCCCGGCGGGCAGGCGACCATGTCGGCCTTGCCGTCGCCGTTGCGGTCGAAGGCCTTGCGCACCTTCGGCTTCTTGAAGTCGTCGAGGGTCTT
Organism: Jiella sp. M17.18; assembly: GCF_041027365.1. NCBI lineage: Bacteria > Pseudomonadati > Pseudomonadota > Alphaproteobacteria > Hyphomicrobiales > Aurantimonadaceae > Jiella > Jiella sp. M17.18. The sequence goes on along the minus strand of NZ_JBFTEH010000010.1, from coordinate 10,894 downwards.
GATGCCGTACTTCTTGGCCGAGGCCTTGTCGACGAGATAGCCCTGCAGCGCGCCGCCCTTGGCGACGTAGCCGATCTTCTGAGCGCCCTGCTGGAAGGCGTTCTCATAGGTGTTGTGCAGCGGGAACCAGCCGTTCACCCACATGGTGACGTCGCCCTGGCCGACCGCCTGATAGAAGGCCGGCGCATCCAGCGTCACCGGCTTCGAGACGTCGTAGCCGAGCTTTTCCAAGAGCTGCGAATAGATCTCGGCGGTGAACCAGCCGGTGTCCCAGGTGGCACGCGCCATCTTCACCGAGACGCCCTTGCCGGGCATGTCCTGGGCGCTCGCGGCAAGCGGCGACAGGACGAGGCCGAGCGCGGCGACGCTTGCGAGGAATGTTGTCTTTCCGGACATGAAGAACGGACTCCTTGGTTGAGGTTCGGGTTCTTTTCCGTGGATGTCGGGCCCCGCCGGAGCGGGACGTCTCGGCGCGCGGGCCCGCGCGCAGCGGCGCGACGGACGCGCCGGGGATCACGACGGGCGCCAGGCCGACGGGCTCGGTCCGGCGCCTTTCGTGAGTTCGCTGCGCCGCCCCTTGAGCGGCGCGAAGGGTCACTCGGCCGGCTCGGCCCGCCGCGACCCGGCCGCCATCGGCCGGAACAGCTTGGTCAGCGTCGAGCGGACCGAGGTGCGCTGGCGCATCTTGCGGCGCTCGCCGAGCCCCTGCGTGATGCGGTCGAGCACGATGGCGAGGAGCACGATGCCGACGCCGCCCGCCGTCGCCGTCCCGACGTCGAGCCGGCCGAGGCCGGTGTTGACGACGAGGCCGAGGCCGCCGGCGCCGATCAGCGCGGCGATGACCGACATCGACAGCGCCAGCATCAGGGTCTGGTTGAGGCCGGCCATGATGGTGCGCAGCGCCAGCGGCAGCTGCACCTCCCACAGCGTCTGGCTCGGCGTGCAGCCGAAGGAGTTCGCCGCCTCGATCAGGTCGCCGCGCACGTTGCGGATGCCGAGATCGGTCAGCCGGATGATCGGCGGCAGGGCGAAGATGATCGTCGCGATGACGCCCGGCACCATGCCGACGCCGAACAGCATGACGATCGGCACGAGGTAGACGAAGGACGGGATCGTCTGCATCACGTCGAGGATCGGCCGGACGATCGCCAGGAACCGGTCGCTGCCCGCCGCCGCGATGCCGATCGGCACGCCGATGATGACGCAGAACACCACCGAGGTCACGATCATCGACAGCGTCGTCATCATGTCGGACCACAGGCCGATCATGTCGACGAAGAAGAAGGCGAGGATGGTGAAGATCGCGACGCCGCGGCTCGCGACCCGCCAGGCGATCAGCGCGAAGATCGCGGTGACGAGGAGCATCGGCACGGCGTTGAGCAGCCAGTCGAGATTGGCCAGCACGACATGCACCGGCTCCTGCGCGGCGCGGAAGAACGGGCGAAAGTTCGGCACGAGGAAGCCGCGCACGAAGCTCTGCACCCAATCGTCGAAGGGGATGTGGACGTAGTCCGATGGACTGAACATCGCGTCTGTCGCTCTCCCTTTGGAAACGTGTCTCGGTTTGCGCCGCGGCGAGAAGCGCGCGGCGATGCTGCGAAAAAAGCTGCGGCGGCCGCCGGCCGCCCGAACGCCCGGCCTATTCGGCCGCGACCGCGGTCGCCGCCTCGCGGGGCGCGTCCGGCTCCTTGCCGAGCTCGGCGAAGATCGCCCGCGGCTCGACGACGCCCGTCAGCCGCCCCTCGCCGTCGACGACCGCGATCGGCAGGCCCTGCTCGGCCAGCGCGTAGAGATCGTTGATCGGCGTCGTCTCGCGCGTCTTCGGAAAGGCGGCGACCATGGCGTCGGCGGCATCGTCGCCGGACGCCGCTGCGAGGTCGCGATAGGTCAGGACGCCGACCGGCACCCCGTCCTCGACGACGTAGATCGCGTCGCGCCCGCTCCGCTCCATCGCCGCCAGAGCCTCCGTCCGGCTGAGACCCGCCCTTTCCAGAGGCTCGGCAGGGCGCGCGACGCGCCGCGCCTTGAAGACGCGCGAGCGGTCGATGTCCTTGGTGAAGGCGGCGACGTAGTCGTCGGCGGGATCCCCGACGATGTCCTCGGCGGTGCCGACCTGGACGAAGCGGCCGCCCTTCATGATGGCGATCTTGTCGCCGAGGATCAGCGCCTCGTTGAGGTCGTGGGTGATGAAGACGATGGTCTTGTTCAGCTTCTTCTGCAGCTGGATCAGCTCGTCCTGCATGTCGCGGCGGATCAGGGGATCGAGCGCGCCGAAGGGCTCGTCCATCAGCAGGACTTCCGGCTCTGCCGCAAGGCCGCGGGCAAGGCCGACGCGCTGCTGCATGCCGCCGGACAGCTGCTCGGGGTAGCTGTCGGCATAGGCGCCGAGCCCGACCTGTTCGAGCGCGCGCATCGCCCGCTCGCGCCGCTCGGTGGCGCCGACACCCTTCACCTTCAGGCCGAAGGCGGCGTTGTCGACGACGGTCTTGTGCGGAAACAGGGCGAAGTGCTGGAAGACCATGGCGATCTTCTCGCGCCGGATCGAGCGCAGTTCCTCGCCCTCGGCCTTCGCCACATTGGCGCCGTCGATCAGGATGTCGCCCGAGGTCGGCGGGATCAGGCCGTTCAGCATGCGGATCAGCGTCGACTTGCCGGAGCCGGACAGGCCCATGACCACGAAGATCTCCCCCTCCTCGATGTCGACGTTGACGTCCTGCACACCCACCGTATTGCCAGTCTCGGCCAGGATCTCTTCCTTCGTGCGGCCCTTCTCCAGCAATTGGAGGGCGGCCTCGGGAGAATCGCCGAAGATCTTGTATAGGTTCCGGATGCTGAGCTTGACTGTCATGGACTCGCGAAGTGAGGACTTGGGTCGGTGCGCTCCTCGATCGTCTGTGCGATGCACAAGCGCTACGGGCCGCACGAGCGAGAGATATTGTCGCCCGGCGGTATGACCAAACTTGAACATTCGGGCAGCAATGGCAACCCCTTCCGCCCAACTTTCGCCTCAGAGCCGGCGCGGGCGGTGTGCGGTCCGCCCCTCGCCGGCCGCGCGAACCTCGTTGAGTCACAGGCGGTTGGCCGGACAGCCGCGGCCTGCCCTCCGGCTTGGGCAACAGGCCGCATTTCGCCCCGCGCCGCTTCGATCGGCCCGGGCAGCTGCCTCATTCTGCGACAATCTGGCTGCTGGACGCGCCGGCCATCCCGGCTTCTCCGCCGCCGCGCCCGAGCCACACCAAAATGTAAGGAAGCTGTGGGCGCGCCGGAATGGTCAATGTTGGCAGAGGTTTATGACCGGGTGCGGCGGGCGCGGGAAACAACCGGACGCTTCCCACCAAGTCCCTTATAGATAATCACAATTGGCTGCCATAGAGTGGGAAATCGGTGGGACGAGGACAGCTCCGTGGGAGACGCGAGGCCGACCCCTGAAGGCGATGCGGAAAGCGGCAGGCTGATGGCTTTCGATGCGGATGCGGTGCACGCGGCACCGGGACAAATGCGCGATGCGGACCGACCGGCGGCGATCCGGCCACGCAGCTTCTCGCTGTCGCGGCTGATGCGGCGCCCGCCGCTGATCGCCCATCTCGTCGCCTTCGGGCTGACGGTGCTCGTTCCGGCGCTCCTGTTCAGCGCCTTTCTGATCCTGCAGTTCTCCGACCAGCAGAAGCAGATCGCGGCGGCGCAGGTGAACGACACCGCGGAGATCGTCTCCAATGCGGTCGACCGGGAAATCTACGGCCTGATCACCATGGGCCGCGTGCTGGCGGCCTCGCCCGCGCTGGAGAGCGGCCATTTCGACACCTTCCAGGAGCGGATCCTCGCCGCCCTGCGCAACACCCAGACCAGCGCCGAACTGGTCGACCGGTCGATGCAGGTGCTGGTGGCGACGCGGTCGGACCTGCCGCCCGCGGACAACGCCGTCTTCGACGACACCGCCACCGTCGACCGTGCCTTCGCGACCATGCGGCCGATCGTCTCCGGGGTCTCGTTCCGCAAGAGCAGCGGCCAGTTCGTCTACCACGTCGCCGTGCCGGTGATGCGCGGGCAGGATCCGCTCTACGTCCTGGTGCTGACCAAGGCGGCGACCTCGTTCGAGTCGGTCATCGCCGACCGCAACCTGCCGCGCGAATGGTCCGCGATCATCAAGGACTCCGAAGGCCACCGCGTCTTCGCCGCGGTCACCAGCGGCGGCAAGATGGAGTCGCGCCAGGGGATTTCCTACGACAACCCCTCGATCATCGAGGCGATCGGCTCCGGCGCCTCGACCAGCCTGATCGAGGCGTCCACCGTCTCCTCGCTGTCGGGCTGGACGACCACGGTCGCGGTGCCGAGCGCGGTGATCGACGGGCCGACCTACCGCTCCTGGATCCTGCTGCTCGGGGCCGGCTTCCTGCTCCTCGCCTTCAGCGTCGCGCTCGGAATCATCTTCGGCCGGCGGATCGCCGAGCCCATCCTGGCGCTCGCCAACCAGGCCGAGCAGATCGGCAAGGGGCGCCCGGCCAACACCATCTCCACCGACATCGCCGAAGTCGGCCAGGTCTCGAAGGTGTTGGCGCAGGCCTCGCGCGAGCGCCGCGAGGCTGAGGAGCAGAACCGCTTCCTGATGCGCGAGATGACGCACCGGGCGAAGAACCAGTATGCGCTGATCGCCGCCATCGCCCGGCGCGCGGCGAAGGAGAGCGCCGACACCGGCCAGTTCCTCGACACGCTGTCGGAGGCGCTCGCCTCGCTCGCCCGCTCCGCCGACCTGCTGGCCGGCCGCGGCTGGCACAGCGTCGACATGGAGGAACTGATCGCCATGCAGCTGAAGGCGTTCGGCTCGGACTCCGAGCAGATCGACAGCTGCGGGGTGGACACACCGCTGAACTCGACGGCGGCGCAGACGATCGGCCTTGCCCTGCACGAACTGGCGACGAACGCGGCGAAATACGGCGCCCTGTCGAAGCCGGAGGGGCGTGTGCGGATTTCTTGGTCGCTGACCGAGGTCTTCACTCTCGTCTGGCGCGAGAGCGGCGGCCCGCCGGTGGTTCCGCCGAAGCGGTCCGGCTTCGGCACGCTCGTGACGCAGAAGATGACGGCACGCGGGCTCGGCGGAACGGTGGACATGGACTATGCGCCGGGCGGCGTCGTCTGGACGCTGACGGCGCCGGCCGAGACGATCCTCGCCCGGGACTGAGGCTGCCGCGGCCGGAACGGCTGCCCGATGCTGCGAAGGCCGCATTTCGCCCCGGGCCGATCTGCCTTATCTCTGTTCGTGACAACGCCCCTGGCGGGCTCGCCGACGCCGGTGCCGCCGGCCGCTCGTGTCGGCCTGCGGAGCGGGGACGCCGAAACCAGGGAAGTCGGGGAGGACGAGGTTCGGATGGAGACTGTCGCCTTTGCCGCGGCCGATGCGGCCGAGTGGCGTGCGCTCGTTGCGAAATCGCTGAAGGGCAAGAGCTTCGAGACGCTGTCGACCCGTGCCGCAGACGGCTTCGTCTACGGGCCGCTTTATCCCCGCAAGGCCGATGCCGAGCCGCTGGCCCGGGCGGGCAGCCGGCCCTGGACGGTCTTCCAGCGGCTGGACGATCCCGATGCCGAACGGGCCGGCGGCCAGGCGCGCGAGGATCTGGCGGGCGGCGCCTCCGGCCTCGCCCTCGCCTTCGCCGGCTCGCTCGCCGGGCGCGGCTTCGGCCTTGCTCCCGAGGCAGAGGCGGTCCGCCGCGCCCTCGACGGCGTCCGGCTGGAGATGATCGCGCTGCGGATCGAGCCCTGCCGCGACATCGGCGGGGCCGCCGAAGCGATCGAAGCGCTTGCGGGAGCCAGGGGACAGGGCATCGAGACGTTGGCAGTCGATCTCTGCCGTGACCCGTTCGCCGTCGCCGCTTTCGATGGCCGGCTGGCGGGCGACGCGGCCGCGATGCGGCGGCAGGCCGCCGATTTCGCCCGGGCGGTCCGCGAACGCGGCTTTCGCGGCCGCATCGTCGAGGCCGACGGGCGGATCTATCACGATGCCGGCGCGACCGCGGGGCAGGAGCTCGGCGCGGTTCTCGCCGTGGCGGTGGAACATCTGCGCGGCCTCGAAGCGGCGGGGCTGAGCCTTGCCGAGGCCGCCGGTGCGATCGGCTTCACCCTGCCGGTCGACCAGACCGAGTTCGAACAGATCGCAAAGCTGCGCGCGCTGCGCCTCCTCTGGGCGCGGGTGCTGGAAGCCTGCGGCGAGGCCGCGCCGCCGCCCGCCCGCATCCACGCCGAGACATCCTGGCGGATGATGGCGGCGAAGGACCCGCACACCAACATCCTGCGCGCCACCGTCGCGGCCTTTGCGGCCGGCGCCGGCGGCGCCGACAGCCTGTCGGTCCTGCCCTATACGGCGCCGCTCGGGCTTGCCGATCCCGCGGCGCGGCGGCTCGCGCGCAACACGCAGCTGATCCTCCAGGAAGAGACGGGGCTGTCGCGGCTCGTCGATCCGGCGGCCGGCTCCGGGGCGATCGAGGCGCTGACCGACCTCACCGCGGAAGTCGCCTGGGGCGAATTCCAGAAGATCGAGGCGGACGGCGGGATCGCCGCGAGCCTTGCCTCCGGAGCGCTGCAGGGCCGAATCGCCGACGCCCGGGCGGCCGCCCGGCATAAGCTGGACGAAGGCGAAGCCGGCATCGTCGGCGCCAACCTCTATCCGCCGGATGCCGAGCGCGTGCACGCCCTCATTGAGGCGGAGCCGACCGTCGCCGCCGTCGCGACGACCGGTGGGATCGCCTGCGAGCCTCTCGCCCCCTGTCGTCTCAGCGAAGCCGTGGAGACCGCCCGATGAGCCGCGTTCCCGACTTCTCGCGGCTCGCCTGGGCCCGTCCGGCGAGCGGCGTCGCCGACCGACAGGCCCTTGCGGACATCGAGACGGCGGAGGGGATCGCCCTGCCCGCCGCATCCTCCGGCGGCGACATCGCGGACCTTCCCTATCTCGACACCTGGCCCGGCATCGCGCCCTATATCCGCGGCCCGTACCCGACCATGTATGTCGAGAAGCCCTGGACGATCCGGCAATATGCGGGATTTTCGACAGCGGCCGAGTCCAACGCCTTCTACCGCCGCAATCTCGCGGCGGGCCAGAAGGGTCTGTCGATCGCCTTCGACCTCGCCACCCATCGCGGCTACGACAGCGACCATCCGCGCGTCGCCGGCGATGTCGGCATGGCCGGCGTCGCGATCGATTCCATCATCGACATGCGCGAACTCTTCGACGGCATCCCGCTCGACGAAATGACCGTGTCGATGACCATGAACGGCGCCGTCCTGCCGGTGCTGGCGCTCTACATCGCCGCCGCCGAGGAACAGGACGTCGCGCAGAAGGATCTCGCCGGGACCATCCAGAACGACATCCTCAAGGAGTTCATGGTCCGCAACACCTACATCTACCCGCCCGAGCCCTCGATGCGGATCATTTCGGACATCTTCGCCTACACCTCGAAGCACATGCCGAAATACAACTCGATCTCGATCTCCGGCTATCACATGCAGGAGGCAGGGGCGACGGCGGACCTGGAACTCGCCTACACCATCGCCGACGGTATCGAATACGCCCGGGCGGGCGTTGCGAGCGGGCTGTCGATCGACAGCTTCGCGCCGCGCCTATCCTTCTTCTGGGCGATCGGGATGAACGTCTTCACCGAGATCGCCAAGCTCAGGGCAGGCCGGCTGATCTGGGCGAGCCTGATGCAAAAGACCTTCGCGCCGAAGGACCCGCGTTCCCTCTCCCTGCGCACCCATTCGCAGACCTCCGGCTGGTCGCTGACGGCGCAGGACGTGATGAACAACGTCGTGCGGACCTGCGTCGAGGCGATGGCGGCGACGCAGGGGCACACCCAGTCGCTTCACACCAACGCCTTTGACGAGGCGCTGGCGCTGCCGACCGACTTCTCCGCCCGCATCGCCCGCAACACCCAGCTCGTCCTCGCCCACGAGACCGCCACGACGCGGCTGATCGATCCCTGGGGCGGCTCGGCACATGTCGAGCGGCTGACCCATGCCCTCGCCGAGAAGGCGATGGCGCATATCGACGAGGTCGAGGCGATGGGCGGCATGGCCAAGGCGATCGAGCGCGGCCTGCCGAAGCTGAGGATCGAGGAGGCCGCGGCGAAGACGCAGGCCCGCATCGATTCCGGCGCGCAGACGGTCGTCGGCGTCAACAAGTACCGCGCCGGCGGCGAGGAGGAGATCGACGTCCTCAGGGTCGACAATGCCGGCGTGCGCCGCCAGCAGATCGAGAAGCTGGAGCGGCTGAAGGCCGAGCGCGACGACGCGGCGACGCGGGCTGCGCTCGCGGCGCTGGCGAAGGCGGCCTCCGATCGCTCCGGCAATCTCCTGGAGCTGTCGATCGCGGCGGCGCGGGCCAGGGCGACGGTCGGCGAGATCTCGGCGGCGCTGGAGACGGTGTTCGGGCGGCACGTCGCGACGAACCAGATCGTCGCGGGCGTCTATAAGCGGGAGGCCGGCGCCATGTCGGATCGCATCAAGGCCGTGCAGGCGCTGTCCGAAGCCTTCGCCGAAGCGGAGGGGCGCCGTCCGCGCATCCTCGTCGCCAAGATGGGTCAGGACGGCCACGACCGCGGCCAGAAGGTGATCGCCTCGGCCTTCGCCGATCTCGGCTTCGACGTCGACATCGGGCCCCTGTTCCAGACGCCGGAAGAGGTCGCGCGCCAGGCGGTCGAGAACGACGTCCACATCGTCGGCGCCTCCTCGCTGGCGGCCGGGCATCTGACGCTGGTGCCGGAGCTGCGCCAGGCGCTCGAGGCGGAAGGACGCGGCGACATCATGATCGTCGTCGGCGGGGTGATCCCGCCGCAGGACATCCCGGCGCTGCGCGAGGCCGGTGCGGCGGCGATCTTCCTGCCCGGCACGGTGATCGCCGAGGCGGCGGAGAGCCTGATCCGGGACCTGTCCCGCCGACTCGGCCACGACGCGCTTGCGGCCGAGTGAGGCGGCTTGCCGTGGCGGCGGTAAAACGCTAGTTATAACACGCAAGTAGCGCGGTTCTCTGCTTCGAAGGCCTCCGTCATGAACACTGTTGTGCGCAAGATCGGCAATTCCGATGGAGTCATCCTGCCCAAGGAGATCCTGGAGCAGGTCGGTTTCGCCACGGGCGACCGGCTGAGCGCCATCGTCTCCGGCGATGAGATCAAACTCGTCAAGGCAACCTCCGACTTCGAGGTGGAACTGGCCCATGCGCGGGTGTTCATGGACAAGTACCGGGACGCCTTGGCAAAGCTCGCCAAGTGACGTGGCGGTGGATTTCGCAGGCGAGTGCGGAAGCCTTCCATAGCGAGCAGATCGACCGCTTCGGCGGCGCGCGCGGCATTCGCGAGGTGGGGCTGCTGCAGTCCGCCCTCGACCGCCCGCAGAACAAGGCGGCCTACGCCGATCCCGATGTGTTCGAACTGGCGGCGGCTTATCTCTATGGCCTTGCCCGCAACCGTCCCTTCGTGGACGGCAACAAGCGGACGGCGATCGTCGTTTCGGCTGTCTTCTTGATGAAACACGGATATCGGATCACCGCCGACAACGGGATGCTCTATCAGTTCGTGATGGACGTCGCCGCCGGCGCGGTGAGCGAGGACAGCGCGGCCCGCTGGTTCAGGGACTTCACGGAGACGATGGCGTGATCGAGGCGTATGAGGCGGAGGGCGCGCGCATCAGGCGGCGCCCGGTGGCGGCTGGGGACCTGCCGCGGGGCGCGATCTGGCTCGACCTCAAGGACCCTTCGCCCGAGGAGGTCGCCGCGATCGAGCATCTCTGCGGCATCGACGTCCCGACCCGCGAGGAGATGCGCGAGATCGAGGTGTCCAGCCGGCTCTATTCCGAGGACGGCGCGGACTTCATGACCGCGGCCGTCGTCTACGGCCTCGACAGCGGCCATCCGGGCTTTGCGCCCGTGACCTTCATCCTCGTCCACGAGCGCCTCGTCACCCTGCGCTACAGCGAGCCGAAGAGCTTCGCGATCTTCTCGGCCAAGCTCTGCCGCGACACCTCCCCTTCCGGGCGGCCCAACGGCAACGGCATTCTTCAGGACGACGGGCAGATTGCCCTTTCCGAGATGACGGCGTCGGCCCCGGAGCGGCGCGCCACCGCGCAGTCGATCCTGATCGGCCTCCTGGAAACGGTGATCGACCGGGTCGCCGATCTCCTCGAAGCCATCTCCGCCGATCTCGACCGCATCGGTGAGGACGTCTTCTCCTCCTCCAAGCAGAAGCACCCGACCGGCACCGACGACTTCAAGTCGCTGCTGCGGCGGATCGGCGCGGCCGGCGACCTGACCTCGCGCGTGCGCGAGAGCCTTGCCACCATCGACCGGCTGCTGCCGTTCATGCAGCTCGTCCTCGACGGCCGCAAACCGACCAAGGACGCCAAGCTGCGGGTCAAGGCGATGATCCGCGACGTGCATTCGCTGAACGACTTCGTGTCGTTCCTCTCCAACAAGACGACCTTCCTGCTCGACACCACCGTCGGCATGATCTCGATCGAGCAGAACGCCATCATCAAGATCTTCTCGGTCGCCGCCGTCGCCTTCCTGCCGCCGACCCTCATCGCCTCGATCTACGGCATGAACTTCAAGATCATCCCGGAGCTGAACTGGACGTTCGGCTACCCCTATGCCCTCGGCCTGATGGTGGTCTCCGCGGTGGTTCCGCTGTTCTTCTTCCGCTACAAGCACTGGCTCTGATCGCGGCCGGCAGCGGCCCTTCATGAGGCCGTTTCCGGCCGCGCCGGCGGAGCGCCTCGGCTTCGGCTCGAGAACCGGGATCCAGGCGGCTAGAGCGTTTCACGGTTTGACGGAAGCGTAGCCGGCGTTGGCGAAGTAGTTGGCGCATTCGGCGGGCTGGATGGTTTCCACCAGAGCGCCGATGCGGCGCCATGTGTCTTC